>JBAZLD010000007.1:0-59315 GCA_041650475.1 Candidatus Babeliales bacterium | reverse complement strand
GAGGAGGTGTGGCACCTCGATGTCGGCTCATCGCATCCTGGGGCTGGAGAAGGTCCCAAGGGTTTGGCTGTTCGCCAATTAAAGCGGTACGCGAGCTGGGTTCAGAACGTCGTAAGACAGTTCGGTCCTTATCCATCGTGGGCGTAGGATATTTGAGAGGCTCTGTTCCTAGTACGAGAGGACCGGAATGGACGAACCTCTGGTGTTCCAGTTGTTTACCAAAAGCAACGCTGGGTAGCTAAGTTCGGACGAGATAACCGCTGAAAGCATCTAAGTGGGAAACTCACCTCAAGATTAGATATCCCTTTCTTTGAATGAAGTTTTTAAGCTTGCTTAAAGATGGAATAATAAGATTTTTAAGATCCCTTGAAGACTACAAGGTTGATAGGCTGGATGTGTAAGTACAGTAATGTATTTAGCTAACCAGTACTAATAGATCGATAGTTTTATTTGCATTAAATTAATTATATGTTTGTTGTAAGCATATTTAAGTTTGATTCAAAGTAGCTCCAATTTTTAATTTAGTTTTTGAACTACAAGCATTTTAAAGTTGAAATTTTTGTAAAATTTCCTGGTGGCCATAGTAGTGGGGAAATACCCGTTCCCATTCCGAATACGGCAGTTAAGCCTACTACGCTGAAGATACTTGGCTGGAGACGGTCTGGAAAAATAAGTACTGCCAGGATTAAAATTTAAAGCCCCTGAAATCAGGGGCTTTTTTTTCATCTTTATTTTTTTTAAATTCAGATATGATTTTTCTTAAAAAAAGTATTTAAAAAGACAATATTATGAAAACAATTAAAAAAATATTTATAGCAAATTTTATATTCTTATTTTTGAGTTTAAATAATTCTCTTTTATGTTTAAATTTTCAAGAAAAAAATTTTATTAAGTTTAATGCTGAGTGTTTTATGAGATCTTTGTCTGGTGATGAATTTTTTTCTATACTTATGTGTAATTTTTTTAATCAGTTTTCAAAAGAAACCGCAAATAATAAAGACGTCGTTTTTAGGTCTTGGGCAACAAATATTATATGTACTAATAATATTGCTATAAATATTTCAATTGATCCTGAAGATCAAAAATATATGTCAAATTTTTATGTTGATAATCTGCCAGAAAACATTAATATTCCTGAATTAAAAATAGATAATGAAGTTATTATTCCTGCTTTAGTTTTGCAACCAGAAGATATTAAGCGTATTAGGGATTCTCAGTTTAGTTCTAGAATTTATTCTTCTGAATAAAATATAATAGATAAATTTTTGAATAAAGATTAAATTTTATATTTAATAAAATAATTTATACACAGCTATATCTTGTTTATTTTTTTGTTATTTTGCAAAATATTACTAGTTCCATGTAAATTATAATTGTGTTATTTATGTTTCTTTGTTTTTGATTTTTTGTTGGGGGTAAGGAACATGGAACAAAAAATATTTTTTTCAAAATATTTTTCTAAAAATTTTCTCAAAATTTTTTTATGTTCGTTTTTATTTTTTGATGGTCTTTTCTCTGTTTCAGATGAAGAAATTTTGTGTTTAGCAAATCAAAGATATTTGCAAGTACCAGGTTTTTCGTATCTTACATCCTTAAAACTTAATAATAGTGGTAATTACTTTGAACTTTTATCTGCTTTGTGGGCGGAAGAAAGGTTAAAAGAACAAATTTTATATTTTGATTTAAACATAGAAATTTCAAAAAATTTGGGATCATGTAAACGTAAAAACGAGATTACCGAATATGATGTAGTTACAAGTAACTTTTTGATTGAAAGTAAAAGTTCTCGGCGTCTTAATAATGCTAAAGAAGTTGTAAAATTAATTAAACAGTTATCAAAAGAACAACAAACTATAGAAAAGTGTAGAGAGTTCTTAAATGTTTATAATACATCTAGATTGCGATTTTCTTGTGAAAAAAATAATGGGAGATTATGGATAGGAGTTACTGGCCTATTAAAAAATAATAAAAAATTGTTTTTTGCTTCACGAATGTTTTCATTTGATGAATTTGATGATAATTACAAATTAGAAGGTCAGTGGCTGAAATTAATAGAAACTATTGCTGGGCGAAAGTTAAAACTATTTTCTAAATATTTGATTGGTACTGATCTTGTAAATACTTTGCGTGATGTAAATACTTTACGTGAAAATGATTTTTCTTTTTATGATGGAATAGATAGTTTAGATGATTCTTATTCTGCAAGCTATGATATTGATGATTTAGAAAATTATTCAAATGCAGAAGAAGACCTAATGCCTAGAAATATATCGCCTGAAAATATTTTAAATTTAGTTGATGAACCAACAACTTTAGTAAGTATTAATTCGAGAATTTACTTGGATGTTTTTTTTATTCAGTTGATTTAGAAATTGCAAAAATGCAAAATTTAGAAATGATCCAGTCAATAAAGGTAGTATAGATGCTATCAGAAGCCCATACTGAATTAAAAATCCTGAAAGCAAGAATGCTATCGCCGTAGATACTATAATTGGTATTGTATATAATAATTGAATTTTTGATAAATCCATTAAATTGGCACCTGTACTTGCACTTGCCATGACCATGGTGTCAGATAATGGTGATATGTGGTCTGCAATTATTGCTCCAGATATTATAGCGCCAACAACAGGAAACATTATTGATAAATTTTCCGCTATTATTGGTGGGGTTAAACCAGAAATAGAAAGCAGCATTGGAATTGTTATTGGTACCATAATTGCAATCGTTCCCCAGGCAGATCCAATGCAAACTGAAGTTATCATACTAATAATAAAAAATATTATAGGTAAAAATTTTAAATTAATATTTCCAACAAGTTTACTTGCTAAATATTGTCCAGTGTGAAGATCGTTTCTTATTAAACTTCCAAATGTCCATGCTAAAATTAAAACTAATATTGCGGGTAACATTAAGTTTATGCCCTCAAAAAAAATAGAACCTATTTCTTTAAAAAATATTTTTCTTCTTGAGTAATAATAAAATAAACTTGTTGTAAGTGTAAAAAAACCACTAATAAATAAAGAATAAGAAATTTCAGCTGCCTGAAAAGCTTTTATAATACTATTAGTGCCCCCAAATAAATAACAACCTCCGGAATATAAAAGATTAAAAATTAGACTGCTAGAAAGCAGGATTATTGGAAAAATAAAATCTAAAAGAGAATTTTTGGCTAAATTTTTTTCACTTACTGCTTTAATCTTTATTTTCGTAGCAGTTTTTCCACCAAACAAATTTCCAGTTTCTTGTGCAATTTTTTCATATTTTTTTATTGATCCAAAAGATATTTTTCGTAAAACTATAAACCATATTCCTAATATTAAAATTATTGAATAAAAAATAAACGGCAAAATATGTAAATATACCCAAAAAGTATCCGATGCTATTAACATATTAGTACCCATTTGATCCGATATACCAGCGTTAGTCAATGGGGCTACAATTGCTGCCATCCAACTTGAAACTGGTGAAAGTGCACAAAGTGAAGATGCCATTGCGTTTACAAGAAAGGCTAATTTTACTCTTGGAATTTTAAAATTATCTGTTACTGGATACATAACAGATCCAACAGTAAGACTACTGAAATAATCGTCTACAAATAAAGTTGAAGAGAGCGCTAAACAAGAAACTTCGGCCTCCTTGGATGTTTTAAGTTTTTTGCTAATAAAGCGTCCATAGGCACAAGATGCTCCCGTATGATTTATTAGAGTTATTATAATTCCCAACATGAATAAAAATAATATGATTAACATGTTGCTATTGTTGCTAGATAAAAAATTTTTTAATGAAGTTAAATTTGATAAATTTATTGTTTGCCAAAAAGTTATAAAAGTTTTAAATAAAATTTTTTTTATAGAAAAATCAGTTGCAATAAAAGCTGCAATTAAAATTCCTGATAGTAAAGAGAATTTTACTTTTCTTGTTATAAAAGCAAGACTTAAAGTTATGAGTGGGGGTAAAAGTACTAAAAAATTGTTTTCCATGCTTCGCTCTTAATTATTTAGGTCTCTCATAAGGCTTTTTTTTTATAAATTATAAAAAAATTTTTTTTATTTTTATTTTACAATATTTTGTTTGGAAATACAAAAAAGTATAAAATGTTTGGTTCAAGAAATAGAGCGAGACTCAAGGTATCGATTTATTTTGAAAAAATAGTGTTTAAATTTGTTTTTAACTTATATCTTTTAAGCTTGTTTTCTGCCTGTCTATAAATTAATTCAAACATTTTAGTTACAGCCTGTCGCGAAGTTTCTTTTTAATAAAACTTGAAAACACCTTAATATTATATATAATTATTATGTATACAGATTTGTATACATGAATGGTGTTGCTAAAGACAACATAAAATTATGAGGATAAATAAAATGTCTAAAATGACTCGAATTAATGATGTTTCAAGTGATAACTTGGAACAATTGTATAAATTGACGGGTAAGTCAAAACAAAAATTAATTGAGATAGCAATTGAAGATTTATATAGAAAATATTTTTTGTATAAAGCAGATAAGGCTTATGAAAAGTTAAAAGATGATAAAGATAGGTGGGAAGAAGAATTAAAAGAGCGATCTGAGTGGGATTTTGCTTTAAAAGATGGATTAAAAGATGATAAGTAAGGGGAATATATTTAGGGGTGATATTTGGTTGATTGGTCTTGATCCAACTATTGGGCATGAGCAATCAGAAAAAAGACCTTGTGTTGTTATCTCAACAGATCTTTTTAATAATAGTTCTGCTGATTTAGTAGTTATTTTGCCATTAACAACAAAACAAAAGAATGTTCCATGGCAAGTAGAGATTAAGGCTCCTGATGGAGGTTTGAAAATAAATTCTTTTATTATATGTGATCAAATAAGAACTGTTTCTAAGCAAAGGCTTTTTGGATCCAGGTTAGGATTTTTAAATAGTGATATGCTTAAAAAAATAGAAAAAAGAATAAAAATCTTACTTGAGATTTATTGATAATCTAATGAAAATTTTAACAAATTAATAAAAAAAGTTGGTAAATTATGTATTTGGCTAAATATCTTGCACATGCTGGTCTTTGTTCGCGAAGAAAAGCAATAGAACTTGTAAAATCAGGACAAATTAGTGTTAATAACATTATAATCACGGATCCTGCCTATCTAGTAAAAACTAGTGATAAAGTTAAGTACGAAAATAAAATAATAAGATTAAAACAGCAACAAGTTTTTAAGTATATATTGCTTAACAAACCTAAAGGCTATGTCTCTACTGTAAATGATGAAAAGGGACGACGAACTGTTTTAGATCTTATAAAACTTAAAAAAGCAGAAAGAATATATCCTGTTGGTCGGCTTGATAAAGACACGACTGGTCTTATTTTATTAACAAATGATGGAGATTTGGCTCAAAAATTATCCCACCCCAGAAACGAAATAATAAAAGCATATCATGTTATTACAGACAAAGACGTTGAATTAAAAGATTTAGCTACTTTGTCAAAGGGCGTGAGATTAGAAGATGGTTTTATAAAGTCAGATGATATTTTTTTTACAAATAATTTTTCTAGAAAAAAAATTACAGTAAAAATACACAGTGGCAAAAAAAGAATAATTCGTCGGATGTTTCAGATTTTAGGCTACGAAGTTGAAAAACTTGATAGATTTCTGTATGCAGGTTTAACAAAAAAAGATTTGCCTATTGGTGGTTGGCGTTTTTTGACAAAAGGCGAATTAAAAAAACTTAAAAATTTATGAAAGAATTTGTTATTTTAGTTGATGAAAAAGATAATCCTGTTGAAAAAGAAGAAAAAATAAGGGCTCATGAACTTGGCTTGTTACACAGAGCTTTTTCTGTTTTTATTTTTAATTCTCAACATATGCTTTTGTTACAAAAAAGAGCAAAAACAAAATACCACTCAGGTGGTTTATGGTCAAATACGTGTTGCAGTCATCCAAGGCCGGATGAAGATATTTTCATGGCTGCACACAGAAGATTAAAAGAAGAAATGGGATTTGATACAAATTTAAAAGAAATTTTTACTTTTTGTTATAAAGCAAATTTAGATAATAATTTGATTGAACATGAATATGACCATGTATTTATTGGTAAGTTTGACGGTAAACCAATATTAAATCCTGAAGAAGCTGAAAATTATAAATGGATTAGTTTGCAAGAGCTTGATAAAGACATAAAAGAAAATAGTTCAAAATATTCTTTTTGGTTAAAAAGTTGCCTGCCCGGCGTAGCCACCTGGGCGAAGCCTGGGTTGAACCATTCGAACGGATTTTTGAATTATACGTGATATTTTAACCATTTTTTCTCTATAAATAATCTCCATGAAAAAATTATACTATCAAGTGCTGCCCAAAAAGCAAAGGTCGAATATCTTCCCATTAATCCAAAATCAAGTTTTACGCTGACAAAGTAAACCAGCGGCATAAAGAAAACATATCCAGTTAAGATTGTTGTAATATCTATAAATTTTGTATCTTTAAGTCCTGTTAAAGCTTCTTTTGTAAGAAGACCTATGATGCTGAAAAATTGTTCTATCAAGGCAATTTTAGTTGTTATTCTTATCAAATTTAGCATGTATGGATCGGAATCACTGAAAAAATTTAAAACTATAGGTGTAAACAGTAGGTTCAAAACCGTTACAGAAAGTAAGCATAGAAAAATAATTTTTTTAGTTGTAGGTATAATTAATTTTTTTTGCTCACTCCCTAAATATTTTGCAATTAAAATTGATGTTGCTGGTTGAAAACCATATACCGGCAAAAACGATAATAAATAAATTTGTTGAGTTATTTCATAGGCTGCTATAGTTTTAGCCCCTAAATTTTTTATTATGAATATAAAAAATGTAATTGCTATTGTTTGCATGCCTGTATAAAAGCCAATTTCAGAGATTATTCTTAAATATTCTTTTGCAAGCCTTCGTATTTTAACTTTCATGAATACATACTCTTTTGAAAGCTTATTTTTTAATAAAAAAATTAAGGATACAAATGCTCCAGTGCTATATGCTATCAGTGTGGCTAAGCCTATTCCCAAGAGGCCTAGTTTGGGTATGCCAAAATCACCATTTACAAGTAAATAATCAAAAAGCGCATTTATAGAGCAAATAATAGCAGTGATGACTAATGGTATAAAAGTATTTTGTAATCCTCTAAAAAAACCAATTATAGCGTAAACTACCAGGGTAAATGGGATTGATATTAGTGTAATTAATGAAAATTGTTCAATTAATTCTTCGGGAATATCAGAACTAGCAAAAATAATATAAATATATTTTGATATAAATGGTGATAATGTTACTAAAATTAAACCAATAAATATTGCAAAAAATAAGCTAAGTCTTAAAGTTTTTGCAATATTATTTTTTTCTTGTGCCCCAAAATAATTGGCAGTTAAGACCGCTGTTCCGGTCCTAATTCCTTCTAAAAAATAAAACAATGGGGTTATAAAAGCGTTAGAAACAGAAATTGCAGCAATAGCCTGTGTACTTATTTTACCGGCAAACACAAGATCTATCATGCCACAACCAGATATCAAGACTTGTGTAAGAAACGCTGGCCACACTAATCTTAAGATATTCTTTATAGTGCCGTTATGTTCACTACCCATGTTTGTTTTTATCGATTAACTCCATATAGAATGTATATAATGCGTAGTATCATATATTATATTTTAGCCATTTTTTTGATATAAATAATCTCCAAAAAAATACAATGCTGTCAAGCATGGCCCAAATTATAAATGCAAGCCACCCCCCAATTACCCCATAATTCATGCAAATGCTTAAAATATATGCAAGAGGTAAAAAAAACAAATATGCCGTAGCAAAACCTGCTATAGCAATAAACCTTGTATCCTTTAAACCTGTCAATGCACCTCTACAAACATAGGATATTGGACTAAACATTTGTTCTATACAAACAAGCCTGATTGTTATAGTGGTCAAGCTTGCTACGTATGGATCTGTAGAATTAAAAAAAACTGCAATATTATTTGCAAATATATACGTAAGTAAAGTTATAACAAAAACTATTATAAAACACAAAAGCATTATTTTTTTTGTTGCAGGTAAGATTAAATCTTTTTGTTTTGCTCCTAAAAATTTTCCAATTATAACGGCCGCTGCTACCTGAAAACCGTATGGAGGTAAAAATGAGACCAAGAAAACTTGATGCGTTATTTCGTAAACTGCTATTGCCCTTGCTCCCAATTTTTTTATCATAAAAATAAATACTAAAACAGCAAGAGTTAACAGTCCTGTGTAAATACCTATTTCTATAAAAAGTCTAAGATATTCTTTTATTAATTTTTTAATTTTTACTTTAATTTTAATAAAATCTTTTGTTAATTTGTGTTTTAATAAAAAGGTGATTGCTAATATTGATCCAATTATATAGGCGATCAATGATCCTGTAGCAACACCACAAACACCCATTTGGGGTAGACCACATTTACCACTTATTAGTAAATAATCTAAGCCTGCATTTGTTAAAAAAATTATAAATGTTATTACAAAAGGGATAAATGTGTTTTTTAGCCCCATAAAAAAACCTGAAATTACAAATACTGTTAAAGTAAAGGGCGCACCAGCTAATATTATTGCTAAAAATTGTTCTATATAATCTTGTGAAATATCGCTACATGCAAAAATTATTGAAATACTTTTTGATATTAATGGCGAAAATATAGCCAAAAAAAGACCTATAATTATTGCAAAGATTAAACCAAGTTTTAATGTTTTTGATATATTATTTTTTTCTCCTGCTCCAGAATAGTTAGCAGTCAAAACAGCTGTTCCTGTTTTTATACCTTCCAAAGAATAGTATAAAGTTGTAATAAAAGAATTTGCTATTGAAACAGCGGCAATTGCAGCTACACTTATTTGACCTATAAAAAACAGATCAACAAGCCCAACAGCAGTAACTGTTGCCTGAGAAACAATTGTTGGCCAGGTTAGTTTTAAAATATTTCTAGTTTTTAATTCGTTAATCATATATTTAGATTAACTTTTATTTTATATGATTACCAGAAATTTCATTCATTATTTTATAAGCTTGGGACAAGATATCTTCATCAAATCCTTCAGCCTTTAATAAATCAAGTGCAATTGTTTGATTACTTGAGCCTGGAATCAATTTGAATGGATATGAGTATCCAAAATCTTTTTTTATAGCGGTTATTTTGTAATTTTTGCAATTACCATTTGTATCATTTTCTAGATCGGTTAACTTTTTGTAATGTGTCGCAAGCAAAAACATGTTTTTATCGTAAAATGAGAGCTTTTTGACAATTCCATATGCTCCACAAATACCTTCTATAGGATTTGTACCTGTAAAAATTTCGTCCATAATTGTAAAACAAAATTCTTTTTCTTTTAAATTTTTAACAATATTTATTAAATTTAAAGCTCTGCGCATTTCAGCTTGAAATAAAGATTCTTTGCCGGCTGTATCTGAAATATTTAAATAAGTATTTATATAACTAAATGGTGTAAATTCTATTTCTTTAGCTGGTGCAATACCAATTGTTTGACCTAGTAATATTGTCAAAGCAACACTTTTTAATATTGTTGATTTGCCACCTGCATTTGGACCTGTAATAATAATATTTTTATTTTCACCAGGTTTGCCCAGTTCTATATTATTACAAACGGCAGTAAGTCTATTTAAAAATGGTGACCAGCCATCTATAATATTTATATATGGTTTATCTTGTTTTAAATATTTCACAAAACAGTATTGAGCATTATGATTTTCATGTTTTTTATATAATTTTGTTATAGACATATAAGAATCTATTTGTCCTATTGTTTCTATAGCATCTATTAAAATATTTTTTGATTTTTGTGTTGTTTTAAAAGTAGTGAGAACTCTACCATAATTTGAAAAAACAGAAGCTTTATTTTTAAAAGTTTTTGTTTCAAGATTTTTAATAAGATTTTTATGATTTTTTTCTTTTATATTGTTTAAATCTTGAATATTTTGCAATTCTTGCAAATTAGCCTTAATTACTTGATTTTGTGATAATAATTTTTCGATTTCTTTTGCTGTATTAATATAACTTGCAATTCTTATCATTTTTTCTTGAATATTTTTTATGCTTTTTAAATTATATACGGTGCTTATCACGGAATCGTATATTGATTTTAAAAAAAAGTAATGATTTTGGGCCCAAAATAAGTAAAAAAAATATTCTACGTATTTATTTTCAAATTTAGGATATTTCTTTTTTAAGTCTTGCATCCATAAAGTTGGGTGGTAATCATGTAACATATCTTTAATTATCCAATTTAAATCAAATTTGCCATTTTCTACATAGCTAAAAATAGATGAAAAAACAAAATGAAAAGTTTCTTGAATTGCAACATTTATTAAAGGGGCTGCAATTGTTTGGCTAATTGTTAAATAATTAAGGGCATGACTGTTCTCATTTAATTTACTTAAAATTTTTCCAGAAAAATACAATTGATTAAATCTTTCCGTTGCCTCTTTGGATAATGTTTTCCAGAGCCACAATATTTCTATTTCTGATTTTTTTATTATTTCAAATTTTGCATCTAAAGCTGCAAAAAGCTCTTGATTATTAATTAACTCTTTTAAAATTAATTGTTTTTTTTCAAGAGTATCCATATTTGTTTCTGGTTGATAAAGCATATTTGCTAAATAAATTTTGCCGACATACGTATTTGTGTGATCTATTTTTGATAACAAATTATTTTCTGGGTTTTGCAAAGAATTTCCACAAAATATTTCTAGATCTTTATAAAATTGATCGTTTGTGATTAAATTCTTTTTTTTGTTATTTTTTGAAGATAAAATTCTGAAAGTAAGTTCTATTTTTTCTTTTTCTGTCAAAATTTCTTCTTGATTGTTATTTTTATCTTGAGATTTTGGAGATTCTGTTTTGTTTTCTATTTGCCTATTTTCTTTTGCCGGCTCTGTAATAGATGGCAAATATAATTTTGCAATTTTTGAATAGCAGGTGTCTTTTTGCAAAAAATTTTCATTACAGTCTTGAACGTCTTCTTGACTCTTATTTGCAAAATCTAAATTTAGACTAAAACTAACTCCGCCTGAAAATAATTTTAATTGAAGTAAAAAAATAAAAAATATTAATAAAGTAATTTTTTTGTAATTTAGTTGCATTTTTTTTGCCTTTTATTTTTATTAGATTCCAGTTAAAGAAGTAATTTATTTAAAAAAGTTAATTTTGTAAAATTAAAGTTATAAAAATATAGCTATAAATAATGTGTTTTTTGTAACATTTTAATTAAATAGGTTAAATCTTAAAGGGTAGTAATTTTTGAAAAGGGGGAGCTTGTGAATAAATTTAAATTTCGTGTATTATTTTTATTTGCATTTATATTTCTAATTTTATTTTCTAATTTTATAGTTGCAATGCAAAATAGCTCTGAAATTAAAGAACTTAATGAATCTTTGGAAAAAAGAATTGAAGATTTAGAAGAAAAAAATAGATCTTTAAGAATAATGTGTTCACAAGCAGACAAACAAAACATAGAAAGTGTTTTGTTGCTTATTAAGTTGCGCCAAGATTTATTTAATAAAATGATGCCTGTTGTTGAAAGAGCAGAACTTGATGCTGAAGATTTTAGGGTAGATGCCATTTCTTGGAAGGAGAGAGCAGAAAATTATGAAAAAATATTAATTGCAATATTTAATTCACATCCTGAAATTAAAGAACAGATTGTTGCTGATACTTGCGATAGTGATGATTAAAAATTAAACTAATCTTAAAAAATAACTATTATAAAATTAGTTAATCATAATAACTTTTCTGTAACATAAAGGCAATGAATAAAATGTATTTTTATGAGCCTTGATGTAATTTTCCTTTTAAATAATTTACAATATCATGATGATGATTTCTTTCTGCTGCATGCAATGGTGTTCCCCATCGAGAATTGGGATTAATATCAGCCGCTGGATCCTTTCGTTGCAAGGTTTCAACTAAAAATTGTACAATGGCTAATTTCCCATCCTGTGCTGCTATATATAGTGGGGTTACTCGGTCAGAAGCACGAGTAGGATTGATGTCAGCTTCGGGGTTTTGTTGTTGCAAGGTTTCAACTAAAAATTGTACGACGGGCAAATGCCCATTTGCTGAAGCGATGTGTAGTGCGGTTGTTTCATTGGATAGGGCAGGATTGATATTTGCTGCTGAATTTTTTCGTTGCAAGGTTTCAACTAAAAATTGTACAATGTCTAAATGCCCATCCTGTGCTGCTATATATAGTGGGGTTACTCGGTCAGAGGCACGAGTAGGATTGATGTCAGCTTCGGGGTTTTGTCGTTGCAAGGTTTCAACTAAAAATTGTACAATAGCTAAATCCCCATTCTGTGCTGCAGCATGCAAAGAGGTTGCACCATCTGGGATGACGGGATTTATGATTGCATTTGGATTTTTCTGCAATACAGCATTAACCAAAATTTGAAGAATGGGTAAAAACCCGTTTGTCGCTGCACCAAAAAGAGATGTTTGACCGCAGATAGAAAAATATGCAAATGCAACTCGATCTTCAATTGTTAATTGGTTGAGCTCTCTTTCCAGTAGTTCTGTAGGATTAGTTAAGTTTGCAGTATTGTAAAGTGCTTCTGAAAGTATTGCAAAGATTGTTTTTTGAGGTGGCAATAAATGCTGAAACTTTTTTAAAAGGTCTAGTTGTTTGATTACGCTGGTTTTGGTGACACATTTAATCATCTCGTGCAAGTTTGGAATGATAAATGGGAAAATTGTTATTTTTTCTTTAGGTAATGCTGACAATCTATCAAGTGATTCAAAATCACAACATATCGTTATATTTGGGGCGATCTGGACTAAAAGTTGGTAAAAGGTGATACAATCTTCTGTATATGAAAATTGTTCCATAACATTAACGATCAAAGACAGATCGATATCAGAAGTTTTGCCGCCTGCGCGTGCCAAGTGATCGCAAATGCGGAGTTTGAAGTGGGCTGACATTTCATTTTGATTAATAGCAAAAAGTGTATTGAGTATTTTTAGATCAATTAATTTTTGAGCGAATTCTTTTTTTAGTTGATTGTTGAAAAATACTGAATCAGATTTTAGATAAAGTTCTTCGTGCAACATGTCAGTGATCACTGAGTTATAGTACTGATCGCATACGATGTCCATAGTATTTAATTGAGGCCATGCAAGATGAAATACCAATTGATGCTGCGTATTGGTCGTTATGTCTATGGTAGTGTTGCCTAATGCTGATTTAAAGGCATTCAAAAGTGCCGGATTTTTTGTCTGTGCGGCCTTGCGAATAATTTCTAGATAGAGCCATGGAAATGAATCATGCAATTTGGGCGTAGGACGTGCAAAAAATTGTGCAACATGGTTGCTGGTAAGCATGTTTGGAGTAATTGAGCATTTGCACAACATGTTAATAATTCTGGGGTTTCCACGCTCAAGCGCCCAGTCTAAAGCTGTTCTGCCGGTAAAATCGATATGCTCTAATTCGAGGTCCCATTTGTTTGTGTGATTAATAATCATCTGAACAAGGTCCATGTTATTGCTTTTTACAGCAACAATTAAGGGGGTTTGGTTACCAGAAAGTTTTGGAGTAGGTAGAATTGAGTTTTGTCCGATGATTTGTAAGGTGCGATAATCGTTAGATCTAAGTGCCTGTTCAAGTCGTACTTTCGTTCTTGCTTCTTCTTGATCATTACCTTCTCTTGCGCGTTTTTTAGTTATTTCTAGTAATGGTGACAGCTTTTGAGCAAATGGGTTGTAGGTTTGTGTAAGTTCGAGATTTTGGCGAATTAAAAAATCTTTAAGTATGAGATGAAAAATGGTATCGAGCTCTTTTTCAAATTGCTGATTGTTTTCATCAGAAACTTTTTGAGCATAATAAGAATTAATGATGATGTCTTTATTGTCATAATTCAAGAGCGCCGGGAGCCATAAACGTGCCTGTAGTAGGTTCAAGCTGAGTTGATAATTATGATTAATTCCAATATATTCTTTCTGTGCACACAAGTGATCAAGTCCTTGTGGGTCTTGGACATAACGATCTAAAAATGGAGTAATGGTTGTATGTCTATTTCGTGGCATTAAATTATGCATTGTGTTGTCATAGGCCTGGGGAATAATTTCTTGATACATCGGTTTGCCGCCTGGTAACGCCATATAACCAACTTCATCAACAATTTTTTTATTAACAAAAATTTGAAAAAGTACGCCTCGAGTTGTTTGATTATTGAGTATATATTTGTTATAAAGTGCTATAATTTTATCAATGAAGATTGTATTGAAATCACATTTTTGGAAAATTTCGGTGAGAATATTTCTTGCATCTATATGTTTTGATGCCGCTCCGGCAATCCAATAGTATTTTGAGTTATCGCTATATAAATTTTGGTTGGCAAAAAGAGCAAAATTGACGGATAATAATTGATCTAAGAAAACCGGCAAGTGATCAAACCAATAGCGGCTTTCGCCTTTATAATGAAAACAGTGATCTGGGCCCCTTTCAATTGAATTTATTTGATCAAGAAATTCTTGAATATTTGGGGCGTTTAACGAATTTAAAGACGGACCATCAAGTCTGAAAGCAAATGGTTGTTGGTCGGTAAGAAGACCTAACTCATGAATTTTTTTGATAACATGAAATATAATGCCGCGGGCATTACTGGTTGCGTGATAAAAAACAGCATGTGTTTGCTGATGTTTGTACTCTTGTTCAAATGCAATTCGGCATTGTTGTGTAAGATGTTCTAGCTGTTCGGTGGGAATGATTGGGTAATAGTCCCTATATTTAAGGCAATCTTCGTGATGTTGTAAGAGCCGTTGTATGAGAGAGTCAGTTATTTCTGAGGGTGAATTTAATTTTTGAGTAAGGCATAAATGTGCGATTGATGGTGGTTCATAAGGATAGGGAGATAAAATATTAAAATCTTGGCAGATTATGCCAGCTTGATCTGATGCTATTTGCGTATTTATTGACTTTTGTAGCTTGAGCTGTTCAATTGTTTCATCGGCATCTTGAGTAGCTTGTGCAATGTCTATTATATCTTCGGATAAGCTTTGAGGGGGTAGCGATGATTTAGGTGGCATCTGAACGAAATTGAAGCGCAGTGGGTCTATGAGTATTGCTTGGCATATGCTAGGATTAATAAATTTTGTTATTTGACAGTAGGAGCCAGACATGGCAAAACGAGGCAGCTCAAATTCATATGGTTTGATTTTCCATTCTTCCCACGCAAGATCGGTAGTAATTTCACAAAAGCTATCATAGTTAAAGTTGACTATGGTTCCGTGAGCATTATCATTTTTACCGAGGCCCTCTGGCGCCGAAATCAAGTTGAAAAGGGGAAAGTATTTGTGCATTGCAAAACCATCTTCTGTAAGTAAATCTTCGGTTTGAACCAGTGATGTCCAATGGTACCCATTTTCTGATTCATTGGGATCAATTATCCAATCGCCGTTGACATCTTTAGTTCCGTTATGCATTGTTAGGCCGTAATCGGTATGAAAATGGCCGTGACCAATGGCATTAACTTTGACAGGATTGATGCCAAGCTCAGTACAACGTCTAGCAAGTTTTGCATTCAAATCTTTTAAATAAGCGTCAGTTAGTTCAATTGAGGCGTTTAAGCCATGGCCACTAAAACATAATTGGGTTGAGCTTGAAATTGAATTGTCGAAACTATTAATTTTACGTCCAAAATCTCCCCATAAATAGCCAACACCAAAAAAATTATCAATATTGATGCCTAATTTGGCAAAGTGAGTGCGCATTTGTTCTATTGTTTCAATTGAAAAATATTGAGAGGGTTGTAACGGGCTATGGGTTTTATTAAGTAAGCATTCATAAGTAATATTTGGGTCTGTATTTGTTAGTAAATTTGTAGGGTTATACGATGGATCAATTCCTGCATGGCACCATTGCATAAAATTTGTGCCACAACCCACATAGATAACGAGAGGAAGTGATTCGTAAAAAAAACGTAATTTTGTGTAAACATAAGCACGCTTTCCTGGAAATTTGACATTGATTTCATCTTCAAGTGTACATGCTGCAGCCATGTTAAGATCTTCATGATTACCACGCATTAATATAACTTTACCGGGATTGGCAATTTTAAGCTTCATCAGCAACCAGATAACTTCAATACTATAGCGACCACGATCAACATAATCACCCAAAAATACGAAATAAGCATTTGGATTGATAATTACTAAATTTTTATTTAAATTTCCCATTATAACATGACGCCATAAGTTACGAAGTAATGAGTGAAAGCTTCCATGAATGTCACCACAAATTATTGGTTTACTATTGGGTGGCAGAATTAATTTTTGGACATATGGGTATATAAAGTTTTTATAATTACCATGTGCATTTTTAAGTGGAATTGATTCGTCAAAAAGTTCCGGTGATGGTGGTTGTTGGTCAAGCCATTTATCAGCCGCCATAAATGGAGAGTTTTGAATTATTTCTTTGTACTGGTTGTATGTATTTATGAAAGTTTCATAAGAAATGCAATGTTGCACGTCTTCTAAATCTTGAAATTTGTTTGCTATTGGATGGGATATTTTTTCGTTATATTCTTTGCAGTTGCTAAAAAAATGTTGCGTTACTTGTTGAAGTATTGGTATATCTGCTCTTTCAACAAATTTATCTGCAAAACATAATTGTATACTGAATAAAGCAAAATAAAAAATAAATAATTTTTTAAAATTATTAGTAAAAAAATTCAAGTTAAACTCCATTTATTTAATATTATTTTTGTAATAATATTTTTTGAAAACATTTAATAAAAGATTTTGTATTTAATTAAAATATACCTTATATGTTTTTGTGTCAAATTGTAAATATTTTATACAATTTTTTAACGTTTTTATTAAACTAATTCGAATTTTAAACCATAATTTATGATTTTTTCTTTGCCGATAGAATAATATTTTCTGAAAACAGCCTTGACTGTCATACCTATTTTTAGATCTTTAATGTCATCAATATCTGTTAATTGGGAAATTATGATTGGGCCCTCGGTTAATTCAATTAACCCAATTATATACGGAGCCATGTGACTAAATTCTGCTGGTGGCAAGTTTATTTTTGTAAAACTTATCAATTTGCCAATTCCACTTAATATAACAGGAGTTAATTTGTCAGAGCCACATTTGCATAAGTAATTTTTGGGAAAATAAATTTTAGAGCAAGCAAGGCATTTTACGCCTTGCAAACAAAAAATTTCTTTTTGTTTTCTCCAATAAGAAATGGGGCTAGACTCAAACAATTTTTTTCCTTTTTATTCTTTTGCAAATATGTGTACTACTGATGTTGTAGCACAACCACCAACATTATGTGTTAAACCAAGATTTGCATTTTGGACTTGTCTTTTGTCACATTCTTGTCTTAATTGCATTACAATTTCATAAGCTTGTGAAAGCCCTGTTGCTCCTACAGGATGGCCTTTTGCTTTTAGACCACCTGACGGATTTATTACTAATTTGGATCCAAAGGTAGTCGAGCCATTTTTGGTTGCCTTGCCAGCTTCACCTTTTTTAAAAAAACCAATATCTTCAAGAGATATAATTTCCATGATACTAAAGCCATCATGAATTTCAGCTATGTTTATATCTTCAAGTTTTATGTTAGATATTTTTAGTGCTTGTTGAGTTGCTAGTTGTGAGGCTTTAAACTCAACAAAACTTTCTCGTTGACTTAAATTTAGAGTGTCACTTGCTTGTCCTGAACCAATAATATAGATAATTTTTGTTTTCTTATTAAAAAAGTGTTTTTTTGCAAAGCTTTCAGTTGATAATATTAAGCTTGCCGCGCCGTCGCTTATTGGTGGACAGTCAAAAATAGTTAAAGGGTCTGCTATCATTTGGGAATTTATTACATCTTGAATTGTTATTTCTTTTTGAAAATGAGCATTAGGGTTCAAAGCTCCGTGTTTATGATTTTTTACGCTTACACTTGCAAGTTCTTCTCTAGTTAATTTAAATTGATCCATATAAATTCTTGCAATAAGTGCATTAAGCCCTGGAAAAGTTGCTCCAACAAAATGCTCAGTTTCATGATTGCCTGCTCCCATTAAACCTGTAGTTGTGATAGAAGAATCAAGATCTGTCATTTTTTCAACACCATTAACCATTACAACTTCTGCTTGTCCAGATTCTATTGCCATAATTCCAGCACGTAAAGCAAGACTGCCTGAAGCGCAAGCTCCTTCGATGGTAGTACTTTGACATTTAGTATTTAAAATTTGTGCAGCCATACCTCCCAAGTGCATTTGACCAGAAAACATTCCTGAGCACATGTTGCCTGTAAAAATTGCATCAATTTGTTTTGATTGCAATTTGGCATCAGTTAATGCTTTTAATTGAGATTCGGCCAAAAGATCTTGTAGGCTTTTGTTCCATAATTCACCAAATTTTGTACAGGCTGCGCCAATTATAGCAATTTTCATAGTTTTTATATTTAATAATTTTCTATATATTTTTTATATACAGAATAATTTATATATTTTTTATTATTTATATAATCAATAGTCTTTGGGATTAAATTTTGTTTTTTTTCTATATTTTTTGTAACAGTAAAAATAAATGCATCACTCCCACTACCACTACCATAACTAGTCAATAAAATTTTTTGGTTTTCTTTTGCTATGTCTAAAATGGCAGTCAAACTTAATAAAGAGCTGGCACTATAACTATTGCCAATTTTTGTTACAAGTAGACCGGGTAAAATTTGTTCATTTTTAAAGCCAAGCTTTTTGGCTACTTGAATTGGGAAGTTGCCATTGGGTTGATGAAAAATTACGTAATCAAAATCTGTTTGTTTTAAATTTGTTTGTGATAAAATTTCTTCTGTTGCATTTATTATATGTTTAAAATACGCTTCTTCACCTGTAAATCTACCTGCATGCTGTGGAAATTTTTCTAGTTCCCGTCTCCAAAAATCTGGAGTGTCACTAGTAAAAGATAAAGTTTTATCTATTGTTGCAATTATTTCATTTGTGTTGTTTCCCAAAATAAAAGCAGCGCTTGCAGCACCTGCACTATATTCTAAAATATCTCCAGGTTTTGCTTGTGCAGTATCAGTTCCTATTGCAATAGCATATTCCATTTCTCTTGACTTAATTAAACTGTTGCAAATTTGCATAGCAGCCGTTCCTGCTTTGCATGCAAATTCTATATCTCCAGCTTGATAATTGTTACCAATATTTAACGCTTGTCCAATTATAGATGCACTTGGTTTTACTGCATATGGTGGACTTTCGCTTCCTACATATATTGCGCCTATCTTATTTTTTTCTATATTTGCTCGCAATAATGCGTTTTGAGTTGCTTGAACGGCCATTGTTACAGAATCTTGATCAATGCTTGGTACAGATTTTTCTTCTATCAAAAGACTTCTTTTTATTTTGTTAGTATCTTGATTCCAATTTAAAGCAATCTCTTCTAATGATATTCTGTATTTGGGGATATAGGCCCCGAATCCTACAATTCCTGCATTCATATTTTTAAATTTTTCTTTTATGTAGCCTCATATGTCCTTTTTGTATGCCATCTGTAACCAGCGCTTTTAGGGCTGCAAAATTTTGTGCCAATCCTACTGATGCCATAATTTGCGATAATTCGCAAGCACTTTTTACGCCAAGTATTTTTAAAGAAAGTTTAGCAATTGGATGAAGATTTGTAATCCCCCCAACTATTCCAACTGAAATTGGTAAAAAAATTGTTCCAACTAAATCTTTGTTTTTATTTTTATAATAATGTGTTAATGGGGAATATTTTTTTTTAAAACAGGCATAACCATGTGCACCCGCTTCTATAGCACGAAAATCATTGCCCGTTGCAATACAAACTGCATCGATGCCATTCATTATACCCTTGTTATGTGTAACTGTTCGAAAAAAATCTATTTTTGCAAATTCATATGCATCAAGAATATTTTCTATTGTCTCTTGTTCTAAAATTTCTTTTTTCCAAACAGCTTTTGCTTTTGCGATTCTGTATATGGACAAATTAGAGATAATTTTTAAAATTGTTTTGTGTCCTGTTATTTTTTCTATTTCAGGTGCAATTTTTTCAACCATTGTATTAACAATATTTGCGCCCATGGCATCTTTTACATTAACAAGTAGATTTATAATTAGCATATTGCCTCTACTTGTTTTAAAATTTTTTAATTTTATATCTTTTGCGCCACCGCCTAATTTTTGTAAAAAAGGATCTTGTGCATTTGCCAGCTCTATTAATATATTTTTGTTTTGTAAAATTTTATTTTTTATTTCTTTTATATTTTTTGATTTTATTTGTGTTAATTGTATTTGACCTATCATTATAGGCTCAGTTGTTTTCGTTTTAAACCCCCCAGCAAGGCGTGCTAGCTTTGCTCCGTTACTTGCGGCAGCAATTACACTAGGTTCTTCTGTTGCCATGGGAATTAAATAATCTTTTTTATTTATTAAAAAATTTGTGGCAATACCTAAGGGGATTTGTATAGTTGATACTAAGTTTTCGATCATTTTATCTGCTTTATTGAAATCTAGTACAGCTAAATTTTTTAATAAACAAATATCTTGATCTGTTAAGTTTGCAAATTTTTTTAATTCTAAAAATCGTTCTTGTTCTGTTTTTTTATAAAAACATGAAATTTTACTTGTAATTTTGCTTGTCATGATTTTTTAATACAATTTTCCAACCATTTTTAATCAAATTTTTAATATGATTATAATTTTGAGCGAAATTTTGATCTAATTCTGTTAGTCTAATAAAATTATTTTTGTGTTTTATTAGTGGGTCTATGCCTCTAAATTTGCCATATAAAACTTGATCAAAATTATTATTATTTATTTCAAAGTATTTTTTATTATTTTTTATTTTGTTTAAAAACTCTAAAATTTCTTTATTTTTTGAATCTTTAAGTTTTTTTAAAACAATATTATCTGTAGAAAAATTGATGTCTTTTATGTTTAAAATATTTTCTTTTAATGCAATTTCAAGGGCTTGAGATGTCCATTTATAAGTTAAAATTCCCCATGCACTTGCCCAAACATTTTGAGTCATATATAAAGATATATTTGCAAATTTTGCAGCAAGTTGGGGATTATCAAAAAACCAAAAATTATTTTCAAATTTTAAATTTTCTAAAATTTCCCAAATTTCTTGTTTAGTTAAAATTTTAAATTTAAAAGCATTAAAAAGATTATATTCTAGTCTATCAATGCATATATCCGGTAAATCTTGTTCCAAAAGTTTATGTATACCTGTTTTATGTAAAATATTGTTTAAAGATAGATTATATTTTTCTAATAATTTATCGATTTTAAGTTCTTTTAGATACCATTCGTGAATATTATCTTGATACTCAGCTTGCTTAAATAAAAAATCACCTACGTGAGAAAAAACAGTATGAGATGCGTCATGTAATAAACCTGCAATTTGTTCTTCTAAGTTGGCTTCATATTTTATAAGTAAAATAAGAACATTAATAGAGTGTTCAAATCTAGAATAATCTGGGAAATTAGGAATCGCCAAAACATTTGTGCCGCCCATACTAATATTTTTTAAGCGTTGCATTATGGGGTGATTTATAAATTCTATTAAAATAGGTTCTTTTATTTTGCAATTTTCGTATATACTTTTTAACAGTATTTCGTTTTTCATAATATCTTTCAAAAATTTAGATAAGTATTAAATAAAATATATATAAAAGGGGTAAATGTGAAGAAAGAAATAGAAATCAAATTTCAATTAGAATTAGACAAAATAAGTTTTTTTGAAACCTGGCTTGAGGACAATGCTATTTTTAAGGGAAAGATAAAAATAACTGATTTTTATCTCAATAATCCTAAATCAAGTTATTATTTTATGTCGCCAAAGGGGTATAAAGAAGCGTTAGATTTTTTACGTGTTAGAATAACGGATAAAAAAAATTACTTATGCTATAAAAAAAGACATATAGATAGTCACTATAAAACAGTTTCAGTTGATGAATTAGAAGTAATAGTTGATGATGGATTGCAGGCTGTTAAAGTTTTAGAACATGCAGGTTATACTGATATAATTAGAATAGAAAAAACTAGAAGTATATTTATTTATGAAGATTTTGAGATTGTGCTTGATGATGTAGAAGATTTGGGATCTTTTATTGAAATAGAAATTAAAGAACATAAACATAAAACAGAAAAAGAATTAATTAATGCATTAGATAGAATTTATGATTTATTAAAAAAAATTGGGCTACCAGAAATTAAAAAATTTGATCGAGGTTATTTAAGTATTTTTTTAAACCCAATGTATGATTTTTCTGAAATAGTAAAATTATAATTTTTTAAAGACTGATAAATATGCCTAATATAACAACAGGCCAAGGTTTTGGTAAAACTATTTTATTTGGAGAACATTTTGTAGTACATGGTTTACCTGCAATAGTAGCAAGCTTAAATTGTTATACTCTAGCAAGCGTGCAAAAATGTAAAAATTTACATGAGCCGTTTGAGTTTATTGATTTACGTCCCAAAATATCGCAATTTATTGAATTAAAATATTTTGCTTATAAAAATATGATAAAAAATATTCTTGAATTTTTTAAAATTCAAGATTGTTTACAAATAACTCTATCAGGAAATTTAATTGTTTGTTCTTCGGGTATAGGTGCAAGTGCAGCCGCTGCAGTTGCAATTTCTAAAGCTATTAATAATTTTTATAATTTTAATTATGATAATAATTTTTTGAATCAAGCGGCTTTTGCAGGCGAATTGGCTATTCATGGCAATCCAAGTGGCATAGATAACACAGCCGCACTTTTGGGCAAAATTTTTTCTTTTCAAAAATTTTGTAATAATAATTTTAATAATAATATTATTCAAGAAATTAATATTAAAAATAAAATAAATTGTGTTTTAGTTGATAGCGGCGTTCAGCCAAATATAAAAAAAATATTATCTGAAGTAAGTATTTTAAAAACAAAATATAAAAATAAATTTGATGATATTTTTAAAAAATATTTAGAAATTTATAATATTGCATTAAAAGCTTTATCAGATTTTGATTTGAACTTACTTGGTCAACTTATGTTTGAAAATCATGAATTACTAAGAGAATTTACTGTTTCGTGTGAGCAGCTTGATAAAATTGTAGCTTTAGCTAACAAATTTGGAGCTTCAGGAGCAAAACTTACTGGTACGGGAAGAGGGGGATTGGTTTTAGTTTTAACACCAGATCAAGATTTACAACAATTTGTTGCTAAAAATTTTGAAAAACTAAATTATAAAATTTTAAAAATTTCTATTTAAAGGTTCTTATGGGATAAAAATTATTTTTTTCCCAATCAAAAATTATTTTTTGTGCAATTTTCTGTTCAAAACAAATTGCAATGCCGCAATCGCCTCCTCCTGCCCCAGAGAATTTGGCTGCAGAATTTTTTGTAGTTGCGATTTCTATAAGTTTTTTTAAATCTTGTGTTTCTAAATTTTTATTTAATTCTTTTAATAAGAATCTATTAATTTTTATTAATTCTAAAAGTTCTTTTTGTTGCTTTAAATCTAAAAATTTGTTTTTTAAAATATCTATAATTTTTAAAACAATATTATTTAGATTATTTATAATCTTATTAAAATTTTTTTTATTCTCTTTTTTTGATTTTAAAATTTCTTGAATTAAATTTTTTGTACTTGCGCTTTGGCCGCTAAATGCAGCTAATATTATTAAATTTTTGGGTAACTTAATCGGCTTAATTTCTAGATTTGGCCAATCAGATTCTAACACAGAAAGACCCGTTCGTGGTGTCGTGCCCGCCACAGCTTCAGAGCGACGGGGGTTCGAATCAATTTGAACGGGTTTATTAAAATTTTTTATATTTTTTCTAAACCAAGCTGTATCAAATTTTTTATAAATTATATTTTTTTTATATGTGCAACAGGCAATATCTGCGCCACTACCGGTTTTATTTTGTGCAAGATAATGGGCAATTATACTTAATTTAAATATTAAATTTTTTATATATATCTGATTTATTTTAAAATCATGCAATTTTAAAATTGCACTTATTATGCCTACAACAGTTGCAGCACTGCTGCCTAAACCTATTTTTGAAAAAGAATTATTTTTTAATTTGATTTTAGAAATATCTGAATTTATAAAAATATTAAAATTATTATTTATTTTTATATTTTTATCTTGTAAATATTTAAAAACTATTTTTATAGCATAAAAAGAGAGCTTAAAAAGCTCTCTTTTTTGTTTGGGTATGTTTGTTTCAGTT
Source organism: Candidatus Babeliales bacterium (assembly GCA_041650475.1). Taxonomy (GTDB): domain Bacteria; phylum Babelota; class Babeliae; order Babelales; family UASB340; genus JAIPGX01. The sequence continues at coordinate 35,083 of JBAZLD010000007.1, read as the reverse complement.
TTTAATTTATTATTTTTATAACTTAATTTTATATTTTCAAGATTTATATTTTTAGAATTAAATATAATTTGGTTTAAATTATTTTGTTTTAAATTTACTTTTAAAAATTTATTTATTGCTAAAACAACAGAACTATTGTTTTTTTCTAAAACAGACCATTCGCCTGAAAATATTAATTTACCAGGAATTTTTAATTTTATATTTTTATTTTTATTTAGCATCCCTGAAATGTTTGTTGGGTTACAGGTAAAGTGAATTCAATATTCCAGCCATCTTCTTCCATTGTTTTTTTAAGATTAAGAAATTTTATTGCAAATTCTTGATCTAATTCACTTAATTTTTTTAATTCTCCAGAATTATCTAAAATTAATGGATCCACACACCTACAAACAGTTTTTATATTGCTTATAATTGTGGTGTCTTTATTGAAGGTTGTTATTTCTGTATAAAGATTTTGATGATTTTTAAGTAAAAACATAGATCTTTCGATATACTCGTCTTTGCAGTTGTTAAGTATGTTCCAAATTTCATTATCAAATAATTTATATTTTATTGATTTTCTAAAAATAATTTCAGATACAATTGCCTTTTGAAGTATGTTTGACATTATTTGATAGATAATTGTATTCCATGCAGCACCACTATTTTGTTCGGTAATGTCCATTGAAGCTGTTGCAAATTTTAAAGCTATTTCTTGATTTTCAAAATACCAAATTTCTTGATTGTGATCGTATTTTAAATTGGATATTATTTGAAAAATATCTTCTTTATTTAGCAAGCCAGCAATATATGCTCCATGAATAGTATATTCAATACGATCTGTGCATAGCATGGGAGTTGGTTTTTTTAGTGATCTATATCCAATGATTTCGGGTAAAATATCGTTTATGCTTATGTAATATCTTTCTAATATTGCAGCTATTCCATGTTTTACCAAAAATTTTTCTAAATTAAAATCATGATATGACAGATTTGTGCCTTCTACTTTAAATAAAATATCACCAACATGTGAAAAGGCTGTATGTTTGATATCATGTATCAATGTTGCGATTTGTTCTTCAAGAGGCAATCCAAACAATCTTGCAATGACCATTGCGCAAATAGAATGTTCATACCTCGTATAATCATTGTGCGGTCTAATATAGACTGCGTCAGGTCTTACAAAATGTGTAATTCCATATTGATGAATATATTTTAAACGTTGAAAAATATTACTATTTATTATTTCTAATAAAACATTATCTTGAGTGTTCGTTTTTATTGAACAGTCACCATAAATAGTTTTAATAGTTATGATATCAAATCTTCTTTTGGATACAGTTCCGAAAGAAACTTGATCAGATTCCGCTTGTAAAGAACAAACAATATTTAAATTTGATATTAAAAATATAAAAAATAGAAAATAATATTTAATTTTGTTTTTCATAAAGTCTCTTTTTTAAAAGATAAATAAATACAATGAATTCTAGAATTGGATAGTGTATGTTGCTTTGAATTTTTGTAAAGAAATTTTTATATTTTTAGTAAGAACAAATTAAATATAAAAGCACAGAAAAATTTTTTCTGTGCTTTAAAAAATTAAAATTTAAAATTTATATTATTTATTTAATTAAACTTAAATCTTCTAAAAGATTCTCTAGGTCTTCTTCATGTTCAATTTCATCTTCAAGAATTTTTACAAGCATATTATATGTTGCAAAATCTTTTCCATGAACTTCTTTAATAAAATTATTGTATTGTTCAATTGCACATTGTTCGCCTTCAATGTTTTGTTTTAGTATTTCTTTTACAAATGAATCTGTTGGCGTAAGATACTTACAGTTAGCGAATTTTGAAATATCATTAAAATTTAAAATTGGTGTGCCTCCTAATTGAATTATTCTGTCTGCAAGTATTTGAGCATGGCTTAATTCATCTGTAGCATGTTCAATTAATTCTGTTATTACAGAAGGTCTCATTGGCCCTTTGCAAACTTGTGCTCCTATCCAATATTGATAATAAGCGAGCCATTCGTCTGCAAATAATGTGTTTAATTTTGAAATTAATTTTGATAAATCAATCTCTATGATACTTTTGGCTTTTTTTCCCATTTTAATCTCCTTGATTTTAATTTTTTAATATACTTTTTTAATTTTATTTAAATATTTTTTTATAAACAACAAATTAATAAAAGTTATTGCGAATAAATTTTATTTATTATAAAATTCGTGCCCTACTAGTTTAATTTTTGTGCGTATTTTCTAATAATTAAAATAAAAGAGTATTAAAGATTATGAAAAAAATAATTTTGATTAATTTGTTTTTATTAAATTTAAGTTATAGTTGCAGCTTATTCTGCATGCAAAATTTGAATTTTAAAGTTGGTATATTTCCATATGCACAGGATGAACATGGTGTAATTAAGGTTTTGCTTGGCAGTGATGTGCGTATTATTGATGAAAATGAAATATGGAGTATTTTTTCGGGAACACAACTTTTTAAAAATGATCCTATTCAAAGTGCCATGCAAGTTTTTTTTGATAAAACTAGAGGAGTGTTTCCATGTTTAGAAAGAAAAGATTTTACTAATTATGTACTTACTAACGGATATGTTACAACACAAGAAGCTGATTATAGTTTATTTTTTGTTAAGGTTCCATATGTTAATGTAGAATACATAAAGAGTATTACCTTTGCTAATACAAAAATAAGCCGGTCAATTAATAATTATGCTTGGGTTGATTTAAGTCAGTTTTTAAATACAAAATTAAAAAAAATTAGCAAATTTAATAATTCCGTTCAAACAGAAAACGGTGAAATTATTAATTTATTTTATGCCTTTGCATACAATTTAAAAAAAGAAATTATACAAAATAGAATTCTGCAAATAAGTAAAAAACACGTTGAAGCTTCAACTGATAATTTATCATGTAATCAATCTAATTTTTGTGATGTTTATTATAATATTGAAGAAGCTAGAAACGCTATTGTTTTTAGCGGTTTAGAAGAAATTAAACTTATTACTTTTTTAATATCAAATGATAATCGAATTTTATTATTTAAAGATAAAAGAGGTGCATGGAGTACCTTTTCAACTAATTTTGTAAATGCAACAATTAATAATTGCAACATTTCTTTAAATCAGCTTGTCAATGAACAAAATAATAAAAATTTGAAAGATATAATTTTGAGTAGAAGTAATCAATTTATAGATTTAGATCGGTGTTCTTTTTATAGAGCTGTTTCTTTTGTACAAGAAAAACAAATGGTTTTATTTTTTTATATTGACGACAATTTAAAAGATATTATAGACAGTAAAAATTGGTGTTCACTTAATGACGACAATTTAAAAGATATTATAGACAGTAAAAATTGGCGTTCACGTAATATTAAAGATTCACGTAATATTGAAGATTCACGTAATATTGAAGATTATAGTTTAATTAATTATTCAGAATTTTTAAGTGCAAATTATGTTGTTCGCGATAATTTAGGTAGAACATTAAGATTATTTCCTGGGTTTGCATTTACCTTGAATCTGCCGTTAGTTCAAAGAATAATACTAGAAATCCCTTATGCCGATGAAATATTAATGACAAATAATTTTTTGAAAGAATTAAAAATATAAACAAAATATTTGATTATTTTTCTTTATGTAAGATAAACTCAAATAATATATTTTAATTTTTTTAATATTTTAATAAAAAAAGGAGTACCTATATGATGAAAGTGTTGAACGGCATAGCATATTTTTTATCTGCAATCGGTGCTATAAACTGGGGTTTAGTAGCATTTTTTAAATTTAACTTGGTTGAATTTTTGTGCAATTTAGTTAATATGCCAAATTTAAATGCAGTTATATATGGAGTTGTTGCACTTGCTGGTGTTTATTCATTAATTGCAATATTTACATGCTGTTCTTGCAAATGTTAAAATTGTTATAAAATTAATTAAATTACTGATAAAAAAGCCTATAAAATAGAAACAAGTTGAATCCTGTTTTTATTTTATAGGCTTTTTTATCAGTTAGATTTTTATGTTAAAATATTATATTATATAGGCTTATTATTTAAGAATAAATTAATTAAAATTAAAGATTTTATGGGTGCACTATTATGATTAATGACAAAAAAATAGATAATTTGAATATGGATAATTTGGATAATGATATAAATAATAAAGAAAATGAGAGAAAAACTGAAAAAAGCATAGAAGATACTAGTATTTGCTTAAACGAATTTAAAAATTGCCAAGATCAATTGATTAGAATTTCTGCTGATTTTGATAATTATAAAAAAAGAATAGAAAAAGAGAAAAAAAATTGGATTGATATTGCTAAAGCTGAAATATTAGAAAAATTTTTGTCATTTGTTAATGATATTGATATGGCTATTGCTAAAAGCAAAAAAGGACAAACAATAGAAAATAAAGATTGTTTTCCATGGTTGCAGGGATTTGAACTTATTCAAAAAAACCTAAATAAAACAATGAGCGATTTAGGTGTTAAAGAGATAGAATGTTCTGGTCAATTTAACCCAGAATTTCATGACGCTGTTGTCCAAGTGGCTTCTGATAAACATAGAACAGGAGAAATAGTTGAGGTTTTTGTTAAAGGGTATATGTTTAAAGATAGAGTTTTAAAACATGCACAAGTTAGTGTAGCAAAGTAGAAAAAATGACATTTTCTAATAAAATTAATAATCGTAGGTATAAATTTAATCAAAAAAGAAAAAGAATTTTAAAAAAAGGCATTTCACTTTTGCCTAATCTTTTTACTTTAGGAAATGCTTTTTTTGGTTTTTGTTCCATTGTTTTATCATCAAAAGGAGATTTAATTACTGCTTCTTATTGCATTTTACTAGCAGCATTAATGGATGCGCTTGATGGTAGATTAGCAAGATTAATAGGAGTTGATAGTGATATTGGCGTTCAACTAGACTCTTTGAGTGATGCTGTTTCTTTTTGTATGGCTCCAGCTTTTCTTGTTTATTTTTGGGAGTTAAAAAAAATAGGTTTTGTCGGTTTGGTTATAAGTTCAATTTTTTTATTATCCGGGTTATGGCGGTTAGCAAGATTTAATATATTACATGATACGCAAACACGATTTTTTCTTGGAGTGCCAACAACTATAGCGGCCTGTTTTTTGGCTACTTTATTTTTAAACTGTAGGAATATTGATCAAAATTTTTATTTTTTATTTTTTATCTTTATTTTAGTGTTAATTTTATCATTTTTAATGGTGAGTTCTTTAAAATTTCCAACATTTAAACAACAACTTTTTAAAATAAAAAAAACTTGGTATGTGGCAATATTTATTGTTCTTTTTTCTATTCTTGCTGTTATGCAAATTTATAAAATTTTATTAATATTTTTTTTATTATATTTTTTATTTTCTATTTTAATAACTGTTTTTAAATTTAACTATCTTGAAGAAAAGGGAGAGCATGAATAATAAGAACAGACCGGTTTTTTTAAAATATTTTTTGTTTACGTTATTATTTATTGGAATACCGCTAAGTTTTGGATTTTATAGGCTTTATAAAAATCAAAAAAACTTAATTAATTATTTTGACATTACTTTAAAACAGAGAGATAAAGATTTATCGGTTCTTAAAAAAAATATTGAATCTGGAGAGGGTAAATTAAGCTCTACTGCTTGGTTGGATATTCAAAACAATGCAAAAGATACTGTTGTTCAGGTTTTTTCTCAGGTTTCTAGATTTAACTGGGAAGAACCTTACAAAACGCCGGATCAATTAGAAGGGGCTGGTAGCGGATTTTTTATAAATGAAGATGGGTACTTGCTTACAAATTTTCATGTTGTAAATCAGGCTAGCAGTGTGCAAATACAGATTCCATCATTTGGAAGAGAACGTTTTGATGTTGCAATTATTGGCGTTTGTCCAGATAGAGATATTGCTTTATTAAAATTAAAAGATGAAGATTTAACAGAAATTGTAAAAAAATTAGGTAAAATAAGATATCTAGAATTTGGTGATTCCGATTCTATTGTTAGGACTCAAAAAGTATTGGCTCTTGGATATCCTTTAGGTCAAGAAAGATTAAAAAGCACTCTGGGTATTGTTAGTGGTCGAGAAAGAGCAGGTTTTATACAAATAACTGCACCATTAAACCCTGGAAATTCTGGTGGACCTTGTTTAAATCATTCTGGACAAGTTATAGGTATAAATTTTGCAGGTGTTATAGAAGCACAAAATGTTGGATATATTATTCCTGTAAATGAAATTAAAAGTGCAGTAAAAGATCTTTATAATGTAACATTGTTAAGAAAGCCAATTTTAGGATGCATTTTTACAGTTACTACTCCAGATTTTGTTAAATATTTGGGAAACCCTAATAGTGGAGGTTGGTATATAGCTCAAGTTTTTCAAGACACTATTTTGGATGAAATTGGGGTTAAAGAGCATGATATGTTATATAGTGTCAATGGTTATGATCTTGATTATTATGGAGAATTATCTGTTCCATGGAGCGAAGATAAAATAGCATTATTAGATTTTTTAAATAGATTTACAGTTGAAGATGATATTCATTTTATTATTTATAGGCAAGGTCAAAGAAAAGATTTTAAATTTAAATTAAGTAATAAATTTGTGCCGCCTGTTAGAAAAATTTATCCTGAATTTGAACCTGAGTTTACTGATTATGAAATTATAGGTGGAATGGTAGTTATGCAATTAACTTTAAATCATATTGCAACTTTATTGGAACGAGTTCCTGAATTGTCAAAATATATAAGACCAGAAGCTCAGCATGAGCCCGCAATTTTGATTACAAACGTTTTTCCAGATTCTCAAGCCAAGAAAGCTAGAGTTCTTACAAAGGGTGCGATTATAGAACAAGTTAATGGAGATGATGTTAAAACTTTATCTGAATTTAGAAAAGCAATTAAAAAAAGTAAAAAAAGTGGTTATTTAACTGTAAAGACGAGTGATAAGATGTTTGCAGCTTTGCCTGTAGATAAAATTTTACAAGATGAAGATAGATTAAGTAGTAGATATTTTTACAAAAAATCAAAACTTTTATCTGAACTTGCTTAATTTTTATTTTGAATTATGAAAAAAGAAAAAAAACGGCTAGATTTACTTCTTTTAGAAAAATATCCTCAATTTAGTAGAAATCAAATTCAAAGTTGGATTTTACAAAATAAAGTTATTGTTGATAATAAAATTATTAACAAAGCAGGAACGTTGGTTAAAACAGATTCCATATTGACTCTTGATATACAAGAACCAAAATTTGTTAGTAGGGCAGGCTTTAAACTTGAGCATGCCCTAAATCATTTTAATATCGATGTTACAGATTTGGTTGTTTTAGATGCTGGAATTTCTACTGGCGGTTTTACAGATTGTTTGTTGCAGCGAGGTGTAAAAAAAGTTTATGGTGTTGATGTTGGCATTGCTCAAGTTCATGAAAAACTTTTAAAAGATCCAAGATTAATTTTGTATGAAAAAACAAATTTAAGAAATTTAGAAAAATTACCAGGAAAAGTAGATCTTGTAACACTCGATCTTTCTTTTATTTCAATATTAAAAGTTATGCCAGCTGTTTGTAAATTAATAAAATCTGATGCAAAAATTATTACTTTAATTAAGCCGCAGTTTGAAGCAGAAAGAAAAGATATAATACGGGGTGGGGTTGTCAGAGATGAAACTGTTTATAAAAAAGTAATTGAAAAAATGCAATCAGGTATGCAAAATTTTGGATTTAAAATGGTTGATGTAATTGAATCGCCAATTCTTGGTGCAAAATCAGGAAATAAAGAATTTTTGGCATTATTTGTTCAATAATCTATCAAAAGGTCATAAATAATAATTATAAGAATAATAAAAATCTAACAAAAAAGCCCGTTTTTTTTAGACGGGCTTTTTTGTTAGATTTTTATTATTTTTCAGGACATATCTTATCCATAACAGCTTCAGCTAAAGATCTATGGCTTATTAAACGCTTTTCTGTTACAGCGATAGCTTCTCTTATTTCTGATCCTATCCATGTTGTTGTAATAAAAACTCCACATAAAGCTGCTAATTGAGCACCATCGAATTTTTTAAAATTCTTTTCTGTTTGCATAAGAATAGATTCTCTTACGCTTTCATTTATATGCTCAGGACTAGATCCGCCCATATCAACACATTTGTCATAAAATTCTTGCTCAATTTTTTCAAAAAATTCTTTAATATCTTTATTCGTAGTAGATGTATTAGATAAAGTGTACATATCATAAAATTTTTCAAAAAATTCCTTAACATCTTTATCAAGTGTCTTAAGTTCAGGATCATCAACAACTTTTAAAAGAAGTAATGTTTTTTGAATTGGAACAAAATTTTCTTTAGTTATTGATTTTTCAAGATACTCTTTTAAATATTTAGCTTGTTCAGCATTATTTAATGTCCAACTGTTTGGTGCATTCCTTTTTAATTCATCAAATAAATAATTTTGATTATCTACTTGAGTTAGACAAAGAACCTTTTCTAAACCTTTTCCAAAACCTTTTCTTTTGCCATCGTAAATGTGTTCAGTTTTTTTATTTATTGTGTAGAGAAGTTCTATTGTTTCTATTGATGTTAAACGTGCAATATCAGAATCTTCTTTAATCTTTGAATTTGAATTGCTATTGGTGTTTTTACATCCACATACTATTATTTTAATTTTTTTAGCATCTTTATCAAAGATTGAAATAATAGGATCTTTATTAACAGCATTAAAAAAACAGACATTTTGATTAAAACAATTAATTACATTGTCTTTTGAGTCTGCAAAAACGTTAAAACAAAGTGTGCTCAAAATTCCACCAAACAAAAATTTTTTCATTTTAAATGCTCCCTTTATTTACAATTTAAATATTAAAAAAATATAAGCCACATAATACAAACACGTGTTTAGAAGTAACTAATTCTATGTCGTTAATAACTTTTTTCAAGTTTTTTTTTAAGAAAAAATATAAAAAATATTAAAACAGGATATGAAAATATCTCCGATAAAGCTAAACATAGCAAAATAAGTGGATAGGGGATTAGAATTAAAAGCCATTTATATTTATTGTCATATGGTAAAATAAAAAATAAGCATAAAGTTAATAAAGGGAAAATAATTACTTGTAAATGAAAAAGTATTCTTTTGATAAATTGCAAGAGCAGATCGTACCAAATATGTTTAGGCAAAAGATTTTTTTGTGTTATTAAGCTCTGTAATATATTAAAAAGCGTTTGAATTTTTAAATTTAATTTTAATTGAGAAAAAAAACTTGGAAGATTTAAATTTAAATTTTTTTCTTCTATTAAATTATTATTTTCAGGTTGAATTATAGAACAGTTTTTTATGTAAAAATTGTTTATTTTAGGATTTATTTCAAAATCTTTTGAAAATATAGTTTTTTGAATTTCAAATTTATCAGACATATAAAGTAAAAGTAGGCTTGACCCTGTGTTATTTTTAAGATCAAGAGACTGAAAGAAACATAAAATATTCTGTGGTAATATTAACCATTTATTTAATACAATTTGTGTAGAATTTTGTTTAAATTTTTCTAGTTTAAAATGTTCTGTTTTATTTAATAAATTTAAAGAAATATATTCTTTTCCTACAAAAGAAATTGCGGATAAAATTATTCCTAAAGTTAAAAACAATTTAAATAGTTGTCCTGGTTTAATATTTAAAATTTGAAAAACTTCAAATTCATTTTGTTGAGCTAATTCTTTTAAAAGCAAACATGTTGCAAGCCAGCTTGATAATGGAAAATTTGAAAAAAAGGATGGCAATAAATTTAATAATATAAAATGTAAAATAGTTCCAGTTGAGGCGATTTTTACTCTGACTATTTTTTCAAAAAATTCTATAAAATTAAATAAAAACGTCGATAAAATATTTATTAAAAAAAAATATTTAAAAAATCTTTTAAAAATGTATGAAGCTAAAACCATTTGTGTTTTATTAACCTAAGCAGGATTTAAATTCTTTAGCCAATTTTTGAGCAACCTGTTGCGCAATTTGTTCTTTTGCATCTTCAACCATAATTCTTAATAAATTTTCTGTTCCTGAGAATCTTACTAGAATACGTCCGTTACTTAACAATTTTTTACTCTCATTTAGAATTGTATTGTATGGATCTTTAGAAAGGTCTTCTTTTTTATTTATGGATAAATTTATTGTAATTTGTGGAATTTTAATAAATTTTTGCAAATTCCAATCATTATTTGTTAATAAAATGGTTTGTAAAATTCTTAATGCACTAAATATGCCATCACCGGAATTCATGTAATCTCGCATTATTATATGTCCGGAATTTTCTCCACCTAATAATAAATTTTCTTTTATTAGTTGTGCTGCAACATATTTATCACCAACAGAGGTTCTGTACAATTTTTTATTTTGCGTTTTTAGATAATTTTCAAAACCGTAATTACTCATGACAGTACCAACTATTTGATTAAGATTTTTAAATTTTGGATGTTCAATTAAAATACTTAAAATATTGTCTCCATCCAAAATTTCTCCATTTTTATTTACTACAATTAAACGATCGCCGTCACCATCAAAAGCAAATCCTATGTAAGCTTTATTATCAATCACAACTTTTTGTAAATTTTCAGGATGAACAGAACCGCATTTTTGATTTATATTTTTTCCTGTTGGACTGTTATTTATCGTTATAATTTGGGCGCCTAAATCTTGGAAAATTTCAGGAGCAATTTTATAATTTGATCCGTTTGCACAGTCTAGAATTATTTTTATATTTTTTAAAAAATTTGGTTCAAAAAAGCTAAAAATGTTGTTTTTGTATTCTATATCTGCTTGTTTCCATATGTTATAAGAAAATTCTGAATTTATTATACAAGCAGGCTTGCAATGTAACATTTTTTTGAACAGATCTGTTATATATTCTTCGTCGGTAGAGCTTATTTTTGTATTAGTTCTGTCAAATAATTTAATGCCGTTATCTTTATATTGATTGTGGGATGCAGAAATTACTATTCCAAAATCAAATAATAATTTGCTTTTTTGTGTTAATTGACATATTGCTGGTGTTGGTAAAATTTTGCAATCTACTACATCTACAGCATAATTTTGTAACCCAGAAATTAAAGCTTTTTTTATTTTTTCGCAAGAAATTCTTGTATCATGACCAATTAGAATTTTGGGTTTTTTATTATATTTTTTAATACCCCATTCTGCTAATGCATTTCCAAGATAAAAAAGAGCTTTTGATGTGAATGGATATTTATTTGCATTTCCTCTTATTCCATCGGTTCCAAAATTAAATTTGTTCATGATTTACCTTATTTAACGAATTATTTTTCTGTTAATTTATCTTATTTTAACTCTCAAAGACTTTATGGTATAATAAATATCATAAATTTTAAAATTTTAAAAATATAGAGAGTAATAAATAAATGGATAGTAACTTAACTATTTTTTTAAGATGTTTTTTAATTGGTTTACTAGCCTCATCATCGTTGGGTCCTATTTTTATTTTAACTTTTAATAGGGGTGCAATATATGGCTTTTTAAGAGGTATGGCTACGGCATTTGGCGCATGTATTGCAGATGGTATATATTTTTCTCTTAGTTTGATTGGTGTTTTGACGGTATTACAAGAATCTAGAAATTTTATGTTTTTTATTGATTCAATTGGTGGAATTTTACTGATTTTACTAGGAATTAATTCTCTAATAAAGGCTAAAAAGGGTGTCAAATATGTTTCTCTGGAAAATAAGGCTGGAATTTGGTTCACTTCGTTAAAATCTTTTTTACTAACTATTTTGAATCCTTTGGTACTTTTCTTTTTTATGGTTATTGGTATTAAGATTTTACCTGCGGGGGTTTCTGATTTATCGGGCTATCAAATTTTTTTAAGCAGCTTAATGGTTATGTTGGGTTCCTTTTCTGTTCTTTGCTGCGTTGCTTTAATTGCAAGTTTTTTAGGGGCTTGTATAAGTGAAAAAAAATTAAAACTTATTTCTTTTATTACTGGGGTTGTTTTTATTTCTATAGGTTTTTATTTTTTAAGCAAACTTTTTTAAATTTATAAAAATCTTTCTTTTATCAAAGCTTTTGTAGTAAGTTTTATTAGTAAATATATTTTAAAAGAATTTATTGCAGGGGGAGGATAAAAAATGAGAAAGAGATTGAAAAAATATTTTCCTATTTTTAGCATTGTTTTATTTGTATTGATAATAGGTATTTTTGTTTTTCAGGGATTTTATAACAAACCATATTATATATCTGGTGTAATTTCTGATGATTTAATTTCTATTTATGATGCATTAAAAAAAATAGATGCTGATTGTGATATTTTGAATATTGCGGGAGATGATGTTTTTATTGATTTTTTAACTGTAGAAAAATTTATAGGCTCTGAAGTGGGAGGTATAAATTTAGCTTATCCAGCAAGATGGAAAGGCCCGTATCTTAAAGAAGATCCTAAATTGTTTGGTGTTTTTTACAGATTGTTAAAAACAAAAGATGGTTTTTTTATTGTACCTGGTAATGGCGCAAAACTTCCAAATGGACTTAAAGTTGGCAAAAATTTTAATATAAATAAAGATTCTTTCATACTAAAGATGATAGATAAAAAAGGTCAATTAAATTATAGGGGTTATCAATTTGCTAAAAAATTAGAATTTAAAATAGGTGATTGGAAAAAAAGACCTAAAATTCAAGCTCCGTTAACAAAGGAGCAGGTTGCAAAAGTAAGTTCTGCTCTTAAAGAATTTAATGAAGCAATGCCATTCACTTGTAATTATGAAACATCATCAAATAATTTTAATGCCTAAAATTTGAGATAATTAGTCTTATGATTTACAGTGTAACAGCTGTAATATCTATTTCGATAACTGATTCAACTAATAAATTAACATCTTAGCGTTAATAATCCTAAAAAGGGCGTATTTTTAAATACGCCCTTTTTAGGTAAAAAATAAAAAATATAAATTTCTACACTTTTTCTACAAAATTTGAAAGAATCTTTTTTTCACCAATTTTAAAGCTTATTGTTAGATAAAAATCTTTTTCATCTTTTTTTTCTACATTTTTAATTATGCCTGTACCAAATTTATTATGTTTAACAAGTTGATTTTTTTGCCACATATTATTACTAAATTTAGAATTGTTAAAGCTTTTAAAATTTTCTGAATTTGTTTTTTGTGTTTTTGGAATTTTTTGTGCAGGAGTAATTTTTTTTGAAAAATCACCAAAAGTTAAAGTATTAGAATCTGTATTTTTAATACCAAGCCATTGACAAAATTGATCGATAGTTTTTAAATCTTTGTTTTCAGATATATCTAAATTATATATTAAATTTTCTGGAATTTCTGTTAAAAATCTAGAAACAACTTGATCATTAATTTGTCCGTAAGTATTTCTGTAATTTGACCTAAATAAAGCAAGTCGTTCTTTTGCTCTTGTTATACCAACATAAAAAAGTCTTCGTTCTTCTTCAAGCTCTTTGTTTGTATAAAGAGATCTAGAACTTGGCAATATCCCTTCTTCAAGGCCGGAAATTATTATGTTCTCAAATTCTAATCCCTTTGCTGCATGCAAGGTCATGCATTGCACCTGATCAACATTATTTTCTTTAGAATCCATTTTTTCTTGCATTAAAGCAACTTCGTTTAAAAAATTTTCTAAATTTTTTTCTAAAATTTTTTCTTTATCTTTCTCAAAATTATAAATAGATTGGACAAACTCTTTTACGTTTTCTATTTTGTCATTGGCTTCTTTTTGATCAAAAGATTTTTGTAAATAATCTGTATATTCGATTGTATCTATTATTTTTTCTATTATTGTACTTGCAGATTGTTCTTTTTTTAAATCAGAAAATATATTTAAAAAATTTTGTACGGCTATATTTTTGATTGCCGATAAGCTTATGCTTGATTCGTTAATTATTAGTTCTAATATTTGTTTGAAATCTAATAATGGATTTTGTATCCACAAAGAATATAAATCTTCTTCAAATTTAGCACCAAGGCCTCTAGTTGGGCAATTTATTATTCTAAATAAACTTGTTCTATCAAAAGGGTTTATAATCAATCTTAAATATGCCAATAAATCTTTAATTTCTTTTCTTTCATAAAATCTTATGCCACCAATAATTTTGTATGGAATAGAATATTTAAGTAAGGCCTCTTCTATGTTTCTTGATTGATAATGTGTTCTATATAATATTGCTATATTATTCAAAGTTGTTTTTTTTGATAAACATTTTATAAAATTTGCAATACCATTTGCTTCTTGAGATTCAGAATGACAATTAATAGTTAAAACCCTATTTTTAGCTTTTTTTTCTGACCATAAATTTTTAGGAGTACGTTCTTGATTGTTTTTTATCACAGAATTTGCAACATCTAATATAGGTTGAACTGTTCTATAATTTTGTTCTATTTTAATTAAAGTTGTTGAAGAGAAATCATATTGAAAATTTAACATATTGCTTGCCATTGCACCGCGCCATGAATATATAGATTGATCTTGATCACCCACAACACAAATTGATTTTAATACAAAATTTTTATTATTGCCTAAAGACATATATTTTAAAAGTTCGTGTTGGACTAAGTTTGTGTCTTGATATTCATCTACAAGGATATGCTTTATTTTTTTTTGAAATTTGTTTCGAAAATCGTTGTTTTCTTTGAATAATTTTAAAACCTGTAAAAGTAAATCATCAAAATCTAAACAATGTGAGCTATTTTTTTCTGTTTCATAAGCAAGATAAATTTCTTTAAAATAATTATTTGTAAAAATCTGATCTAGCCCGGAATCAAGTTTATTTTTTGAATTTGATATTTGATATAAAAGATCTGTTGGTGAAAATTGTTTTTCTAGCCCATTATTTTTTAAAATTTTTTTAATTAAAGCTTTTTGGTCTTCAGTATCTATAATAGTAAATTGTTGATTGGCTAATAAATGCATATTTGATTTTAATATTAAAAGACAATATGAATGAAAGGTGCCTACAAATGGTAAATTATAAGACATACCCAAAAATTGTATTAATCTATTTTTCATTTCTCCGGCAGCTTTATTTGTGAAAGTTAAAGCTATTATAGATTCGTGAGATTCTTTTTCATTTATTATTAGATTTGCCATACGTGAGGTTATAACCCTAGTTTTTCCAGAGCCAGCTCCTGCAATAACAAGAATTGGTCCGGTTGATAGAGTAGATGCTTGTTTTTGTGGTTCGTTAAGTTCTTTATTTAAAAACTCATTAAATTTATTCACAAAGTTTTCCTTTGGTAATAAGCTACTCAAAGATATGTTTTTTTAAAATATAAAAATACATGATTTTTATTTAAAACTTAATTAAAATTTAATTTTAAATTTTAATATAAACAAAATAAAGGGTTATTATGAGCATTCAAGCAGATAAATGGATTTCTTTTATGGCCAAAAATCATAAAATGATTGAGCCTTTTGAAGATAAGCAAGTAAAATTTATTGGTTCAGAAAATAAAAAAGTTGTTAGCTTTGGGCTTTCTAGTTATGGTTATGATTTACGTGTGGCAGATGAATTTAAAATTTTTACAAATGTATTAAATTCAATAGTTGATCCCAAAAATTTTGATGATAAATCTTTTGTTGAAGTAAAAAATGATATTTGTATTGTACCACCAAATTCTTTTGCATTAGCAAGAAGTGTTGAATATTTTAGAATTCCAAAAGATGTTTTAACAATTTGTTTGGGTAAATCAACATATGCTCGGTGTGGTATAATTGTAAATGTGACACCATTTGAGCCAGAATGGGAAGGATATGTTACCTTAGAAATTTCAAACACAACTCCATTACCTGCAAAAATATATGCAAACGAGGGTTTAGCACAAGTAATATTTTTTAAGGCACAAGAAAGTTGTTCGATAACCTATGCGCAGCGTGGTGGAAAATATATGAAACAGCATGGTATAACTTTGCCAACGGTTTAAAGAAAATTTTATAATTAATTTAGGGTTTAAGATGGAAGTTTTAAATAATCAAGATAATAAAAAAAATAATATAAATTGTTCATGCATAGAATATCCGTATGGTCAACAAGATCCATATGCACTTGTTGAACTTGTAGCATCTACAAAATTATGTAGCACTACTTACGATATTGATCAGATGCCGGTACTTTCTGCAAGAGTTTCGCATGCATCAAGTGGAAAAACAGGACAAAATCCAGATGCAGATTTATTTTTAATGAATTATTTGGCACAAAATAATCATTTGAGTCCGTTTGAACATCAAAGCGCAACCTTTAAAATAGTAACCCCATTGTTTGTTGCAAGAGAATGGATGCGACACAGAACTCAATCTTATAATGAAGTTTCTATGAGATATTCTTGTGATCCGGTTGGAAAATTTTATTATCCTATTCAATGGCGAAAGCAAGCTGTTAAAAATAAACAATCAAGTGAAGGGCTGGTAGAAGATCAGGATGTTTGTACTAACATTTTAAAAAATGCATATGAAAATGCAGTAAAAGCATATAAAACTTTATTAGAAAAAGGGGTTTGCAGAGAACAAGCTCGTTTAGTAGTGCCTGTTGGAAATTATACAGAATTTTATGCTACTGCAAATTTAAGAAATTGGGTTGCATTTTATAAATTAAGAATTGCATCTGATGCGCAGTGGGAAATTAGACAATATGCAAGATGTATTGGCGAAATTTTGCAAAAAATTTGGCCCAATGCATGGAAAGCACTGAGCCAATAATTATTTTTTTATTTTATATTTATTTAAGCAATTTGTGACATATTTGTGTCTCTTATAACATGGTCTATTTCTTTGCCAGAAAGTGTTAATTTTTTTTCTAACTCAGTAGCAATATTTTTAAGCTTATATTTATTTTCTAAGAGAATATTTCTTGTTGCGTTTAATTTTTCTTGTAAAAATTTATGACCAACATTTCCCTTTAAATCAAAACAAATTTGGGTTGCTTTATCTAAATCATCACGAACGCCATAACAAGCAGATCCATAAATTATTTCTTCTGCTACATATCCTGCTAGATCTACCATTATAAGTTTATCTAGTTTATCTTCAGAATAAGTAAAATTTACATAACCAGCAGCATCGCCTTTTGGTTTTAATGTAGCCTTTAATATTTTAAAACCTACTAAATTGGCTAATAATGCATGACCTGCTTCGTGGAAAGCATTTCTTTTTTGTGTTTGATTAACTTGCTTTGAATAACAAAATAAATTGCTTTTTTTCCAAACAGATCTAAATTCAGATTTTCCAAAATTTTGTGTAAAA
Source organism: Candidatus Babeliales bacterium (assembly GCA_041650475.1). Classification (GTDB taxonomy): domain Bacteria; phylum Babelota; class Babeliae; order Babelales; family UASB340; genus JAIPGX01. Next base: position 17,845 of record JBAZLD010000007.1, on the reverse strand, counting down.
TTTAAAAAAGTTAAAAATAATATCAATAACCCTTTTTTTATCATCGATAACCTCTATTTATATTTATATAATAGATATTTTCTATTAATTATTTTCTTATAAATTGATAAATTAAATATATATAATAAATACAAATAGTCAATAAATTATTGAATTTTTAATAAATATAAGATTTTGTTAAATAAATTTTTTAAGAAAGTTGGTATAATAGTGGCCTTTTTATCTTCAAAAAGTTGTTTTAATATATTATTTGTTGTTTTTTTCTTTATTTTTTCGAATATTTCTTTTGATTTTATTTGTGAAAATAATTGAAATTCTGTCTTATTTAATTGTTGAAAATAGGATATTTCTATGTTTTTTGCTTCTTCTTGTGCAAGATTAATATAAAAATCTAATTTTTTATTTAGCTCTAAATTTTCTTTATTAATATTTATTTTTTGATCCTTTAAATTTTTAATTAAATAATCACATCCAATTGAGATAATTAAAGGAGCTATAAGTCTTTTGTTATTGCTTTTTAATAAACAACCTAATTCATTAAATAACTCTATCGTTTTGAAATTGTAAAGCGAGCTAAATTTACCTACAAAATCAAGCGTTGATTTTAATTCTGCTATAGATTTTTTTACATTTGCTTTTTTTTCTATTTCTAGGACGATGTCTGGAATTGCACTCTTGAGTTCAATTAACAAATTATTTGTATCCCGACATAATTTCTCTATATCATCTGATATTTGTGCACAATTATGCGCATAATTAGAAGAAAAATTAGTTAATAATATTAAAAAAAATATAAAAAAATTATTTTTTAAATATTTAAACATTTGGCCTCCATCTTTAAAATTAAAATTTGCTAATTTAAAAAACTTTTTTTGATTGTTTTATAAGACTATAAAATCTGAATGATTAGGGCAAAGGCCCTGTATACTTTAATATTTGTAAATATTTATCAATAAAATAGGCTTATTTTTTAAAAAATAAGCCTATTTTATTTTTTGTTAATTAATTTATATATTCTTTTAGAATTTTTTTATCGAGATATGATTCTAAAATTTCCATAAAATCAGATTTAATTTTGTTTAAGCCATCTTGAGAATCGGACTCAAACCTTAGACAAATAACGGGCTGAGTATTAGATGCTCTTACCAAGCCCCAGCCATATGATGTTTGTGCTCTTACCCCATCTATTGTAATTAAATTTGAATTTTTTTTATTTTGAAAAAAATTTTTAATATGATCTATTATTATTGTTTTTGTTTCATCTTGGCATGGAATTCTTATTTCTGATGATCTGAATTTTTCAGGAAAAATTGTAATTAATTCAGATAAGTCTTTTTGTGTTTCATGTAAAATTTCAATTAACCTTAAAGAGGCGTAAATTCCATCGTCGTATCCAAAATATCTGTCATGAAAGAAAAAGTGGCAACTTAGTTCACCCGCTAATTTGGCATTATTTTTTCTCATATGTTCTTTGACCCATGCATGCCCAGATGGACAAATGCATGCTTTGGCACCCCAAGAAATTAAAAGATCAATTAAGCTAGATGATGCTTTTATATCAAAAACCACGGCTGCATTAGGATGTTCTTTTAAAATTTTTTGTGAAAATAGTGCTAATAATTGATCTCCTGGAACTAAATATCCTGATTTGGTCATGGGACTCATTCTATCGCAATCACCATCTAAGCCTATACCTACTTGAAAATCAGGATTATTTTTAAGTTCTTTATCTAATAATTGCATGTTTTTATAAACTGTAGGATCTGCTTCATGGTTTGGAAAATCACCATCTACTTCTTGAAAAAGTATTTTTACATTTTGCCATTGCATTTTTTTTACTAATTCTGGGAATACTGTTCCAGCAGTACCATTTCCACAATCTATTATTGCTTTTAAATTTAAATTTTTTAAGTGTTTAAACTTATTTACTAAATAGTCTATATATGTAGGGATTATATTGTAAATTTTTATTGAGCCTTGTTTATTTGTTTGATTTTGATAAAAATTTTGGGTTTCATAAATTTTTCTTATTTCTTGAATTTGTTTTCCCCAAACAGCTTTCTGATCAAGGCATATTTTTATGCCGTTATATTCTTTTGGGTTATGGGATGCAGTAATTACTAAGCCAGATGTAATGTGTGTATTAAATAAAGAAAAATACAAAACAGGGGTTGGGCATATTCCTATATCTGTTACATTTATACCTAAATCTGTTATGGCTTTAACAATCTGATCTCTCATGGGTTCAGAATGAGATCTTCCATCCCTTGCTACAATGATTTCATGAATTTCAGGATTTTGCTTTTTAAAATAAGTAATAATAGATTTTGCAAGATTATAAACCTCGTTTATATCAAATTCTTTGCCAAAAATTCCTCTGATATCATATTCTCTAAAAATACAAGATTTCATTGAATTATTTCTCCTTTTCTTTACATTTTTTTAATAATTTGCAAACTATAATTCTATTTTGTTTTAGTAAAATAAAAAAAGAGGTTTTTTTTATGTATAAATCTTTTTTCAAAAAGAGTTTAATTAGCATAATTTTTTGTTTTTTATATTTTAATTTTGTACAAATTTCTTGTTATACAAAACCATTGTTTCCTGATGTTAATATTTTTTTTAAAAAAGCAAATAATTTGTTATTACGTTCTGAACTTTATCAAGATTTTAATTCTTATCAAGATTTAATTTTATCTTTGAATAAAATGTCGGCTTATAAATTTGCAACAAAAAAAATTCAAACTTCTGATTTAATAATATTTTTTAAAAGAATGGATGATTTAGAAAATATTTGTTTGAGTAAAAAAAGGGAAGACGATAGGGTTATTGCGCAATCTATTTTTGAAAATATAAGAAAAGGTATTTTGTGTGAATTCACAATGAATCACCTAGTTCTTTTCAGAAAATCTTTATTTTCTTTTTTAGAAGAGCTTATTGTTTTATTTGATTTTTGGACAAGGGAAATGAATAAAGATTCTTTTATTGAGAACTTTAAATCTCTTTTAGAGGGGGATGCTGGTAAAACTAAATTAAGGGACATGATAGAAGAATTAGATATATTTAAGAATAGAGTTGCTTGTTATTTAGGAAAAATTGATGAAATTTTACTAAATTTTGAAAAAATTGCCATGCAATCAAATGAAAATTTAGAAAAATTAAAATTAGATGATGATTTAAGAGTCTGTACAATAGAAGGTATATTTTGTATTAATGGTTTTTTTACAAAAAAAATTGATCCTGATAAACCTGAATATGACGAAAGCTTGGCAGAATTTAATAACATGCCAATTTCTTTTATTTGTTCAAATCTTTGTACCAATAATTTGAATGTCAAATTGATGGATGAGAATTTTTTTGCACAAATATACGATTATAAAATTCCTGGATTTTTTTATAGGCATTGGCTTGGTTTAACCATAGGAGGATCTATTAGTTTTATTGCTGCAATGTGCATTTTGCTTAATTGGGATAGTTTTTCTCAAACTACTAAAGTTAGATACGGAAAATTTAAAGAAGGTTGGAACGCGTATATTAAAAAAGTACAAGAATGGTTCGTTGATAATTTCTTACCAGAATTAATGAGAGATAATGAAGAAAATCATAACAAAACGAAGGATCAATTATTTGATCAGGTAAAAAAACATATAAATAGTATATCTAAAATTGGTGCAAAAATAAGAACTGAAAAAGAAACACTTAACCAAGATTTGGATAATACTGTTGAGCAAATGAATGAAAATAAGAAAAAATCAGAAAAAATTCTTTCTTGGAATCCTTTTAATTATTTTAAAGGGATTCCTGTTGTAGGGCCAAAAATTATTGGAACTAGTAAATTGACTGGCATGGGATCAAAAGGTGGATTAGTTGATTCTTTACAACCTGTATTAAAAGATGTAAAAAATATAACAACAGATGGGCTTTCTGTTGCAGACGAAGTAGGCGGACTTGCTAAAACTTACGAAGCAATTATTCATAAATATGTTGGTAATATTGCTAATTGGATTCTTGTTGGTGTTCCAACTACTGTTGTTTTAGTATCATCTATTATTATTATCAAAAAAATTATAAATTCTGAAATACAAAAAAAATATGATAAAGTAAGTAATTCTGTTGGTGAAGTTTTTAGAATATTAAATTATTATAATTCACCGTCTGTTGATTTGTATCAGGTTGATTTGAGCTATAAAGATCAGGGTTTGATGAGTTTTTATATTGATAGATTGCAAGATACAAAAGATGGAGTTTCTCTTGATGATAAAAATAAACTTGCAAGATTAATAAATGATTTAAGAAATCCGGAAGTATCTGTGATTCAAAAATTAAATTTCATTAAATTAGAATGGGGTAAAAATTTATTTGGAGTAGTTTAAAATCTTTATTTTGATTATATACTTAACTAGATTTAAATTTGTGATAATAAATTTTTATTTTAAGTTTTTATTGGAGTTTTAAATGATAGATCTAAATATTTTGAGACAGGATACTCAAAAAATAAAAGAGCTTATTTTAAAAAAAGATCCTGATTTTAATGTTGATAAATTAATAGATCTTGATAAGCAAGTTAGAAATGATTTAATAGAACTTGAAAATTTACGCAAAAAGAAAAATGATCTTGCGTCTCAAGGTTCTAAGGGAATAACAGAAGAAATTAGAAAAGAATCGATTGAAATTGGAAAAAAAATTAAAAATTTAGAAGAAAGTTCTCAAGAGATACAAAAAGAATTTAAAAAATTACTTTTATCTTGTCCGAATCTTTTGGATCCAAGCGTTCAACCTGGAAATAAAGAATCAAACAAACCTGTTCGTATTATTGGAGGCAAACCAGAATTTACATTTAAACCAAAAAATCATGTTGAACTTAACGAAAAAGTAGAATGGTTTGATTTACAGGCAGCAGCAAATATGTCTGGTTCTCATTTTGTTTTTTACAAAACAATGGGAGCAAAAATTATATATGCATTAACTCAATTAATGTTAAAAAACAATGTAAAATATGGTTTTAATCCAGTTATTCCGCCGTATTTAATAAAAGAAGAAGGTTTATATAATTCCGGAAATTTGCCTAAATTTGAGGGTGATTTTTATAAAACTCAAGATGATTTATGCTTGATTCCTACGGCAGAAGTTAGTTTAACAAATTTGCATGCTAATGCAATTTTATCTGCTGATCAGTTACCATTAAAATATACGGCTTGGACAAGTTGTTTTAGAAGAGAAGCTGGCGGCTATGGGGCAACAGATAGAGGGTTAATTCGAATTCATCAATTTGAAAAAGTAGAAAATTATGTTTTTTGTGAACCAGAAAAATCTTTTGATGAATTAGAAAAAATGATAACTTGTTCGCAAGAGATTTTGAATATGTTAGGATTGCATTATAGAGTCAGTTTATTAGCAGCACAAGATTGTTCTTTTGCATCTGCAAAAACATTTGATATAGAAGTTTGGTTGCCAGGACAAGGGCAATTTTACGAGGTATCTTCTTGTAGTAATTGCACAGATTTTCAAGCTAGACGTGCTCAAATTAGATATAAAAAATCAATTGATTCTAAACCAGCTTTGGTTCATACATTGAATGCTTCTTCATTAGCATTACCTAGATTGATGGTTGCGCTAATGGAGACTTATCAACAAGAAGATGGAAGTATTAAATTACCTAAAATTTTGCAAGACTTAATTGATAATCTTTGGTAATTAAAAAATTTAATATTTTTTTTGTTTTGAATAGCAAAATGAAGAATTTAGGCGCTCAAGAAATACAAGAAAAAGTAGAAAAAATAAAAATATTTACAAAACGATTAATGCGAAGTTATTTAATTGGAGATTACCTTTCTGCTTTCAAAGGTTCTGGATTGGAGTTTGAGCAGATAAGAGAATATCAATTAGGTGATGATGTTAGATTTATTGATTGGAACGCGTCAGCCAAAGCTAATAAAATCATGATAAAACAGTTTGTAGAAGAACGTGATAGAGTTGTGATTTTATTAATTGATGTTTCCAGATCTTCTATTTTTTCTTCTAAAAAAGAATTAAGAAAAGATATGATAGCTAAAGTTGCAGCAACTTTAGCTTTTATTGCAAGTAATAATAAAGATAGAGTTGGAATATTATTTTTTTCTGACAGAATAGAAAAATGGATAGCTCCAAGTAGAAATAAGCTACATATTGCCAATATTATTGAATCAATATTTTCTATAAAACCCCAATCTACAAATACAAATATAAATCAAGCATTAAATTTTTTAGTTGGTTTAAAAAAAAACAATGCAATAGTATTTGTTTTATCTGATTGGATTGATGATATTGATAATTATTCTAAAATTTTAAAAATAGCTAGTTGCAAGTATGATTTTATTGGTATTAGATTTGTAGATAATTGTGAAATTAATTTACCTGATGTTGGTTTTTTACAAATTAAAGATTTGGAGTCAGGAGAACTTTTTAATATTGATACAAGAGGTAAACAAAATCGCTTAAATATAAGTTTACAAGCCAGATTGATTGAACAAAAAAAAATATTTGCAAAATATAAAATTGATCTTTTAGACTTGACAGTTGGTCAGCCTTTTATTAATCCATTGGTTAATTTTTTTAAACAAAGAATTAGAAGACAAATTTAAAATAAAAGTTTAAGAATATATGAAAGAAGAAGCTACAACTTTTTATGAAAATTACGGATATTATTATAAACCGTTTTGGCAAACAACTTATTTTAAATTTTTTAGTTTTTTTTTGATTTTTATTTTAGTTGTATTGGCTTTGTATTTCATTTTTAAATTTTTCCTAAAAAAAAGAAAAAAAGAATTTTTGCCATGGGAATGGGCATTACAAGAACTGAACAAATTTGATTTTGCAAAATTTACTTCTAAAAAAGATTATAAAAAATTCTATTTTGATTTAACTTGTATTTTAAAAAAATATTTAGAAAAAAGATTTAATTGGCATATTCAAGATAAAACAGATGAAGAATTGGTAATATTTTTAAAAGAAAAAAAATTTGATGGAAATTTATTATCTGGGATTGAAAATTTATTACAAGGTGCTTTGACAATAAAATTTGCTGGTCAAGATATTTTAAAAATTCAAGCAGATAAAGATCTAAAAATTGCATTTGATCTTATAAAAAATACGATTCCTGTAGAACAAAATAAAAATTAATTTTGGGGAGCTGGGCCAAAAAACAATGAATATTTTTTTAAATAAAATTACTTATGAAAAATGGGATATTTGTCCTGAATCTATTTATGTACATTGGCCATTTTGTAAAAATAAATGTCATTATTGTGATTTTGTTTCATTAGAAAAACATGATGATTTTGTCAAAAAATATCATGAGGCTTTATGTTGGCAAATAAAACATTTTGCAAAAAATTTTTTTAAGCCAGAAATAAAAACTATTTTTATAGGCGGAGGTACTCCCAGTCTTTATCCTTTAAATTTATTTCATGATTTGATAAATGTGTTGAATAATAATTTTTGTTTAAAAAATTTAAAAGAATTCACAATAGAAGCAAATCCTGAAGATATTACTCAAGATCACCTGGAAACTTGGAAAAATTTATTAGTTAACAGACTGAGTTTGGGTATACAAATTTTAGATCAAAATATATTAGCGAATTTAAATCGTAAACAAGATATTGAAAAGATTTATAAAATAATAGAAATTGCTCCAAAATATTTTGACAATATTTCTGTTGATTTAATACTAGGTCTTCCTGGTGCTGACGATAAAATTTGGTTTAATACTTTAAAAACTATTTGTAATTGGCCAATAAAGCATGTATCTATTTATTTATTAACAGTTTATAATAATACAAAATTATATTTTCGGATAAAAGAAAAAAAAATAAAAACGTTAAAAGATGACAAAATTATTGATTTATACGAAAAAACGGTTCATTATCTAAGACTTAAGAATTTTGAGCAATATGAAATTTCAAATTTTTCCAAAAATGGGTTTGAATCTGTTCATAACAAAATATACTGGGACAGAGGTTTTTATAAAGGTTTTGGATTGGGGGCAGCTTCATTTGATGGAAAGTGTAGATTACAAAATGAAAATAATTTGGATAAATATTTAAAAAATAATTCCCAAGAGAGTTCTTTTGTTGAAGTTGTTCAAGAAATTTTGACTGATGAGCAAATTTTTTTAGAAAAATTAATGTTGGGGTTGAGGCAAAATAAAGGGGTGGACTTGCAAGATATGTTATACTTTTTAGATGAACATAAAAAAAATAAATTTTTAGAGAGATTAGAAACTTTAAAATCCAAGGCTTTAATAGAGCTTGCGGGGGATAAAATTTTTTTAACTTTAAAGGGTATGATGCTTGAAAACGAAATAATTTTAAATTTGATCTGAAATTTTTTCATAAAAAAGTCACAAAAACGTATTGTTTATTTATAAATTTTTTAAAAATTAAGAGGTTTTATGGCAAAACATGTAGGTGTTAAATTACCAGATGATTTATTAGCGCTTTTAAAGAGAAAAAAAACTATTGCTGTTTTATCTACCTTTTCTGAAAAAGGTATTCCAAATACGACCCCATTACAATGTATTTATCCAAAGGGTCAAGAAGGTTTGTTAATAACAATTCATAAAGAGCATACCGGTTATCACAATATGGTTTGGCAAAAAAAAGTTATGATTTGTTTTTTGGGTGAAGGCAATGTTGCGTATAGCGTTTTTGGAAGAGCTGGGGTTGTAAGAGCTCCCTCGCTTGTTCATCCATTAATGAATGTTGTTAGAATAGATATTATAGACATAAAATCTGACAGATCTATTTTGGTCAGAGTAGATCAAGGTGTTTTGTGGAGTCATACCTCGTCAGAGGCGGAAGAATTAATTAATAGTCTTTTTGGTGAGCTTGAGGAATTATCAAAAACTTTATAATTTTTTGATTTAGGATTTGCAAATGATAAAAAAACCTTTTTTTTGGGAGGTGTTTTTTTTAGGTGGATTTTTTTTTAGTGTTAAATGCCAAATGCCAGAGGTTTCAAGAACAGAAAGACCGGCTGGAGCAGATAATGTGCAACTTCCAGTGAGCCAGATTGGACAACAAGGTAATTGGGTAAAAAAGAGAACATGGTTAAAAGAAGCTTTAGCTTTAAATGATAAAATACAAACATCAGTTGAAGATGCACAAAATAATAAAAAAATTTATGAAGAAAAATATTCACAAATTTCTAGTGAATTAGATCAGTTTTATAAAGAAGAAGGCTTGTTACATGGAAAAGTAGATGAAATTTTTGAAGGTCTTCATAGATTTGTTGATAAAAAAAGAAAAAAAGAAAAAGAAAGATTGAAGGCTGAAGATAAAGGTGGAATTTCTAGCGATCAAGAGATTAAATTGGATATTATGGAAGAAGAGATAAAGGCTCAAGAGAGGGATATTGACCAGTTGTCCCTTGACATGAAATCTATTCAAGAACTGGATAAATCTATAAATGAACGTCTTAAAAAATTAGACGAACAAATAAAAAAAATTATAGAACAAGCGGAAATTGCTAGTAAAAAAAGTGAAGATATATGGTTTGTTATTGATGACAAAAAAGCTCGAACTATATTTTTTGATTTAAAGGGAACAATTTTACCTACAATTAAAGCAATTCAAGATTATATAAAGGGACCGTTATTAAGTAATTTTGAATCTGTGCTACAAACTACTAGAAATAAAATAGCCGAAATTAAATCTTCTATTACTTCTTTGGAAGAAAAAGGTTTGATTATTAGGAACAGGGTAGAAAGAGTAGAAAAAATTAAATTAGAAGAGCTAGAAAAGAGCAAAAAAGAAAAAGAGGCATCAGAACAAAAAATAAAAGAACAGGAAAAAACAAAAGAAGAGAAAAAAATTCCTGTTGGTTGGCCTGAAAAAATTTATAATTTTTTTATTGATATTATTGCAAAAATTATTTTATTTTTTAAAAAATTATTTGGCTATATAAAATAATTTGTGTTTTTAATAGCATATTAATATTATGTTTAAATATTTTTTATAACTTATAATAAAATTTATGAATGGTTGAGTGTATGAAGAAGAATTTTATATTATTTATTTGTTTTCAAATTATTTTAGGTTTTATAAGTTTGTTGAGTATGCCTTTGCCTCCAGCACCAGCCGGTGGTATGCCTACATCACCAAGCCAGCCTCAAACACAACCAGCAGCACCTGCTCCTGTTGTTGCACAACCAACCCCAACATCTACACCTGCTACAGCCGCCGCTAAAGCTATGGCGGTCGGGCCAGCTGTGCAAAAACCATTAGATTGGCAAACTACAGGGATAAAGAATGCTGAAAAAGAATCAACTGGATTTGTTTTATCTGAACAAACAAAAAAAGAAAGAGAAGATGCAAAAAAAAGTTTGGATAATGTAAGTAAAGATTTTGATCAGATAAACAATAAGAGAGATGGTTTTTATAATAAATTTAGGGAAATTGACGGAAAATTAGATACTCTTTTGCTACAAGCCAATATTTTTGTTGGTAAGCAGTTGCAAAAAGTGGAAGAAAAAGAGAAAGAGAAAGGTTTTGAAAGTTATAAAAAAGAATTGAACAATATTAAAGAAAAAGCTGGATCAATAGATAAATCAAAAACAGAATTTTTAGATTATTTGAAAAAATTTGACGATAATATGAATGAAGCAATGGACAATTTTTTAGGTGCTAAAAAATTAAATATGCAAATTTTGATTTCTGATAATCAATCTGCAGCAGATCAAAATATTAAAGATATAAAAGATAAATTAAGTAAAATCGAAAAAATAAAGACAGAAATAAATTCAAATTTAAATTCAAAAATGGAATCTGCTATTAGTAATATTCAAAAAACAATGCAAGAAACAGAACAAAATTTAAAAAAAGTAGAAGAAAAAGGTAAAGAATTGGGACTACCTGTTCCAGTTATGCCAGCAGAAATAATACAACCAAAAGCAAAAGATACAAAAGTTGAAAAAGTAAAACAAGTTAAAGAAGAAGGAAGTAGCTCTCTTTATAATTTCAGTGTTGGAGCTGTCGCATCTGCAACATTATTTATTAAAAAAATGGGTAAATGGTTTATAGGGGCTACGGGCAATTTTGTTCATGCAGTTAAAAATAAGATAGGTATGATAGAATCTACGCAAAGCAAAGAGAAAATTGAAACAGAAAAAACAAAAAAAGAAAATACTGAAAATAAAATACAATCTGTTCAGCCTGCTGCGATGATGGTACCTGACAGTAAAACCCAAACAAAATAAGCTGTGCTAATAAATTTTTTTATGTAAATTTTGTATCTAAAAAGTTTGCCAAGATTTGTAGAATTTGATAAATTTTGCATGTCTTCATTGTTAAAGTGTTTTGTTGTGAAATCTTAATGCCGAGGTGGCGAAATTGGTAGACGCACTGCTTTAAGGGGGCAGCGGGAGAAATCCCATAGGGGTTCGAGTCTCCTCCTCGGCACCATTTTTTGGACTGATAGTTATGATAAATTTATTAACTTTTTACAGGAGAGTTTTATGAACAATAAGATTGCAAAAATTTTTCTTTCAAAATTTATGTTTTTTATAGCTTTTTTGATTATTGGGCTTTATTTTCTCTTTTCTATTGATTTAAAAAGAGTTGCAAAAATAGAGCAAGAAAAGGGTGTAAAACTTTCCTTTTTTCAAAAAGTATGGGAATCAATTAGAATGCCTAGACTTAAGTTGGGAATAGATCTTCAGGGTGGAACTTATCTTGTTCTAGGAGTTGATATTGATAAAGCAATTGAAAATAAATTGTTGGCAGAAAGTAAATCTTTAGATCAGGTATTCAAAAAAAGCTCTTTAGCTGTTTTACCTACAAAAAAGGATATAAAAAATAAAGTTTTAAATTTGCATTTTAATGATGAAGAATCAGCAAAGGCTTGTTATAATGTAATTCGCAAAGAAGTTCAAAATTTAAAGTTTGCTTTAAAAGATAATTTTGTAACAGTAACTTTAAGTCCTTCAGAAGAACAAAGAATTAAGATAAATTCTGTTGATCAAGCTGTAAGTATTTTAAGTAACAGACTTAGTGGTTTTGGCGTTGAAGGTATCTCTGTTCAGCAACATGGTGATAAACAAATTGTTGTTCAAATGCCAGGGGTAGCAGATCCTGAGCGAGTTAAAGACGTTATTACAAAAACAGCTCACTTAGATTTTAATTTAGTAGAAAAAACCGCCTCATCAAAGGAAAGCTTGTTAGCAGATTTTGATTATGATCTTCCAAGTGATAAAAAAATAGTTTCAGGAAGAAAAACAAAAAATATAGATGAAGATGCAGGAGAATGGTACCTTGTTTCAGCATATCCTGATATGGGTGGAGATCATATTGTAGATGCAAAAGTTGGATTTGGTGAATTTAATAGAGTGCAAGTTAATTTTCAGTTGGATAGCTCTGGAGCAAGAGATTTTAAAGAATTAACAGGCAATAATATTGGTAGAAGACTTGCCATTATAATTGATGATGTCGTTTATTCTGCTCCTAATATTCAATCTGCAATTGGTTCAACTGGTTCTATTACGGGAATAGCATCACCTGAAGAGGCTAAAGATTTAGCATTGGTTTTAAGATCAGGCGCTTTATCTGCACCAATCACCTTAGAACAAGAAACCAGAGTTGGAGCCTCCCTTGGTCAAGATGCTATTAATAAAGGGATACTATCTTGTGTAATTGCACTTTTATTATTGTTTATTTTTAGCGTTTTTTATTATAAAATAACAGGGCTTCTTGCCTTTTTTGTTTTGATTTATAATATGTTTTTGATTTTGCTCTTTTTATCTTATTTTGAATCTTCTTTAAATTTAGCAGGTATTGCTTCCATGGTTTTAACTATTGGTATGGCAATAGATGGAGCAATATTAATTTATGAAAGAATTAAAGAAGAGTTAGCTTTAGGGGCTACATTTAGAAAAGCTGTAAATGACGGATTTAAAGGTGCAATGGTTGTAATTTTAGATTCTAATATTACAACTTTTTTAACCGGTTTTATTTTATTTAAGTTTGGTGGACCTGTAATTAGAGGCTTTGCCATTGTTTTAATGATTGGTATTATAGCGGCAGTAGCATTTGGAGTATTTTTCTTAAGATCTATTTTTGATTTTATTTTGGATAATACTAAAATAAAAGAACTTAAATTTTAATACAATTTTGGCGGCGTAGCTCAGCTGGTTAGAGCGATGGAATCATAATCCATAGGTCCGGGGTTCAAGTCCCTGCGCCGCTACCAAGTTAAAAGCGCAGTAATTTTTACTGCGCTTTTTTTATTAAAAGATTTCTATTTGTAATCAATTTAGAGGCTTTTTACTCATGTAAATATTTTTAGTAACATTAAACTAATAAAAATATAATAAAATATATTTAAATGGATAAATAGTTAAATGGAGGTTTTCGATGAAAGTTTTTAATAAATTTTTTATAGCAATTATTTTTATTATTTTAATAAATTTTTGTACAAATCTTTTTGCAGCAAATTCATGGTTTAATGAATATCAAGAAAAAGCTTTAAAAGAACAATCTATAAGTTTTAGTTCTAAAGTTTTAGATTTTTTAAAAAATGCGGAATATTTAAATTCAGATTCAGATAAAGAGAAAGAGAAAATTTCTCAATTTTTAAATTCAAAAGAAGACAATCTAAAAGAACTTTTTTATAACAACTTTTATTTTTATATGCATCAAATAAAGTGTTTTAAAAATCTGAAATCCAGTGTAACTAAAATTACAGAAAATGCGGAAATTTTGAAAGAAAGTACTTATAAATTTTTTATTAGTTTTGTTCAAAAACATGCCATTAACTTAAAGGATATTTTTGAACGATCAAAAAATAATTTAAAGTCTAATTTTAAAAATATTGGATCAGAGTTTTTAACAAATTTATTTAAAGAAATAAGTAAATCGTTGTTTTCTAGAATGAAAGAAAAATTTTCTTGGTTCAAACGTAAAATAGGACCAGATTTACAAAATTTACAAAAAAATACACAAAACTCTACCGGGCAACAACCGACTGTGTTTACTGAGATACAACAAAAAATTACACAAGTTAATAATAGTAGTGATTTGGATATTAGTAAAAAATTAATAAGAGATTTGTTACAAGATATTAATCAGCATATTGATCAAGCGGTGATTGCTAGTCAACTTGTTGATTTAGGTGATAATGCATCGAGGATTCAAGAATTTTTGGATATGTATAAAAGTGTAGATAAATTGTTCAAAGGCTATTGGACAGGTTTTGAAAAAGAAGTTTTAAATCTTTTAAAAGAATTAAATAGTAGTGTATTAAGATTAAGAGTTTTGCATGATAACTTAGATAAATTACCTGTTAAAAAAGATCAATTTACAAAACTTAAATCTTTAATAGATGAATATTTAGATTTAAAAGAACATGGTAACAGAGGCTTTAAAGGTTTTGTAAAACAAATTCCAGTAGGGTTGGGTAAGTGCGCACTTAATATTGCTAAAATTCCTGCGAAATCAGCAATTAAATGGGTAGGAAATGTTGCAGGTACGACATTTGCTTTATTGACAGTTGCTGGCGTTGCAAATGTTATTTATTTTAAAAATCCAGATACGGGTGCATGGCAAGCTTTTATTGCTCCATTTAAAAATTTAGGTGATTTATTAATTGATTATTTATTAAAAAGGTCAGATCTAGAAAAAGACAAAATTTATGAAAATTCTACTATGGGAACAATAAATAAAATTTTATCGCAATCTTTTGAATGGATAAAGCATAAATTAGGTTTCTGATAATTTCTAAAATTTTAGAATAAAAATTCCCTGAAAGTGTAATAAATTTCAGGGAATTTTTATTTTTTATTTTACACAAGCCTTTTTTTATTATATTTTTTACAAAATTCATAGATTTTTTTAATTAAGGGTTTGTTTATCATGAGAAATTTTAGAAAAAAAATATTAAGCATTTTATTCTTTGTGTTTATATTCTCTAATCTTAATTTTGCTAATTTGTCAGCGGATGATTCTTCAGGTGGAAGAGGATTTTGGGCAAGAACAATTAGTAGCCTTTTAAATAGTCTTCACCTAAAAAAAGGCGGAACTATAGGTTATGAATGTTTAAAAGATTTACCGATAGATATTTGGGATGCTGAAATAATAAATGCGTATCAACAAAGCTTTAGTGAAAGAGAATTATTGGATAAGCTATGCGCATTAGCTCAAGTTTTACTGCTTGGTAATGAAGATTGGCATAGAAATTTATCAGATAAAGTTATAAAACATATAATTTCTTTAGATAGGCAAGTTAATCCAGAGAAAGGATTAGTAGATTTTTATCAAATTTTAAATTCTGCATATAATCTTTTGAAATTCCATCCAGAAGTTAGAACTCAAAGAAAGAAATTTTGTTGTGATAAAACAAATTCTAAATGCTTTTTTTGTCAGTTAATAAACGAACGTATATTGCATGATAGAGATGATATAGTTATGCCGAAATCGACATTAGTTGAATTAAATGAAATTTTTATCCGTTCAGCAAAAGAAGGGAATTTGAATTTATTAAAGATGCTTTTGCTTCATGGTGTTGATATTAATACGGTGGATAATGAGGGAGAAACAGCATTGCATTGGGCGGCAGCTAAGGGAAAATTTAATATAGCCTCTTTTTTGGTTCAAAATGGCGCTAATACAGCGATACAGGATTTAGCTGGGTATACACCGTTAATACGGGCTATTTCAAAAAATAAAATATCTTTAGCTAATTTTTTACTTGATTTTTGTGATGCTGCTTGTATCAACATTAAAAATGAAGTTGAAGATACTGCGTTATTATGGGCAATAGTAAAAAATGCTGTAGATTTAACGGAAAAATTATTAAAAAAGGGAGCAAAAATAGATATTTATAATGTTTTTGCAAATAGTCCAAAATCTAACGCTTTGCGTAAAAATAATGAAAAAATGATCAGATTATTAAAAAAATGGGGCGTAAAGTTTTAAAAAATAACGTTTTTTGCTAATTTTTAGCGTTTTACAAACATATTTTTTTATGAAATAATTAAATTATATTAGAAATATTTATTTAAATATCTCTAATATTTTATATATTAATAATTTTTTATATGGAGGTTTCAATGTCAACTATAAATAAAGTTTTGTTAGCTATCATTTTTAGTTTTGGTCTAAGTTATTCTGGATTATTTTCAGTTCCAGGTGGCTCTCGTGAAGAAAATGGATTACAAACTGAAGTAAGTGGAAATGACAGTGATGGAGCGGGATTAGAAGAAAATACAGAAAGAAGGAGTACTGATGGAGAAGGGAGAAGTTCAAGAGATACATCTAGAATCTCAGCTGAAACTGATGCAGCTAAAAATATGCAATTTATTACTATGACGTCCGAACAATTTAATTCTTTATTACAAACAATAAATAGAACAATGCCTAATGATGGGGTTCTTAAAGTTGAAATAAAAAATAAATCAACGTCTTTTTGGCAAAAAACATGGGAAAAAAGTAAAAATTTTTTTAAAAAATTACTTTTTTTAAAAAGAGCTGTAGGGATCATTTGTCTTGTATATTCTGGAGGTAACATAGCTGCTTATTATAACATTGTTAGACATCCTGAATATCTAAGACATGCACTAATGGGAATTAAAGCTGCAACTGTGATCTTTGTTTCAGCAGAATTTTTTGAAACAGTTAAAGATTTATTTAATGAACGCCAAAAATCTATTTGGAATTTTATTAAAAATTCAACAGTAATTGTTTTTGGATCTGTTATTGCTAATGGAGTTATATATAAATTAATGTCATAATTTATTTTCTAAAATTTTTTAATAAAAAAAGAGAGTTTCGAATACCAAATTGAAACTCTCTTTTTTATTTTGCTATATTACTGAATAAGTTTAATTTGAATAAAATTAATTTGTTGAATAAATAATTAAATTTTAAATAGGTAATTAATTATGAAATTTATAGATGTAGCCTTAAAATTCAACGAGATAGAAAAAGAATCTTCTAGATTAAAAATGACTGAACTTCTTGCCGACCTTTTTAAAGAATCTACACCAAGCGAGGCTGCAATAATATCATATATATCTTTAGGTGAACTGAATCCTCCTTATATTGGTACACAATTTAATTTTGCATCTAAAAGCATGATAAAAGTGCTTGCTAAATTTTTAGATAAAAGTGAAGCAACTATAATTGCAAAAGAAAAAAAAATTGGAGATTTTGGTTTAATTTTAGAAGAATACACTTGGGAAAAAGAAAAAGAAGAAAGTTTGACTTTACTTCAAGTAGCTAAAAGCTTGCAGGAATTTTTAGAAATCTCTGGAACAGGTTCTCAAGAAGAAAAAGAAAAATATCTTTTAAATTTGTTAAAAAATTTGGACCCTGTATCTGCAAAATATTTTGTTCGAATAATTTTGGGTAAATTAAGATTAGGTTTTTCTGATATGACATTGCTTGATGCATTCTCTTGGTCGCAAACTGGAGATAAATCATTAAGGGCAGATTTAGAAGAAGCTTATAATATTTGTGTTGATATTGGTTTGATTATAAAAATATTGAAAAGTGATGGAATTCAAGCAATAAGAAAAATTAGTATTGTGCCGGGGATTCCTATTAGACCTGCTGCTGCAGAAAGACTTGATAGTGCAAAAAATATTGTAAAAAAATTAGGCAAATGTATTGTACAACCAAAACTTGATGGCTTTAGAATTCAGGTACATGTTGATAAAACAGGAAGCAAAAATATTATTAGATTTTTTTCAAGAAATTTACAAGATATGTCACAAATGTTTCCTGATCTTAAAAAGGAAGTTTCAAAATTCAAGGTAGATAATTTAGTAGTAGAAGGTGAGGCTATTGCATACGATGTTCATACAGGGACTTTTTTG
>JBAZLD010000006.1:0-69322 GCA_041650475.1 Candidatus Babeliales bacterium | reverse complement strand
TATAAACACAAATATGGCTCCTACAAATATAACAAACACTAATTGTGATAAAGCTGCAAAAGAACTCTCAGATCTCCTGAGTATAAAAAAAGAATGGATTAGTCTTGCTAAAAGTATTCAAACTATAGCTAAAAATTTAGATATATTATTGACAAAAATAAAAAATAACAAAGATAAAGAAAAAGAAACTCAACTTTTAAAAGTAGTTTCTGAAAATGTTAATAAAATTATTGAAAAAATTAAAGATACAGAAAAAATAACAACTTTCTCCAAAGAAGAACTTATAGAAAAAAGTAAATTAACTTTATTACTTCCTGTAAGTCAATTCTTAAAACCATTATATGAATTTCAATCTGTAGTAAAAAAACAAGCTGAAACTATATTATTTAGTAATAACAGTGTAAAAGATTTGGCTGAAAAGACACAAGAAAAACCTTTATTATTTCAATTTTTAGATTCAAAAAATCCAGATACTTTTTTTTATGAAAAATTAACTAATGAAGAATTAATAATACAATTATGTTTTGAACTCGAAGTTTTAACTGGAGAAATTTTAAAAAATATATCTCCTAAAAAATAATAACTTTATCTTTAAAAATCGGTTTTTTGATTTTATGAATGAGCTTGTAGAAATTCACGGCACACTTGAAAAAGAAATATTTAAAAGCAAAGAAAATGGTTTTAGTATTTTCCTTTTAAAAATAAATACTAAAACAACTATTACCGTGCAAGGGGTATTACCACAAATTCATGAAGGGGAACAAGCAACATTCAAAGGAAAATGGATATTTCACCCAAAATTTGGAAGGCAATTTGAAGCTTTAGAATTTAAAACTCAATTGCCTTCTTCAGTTGATGGCATAAAAAAATATTTAGCATCTGGTCTAATAAAAGGAATTGGTCCCAAATTTGCTGAAAAATTAGTTAATGCTTTTCAAGAAAAAACATTAGAAATAATAGATAAAACACCAGATAAACTTTTACAAATAAATGGTGTTGGAACTAAAAAAGTTGAAGCTATAACTAAAGCTTGGCAAGATCAAAAAGAAATATCCGATATTATGCTTTTTTTAAAGTCAAAAGATATTTCAACATCTTTTGCAGTAAAAATTTACAAAACTTACGGGCAAAATTCTTTACAAAAAATACAAGAAAACCCTTATAAACTTGTAGAAGACATATGGGGGGTTGGTTTTAGAACGGCAGATTCATTGGCCCTAAAATTAGGAATCGCACAAAATTCTTTGCAAAGAATAAAATCAGGAATCTTATACTGTATTTCACAAGCCACAAACAATGGACATTTATACATTCTATTAGATGATTTAAAAAAAGAAACATTAGAAATATTAGAATTAGAAGAAGAGGGTAAAATAAATTCAGATTTACTTAAAAATGCACTAAACCAACTTTATCAAGAAGAAAAAATAAAATTAATTTCTTATGAAAATAAGAATTTTTTATCTTTGCCACAATTTTATTTTTCAGAAAAAAGCATTTCTAGTAAAATTTTAAAAATTCTAGAAAGAAAAGTTGAACACAATTTTGATTTTGGCATCATATACAATCAAATAAGAAAACCTGATGCAAATGGCATAGAATTAAACGAAGACCAACAAAGAGGTATTTTAACATGTTTGCAAAATAGAATTACTATTATAACTGGTGGACCAGGAACTGGAAAAACAACTTTAATTAAAAAATTACTAGAATGTCTCAAAGATAATCATATTAGATTCAAACTGGCTGCACCAACAGGAAGAGCTGCAAAACGAATGTTCGAAAGTACTGGTTATGATACAGAAACAATTCATAGATTATTAGAATTTACACCAGAAATAATGTCTTTTAAAAAAAATGAACAAAATGCTTTAAATTTAGATTTTTTGATTATTGACGAAAGCTCAATGGTAGATGTCTTTTTGATGCACTCTTTATTAAAGGCATTACCCAGTAAAGCACATTTAATTTTATTAGGCGATGTAGACCAACTACCATCAGTGGGAGCTGGAAATGTACTAAATGATCTTATAAGTTCAAATAAAATTGCTACCGTAAAATTAACAGAGATTTTTAGACAAGCACAAGATAGTCTAATTATTGTAAACGCACACAAAGTTAATAACGGTGAGTTTCCTGTTACAAATTTACAAAATCAAACAACAAAAAAAGATTTTGTTTATATAAAAGCAGAAAATCCTGAAGAAATCTTTCCAATCTTACATAAAATATACAAAAACAAATTACCAATTTTAGGCATTTCACACAATGATTCAATAGTACTAACACCCATGAATAAAGGCATTGTTGGAACAAACAGAATTAATCAAGAATTACAAATGCTTTTAAACCCATCACAAACAGACAACCAAATAACAAGATTTGGCCAAATCTATAAAAAAAACGATCGTGTTATGCAAATTCGTAATAATTACGATAAATTTGTTTTTAATGGTGATATTGGCACAATTTTAGATATAAATTTAGAAGATCAAAAACTAATTATAAACTTTGGAAATAGAGACTTAGAATATGATTTTACTGAATTAGATGAAATAGTTTTGTCTTATTCTATTTCCATTCATAAAAGTCAAGGCTCAGAATTTCAAGCTGTAATAATTCCAATATTTATGCAGCATTTTATTTTGCTCCAAAGAAATCTTATTTATACTGCAATCACAAGAGCAAAAAAACTTTGTATTTTAATTGGGCAACCAAAAGCAATTTTTTTGGGTATTAAAAATAATAAGAATATTAAACGAAATACGTTTTTAAAAGAGTTTTTAACAACTGATTTACAGGCAAAATAGCTTTTATTTTAAAAAAAGCTAAAATAATGCTTATGAAAATATCAAAAATAAAACTTTTAATAATTATTTTGTTTCTAGCAATTATATTAGCACTTAGATTTTCAACAATAACAAATTATTTAAATTTCGAAAATTTTGTTAAATACAAAAACGATTTTAAATTTTTAGTTAATTCTAACTACTGCGTCTCTATTTTAATTTATATTTTAGGTTACATAATTTCAAACGTATTTTTGCTACCATTTTCTGCTTTACTTACCATCGGCGGCGGATTTATATTCGGAACTTTGTTTGGTACAATATTTTCAAATATAGGTTCAACTTTGGGCGCAGCATGTTCTTTTTTAACGTATAGATATTTATTTGGAAAATCGTTACAAGAAAAATATCAAGATAAGCTAACAAATTTTAATAACAATTTAAAAAATAATGCTTCTTATTATCTTTTTTTTATTAGATTAATTCCAATAATTCCATTTTTTATAGTAAATATTCTTGCAAGTTTTACAAAAGTAAGACTTTCAACTTTTGTATGGACAACTTCTTTGGGAATAATTCCAATTTCTATAATCTTTACAATGACGGGAAAAAAAATTGAAACAATTTCAAAACCGAGCGACATCTTTTCTAAACAAATACTTATAATTTTATCTTTAATAATTATTTCTTCACTAATTCCTATAATTATCAAATATTTCAAAAAAAATAAAAAGTAATTGCATTTCAATAAGAAAATAAATATATTAAACATGTATAATAAGTACAAATGGTGGGGAGCCTTTAAAAAACTATTTGAAATATTTGGGTAATTTTATGATTAAAAATTCTATTGCTCTTATTAAAAAAAATTGGAAATCTGGTTTTTCTGTCGGATTGGTTTCTATTCCTCTTGCTATATCTTTAGCTGTTGCATCAAATACAACTCCTGTTGTTGGTATAATCACTGCAATTTGGAGTGGTTTTGTAGCATCAATTTTTGGAGGAAGTAACTACAATATCATTGGTCCTACCGGAGCTCTAACTGGAATTTTGGCAGGATATGCAATAATTTATGGTCCAGATTCTCTTTCAATGTTGGCAATCTTAGCAGGTATCATAATTTTTATTACCTATTTTATAAATTTAGAAAAATATCTTGTATTATTTCCTGCAAGCACTATTCATGGATTCATTTTAGGAATTGCTATAATTATAATATTAAACCAAATAAATCCGGCCCTTGGAATATCAGTTCCAGTTATTCACGAAAATTTATTAGCAAACACAATTGAATCAATAAAAAATTTCTCAAATTTTTCAGCGCAAGCAGCATCACTTTTTTTTATTTTTTTATTTTTTCTATTTTTTATAACAAAAAAAGTAAAAAATATTCCTGCTATGATCATAGCCTCACCTATTGCTATTTTTCTAGGATATTTATCAACTTCAAAAATTTTACCATTAACATTACAAACTTTAGAAACTAAATATTCAACAATTCAGCCATCATTATTTTTAAGAGTAAATTTTTCTTTTAATCCAAACTTTTTAATTCCAGCCTTTACAATTGCTTTAATAGCAATTATAGAAACAATGATTTCTGCAAGAATAGCAGATGGTTTAACAAAAACAAAACATGACAAACAAAAAGAAATTTTAGGGCTGAGTCTTGCTAACATTGTTTCAGGTATTTGTGGAGGCATACCTGCAACCGCCGCTTTAGCAAGAACTGATTTAAATATTAGAGCTGGTGGCACAAGTAAGATATCTGCTACCTTATCAAGCTTTTTTATATTAATAATATCATTTTTATTTTTAAAATATTTTAAATTTTTACCCATTCCTGCAGTGGCAGCTATGTTAGCATTTGTTGCTATAAGAATGGTAGAAAAAAAGCATCTTTCTAAAATGTATAAAATAGATAAAAAAAATTTTGCATTAGCAATGTTTGTAGCAGCAATGACTATTTATGAAGATCCTATAATCGGCATTTTATCTGGTGTTGCCATTTCTATGTTCTTATTCATGTTAAAATTATCACAAGGTCAATTTGAATTAAGTTTTGGAGAAAAAGAAAAGGCTGATTACATAAAAGCTAAAGAAAGTATAGAAACAGGATTAAAAGATTCAGACTTATTAGTATATTCAATTAAAGGCAAACTAGCATACATAAATGCTCAATCCCATATAACTCGACTGGAAACATTTCCTATAAAATATAATAATATTTTGCTTAACCTAAAAGATCTTTATTTTATAGATATGGATGGAGTTGATGCATTTAGTGACATTATTAATATAATTAATTCTCAAAATAAAAAAATTTTTATTAGTGGTGTCAGCAATTTAATAGAAAAGCTACTAGAAAACAGCAATGAATTTAATAATTTAAAAAAGAATGGCTTTGTTTTTGAAAACAAAGAACAGGTTATTAAGTTACTCAAAAATCAATAAATTTGGAGAAAAGTTTTGAATGAATGCATTTTTATAATATTGGGAGCAACTGGAGATCTTACCAAAAGAAAACTTATTCCAGCCATATATAAATTAATAAAAAATAAAAAAATAGAAAAATTTGCAATAATAGGTGTTGCAAGCTCTCAAACAGATATAAATACAATTATAGAAAATTCAAAAGAATTTATTTCTGAATCTGAACTTAATTTAGAGATAATAAATAAATTAAAAAACAATTCTTATTATTATAGATTAGATTTTTATAATAGCTCTGATTACCAAAATTTTAAAAATCTTATTGAACAGATTGAATTAAAACATTCTTTATGTTGTAACAAAATATTTTATTTCGCCACACTACCTGAACATTTTAAAACATTAACAGAAAATTTAGCCAAATATAAAATTGTAGAAAAACATGAATCAGCTTTTCAATGCTCAAGATGCAAACATCCGTGGTCAAGAATTGTTTATGAAAAACCTTTTGGAAATGATTTAAAAAGTGCCAAAGAAATAAATAAGTGCATATCAAGATTATTTTATGAAAAGCAAATTTACAGAATAGATCATTATTTAGGAAAAGAATTAGTAGGCAATATTGCCATAGCACGTTTTACAAATACTATATTTGAACCATTATGGAACAATAAATATATAGAATCTGTACAAATTACACTGAGTGAAAAAATAGGAATAGAGGGACGTGGAAAATTTTATAATGAATATGGCGCCATAAAAGATATTATTCAAAATCATG
The DNA here is from genome assembly GCA_041650475.1 of Candidatus Babeliales bacterium. Taxonomy (GTDB): domain Bacteria; phylum Babelota; class Babeliae; order Babelales; family UASB340; genus JAIPGX01. Next base: position 63,319 of record JBAZLD010000006.1, on the reverse strand, counting down.
CATTGCAAATTCTAGCTCTAGTTACAATGGAGCAACCAAAAACATTAACAACTGAAGATGTCAGAGATGCAAAATCTAAAATTTTCAAAAAAGTTAAAATAGAAAAAACTTTATTAGGTCAGTACGAAGGTTATACAGAAGAAAAAAATGTTGATCATGAATCCAAAACAGAAACTTTTGCTGCAATAAAATTATATATCAATAATAAACGCTGGAAAAATGTGCCTTTCTATATTAAAACAGGAAAATATTTGGACAAAAAAGAATCATCAATAACAATAAAATTTAAACCAATTAAATGCCTTTTACCAGAACATTGCCCTACGGATTCAAATAAATTAATAATAAAAATAGAACCGGATGAAGGATTTTATCTTGAATTAAATGCAAAAGTTCCAGGAAGAACTTATTTAACAACTCCTGTAATTATGAATTTTTGTCATTCATGTCTTTTTGGCCCAAACAGTCCAGCTGCTTATGAAAATCTTTTGTATGACGTAATAAATGGTGATCAATTCGCATTTGTTCGTTCAGATGAAATTGAATTATCTTGGAAAATTGTAGAACAGATAGATAAATCAAAATTAAAATTGTATAAATACAAAAAGGGCAGCACGGGACCTACAATTAATTTATAATAAAAAATTCTATGGTTCGACCCAAAGATACGCCGAGCAGGCAAGCTCAGGGCGAACTGATTGAGTAATTTTAATGTATGGGATAAAAAGTATGCAAATAGGTTTAATAGGCTTAGGGAAAATGGGGCAAGCAATAGCATATCGATTATTAAAAGATAACCACAAAATATTTGTTTATGACAAGGCAGTACAAGAAGTTCCGGAAAATTTACAAATTTTTAAAAATTTAAGTCTTGTTAGCAATTTAAAAGAGCTTGCTCAAGAAACTCTAGATGCAATATGGCTAATGGTTCCAGCTGGACAGGTTATAGACAAAATTCTACAAGAATTATTAGAAAATAATTTGCATAAAAATTCTATTATAATAGATGGAGGCAACAGTTATTACAAAGACACTATAAACAGATTTAATTTTCTAAAAACAAAAAATATAGATTATATAGACTGCGGCACATCCGGTGGTCTTTTGGGTCAAAAAATTGGGTTCTCTTTAATGATTGGGGGTAACAAAAATATTTTTGCAAAATTAGAACCAATTTTTAAAGCTATTGCACACAAAGATGGTTACAATTACATGGGCTCTTCTGGTGCAGGCCATTATGTCAAAATGGTACATAACGGCATAGAATATTCAATATTGCAAAGTTACGCAGAAGGCTTTAACTTATTAAAAAATAATAATACTTTTAAAAATTTAGACTTAGAAAAAATTACTTCTACCTGGCAAAATGGAAGTGTAATAAGATCGTGGATATTAGATCTTGCTCATGATATTTTTGCAAAAGATCAAGAATTAAAAGATATTTCTGGTAACATTGGAGAAAATAAAACTGGTCAATGGACATTACAAGAATGCAGAGAGCAAAATATACCGATGGATTTGCTAGAAAAATCTTTGCAAATTCGAGAATGGTCTCGAGAATCTGGTGGCAATTATGCAACAAAAGTTGTTGCTATGCTACGCCATGCTTTTGGCGGACACGAAGTCAAAAAAAATTAATTTAAAAATTATGAAAATAATAGATATAAGTTGGCCAATATCAAAAAATTGTACAGAGTATAAAAATAAAAATACTGTAAAATTCGAATTTTTAAAAAATTTTGATCAAGGCGATAAAGATAATGTTCGAGATTCTGTTATAACTTTGAATTCTCATGTGGGTACACATGTTGATGCCCCTGCCCATTTTTTAAAACACGGTAAAACAATAGACCAAATAAATTTAGAAAAATTTATAGGCAAAGCTAAAATTTTAGATTTAACTTATGTTCAAGAAAAAATCACAGAATTAGACTTAAATCAATTTTATATAGTAAAAAACGATATAATTTTACTAAAAACAAAAAATAGTCTAATATCAGAAACTCAAAATTTTGTACCCGATTTTGTTTATTTAGAAAAATCTGGTGCAGAGTTTTTGGCGCAAAAAGAAATAAAAACTGTTGGCATTGATTATCTTGGGATTGAAAGAAATCAACCAGAACATGAAACTCACAAAATCTTATTTGAAAAAGAGATTGTGATTATTGAAGGGTTGAGATTAAAAAATGCAACAGAAAAAGAATATTTCTTTTATTGTTTGCCAATATTTACTGTTGGATTAGAAGCTGCACCTGCAAGAGCAATTTTAATAAAATAAAATTTTATAAATTGGAATTTTTACATGAATAATTTTATAAAACAAAATAAGCTATTTTTTATTAAAAAAATTATATTCTGTTTATTTTTTATCTGTAGTTTTCAAAATATTTTTACAATGCAAGAGCCTGTAGATATAACAAAATATATTAATGAAAATATTGCTGACCCAAGAATAGAAGCTCAATTTTTAAAAGATATTTTACGTATAGGAAATAATATAGCACCAGGACCTAAACAAGGTTTAATACTCAATATACATAATAGATTAGAATCTATTTTAAAGAAAAAAAAAGGAAATCGCGCTATTGATAATGGGGATTTAAGAGAAACAGAAAATTCTATTAAGATGGCAATAAGAAGAAATTTAATTCCTGATATAACTGGAATTTATGAAAATTTATTAAATTTAAAAAAAGAAGATTTTGACGCCTTTGCAAATATTAAAATACCCCAGGAAATACCATTTGATGATCAAGATTTTTTTAATACTTTTTTTAAAACTAAACAACAATACCAAAATTTTAAAGAAAGATCAGAAACTAAAAATATTTTATCTGGGTTTAGATTTAGTCATTCAACATGCTTATTCAATTTAGAATTTATTCCTTCTCTTTCTCGCGATTACAAGGAAGAAACTGAAGCTATAAAAGAAAAATATATTCTGATGTTTAATAAATGCAAATCAGATTTAACAAAAGAATTAAACATAGCATTAGACAATATAAAAGATAATATATCACAACAAGAAAAAATAAGAATGGAAGCAAATGAAATATTCAAATATATTAAACAAGAATATAATTTTTTTGAAGAAAAATTATCTGAAAGAAGAGAAAGAATAAGAATAGAAAGAGAAGAAATACACAAAAAAATCGAAGACGATAATAGAAAATTTATGAAACAAGTTGAAGAAAGACAAAAAAAAGAACAATATGAAAAACAAAAAAAAGATGCAACATCTTTACTTAAAAATGATCCTATAATTCAAAATCTATTAGCTAACTTCGAAGCTGAAAATTTAATTTTTTTAGAAGAAGCAGAAAAATACAAATTTCCATTTTACCGATTAAATTTTTCAAAAATGAAATTCGATTATGATTTAATGTATTGCGATATTAAAAAAAAAATACAAGCAAGAGTAAAAGAACTTAAAAAAACCAAAAAATATGATGATATAACCATTAATTGTATTATTTCAAATGAAGAAGAAAAAATTTTTAATGATCTTGTAAAAAAAGAATTTTATTTTATGGATATTTTATACAAAAATGACTCTATTAGAACTAATAATAAAAAAAATTTAGCAGTTATTACAACAACGGTTATATTAACTATAGGTTATTTAGCCTATTACTCCTACAATAAAAATAAAGAATATAAACAAGATTTAGAAATTATATTAAACCAATTAAAAGATAAATTGAGCCAAGAAAAAATCGAGCAGTTAATCAAAAAACGCTCAACATTTTTTCAGAAATATTTACCAATTTGGATGAAGAGAATTTTTGGCATGCAGTATGATTGGAAAAATTATTTAGCAAAAATTGCAAATTTATCTGCAGAAGAATTGGAAGGTCTAAACTTATCTGATAATAATGCAAAAAGACTGGGATAAAAACCTAGATAAACAATTGCAAAATTAAGCAAAGATTTAAAATTTTTCAGCTAGTTTGTAAAATCAAACTTACGATAGTACCATCGCTTAATCCAGCTACAATTTCAGTTCCAAGTGGACTATATGCAACAGCATTAACATATTTATCATCGTCGGTTACTTTAAATTGTTCAACATTACCTGTTTTAATATTGAACAATTTAACACAATTCCAACAATCAACTACAAAAAATTGATTATCGGGGCTAAATGCTATTGATTCTACAAAATCATTATGCGTAAAAAATATATAAATATATTCTCTATGCAAATCAAACAATTTTATCACACCACCCCCGGCTGCCACAATAAAAGAACTGTCAACGCTAAAAGCTATAGTATTACTTCGTGCACCTGAATCTGCAAAATATCTTATACATCTTTTTGTTTCCAAATCCCATAATACAATTCCTCTTGCATCCGCACCATTCACATCTTTCTTAAACCAAAGGGCTGCTAAAAATTTACCATCAGGACTAAATGATACGCTGGATAAACCCTTTAATAAACATTCACCACCTTGTACATTTGCAACTAAAGATTCATGATTGTTAAAAACATGAACACATTTTCCAGTATTTACATTCCACATTAAAATTTGACCATCTTTCCAGTCATGATAAGCGGCAGCTAAATATTCACTATCAGGGCTAAATGCAACTGAACGTACAAACCCCCTAGTACTCGATCTAGAAAATAATTGAATACTTTTTTTAGTATTTAAATTCCATAATTTAACTGTATTTAAAAAACCACGTTCTCTAACACAAAAATTACCATCAGATCCTGCTGCCAAAAATTGCCCATTTGAACTAAATGCCACAGATTTTATACAATCACCATCTCCAGAAAATCTATGAATCTCTCTTCTATTTTGAGCATCATACAAAACTACTTCTCCAGACGAATACCCTGCTGCCAAAAGTCTACCATCTGGACTAAAAGCTAAGCTTTCACAAGAACCCTGTTGAATATTAGCAAACAAATTAAGTATACCAATAACATTTATGGTATTTTGTCTTTCAGGTGGCACAGCCTTCAAACTTATATTTAACAGACAAATAAATATAAATAATTTCGCTTTAGTTATGATTTTTATATACATTTATAAAATAAAATATTTTTATTTATGATCATGATTATCATTATCTTCATGAACATGTTCATGATCATGGCCATGTTCAGTTTTATGTTTTTCAGCATGTTCTTTTTGAGCTTTCAAATAATATTCCATAATTTTTAAATTTCTAAGTTTATTATTGTAGTCAAGCTGCAATCTAGAAAAAGACACTCTTAAATCTTTTAAAGTTTTATTTAAAAAATTTCTAGAATTTTTAACTTTAATTTTAATAATTTCTAAAAAATTATCCGGAGAATCTTTTAAAACAGTAATTTCTTTAAAATGCTCTGGAGATACAAGCTCACTAAAAAAATTAAACTCTGAAACACATGCTTTTTTAGTGTCTTCTAATAAACTATAATACCGTTTGAAATATTTTTCATTATGATCCAAATCTTCTTTGGGTAAATTCTCATTTTCTGTTAAATGATAAACTTTTTTTAAAGATTCTATCCAGTTGTTTTCATAAGAAAGACAAGCATTTTTCTTATCTTCAAGTTCTTTTATTAAGATCTGATAATCTTTTATTAATAAATTAACTCTAGATCTAAGCTCTGAATCAAGATTTTGATATTCTAATTTTTTAGTTAAATCTTTAACAGGTCTTTCTCCATCTTTTTCAACATCATCTAAATTCAAATTTTCTTTTTCTATTTGCATAAATTAACTCAAATAAAATTTATTTATAAATATATTTATTTTTATATTAAAAACACTTTTTAAATAGTAAAACAAAAAATTCAAAAAAACAATTTTTAAATTTTATATTGACTTTATCAAAATACATATAAATGCAATTAATAATTTTTTATTAGAAAGTTAAAAATTAATTAAAAAGTAAAAAAAATATTTATTTAAAAAGTTTTTTTTGAAAATTTAAAAAATTATAAAAATTTTTAATTTAACTTCAGATAGCAAAATTATTTTTTTAGCTAAATATCAAAATCTAATTCTAAATAAAAACAAAAATCGTATTTTTGAACAAAGTTATTAACAACATTGTTAGTAACTGCCCTCAAAATTTTTATATAAAATTTGTGGGTCCACGTTTCAACAAAATGTATACTTTTGAAACAATTTTTTTTTATGGCTTCAAATCAACATAATTGACCACTTAACATAATAATTAAAAATGCGACACACTCAAAAACAAAAAATTTATAATTTCTTAAAATTTGATAATATTTAGAAAAAACTTAATTATGTTAAAAAATATGTTAAAAAATTAATATTAAGATTATTAGCATTTTATTTATAAAAAGTATTTTTATGATTCCAAAAATATACCCTGTAACTTGTAATACAGACAATATCGGTCCTTGTTCAACCTTTGTTGCAATCAAAGGTTTTAATCAAGACGGTAATAAATTTATACCAAAGGCAATTGAACTTGGCGCAAACAAAATAATTCTTTGCAAAACAGAAAAGAATAAAAATTATGAAAAAATTTTTAGTAACACAGAATTTATTTATGTAACTAATACTAGAAAAGCTCTGGCCAAGTTTACAGCCAAAGCACTAAATTATCCGGCCAAAAAACTAAAATTTATTGGAATCACAGGAACCAAGGGCAAAACTACTACAAGTTTTTTAATAGAACATATTTTAAGATCTTCAGGTTTTAAAACTGCACTTTTAGGCACAGTTAAAAATAAAATTTTGGATCAAGAAATAGAAAGTTGTTTAACTACGCCAAACAGTGATTATCTACAAATGTTTTTTGCTGCATGCATAAAACAAAATGTTGATTACGTAATCATGGAAGTCAGTGCTCATGCATTAAGTTTAGATCGCGTAGAAGAAATAGAATTTGATATAGCTTGCTTTACAAATTTAGCTCATGAACACTTAGATTTTTATGAAAATATGGAAAATTATTTTCAGGCAAAATTTAGTTTATTTAATAAATTAAAAACTAATGGTTCGATAATTATAAATTTAGATAATAATTGGGGACAAAGAGCAGTACAAGATTTAAATAAAGCAAATAAAAAAAATTATAATATTTTGCCATACAGTCTTAAATCACAACAAATTTTACATGAAAATTCACATAAAAATATTTTTAATTTTCATATTCAAGAAAATAGTCTTTCTGGCATTAAAATTAAACCACAAAATTTACCTGATTTGGATGTATCAGAAATTTTTTCTTCAAAAATTTTTGGGGAATTTAATGCCTATAATTTGGCAATGGCATTCTTATCATGCAAAGCAATTAATTTGCAAACTAGCAATATACTGAATGCAATAAAAGATTTTCCAGGAACACCGGGTAGATTACAAATGCACACTCTAAAAAATCAAGCAAAAGCTGTCGTCGATTATGCGCACAACCCATCTTCTATGCAGGCAATTTTGCAGACTTTAAAACCATTAACTAAAGATTTAATTGTAATCTTTGGCTGCGGTGGAGACAGGGATAAAACCAAACGACCAATTATGGGAAAAATAGCAGCAGAATATGCAGATAAAATTATTATCACAGATGATAACCCAAGAACAGAAAATAGAGAATCTATTATAAAAGATATTTTGGCGGGTTTAGAAAAGAAAGATTTGATAAAAACTAGTTGCATACCAGACAGAGACAAAGCAATTAAAAAGGCCGTAGAACTTGCTACTACAAACTCAGTAATTGCACTCTTGGGCAAAGGTCATGAAAACTATTATTTAATAAATGGCAAAAAATTGCATTTTGATGATTATCAAGAAATAAGTAAATACTAAAAACCTAATTTTATATCTTTGTGTTGTTTTATAAATTCAAATGCATACGATACTTTTTTATTTATATTTAATAAATTCACTCTAATATTTTTGTCTTTTTTATCTTTTGGAATCAATTTTAAATAATAAAAACTTTTAGGATACCAGGGCCCTAAATAAAAAATAAAATTAAATGCTGAATTCAAATAAACTTCTTCTATTTTATCCCACTCAACCAATCCATGGCTAAAGTCTTGTATCCCATTGTTATCAATAACAATTTCAGGTTTTTTATATTTTAAATATCTAATAAGTCTTTTAAAAGATTTGGTAAAAAAAATTATTTCTAAAATTAATAAAAAAATTTCTATTAATATTGATAAAAATATTGTTGAATATACTAAAATAAGGGTTACATTATTTACTTTTTCAGGCTTTTCAATAGCCTCTAAAAATTCACCCTCTGTCATCAGTCCAGCATCTATTTGTTGCAATTTTTCTTCTACTATACTGTATAACCAATGTTGAGGCTTAAGTAATAATTTTGGACCAACAAAAAAGAGAGCTGTTATTAATACCAATGTTAATATAAGGGGCAACATGTAATAAAAAAGATTAAATATACTAGGATAAATTTTTACTTCTTTTATTTCTGACATATAATCTCCAAAATTCTTAAGTTTAAAAAATAATTTTTCTTTTTATTTTAATATTTTTGGATAAGTTCAAGTCAATATTTATAAAAAGTAATTTGCTTGACAATATAATTTGATTTTTAGTTTCATAAAAAAGAAATTTAAATAAAAATTTAAAATTGGAGAAAATTATGAATAATTTAAAAAATCTTTTTAAAATTTGTTTGACAGTAATTTTATTACAAAACACAATTTACTCAAAAAACACAGACTTTATTACCAAATCAACAAAAGCTGTCGATTGGACTTTTATAATTTATATGGAAGCAGGAAATCCAGAAATGCATTATTGGGCACAAAAAAACCTGGCTGAAATGGCTTTAGCAAAATCTGAATCAAAAAATTTAAATATAGTTACACAGGTACATATTGATACAGATAAAGCCTGGAGATATGTTATCAGGCGCAGCATGCTAAAACCAATAGAAAATGTTGCGCTTGAAAATGATTGTGTACAAAATCTTGTAAATTTTGTGCAATTTTCTGTCAAAAAATATCCTGCAAAGCATTATTGTTTAATTTTATGGGGTGAAGGCTTTGGAGTTTTAGATCCTCAACCTAAACAGAATAGCAACAATGGATTTGCATGGGATATCGAACCGGATGAACCTGATTATGTCTGCACCGGAGATATTTGCCCAATTAAAAATCTTGATTTTTATGGTTATGATACTAGAGCAATTTTATTCGATGGCAATAAATCTTATATGACAAATTCACAATTTGTTAGCGCAATAAAGACAATAAAAGAAACTGTTCTTAAAAATAAAAATATAGATATTTTAGGAACAGATTGTTGCAAAATGGGCATGATAGAAGCCGCATACCAACTAAAAGATTTTGCTAATTTTTTAATTGGATCTCAGAACTGTGAATTAGCAGATGGCTGGAATTATTTAGATTTATTTAGTTCTTTTAAAGATAAAGAAAAAGATAAAGATATCGAAAGCTTGCAAGTTATACAAACTATTATGACAACTTATGAAAGTTATTATAAAGAAAATACAAAAACAAATAGTTATACACTCTGTGCAATCGATTTATCACAAACTGATACACTTGCAAAAAACTTAAATAGTTTAATAGAGCTTGGTAAAAAATTAATGGATAACAATAAAGAGCTTTTCAAAAATATTATAATTAATACCCGCAAAAAATGTCCAAGTATGTGCGATGCTTCGTATTATGTTGATTTAGGATCTGTGTATGCCAATTTATATGAAGAACTTAACAAGCCCGAAATAACAGCTTTAAATAATGAAGATATTAATAATTTTAAAAATGCACTTTTGCAAAATCAAAATAGTTTAAAATCGGCAGTTGTTGGAAATGTCACAGGAAGTGCTGTCAAAAATTTCCAGGGCCTTTCTATTTATTTCCCAATAAATAGAATTGATGCTTCTTATTTAACCTGTCCATTTGCTCAAGAAACTGCATGGCTAAAATTTTTGAATGAAATTATAAAAAAATAATTTTTAAGAACCGGCAATTATCGATTGCCGGTTCTTTTATTTACAATTTTTCTCTTCAATAAAATTTTTGAATTTTAAGATTTCCCATTTCTTTTTTTTAGCATGGGATTCTAATTTAGAAGTTGGATTAACTACTACAGGTTTACCTACTTCTTCTAATAATGGGATATCAAGATGACTGCTCGCATAAAAAATAGTATCTTTTAATGAGCCCTTTAAATCTTTTTCAATTAGATTCTTAATCTTTTCATATTTGACTTTGCCAACACATGGTTCACCAATTAATTTTCCGGAAACTTTATTATCTTTAAATTCAAGTTCAGAGAAAAAAGTGTAATCAAATTTATAAATATCTAAAAGATCAGCATAAAGTTCTTTCATGCCAACTTCTGCAATAATAGTCGTTGTGCCCTCTTTTTTATGTTTATCAAAAAGCTCTTTACCCTGCTTATAAAGACAATTCTTGCATTCACCGCACCAAATTTCTTTACACCCATTTTGCAGATCTTTTAAAGTAGAGCCTTTGTAGCAATCAAGAAAAGATTCAAAAGCTTTTTTGGGATCAAAATCACCAAATAAATAACTTGTACCAAATTTTACAAGCTTCCAATAATGACTAAAAGAAACACCCTTCTTTTTTTGATAAGCATTTAATAAATCATAAGTGCGCTTTTGCCAAATCACACCACTAATATTAAAAATTGCATATTTAAATTGAGTATCTGATTTGTTTGCAAATTTTTTATTCGCTTGCAAATCTATTTGACTATTTTGAACTTTTTTTTCAAGAGGCTGAGGTTTTAAAATCTCAGCCTCTTCTTTGTTTTTTTTAGCAAAAAGATTAAAAATTAAAAATAAACAAAAAAAAGTATAAAACTTTTTATTTTTATGCACAAATAAAAGCATAAAATATTATTTTAAAAGTGCATCTCTAAAAAAATCAAGCTCATCCAAAACCTTGCCCGCACCCAAGACTACACACAAAAGTGGGTCTTGTGCAACTTTTACAGGTAATCCTGTTTCTTTAGAAATTAATATATCAAGATTTTTTAATAAAGAGCCACCACCGGACATCATTATGCCTCTATCTACAAGATCAGAAGACAACTCTGGGGGAGCATTTTCAAGAGCAGAATGTACTGCATCTATAATAACAGAAATTGGCTCCGTTAAAGCTTCAAAAACTTCAGCATCTGAAAGCATAATTGTTTTAGGAACACCTGTTATAAGATCCCTACCTTTAACCTCATGCTTTGTAGATTCTTCATTTAACATGGCCGTACCGATTTTTATTTTAATAAACTCCGCTGTTCTTTCTCCAATAAGCAAATTGTATTTTCTTTTTACATATTGGACTATCGCTCCATCCATTTCATCACCACCAACTCTTACAGATTTACAATAAACAACATCTTTCAAAGAAATTATTGCAACTTCTGTTGTACCACCTCCAATATCAACAATCATATTACCAGTAGGTTCTTCAACAGGTAATCCTGAACCAATTGCAGCAGCCATTGGTTCCATTATTGTATAAACTTCTCTAGAACCAGCCTGTTTTGCAGAATCTTCAATTGCACGTTTTTCGACTTGTGTTATTCCAGATGGAACACCAATAATCATTCTTGGTCTGACAAGAGTTTTTCTGTTATCATGAACCTCCCTAATAAAATGACGTAACATGCTTTCTGTTAACTGAAAATTAGCAATAACACCATCTCTCATCGGTCGACAAGCAATAATACTTTCTGGAGTTTTACCCAACATGCTTTTTGCTTTATCTCCAGCAGCCAATACCTCGTTTGTAGAATTTTTGACAGCAACAACAGTAGGTTGATTTAAAACGACACCCCTATTACGCACGTATATAACTGTATTTGCTGTTCCAAGATCAATCGCCAAATCATTAGAAAAAAAATGAAATAATTTAGTAGCTGGCCAAAATTTCATCGAAACTCCTACCTAAAAACGCAGCTCAACACCTAGTGAAAATTGATGAGTTTTACAAACACTATTTCCATTAACCTGATAATCTAAAAGAGCAAAAATAACAGGATCCATAAACCAGTTGTTTCCACCTTCTAAAGCATCATACGACAATTCAAAACTTAAGTAATGTTCACTCCATCTAGTTAGCCCTGACTTATATGATTTATTTGAAGAAATATCTGCTTCTGTCAAATCATAACTATAAAAAGTTCCTGACTGTCTTTGTAGGTAACTTTTAATACTTGAATTTGTAGTATTGTCATACCATTTATCTGCATTGTGTTTTAAAAAGGTATATCTAAACTGAAAATTAAATCCTTCTGCAAAATTATCTATTTCAACATATGGTGAAATTTTAAAAGTCATACCAGGATTAATTTTAACATCTCGCATAAGAGCACTAAAAAGAGCAGATTCTTTATATACAGGTATTCTCAATTTACGAGTGTTACTAAATTGATAAACAAAACCTGCTAAAAGTCCGGCCTTCCAACCCCTTTTTAATTCTAATTCAGTAATCAAATCCAAATAAATTCCCCAATGCCCATCTCCCATAAAAGAAACCGATGACGCATATTGATTATCAGATTTTGTACCTGTTGGACAAATTAAGCCAGTCTGTAATGCTAAATCTATTCTGCGCATTAACAAAACATATTTCCAATTATGATCAAATTTTAAATGAAGATCCAAATCACCAATACCAGTTTTTGACCAGTTACCACCGTTTAAACCTAAATCTTCATTTATGCTTCTTCTGATTCTATCAAGTTGATTAGACTCTCCTGCCCTCAAATTATTAAAAACAGAATCTGAATCTTGAAATGAAAAATTAAAATGACAACTACCATTCACATGCATAATAGGTAAAAAAAGTCCCGCAGAAAAACCATATTTTAGTCTTTGTTCATAAGGCAAAGTTAAACCTACGCTCTTTAATTTACCACCAACTTTATATACTATAGATTTATCTAGCCAAATATCATTTGGACCTCTTTCTTGCTCTATCGGATTAATAAAAGAAGATCCCTGAACTTCTTGTAAACTATATATAATATCTTTTAAATCATACGGTCCGTATAATTCTGGTATCCCAGTATCCCCTCCACCACGTTTATAAGCACCTGATGATCTTGTAAAAAATATTGCAGGAGCAATATGAGATTTTTCTTTTAAAATATAAGATTCTGTACGTTCCAAAAATGGAAAATATCTACTAGCGTTGTGAGTACCATAAATTTTCGAATAACAAAATAGAAAAAAAAATATTGCTAGTATATTTTTATAAACAAATTTTTTCTTAAAAAAATAAATTAACCAACTCATTAAAACCACACCATCTCTTATTTTCCAACTTCGTTACTTGAACTCTGTCGGGATAGAAGTTACGTCGTAAATTACAAGCATTGAGCTTACTTTAAATTAAGTTTTCGTCAATATTTTTACACGTTAATCTAGAAAAAAAATAACATTACGTTATTATTAATAAAATTAAATAATAGCTTCAAAAAGGTAGAAAGTAAAAAAAATGAGAAAGCAATATTTTTTTGTTGCAAATTGGAAAATGAATTTTAATATAGACCAAGAGTTTAATTTTGCAACTCATAATTATGATAATTTAATAAAATTAAGTGAAAATATAAACAACACAATAATTTTATGCCCATCTTTTTTAAGTTTAAATAGTTTAAACAAAATATTTAAAGAAACTAAAATAAATATAGGGGCCCAAGATTGTTCAAATCATACAAAAGGTCCATATACAGGGCAAATTTCTGCTGAAAATTTAAGTTTTGCAGGATGTACATATTGTATAATTGGACACAGTGAAAGAAGAGAATTTAATAAAGAAACAAATAATGAAATCGCGCAAAAATTTACACAATTAATTAATCATAAAATTTCACCAATCATATGTATAGGTGAAATCTTACAAGAATATAAAAAAAACAAAACGATAGATATATTAAAATCTCAGCTAGAAAAAATTTTTAATATAATAAAAATTGAATTAATATCGCAAAATTTTCCAATATTAATTGCATATGAACCTATTTGGGCTATAGGCTCCGGAGATACAGCTTGCGTTGATCATTTAGAAACAATATTTGCTTGGTTAAAAATTCAGACAGAAAGCTTTGAAAAAAAAATAAATTGGAAACTATTATATGGCGGAAGTATAAGCTCTGACAGTATAAAATCATTAAAAAACATTTCTATTTTAGATGGATTTTTAATAGGAAAAGCAAGCTTGGACTTTCAAGAATTTGAAAAAATAGTAAAATTATAAAATAATGTATAATAACAATATAAAATATTATAATTTTAAAAACTTTAGGAGTAAATATAAATGCTTGTTACATTATTAATGGTTCTTTTTACAATTTTATGCATGCTTTTGATCGTGGCAGTTTTAATTCAACAGGGTAAAGGTGATATGGGTCTTGGTGGCCTGGGCGGAGGAAGTCAAATGTTATTTGGAGGCTCAGGAGGTCAAGAATTTTTTCAAAAGGTAACGTGGGTTATGGGTGCAATATTTATAATGGGATCACTAGGTCTTGCAATTTTAAAATCCAAACATTTAGAAACATCCAGAGCTAAATTAACTCCAATTTCAAGACAAGCGTCTCAACCTGAACTACCTAAAAATCCTATAAACCAATAAAAAATAAAGAAAAAAAGTGAAAGAAGAATATAGTAACCCAATTATATTAAAAATATTAAAATTTTTTGATTTTATTGGTAGTGCTACCATAGATGGTTGTAATAGCGTTGGAAACATTGGATTATTTTTATATGATTCAATAAATGTAATGCTAACAACCCGTCCTAAAATCAAAAAAATATTTTATCAAATGTCTTTCATCGGAGTAAACTCTTTGGGTGTCATCGCTCTTATAGGAATAACCGTTGGAGCGGTTTTAGCCGTACAAAGTCACATTGGACTTCATCGTTTTGGAGCAGAAAGATTTATTGGTCCAATTGTTTTTATTTCGATGGCAAGAGAATTTGGTCCAGTGTTAACAGCAATAATGGTTATTGGAAGAGCAGGTTCTGCTATGACTGCAGAAATAGGTACAATGAGAATCACTGAACAAATTGATGCTTTACAAACTCTTTGTATTAACACACATCAATATTTAATAGTACCTAGGTTAATTGCTTCAACTTTTATTTTACCATTTCTTTCTATATTTTGTTCTCTTTGTGGAATTACTGCAGGATATCTTATATCTGTTTATGTTTTAAATATAAATCCAGAATTATATATGGAATCTATACGAGAAAATGTAGTAATATCAGATATTACAAATGGTTTAATAAAGGCTATTTTTTTTGGATTTTTATTATCTTTAATTTGTTCTTATAAAGGTTTTAATACTACTGGGGGAGCCAAAGGAGTAGGAATAGCCACTACTCAAAGCGTTGTATATGCTAATGTAACTATATTTGTAGCAGACTATATATTAACTTCACTTATGTTTTAATTTATTATTTTTAAAATGATAGAAATAAAAAATTTAAAAAAATCTTTCGGCGAAAAAGCAATCATACGAGGATTAAACTTAACTATCCCAGATCATGATTTTTTGGCTATAATTGGAAGGTCTGGTGAAGGTAAATCCGTTTTTTTAAAAGAAATTATTGGTTTAATAAAACCTGATGATGGACAAGTTTTAATAGACGGTATAGACGTGACAAAATTAACACCTATACAAGCAGAAAAAATATACAAAAAATGCGGTTATGTTTTTCAATTTGCGGCATTATTAGATTCTTTAAATGTCTTTGAAAATGTTGGAATCACATTATTAGAAAAAAATGAATCAGAAGAAACCATATTACCACTAGTAATAGAAAAATTAAAAAGTGTTGGACTTGGTGAAGATGTTTTATACAAATATCCAGCTGAACTTTCTGGTGGAATGAAAAAAAGAGTTGGTCTTGCTAGAACTTTAATGTTAAGCCCCGAAATACTTATTTATGATGAACCTACCACCGGCCTTGATCCTATAACTGTAAAAATTATTCACGAATTAATTAAAAAAACGCAAGAAAAATTAAATGCAACAACAATTGTCATTTCTCATGATATTGAGATATTTAAATATGTAAAAAGAGTAGCTATGCTAAATGAAGGTAAAATTGCATATGTCGGACCAGCTGATAAAATATGGGAATGTAAAGATCCTTATATTTATCAATTTATAAGGGGACTAGAAGAAGGTCCAATTAAAACTAAATAATTCAATTTATCTATTCTTTGAGGTTTCTTATGAACAATTTTCCACTTTTGCTAATTATTGATGACGAAGATACTATTCTTAAAACATTAAAAGATTCTTTGCAAGATGAAGGTTATCAAGTAGAAACTTTGTTAGATGGCAATAATGCTCTTGAAAAAATTGGTAAATTAATACCAGATTTAATTTTGCTTGATATTTTCATGCCAAATTGTAATGGATTAGAGCTTTTAAAAAAAATAAAAAAAGAATATCCTCAACAAAAAGTAATTATAATTTCTGGATTTGGAAATATACCCATAGCAATACAATCAGTGAAAGACGGCGCTTTTGATTTTATAGAAAAACCTTTAAATCTTGATGATATTTTATCTAAAATAAATTTTTTAAAAGAAGATCAAAAAAAATTAAAAATTAAAAATGCTCAAGAAGAAGATTTTTTGGAAAATTTTGGAATTATAGGCCAAAGCAATCTTTTCTTAGAATTAATTCAACAACTTAATTGTGTAGCAAAATTAAAATTGCCACTTTTAATATACGGACAACATGGAACAGGAAAAACTTTATTTGCAAATTACGTACATAAAAAAAGCAATCTAAATAGTTATGATTTTCTTCTTATTGATTGTGCAACTTTAACAGAAAAAGATTTTTTTAAAAAAATAAATTTTTTATTTAAAAACAATTGTGGCACTTTTTTTATAAAAAACATAGATCAACTTAGTCAAAATAGTCAAAATAAACTTTTATTTTGTATACAAAATTCTGAAAATAAAAATATAAGAGTAATAACATCTTGTTGCTCACCACTTTTTAATTTAGTGAAAAATAAAAAATTTAATAGTTCTTTATTTCATATATTAAATTCAACCCCGCTTGAAATTCCACCACTTAATAAGCGACGTTATGATATACCTTTATTAATTGATTATTACTTAAATAAAATAAATAAAAAATATGAAAAATCAGTAATATTTAACATAAAAAGTATTAGAATTTTAAGAAATCACAATTGGCAATCAAATGTTTGCGAATTAAAAAATTTAATAGAAAAAATAGTAGTTGATAATATACAAATAGATAAAGTTATAACTCCAGAAGTTTTAACTAATTATTTAAGTGAAAAAAATTATCAAATAATAGAAGAACAATTTTTCACAAAATTCAATTCATTAAAAGAAGCTTGCCAAGAATTTGAAAAAAAATTCTTAATTCACTTATTAAAAAACAACCAATTTGATATAAAACAAGTATCAGACAGGCTAGATTTAACTCCTCTGCAATTACGTGATAAAATATTAAAATTAAATTTAAATCTTAAAAATTAAATAAAAGAGGTCAAAAATATGCAAAATTTACCCTCACAAGAAACCGTAGAAAAAATTAAAGAAAAAAGTAATGATTGGCAAATTTTAAAAAATGAAATAAAAAAAGGAGTTGTAGGACAAGATCATATTATAGACAGGGCATTTATTGGTTTATTGTGTAATGGCCATATACTTTTAGAGGGTGTACCTGGACTTGCAAAAACAACTTTAGTTAAAACAATATCTGATGCAATCGGTTTAAAATTTCAAAGAATACAATTTACGCCTGATCTTTTACCTGCAGATTTAATTGGAACTCTTATTTACAATCCAAAAACACAAGATTTTCAAACTAAAAAGGGTCCAATTTTTGCAAATTTAATATTAGCAGATGAAATAAACAGGGCACCTGCAAAAGTTCAGTCTGCCCTACTTGAGGCAATGCAAGAACACCAAGTAACAATTGGAGAAAAAAATTATAAAATAGAAAAACCATTTTTGGTTTTAGCAACACAAAATCCAATAGAACAAGAGGGAACCTATCGTTTACCTGAAGCACAAATTGATAGATTTATGTTTAAATTATTAGTAACATACCCATCTTATATTCAAGAAAAAGAAATTATTAACAAAGTATTTAATCCTACTCCAATTAATAAAGTAATAACTGAACAAGAAATTTCAGATGCTCAAGAACTAGTTAAACAAATTTATATAGATGAAAAAATAATTGAATATATATTAAATATAGTTTTTGCAACAAGACAAGCTCAAGATTATAAATTAGAAGATATTGAAGGTTTTATTGAATACGGAGCCTCACCTCGAGCAACGTTAACTTTAGATTATGCATCAAGAGCTTATGCTTTTTTAAAAAAAAGACATTTTGTAATACCAGATGACATTAAGGCTGTTGCTCCTGATGTTTTAAGGCACAGGATTTTATTAACTTATCAGGCAGAAGCTGAAAAAATTACTACTGATCAAGTTATACAAAAAATTTTACAAACTATTCCTTCTCCATAAAAAATAAACCTTTATAAAAAATAGTTTCTTGACAATTTAACCTTCAACAACCTATCTTCATAGTTTGTAATAAGGTATTTAAGGTATGAAGCAAAATTTGTGGATTTTAAATAGCAGTTTATTATTAATTTTATTGTTAACAGTGTTAACAAATTATTATTTGGAGCAGCAGCCTCCAAAAATCAAAGTTATAGAAAAACCTATTGAACAAGTTGTCGAAAAAAAAAAATTTCCACCTATTAATCCTGAACGTATATACAAAAATGATATTTTTGGAACTTATGCCCCTACAACTACGCAACCAACTCAACAAAGTCTTGTAACACCTATTCCTCCAGAACCAACACCTGTAATAACTCGTGAACCTGAATTACCAAAACAAGAAATTATTGCACCATTAACTGTAACACTCAAAGGTATTATCTATTCATCCCTAGAAGAAAATAGCGTAGCTATGTTTGCAGATGAAACAAATAAAGAAAGAATTTACCATCCCGGTGATAAAATAAAAGATGGTCAAATACTAAAGATATCAAGAAATAAAGTAATAATTTTAAGAACAAATGGACAAGAAGAAATTTTCTTGTTAAGAAAAGACGATTTATCATTAAGTCCAAAACAAGAACAAAAACCTGAAGATCAATGGAAATATATTATCAAAAAAATAGATGATACTAATTATGAAATAGATCACAAAGAATTTGTAAAACATGTTAAATCTTTGGCAAACTTTATGGAAAATTTGGGAATTATTTCAGCTTATCAAAATGGACAAAATCTTGGTTTAAAAATTACAGAAATAAAACCAAATGAAATAGAAACACAACTTGGATTAAAATTAAACGATATAATAATATCAATTAATAACATGAATACAACAAAATTAAAGGATCGAGTAAAAATTTATGATGAAATTATCAAGATTAGAAAAAATGAATTTGTAACATTAAAATTAAAAAGAGATAATCAAGATTTAACAATTAAATACAAAATGGCAAAATTAAGAACACCTGGGGCAGATTTATTTTTGCAAGCAGCAAAAGATCAGCAGTTACCTGGTACATTTAAGCTAAGTCCAGAACAAAAAAGAGAAAAAATAATAGAAGAATTTAAGCAATATCATAGAGATCCAATGCAAAAACAGGTAGTTTCTGATGTAAGAAATAGATTTTTGGAAAATTTAAGATTTAGAACCAGAGATAGAAGGGTTAGATAAAGAATCATGAAAAAACTTTTTAAAAAAATAATTTTTATTTTTTGTTTTTTTATTCTAATCACTACACCAAGTTTTAATATGGGCATGCCCATGCCAACAACACCCTCACAAACACTAAAACAAGCAACTGCACCTACAGCAATGCCTACCCCCACTCAAATTACTACTGCAAGTATTCCAGCCCAAACTATACCTATCTCGGGCGTGACAAGCCCTGCAACAGAGCAACCTACAACAACCCTTGCTCCAGAAAAATTTATAGCAAAAATTGAAGATAAAGATCAAAATATTGTAATGGGCTTAAGTCTAGAAGACGCCGAAATTTCTGTCGATCAAGAAAAAAAGCTCGCAGAAAAAACAAAAGAATCTGCAAAATCAGAATCAAAAGAAAAATTTGAAAAAAAACCAAGTACTAAAGATTCAGATAAACAGGATAAACAGGCAGAGAAAAAAGATATCTATTTAAATTTTGAAAATGCAGAATTATCAAATTTAGTAAACTATATTGCAGAAATAAAAAAAATAAATCTTATTCCTGATGCAGCTTTGGCAAATAAAAAAGTTTCTTTAACCGTCAGAAAGCCTTTAAGTATTGACGGAGCTTGGAACATTTTTTTAACAGTTTTAGAAATGGGCGGATTTAGCATAACACCTCGAGGAAATGTTCAAGTTGTAGTGCCAAATAATTTAGCCGAAAAGCAGCCGATACCAGCTTACATTAATGTTGCTTATGAAACTTTACCAGATAGTGATGAAGTTATACGTTACGTTGTATTTTTTCAAAATATAACTACAGCCGCTATTCAAAATCTTTTACAAAGCATGTTATCTGCAAATGGAAAAATTCAGCCATATAATGATATAAATGGACTAGTTATCACAGATAGATCTTATAACATAAAATCTGCAATGAGAGTTGTTCAAGAGTTAGATCAAACAGGACTACAAGAAACTGTAGTAGTTATGAGATTAAAAAGAACAAATGCTCTAGATGTAAAAAGATTACTTGAGAGTTTAATATATAAAGATCAAGTTCCCCAAAATCCATTAGCTAGACTTCTAGGACGACAAGCAGAAAGTACACTTACCTATTTTTCACCAGGCACAAAAATTATTGATGAACCAAGAACAAATTCTTTAATTTTATTAGGTAATCAAAAATCAATCGAAAAAATAGAAAAATTTATTACAGAAAATATTGATACAGAATTAAAAGGAACAGAAACTCCATTACATATTTATGAACTTCAAAACATAAATGCTGCTTCAATAAAAACAATTTTGACAGAAACAGTCAACAGCCAAGCAGAAGCTGCTAAGCAGGGAGGAATAAGAGGCGGAGTAAAATATTTTAAACCAATGACATTTGAAGTAGATACAGAAGGCAATAGACTTCTTGTTTCTTGCACAGAAAAACAAGATTGGAAGATGCTTAAAAAAACAATTAAAGATCTTGATAAACCACAACCTCAAGTTGCAGTAGAGGCTTTAATTGTTTCTGTAAATTTTAATGACACCAAATTTTTAGGAGGAGGAATAAGAAACAAGCATGCTGATCAAATAGGTAAAGGAGTTAATTTTCAATCACCAATGCCTAACGGCTCAACAATTTTTAACCCACCCCAAACAGGAACTGATCCAGGCACATCAATCGAACTAGCAAATTTAGCTGCAGGCCTTGTTGGAGGCATCGGAACAACAATTTTAACTTTAGGATCTACTGCAAATTTATGGGGTATACTTGAAATATTACAACAACAAACTAATACTAGTATATTATCCCAACCTTTTTTTACAGTTGCAAACAACGCTCAAGCAACAATTACCGTAGGACAAACTGTTTATATAACAACTGAAAAAACACAATCAGGTTTTACTGGTCAAAAGGCAGAAAGCGCACCTACAACACTAAAGGTTACTCCTCAAATAAATTTAGACGGAATAATAAGGTTAAATATAGAGTTAGATTTTACTGAATTTACAGATCCAGAAAAAGGAAATAAAGATACAAGAAAATTAAAAACGGATGTTTCTTTAGCAAATGGACAAGTTCTTGCATTAGGAGGTTTTGTACAAACAAGAACAGAAGAGGCTGTAAGTAAAACTCCAGTTTTAGGCGATATACCAATTCTTGGATGGTTTTTCAAAAATAAAACCAAACAAATTACAAAAAATTATCTTCTTATTTTTATGTCACCAACAATTATTAAGCCTCGTTCAACTCCAGGAACTAATTTATATACTAAAATGAAATTGGAAGATGCGACTAAAAGTGTTAAAGAAGCTGTACAATATGAAAAGACTAATGATCCTATTAATAACTGGTTCTTTAAACCTAAAAAGGATGATTATTCTCACAAAATTGGAGACTATGCTTGCGCAAAATATCAGCCTACCGTTGTTGATATAAAGAACGATCCTTATTTTAGAGCATTGCCAGAAAAAGAAGAGAAATATTGGAAAAAAATAGAAAGACAAAAAAAAGAAAAAACAGAGTTAGCTGAAAAATCAAAAAAAGGGGCTATACTAAAAGAAAAAACATCAGATATATCTTTAGAAGCCAAAAGAAAACAATTAAAAGATTTAATTGCAAAAAATCCAATCATAAAAACAGAAAATACAAAAAATGATAAAACAATAATACTTGAAAGAGACAATTTTAAAAAAATTTTAGAAGAACCAAAAGAAAACAAAAATTTAACTAAAAAATTAAAATCTAGGAGTCTGGCATGATAAAAGAAATTTTTTTGCCAGAAAAAATTGGTTCCAAAAGGCTTTATGCCCAAAGAATATTAGGCTTTGCAATACAAGAAAATATCATAACTTGCGCCAAAGTTTTTGCACAAACTTCCACATCTACTGTAGAAGATTTAATTTTAAAAGAAATAGATACAACACAACCAGATAATATTGCGCATCTTACAATAGAAAGTTTGAAAGAAATTATCGCTCAAGTAAAAAAATATGATCAAATTAGAATTGCAATTCCATCTTCTTTGGTAATATTCAAGGAACTTGAGGTTCCATTTAAAGATCCTGAAAAAATAAAATTAATTTTAGATTACGAAATAGAATCAATGTTACCATTTTCTATAGATCAGGCAGTAACAGATTTTATTATCACCAAACAAGATCAAAAAGAAAATAAATCTCAAATATTAGTAGCAGCAGTACGCAAAGACGATTTAAAAGCAACGCTTGACCTTTATGCAAGTGCAGGAGTTAATCCTAATAATGTAACAATTGATCTTTTTGCCATTTATGGTTTATATCAACAAATTCCTGAGTATAAAAACTTCAAAGATACATGCGCTTTAATAGATCTGGGTCCCTACTCAACTCGCGTATCAATTTTACTAGACAGCCAATTAAAATTAACACGAATTATACCAAGAGGTATTTTATCCATAGTAAATTTAGCAAGCGAAGAATTAACAATATTCCCAAAAGAAATTGAAGCGAGAATTTTAAATTCAGGTTTTCAAGAATTTCCTGAAGAAAAAATTGATAAATCTTTAAAAAATCACCTTATGAATTTGCTTAACGATATTCAGTTTACGTTAAATTCTTTTAGCTTAAAATTAAGTTTTTATCAGGGTGTAAATAAAATATTATTTACCGGAGAATATTCCAAAATAAAAAATATATACAAAGTATGTAATAGTATTTTACAAATATCTTGTGAAGTTTTTGATTTTGAAAAATTATTTTCAATTAAATTATTTGAAAACAATTTAAAAAATATACCTACTGATAAAAATATGTATCTTGTTGCATTAGGAACAGCTTTACCAAGTATAGAACAAGATCAATTTAATTTAAGAAAAAAAGAGTTTAAATTTGAAGAATATTCTTTAATTAAAAAACAAATTATTACAATTGCTATTTTAATAATTATTTTATTTTCAACAATATTTTTTATTGGATATTCACAAATCAATAAATTGTCAGAAAATTTCAAAAAAATAGAACTAGAGCAGACAAACAAGTTAAAAAATATTTTTACCTCAGAACAATTACCTAAAAATATTACACTTAACAATTTAATGAAAAAGTCAAAAGATTTAATAAAGGAAAAAGAATTAACCTGGGCCCCTTTTGACGAAAAAAAATTACCAGTTTTAGAAATACTTCAAGAATTAACAAACATTATGGACAAAAGGCGCTTTGATGTAACAGTAGAAAAAGTAGATATTCGTAAAGAAAATAATATTCCAAAAATAATAGTTGACGGGATATTTAGATCAAAAACAGGAGAATCCCATGCTACATTTTTTATTGAACTTGAAAAACGATTTAAAGAATCAAAATATTTAACTTCATTAGAAGATATTTTACCAATACCTATAGAAGATAAAGGGATTAAATTTACTGCAAAATTAAAAGAAAAAGAAATTTAAAAAAATATGAAAGTATTAACAAATTTTGCCGTCTATATACAAAATCTTAATAAAAAAAGTTTTGAAAAATATTTATTAATATTTTTGGCTTTTATAATATTTTTATCTGGCACATCTATATATTATATTTATAATAAAAGTTCTAATTTAGTAAAAGATATAAAAACTTTAGAAAAAACTTCTAATGATATTATTCAAATAATAAATACAAATGAAAAATTAAACAAAAAATCAGATGAATTAAAACAACTATTAGATAAAAATATAGATTTTAACATAATAGCCTTTTTTGAAAAATTTACAAAAGAACAAAATATAACTCCTGAAACAAATTGGGCAGCCACTTCTTTTAAACAACCAGTGGAAGGTAATGAGAAATTTGATGAGGCAGGATTAACTGCCACATTTAAAAATCAAACAACAGAAAGTTTAATTAAAATCATAGAAAATTTAAACAAAAACCAAATGGTATACATAAAAGATTTAACAATTAAAAACCAAGAGAATAAAAAAATTGAAGTTACTATGACTCTAGCTGCTATAAGAAATATAAAATATAAAATTGGGACTTAGGATGATAAAAAAATTATTATTTATTTTATTTTTTTTATTAATAATTAATAGTGCTTATACCGCTGAACAAAACACTACCATTGCAAGCAACCCAAATGCCAATGTAACAATTATTAATAATCCACAACCAACTAATACAACAGAAAATAAAGATAGCAAATCTACTGAAACAAAAGAAAAATCAAAAAATAAAGATAATATTTATTTAAATTTTGAAAATGCTTCACTTGCAAGTGTTGTCAATTATTTAGCAGAACTCAAAAAAATAAATATCATTCCAAATACAGAGGCAGATTTCAATAACAAAAAAGTTACTTTAACAACTCGTAAAAATTTAAGTATGGAAAAAGCTTGGGATATTTTGCTCACTCTTCTTGAAATGAATAGTTATACAATCATAAATGTAGATAATTTATATAGAATTGTTGCTAAAAATACTAATCAAAAAAATCCACTACCTTTTTATTCTTCCGGCTCTGGAACAGAACCTGAAGATCTTCCTGATAGTGACATGGTTGTACGATATGTATATTTTCTTAAAAATATACAAACAAGCACTATAATGCCGATATTAAATTCAATGCTTGATACACCTGCTCAAGAAAATACAGAATTACAAGCTTTTATTATTACAGACAAATGTTTAAATATTAAAACTGCAATGAAAGTTATAAAAGAGCTAGATCTTGGTGGCTTAAGAGACACAATAAAAATAATAAAATTAACTTATGCAAATGCCATGGATGTATATAATCTTTTTAAACCTATATTAACAGAACAAGAAAAACCAGGAGTAATTCGCTTTACTGCAGCTCAAGCAGGAAAGCCTTCAAGCTATTTTTCTTATTCTACATTTATGAGTACAAATACTAAAGAGAACTCTTTAATATTTTTGGGAACTGAAAAAGGTATTAATACCATCGTAGATTTTATTAATAAATATATAGATGTACCTTTAACAGCAGCCCAATCAAGATTGCATATTAAAGAGTTAAAATATGCAAAAGCAGACTCTAAGTTGGTAACTACTTTAAAAAATTTAATAAAACCACCAACAGGAACACAAGCTGGAATACAAACTGAAATACAAAAATTCGGTGCATACAAATTTTTTGAGGACGTACAAATAGTTGCTGATGCAACCTCTTCTGGCTATGATTCCGACAGTAGAAGAATGAGTGGAGGTGGAAATAGATTAATAATATCATGCAATCAAGATGATTGGTCAAGATTATCTAAATTTATTGATAAACTTGATAAGCCCCAACCTCAAATAGCTTTTGAAGTTATGGCAGTTGATGTAATTATAGATAAAAATAATGAATTGGATAGTTATTTTAAGCCTAAAAAACAAGGTCTTTTAGGAAAAGGAACAAATATCAGATTTATGAATGATTCAGTACTAAAAGCTGCCGTAAATGGGGTGGATGGGAGTTTAAATCCATTAGTAATCTTTCCAGGTAATTTAACAACTGTTACATTGGGTAAAAAAGGTCTATCAGGATCAGAAAATCAGAATTTATGGGCAATTATACAAGCAACACTAAATAGTCATAATATTAATATAATTACACAACCATTTTTAGTAACAAATAATGGCCAACCATGTGAATTTAGTGATATACAAACACGTCAAACAATAGGAAATTTAGATAAAAGTGTTGGGGTACAACCCATACAAAATTTAATACACGCAGAAGCAACAATAAAAGTAGAACTACAACCAATTATAAATTTAGATGGAACAATAGGATTAATAATAAAAACAAAAGTCCAAGCCTTTCAATCTGGATCTGATACTTCTAATACAGCTACCAATGATCGTCAAATAGAGACTTATTTAAATATTGGAGAAGGTGAAGTTTTAGTTTTAGGAGGTTTAACAAGAACAAATCAAACAGATGCAGATTATAAAACACCAGTATTAGGTGACATACCAATTATCGGTAATTTATTTAAAAGTAAACGCAAAACAATACAAAAAAGCAATCTTTATATCTTCATAAGACCAACAATAATTCGGCCTATGTTGGAAGGTGGGGTTGATGAATATACAAGCCTAAAATTAGACTATGCAAAATTTCAAATAATAAATGCTGATACATATATAACAGAAAAAGATCCTATTCAAAGGTGGTTCTTTAAACCAGAAGGTCAAACTGTAAAACAAACATTAGATGACGCTGAATTGGGTATTTACAGACCTTTAGATGAATTTGCTTATGGAGCAAGACAACCTAAATCTGTTGATATTAAATTTGACGAGTATTACAGAGCTAAAGAAAGTGTCGAAGAAGAAGTAAAAAAAGGTTATCCTAAAATACATAATGATAAAAATAAAGAAGAATATTTTAATGAAAAAGAAATTCTAGCTCAAGCTGAAATTCCTGAAAAAAATGTAATTATAAATCAAAGAACAAGGAAAAAATTAAAGAGCAGGTTAAAAGATAGATAAAAAACATTAATGAAAAAGTAGTAAATGAAAAAAAGACTTTTTCTTGCAATAAATTTTGATGACCAAATTTTAAAAAAATTAGCAGAATATAAAAAATTAGTTAAGTTTGCTAACGTTAATTGGACAAAAAAAGAAAATTTACACATAACAGTTTATTTTATTGGCAATCTAAAAACTCTTTTAATTCCAGATTTAATAGAAAACTTAAATCAAGTTTTTAGTAAAACAGAAAATTTTATTCTTGAATTTGATAAAATTTTATTTGCTCCACCAAATCATACAGCTCATATGATCTGGGCACAATTTAAATTTAATAAAAACTATGAAAAATTAGTACAAAATGTTTCTAAAGAAATTAATCAAAATTTTAATTTACAACAAAATAATAATTTTAAAGATTTTATACCCCATATAACACTTGCAAGATTCAAAAAAGTAATTTGTACAGAAAATATAAGATTAAATCAACTTAAAATATCAAATTTATTAATAGATTCCTGTGATTTGATGGAATCAGAATTAAATTCTACTGGCCCAGTCTATTCTAAAATTATAACTTTTAAATTTGGAGAAAAATTGGAATCTAAATATGAAAAAATATGAAGTTATACCACACACTGCAGATATAAAATTAAAATTAGAAGCTTCAACTTTAGAAGAATTATTTGAAATTGCGCTAAAAGCTATGTCACAAATAATAAAAAAAGATGCATGCAAAGTAAATCAAGATTATAAATTAACTGAAAAGTTTGAGCTTAAATCTATAGATCAAACTGCTTTATTAATAGATTTTTTATCCCAAATTTTAACATACTCACAAATAAACAGTACTGTGTATTGCAAAGTAGAATTTGAAAAATTGACACAGCAAAATCTTGTTGCAACAATTTTTGGAAAAAAAGCTGACAAATTCGATGAAGACATAAAAGCAGTTACTTATCACGAAGCTAATATTACAAAAAATAAAAATAATAATTTCCAGACATTTATTGTTTTTGATATTTAGAAATTAAGATTTAAATTAAAAATTATATTAATAAAATTTTAAATTACCGGCAACCAAAATCTGACCGGCTACCACAAAATCACCCCCTAAATGGGTTCTGAGGGATAAAAAATGATAGTAAAAGAAAATTTGCAAAAACTTTCTCCTGTGCTTTGGCAAATCCCAAAAAATTTTAGATCAGATATGAATGTTGACGCAAAAATCTTTGCATCTCAAGAAATGTTAGACGAAATTTTAAATGATAGATCTCTTGAGCAAATAGTAAACGTTGCAACACTGCCAGGAGTTATAGGCTCAGCATACGCAATGCCTGATGTTCATGAAGGCTACGGCTTTCCAATAGGTGGAGTTGCTGCAACAAAATTTCCGAATGGAGTAATTTCTCCTGGCGGCATAGGATATGACATAAACTGTGGTGTTCGTTTATTAAAATCAAATATAGATATAAATTCAATAAAATCTTATCTAGAAAGTTTAGCAAGAGAAATTTATAAAAGAGTTCCATCTGGAGTTGGAAGAGGCAGTGAATTTGTTTTAACAATAACAGAACTAGATCAAGTTTTAAAATATGGTGTTCAATGGGCATTAAATAAAAATTTTGCAACACAACATGACGTACAAAATATAGAATCAAGAGGTAGACTTGAAAATGCAAATCCAAGTTTAGTATCTGATCATGCAAAAAAAAGAGGATTGGATCAACTTGGAACTTTAGGGGCTGGAAACCATTTTTTAGAAATTGGCTTTGTTGAACAAATTTATGATAAAGAAATTGCTAATCAATTTGGATTATTTGAAAATCAAGTTACAATTTTAATCCACACAGGATCAAGAGGGTTGGGACATCAAGTTGCAACTGATTATATAAAAATCATGATGCAAAAAATGTATGATTACGGAATACAAGTTCCAGATAGAGAATTAGTTTGCGCACCCTTCAATTCCACAGAAGGCCAAAACTACTTTGATGCAATGGCTGCAAGCGCAAACTTTGCATGGACAAATAGACAAATGATAACTTACGCAGTAAGACAAGGCTGGAAAAAAGAACTAGGATTATTAGGCGGAGAATTAGAATTGTTATATGATGTTGCACACAATATAGCAAAAATAGAGACGCACGAATTTGAAGGAAAAAATAAAAAAGTTATTGTTCATAGAAAAGGTGCAACACGAGCATTTCCACCTAATCATCCAGATCTGCCTCCGCAATATCAAAAAACAGGACAACCTGTTTTAATTCCAGGCAGTATGGGAACTGCATCATATGTTTTAGCAGGAACACAAACCGGTATGACAGCTTCTTTAGGTTCTACTTGCCATGGTGCAGGTCGCAAAATGTCTAGACATGCCGCAAAAAAAGAAATTCATGGCAAAGCTTTAAAAACAGAATTAGAAAAAGAAGGAATAATTATTAGAACAGGATCAATCCCAGGATTGGCCGAAGAAGCACCAGCTGCATATAAAGATATAGATGAAGTTGTGCAAGTTGTGTATATGGCAGGAATTGCGAAAAAAATTGCAAGATTAAGACCATGTGTGGTAATCAAAGGATAAAATATACTTTTATCAAACAAAAAGTAATGATAAATAACTATAAACAAAAAAGACCCCTGTTAATAAAAGCAATAAAATACCTTCCAGCAAATTAATTTTTTTTCTAAAAATTATTCCAAAACCTATTATTATAAAAGCCAAATAAAAAAATGGGGCAATATATTTTATATTTGATAAATTAATTGAAGATCGAGAAAATAATGCTAACAATCCAATTAACAAAGAACCTTGTTCTAAAACAGAACCAAAAGAATTCCCTATAGCAAGTGAATAATCTTTTCTTCTTATTGCTGCTATATTAAGTGTAATCTCAGGTAAAGATGTTCCTATTGCTATTATTGTAGCTCCTATAATTTCAAATGTGAGAGCAGAAGCTTTAACAAGTTTTATTGCAAAAATAACACAAATTTTACTTGCAATTAAGGTCATTAAAAGACTTATAAATAAATTTAAAAAAACATTAAATTTTGTTTTTCTATTCTTTTTTTCAGAAATTATCTCATGAATTTCTTCAGTCGCTCCAGAAATAAGCCCTCTTTTTTTTTGAGTTCTCCACAAATACCAACAACTTGCTAAATAAATTAATATAAAAAAAATTCCATGAAAATTAGTTAAAGATTTACTAAAAAAAATAAAACTCATTAATATAATATTAATTCCAAACATAAAAATAGTTTTTACATAATCACTTTTATCAATATATATAGCACTAAAAATCACAGTAGGTAGACCTAATACAACAGATACATCCAAAAAATTAGATCCAATAATATCCGCCAAAGATAAATTGGGCGTACCACTCCATAAAGATTGAATAACAACAGCAAGTTCAGGAATTCCAGTAGAAATTGCTAATAATACAAAACCAAGGAAAAAAGTACTAAGACCATAAATTTTTGAAAGTTTTTGAGTATAAATTACAGATCGTTCTCCTGCCCACCATAAAAAAATAAGACCTAAAAAAAGAACTAAAATATCTAAAATAAAAATCATAAAATTCCCTTTTTTATAACAATATTTGCAAAAATTACAAACTTATAGAAAATTTTACTTATATTTTAAGCTCAAAAACAAGTTAATGTAAAAAAATAAAAAACATGAATTTTATAACAAAAATAATAGATTCAAAATTTTTTGATCGTCCAGTTTTACAAGTATCACAAGAGTTATTGGGACAATATATTATCCGTAAAATTAATAATCAAAAATTAAAATTACAAATTACAGAAATAGAAGGTTACGATGGACCTCTAGATTTAGCATGCCATGGCAGATTTGGCAAAACTGAAAGAACTGTCCCAATGTTTGGCCCAGCTGGCCATTTTTATGTTTATCTAATT
Organism: Candidatus Babeliales bacterium; assembly: GCA_041650475.1. Classification (GTDB taxonomy): domain Bacteria; phylum Babelota; class Babeliae; order Babelales; family UASB340; genus JAIPGX01. The sequence goes on along the minus strand of JBAZLD010000006.1, from coordinate 32,276 downwards.
TATGGAATTCATTGGATGCTAAATATTGTTACAGGACCAGAAAATTACCCTGCTGCAATTTTAATAAGAGGCACAAAAGAAATATCTGGACCCGGTAAACTTACAAACTTTTTAAAAATAGATAAAAGTTTTAATTCAAAACTTGCTATAACAGATAATAATCTTTGGTTTGAAAAAAATACTGAAATTATAAAACAAAAAAATATTCTTAGAACTCCCAGAATAGGCGTTGACTATGCTGGCCCAATCTGGTCTCAAAAACCGTATAGGTTTTTGTTAAAAAAATAAATATTATTATCGCTAAGCTTAAATTTTTATGATATCTTTTTCCATTTAAAATAATTCTTACATTTTACATCAGATTTATATTAGGAAAAATTTATGAAAAAAACATTTTTACTTATACCCTTTTTAATTTTTAGTTTCAATGCAAATCTAACTGCAATAAATTCTGGAATAACTGATGTTAATAAATATGATGAAAATGGAAATACACCTTTACATGTAGCACTAAATGACAATAATTTAAAATTAGCCGAAACATTGCTCAACAATAATAATATTAATGTTAATTTACAAGATGCAAATGGCGATACTGCTTTACATTTAGCAATTAAAAAATCTGCCGATAAACTTATACCTTTACTAATTGAACTCGGAGCAGATATAACCATAAAAAATACACATTTCGTAAGTCCTACCGTACTTGCAGCATGTTATGAAAAAAAAGAAATACTAAAACTTTTTTTTAAAGACAAAGATCCTTTATTAAAGGATTTTTTAAAAACAATAAAATATAACGATATAAAAGCATTTAATCTTCTTTTAGGATTAAGCAAAACAAATATTTTTACAGATAAAGATAATGGTGAAAATATTCTATTTGATTCCATAATTTCAGGTAATAAAGATTTTATTGATATTTGTATTGCAAATACAGGTCTAACAAATGATTATATTTTTGGATATAATCCATTACATTTGGCAGCTATGTATGATCATTATGAATTAGTTAAATATTTTGTTGAAAAATGTAATGCCAATATTAATGCTTTTGATTATGATGGCTTAACGCCATTACATTATGCAGTTATGTATGGAAATTACGAAATAACAAATTACCTTATAAATAAAAAATGTTCTATAAATGAAAAATCTCTAAAAGACATCGATTTATATAAAAAAGGATCTACTTGTTTAGATTTTGCTACTCAATTTGGACATAACGATATTATTAAGTTACTCTCCCAAAACAAAGCAAAAAAAAATATTGTACATGAAAAAAATATAATTACTGATCAAACAGATTATTTAGCAATTTTTATTGATTATAATACAGAACGAACAAAACCAGATGAACCATTAGCATCCGTCAATACAGCATTTTCAGCAGAATTACATGATATAATTAAACAAGAAGCTTGTCCTATAATCATTATAAGTCAACATCTACTAAAAAATGCATTACAGCTATCATGTTCTTTAAAAAATTGGTTTATTGTTGAAATTTCAGATCATAATGCAATAAGTGGTTATTTTATTATACCTAAAAAATTTAATAACAATTTAGAAAGTCTTGATACCAAAATATTGGATTTACAACTCCAAAATCTTGGTTATGATTTTTCTTTGATAAATCATAATTATGTAAATGAGTCTAATGTAATTAATAAAACCACTTGTTCACTATCTGTAAAAAAATCTTTTAACAAAACAGCTGTTTCAATCATAAATAATATATTGCTACCACATCAAAGATTTATTTATTGGGGTGGACATGGAAATAGTGGGAAAAGACGAGCAATCGGCGGCTTGTCAGCCAAAAATGCATCCAATCTTTTTAATATATTATCAAATAAAAATACTAAAATTGTTTATGTATCAACCTGTTTTTTTGGAGGAAAAAATTATGAAATTATAAAAGATCTCAGTGGTATGGTTGTTATTTCATCAGCAACAACAGAAATAATTTCAAGTTCAACAATTGAAACTAAACCACATAATTGGTGCAGCTTTTTTAATACACTCTCCAAATATCAAGATTATTCAAACTTTAATAATTATTGTGAATGTTTATCTAATCAAGTACTTCCTTTTATTAATACGCATAATCCAAATATTTCAAATTTTCCACATGTAAAAATTCCTGGCAAGCAATTCACACTGCTTAATATTGGTAATAAAGCAATACTTATTAATAAAGAAACAATAGCAAATAATAAAAATTCATTGCTTTTAATAGATAACAAAAAATTATTAGAAGTTGATTTAGAGGAAATAAAAAAGCCATTAAAAATTAAAAATGAAATTCCACTTATTATTTCAAATAATTATAAAAATACATTTGAAAAAATAATTATTGATAATATAAAAAACACTTCTAACAATGATTTTATAAATATTGCTGAAAAATTAACTATGCCTAATATTTTTAAGGACAGTTCTCTTGAAAATAATTTTTTAATAAAAGAGCTTATACTTCCAACAGAATTTAAAATTAATACTTTAAACAAAAAAAATTTACTTATTAAAAGATTATATAACGTTTTAATATATCGAGGCCCAAACAATAAATGTGGTATTTTTTTAAGCATTAATAAAAATTTAACTATCAATAATAGTATTTTAATTGTATACGACAATGACTCTAAAAAATGGAATGCTCATGCAGATTTATCAGAAGAAGATTTTAATTTATACAAAAAATTATTAGATAACGCCAGTTCGATAATTAAAAATTAAATTTTAATGCGCGGGGCACCAGCGTTGCTTCGCCCAGCGCTACCATAAGTTGGCCTGCATTGCAGGCAAAGTAATTAATTTTTAAAATATCAAATATTATTTTATAATTATGTTTTAAAATTTAAATTTAATAAAATTATGCCGGCAGGGCCGGCAATCATGAGTTAGCGCTGGGCGAAGTTTTATTTTTAAAACTGGTCTGTCCGGCGTAGCCTCTTGACTCGCCATAGCTTGAAAGCGACGGCGGTTGGCAAAGCCTGGATGCCCCGCGCATATTAGTTTAATAAATAAAAATTTATCTTTTAGCCAACATCGGATTATATTTTCCCGGGTTTATATGAAACATAATTTTTTCTTTTATCAGTTGTAAAACTTTAACACCCTCTTTATTCAAACAAGAATCCCCTTCTTTTTGCCACTTCTCATAAAGTAAATCAAAAATTTGACAAAATTCTTTAGGAACAAAGACCTTAGTGTTTACTTCACCCTCTTTTAGAATCGGATTATATTTTGATAAAAATTTTTTTAATGCATCAATATCAATTTTTACCGTACCATTAAATTTTACAATTTCATAAAAAAGTAATCCAAAAAAAACAAAATAGAAGCTTGCTAGAGAAGCAATTAAAACATTATCATTGTTTAAGTACTTACTAAGTATTAGATTAATTGTAATACCAATTCCTAAATATGAAAAAATATTTCTGATAGATTTAATTAATTTTTTACCCCTTGGTTCATCTATGAACGCTTTTTCAAGATATTCCCATGAATTATTTTTGTAATATTCTTGCCAAGAGAGATCAAATGAATTTGTAGAGCTTGTACAAAAAATCTGATTCGTAAAAAATATTGAAAGACAAAAAGCCAAAATATAAAACTTAAAATTTGTTTTGAAAATTAATGATTTTAAACCCATAAAAATACCTAATTTTTTTATTTCTAAAAATAAAAGACTGCTTGCAGTCTATCATATTTTATTTTTTATACCAAGCCAGAAATTTTTGTAATGCTCTCAAGCGATATAAGTAATTTTTGGCTTCTGGCGTATCTCTTAATTCTGCATATGTTTTTGTAGTACCCGTCGGAACAAAAAAAACATCAAATGGCAATGATGGGTGTGCATTAAACTTTTCAGGTTTTACAAGAGCTCCCTCACAAGCCCCTTCAAAAACCTCATACTTATTTTCTCCTTCTATATAAACAAGATAAAGAAGAAATTTTGCTTTATCACCAACTTCTATTAATTTTTTAATACCTTCAAAACCTATACCTTGAGACACAAATTTTGATAAGGTACCAGGAAATTTATTATATTTTTCAAAATATATTGCTGCATCATCAATTAACAATGGACGTTGTGCTATTTGCCAGGCCTTTTGAGCCTTATCTATTGCAATATATTTTTGATCTAAAGTTTGAATTTCTGGAATATCTCTAGAAAATTGAACAATTTTTATATTTGGCTCATTTTCTTCTATGTACGAACCAACTTCTTCAAATTTGCCATTATTACTTGTAGCATATAAAATTTCTCTTTGTTTATGCATTTAATTTTCTTTCAATCTCTAACAAACGATTATATTTGGCAACACGTTCGCCTCTGACAGGCGCTCCAGCTTTAAACTGTCCACATGATGTACCAACGGCTAAATCTGAAATAAAAAAATCATTGGTTTCACCAGACCTGTGAGAGACAACTGTTTTATAACCAGAACTTCTACATAAATTCATAGCTTGCAAAGTTTCGCTAACCGTCCCTATCTGATTAGGCTTAATAAGACAAGCATTTGCAACATTATTCTCTATACCCTTTTTAATTAAATCAGAATTAGTTACAAAAATATCGTCACCAACAAGCTGAACTTTTGACCTTAATCTAGCCGTCATTTTTTGCCACCCCTGCCAATCCTGTTCATCAAGACCATCTTCTATTGAATAAATAGGGTAAGATGATATTAATTCATCATATAAATCTATCAGTTTTTCGTTCTTTAATTTTTTACCATCTAATAAATAAAAATTTTCTTCTTTATTATAAAATTGAGAAGCAGCAATATCCAAACAAAAAACAATATCTTGACCCAGAACATAATCAGAATATTCTACAGCCTTACATAAAAAATCCAATGCCTTTATATGTAAATTTTCTTTACAATTAAAAACAGGAGCAAATCCCCCTTCGTCTCCAACCCCTACACTAAGCCTCGATTCTTTTAACAATTTTTTTAAATTGTGATAAACAACAATAGACATCTCTAAATTCTGTTCAAAAGTTTTACCGCTTACAGGCATAATCATAAATTCTTGAAAACAAACATTATTATCTGCATGAACTCCACCATTTAAAATATTAAACATGGCTTTTGGTAAAATTAATTTTTCAGTTTTATATAAATTTGCAATTAACTTATATAAATCCAAATTTTCACAAAAAGCTTGTGCCCTTGCAATTGCAATACTTACCGCCAAAATTGCATTAGCACCCAATTTTGATTTATTTAGAGTCCCATCTAAATCTATCATAGCTTTATCAAAAGCTATCAAATCAGGCTTTTTGTCTATAAAAATAGGAGCTATAATTTTTTGAATATTAGAGATAGCTTTATGAACAGTTTTACCAAAAAATTTAGTTTTATCACCATCTCTTAATTCTACAGCTTCAAAAATGCCAATTGATGCTCCAGAGGGCACACTCGATTCTATGTTATATTTATTATTCAATAAAATATTGCACTTTACTGTAGGTATACCCCTGGAATCTATAATCTGACTAGCCACTATACCTGTAATTTTCATATATTTATTCCCCTATTTTATAAAATTTGCTAAATTCATATTTTATTTATGTTTTAAAATTTTGTTTGTATTTTATTAATTTAAACGAAAGATAATATTATGTTTACTTTTTTATTTTCAACCTTACAAGCTCAAAACCCAATTGAAGCTCCAAAGGCAATAGGTGCAGGACCTTTTGGTTTTTTAATTCAAATTTTACCACTAATATTAATTGGTATAATATTTTACTTTTTTATAATAAGACCACAAAATAAACAACGTCAATTACTAAAAGAGATGATAGATAATTTAAAAACAGGAGATAAAGTAATCACAAAAGGTGGAATAATAGGAACCATATCTATATCTTTAGAAAATTCTTTTATTATTGAACTATATGATGGAAGCAAAATAGAAATTCTTAAAAATGCCATTATATCAGCAATAAATGACAATAATACAACTAAATAGATTATCGCCATTTATTTACCCTCTTTTAAGCTTAATTTTAGGAATTTACTGGCAAAGTAGATTTTGTTTTTGTTTTAGAGCGTTGATAACAATAATAATAATATTATTTGCGTTATTAATATTTTTAGAATCGGCGTGTATTGATTTTTTCAAGAAGCTCAGAAATTTCGATACACGGTATGGCGAATTAATTATTTATTATTTATTTTTTATTTCTGGCGCACTGCTTTTTCAATCACAAATAAACAATAGTTACTATTTGTTAAATAAATTTAAAAATAAAAATTTAAATATAATTGCAAGAGTAAAAGATAAAGAAAAAGTTGAAAATAATAATATAAAAAAAGAAATTCTTAATTTACAAGTAATAAAAACACAAAAATTAACACAACCCTATTATAAAGAAACAAATTTTAACTTATTATGTTATACACAAACCCCTACAACAACAAAAGTCGGTGATACTGTTTTAATAAAAAATGTTTTTTTAAAAAATCAAAAAGAAAGTAATTTAACTGCCAAATTTCCAACTTTTTATGATTATTTAATTAAAGAAAATATACTTTGTAGTGTTTTTGTTAAAAATCTAGATTATAAAATAATATCATCACCCTACTTTAATATAAAAAGATGGATTCATGACAAAAAAATTGCTGTTTATAACAATCTAAAAACAAAAATATTACCCAAAACTTTCTACTTTTTTTCTTCTATATTTTTAGGCAACAGAAAAGAATGTTGTATAAATAAATTCAAAAACCAATTTTGTTTGTGGGGAATTTCTCATTATTTGGCAAGAGCAGGACTGCATATAGCTCTTTTTATTTTTATTTGGGGTCTTATATTATTTTTTTTACCCTTAAATATCTATATTAAAAAATCATTTTTATTAATAATTTGTTTTATTTATAACCTATTTAGCTGGACAAGTATTTCTTTTGTAAGAGCCTTATATCTTTTTTTTATTTTACAATCAGGAAGAATATTAGATCAGCAAATAAATTTTTTACATTCTTTAACTCTAATTTGCTTAATAATATTACTCTTTAATCCAATTCAATTATTTTTTTTAGATTTCCAATTAAGCTTTGCACTAACTTTTGCACTTGCAATACCATTAAATAAGTTAAAATAAATTAACTAAATAAAACATAAATTAATAAAAAAACAATTAGCTTGAAACTTAATCTCTTTATTTACTATATATTTATATATTCCAAATTAGAACCAAACAAATTTCTTTAAATTTTTTAAATGGGGAATATAAATGAAAAAATTTATATATATTATATTTTTTACACTTATTTATAATTTTTCTTTTTTTAATGTTAAAAGCTCTGAGATTCAAATAAAAAACCCTCAAGAAGAAAAAATTTTACAAGAAACAAAAAAAATAAAAGACTGGAATTTTCTTGTTTACGCCGCTTCAAATAATGACCTTTTCGATTCTGCACTTAGAAACGTTTCACAAATGATGGAAGTTGGCTCAACACAAAATATAAATATTTTAGTTCAACTAGATACCTTTGGAAAAAAAGAAATTTGTAGATATTACGTGGAAAAAAATAGACTTATCCCCCTAGATTTACACCAAAATTCACCAGACAGCATATCTGGCACACCCGAAAATTTGTATAAATTCGCAAAATGGGGTATAGAAAATTTTCCAGCAACCCATCAAGCTTTTGTAGTATGGGATCATGGTTCAGGAATAGAAGATCCTTCTATATGGGGCAAAATATTAAATAATGTTGAAATTTTTAAGGATAGAGGAATAGCCTTTAATACAACATTTCAAACATATTTAACAAATCAAGATTTAAAAAATGTACTTGAATCAATATCCAAAAATCTTTTATCCAACAAAAAAATAGATATTTTTGCTATGGATGCTTGCAACATGGCAATGCTAGAAGTAGCTAGTCAAATAAAAAACGCCGTAAATTTTATGGTAGGATCTGAAAACATAGAGCCTGCAGCCGGGTGGAATTATAAAAAGGTTTTATTGCCTTTTGAGAATAAAACTATGACTCCTGAAGAATTTTCAAAACATATAGTCAAGGCATATAAAGCTGAATACGAACATAAGGATATAAAATATACACAATCAGCACTAAAATTAGAAAAAATTGATTTACTTGAAAAAAATGTAGATGAAGCATCCTCTTGTTTATTAGAGATATTAAAAAGCAAAGATAAAAACAAAATAATATCTTTAATAAAGAAAATAAGAAACAGTCGTCAATTAACAACAACATTCCCAGATGATGCCTATTCTTCTGATGGCAGCTATATAGATATGTACCATTTTTATAAAAGTTTTTTAGAAAAAATAAATCAATCACTTTCAAGCTTTAAAGAAAAAGTTCTTATTCAAAATTTAAGCGCTGTGCTATATTACGGTTTACACTTAATTTTTGAAAATGTAATTGAAAATGTAGCAAATGTAAATTTATCTAATGCAAAAGGCTTAGCTATTTATTTTCCACCTAAAAAAATACATGGTTCATATTTAAAAACGGTTTTTGCACAAAATAATAATTGGAAAAATTTTTTAAAAGAATATTTAATTAACTCAAAGTTAATGTATGGAAAAAATAAACAAAAAAATAAAACAAAATCAACTCAAATACAATATAAACAAATATGTTGAATATTTATCAAAACAACCAAAGGGATTTGTTTATGATGATTCAGAAATGAAAACAGAAACAAAATTTGAAGAATTGCAAAAACTTTATTCCAAGTTTAAAAATTGTCAAAAGTGTCCACTAAAAGACCAAGGAAGAACCCAAGTTGTATTTGGAGATGGAAACCCAAATTCAAAACTTATGTTTATAGGTGAAGGGCCAGGAAGAGACGAAGACCTGCAGGGCAAACCTTTTGTTGGAAGAGCTGGGCAACTTTTAACAAAAATAATAAATTCAATGAATCTAAAAAGAGAAGATGTTTATATCTCTAATGTTGTAAAATGTCGACCCCCAAACAATAGAACTCCCTTACCAAACGAAAGCGAAACCTGTAAATATTTATTACTTTTTAAAGAGATAGATATTATACAACCAAAAATAATCTGTACGTTAGGGTCTTGCGCTACAAAAGCAATCCTTGGGGATGACATACAAATATCAAAAGCACGGGGAAATTTTTTTACAATTAAAGAAAAATATCTGGTCATGCCAACATTTCATCCCGCATATCTTTTAAGAAATCCAGATAGTAAAAAAATGGTATGGCAAGACATGAAAAAGATAATAGAAAAACTACAAATTTAATTTTTTGATATCATAAACTTTTCTAATAGCAAATCGGCATATTTTCACATATAAAATAATTTTCTATTGAGATATATTGTGGATAACCTGTGGATAACTATGTGGATAACCTGTGGATAACTTTTTTTTGTCTTCGAAAATGACGACTGGTGACCACCCTACAAAGCTCTCAAAAAAAGCGCTGCTGCCACAGCGAGAATTGAACGATTTTTCAAAGTTATCCACAAGTTATCAACAAGTTATCCACAGGTTATCCACAATGAGCGCAAACAAAAAAAGCCCATTGAATTCGGCTTTTTTGCCAAAAAAAAGAAAAGTTATCCACAAAAACTCAGTTGCTTATTATTATTATATTTATATATATTTATTAAATAATAATAAGCATTTCATTTTTTTTAAAAAACTAAAAGATCGAAAACTTTAAATCTTCACTTTTTTTATTTTTAAATTAAACTAGATGTTGTTGGTGTAATCTTTTTGTCAAAAAATAATCACAAAAAATCAAAGGATGTTTACAGAGTGAATCTTTCAGAAGTAATAGAATCTCTTGTTGAAGAAAGAGGTCTTGATAAAGATGCTGTTATATCAGTTGTTTGCCAAGGAGTACAGGCGGCTTTTGCCAAGAGGTTTCCCGATGCAAATTTAAGTGTTGTTTTTAATCGTCATTCTGGAGAAGTAGAGGTTTTTGTAAATAAAATTGTTGTTTATAAAATTCAAGACTCGGACAAAGAAATTTCTTTACGAAAAGCAAGAGTTATTAATCCTAAGATTGATGTTGATCAAATTATAGCTGTTCCTTTTGAGCACAAAATTGGTCGAATAGAAATATCTTTAGCTAAACAGCTTGTTGCAAGTAAAATTAGAGATCTCGAGCTTGCTGCTGTTTATAGAGACTTTAAAGATAAAAAGGGTGCAGTTGTTAGTGGTATTATACACAAGAGAGAGCGTGGTGGTTTTTCTGTAAAAATGGGAGAAAACATGGCTTTTCTTCCGATGGAAAATTCTATTCCTCAAGAAATTCTAAAAGTTGGGCGTCCCTTAAAAGCTTTATTAAAGGAGGTTTTGCCTGCAGCGAAACAGGATTATCAGCTGATTTTAGATAGAGCCTCTGCTGATTTTGTTAAAGGCTTACTTGAATTAGAGATTCCTGAAATTTTTGAAGGAATTGTGGAAATAAAAAAAATTGTTCGTGTTGCAGGTTACAAAACAAAAGCAATAGTTGCTTCTAATAATCAAGATATAGATCCTGTTGGAACTTGTGTTGGTGTTGGTGGTGCTCGTATAAAGCCTATACTTAAAGAATTAGGGCAAGAAAAAATTGATTTAATAGAGCAAACTGAATCTTTAGATATTTTGGTAAAAAATAGCCTTAAACCTGCCGAGATTGATAAAGTTGAAATTGTTAATGATAAAAAGGCCCTTGTTTGGTTAGATCAAGACCAGCGTTCATTAGCTATTGGAAAGATGGGGCAAAACATAATGTTGGCTTCTAGATTGGTTAATTTAGAGATTCAATTACAGGATGTAACAATCAATCAAATGGAAGAAGCTATTATTTCTTAAAAACAGGCTTTAAAGGTTAAAAAAATATGCGTATTTATGAAATTGCCAAAGAAAAAAATATTTCAAGCAAGCAAATTATTGATTTGTTAAAAAAGGCTGGCATAAAAGTTTCAAGTCACATGTCTGTTGTTTCTCCAGAAGGGCTTGCGCATATTGAAAAAGCTTTTTTACCAAAACAAAGTTCTTCAAAAGTATCTTCGCAACAATCTGATAAAGAAAAAAAACAACTGGAAAGCATGAATATTGAAAAAAAAGAAGAAAATAAATTAAAAAAAATTATTCCTGAAAATATAGATATAGAAAAAAAAATTGATGATTTAGGTGGTATTACTACTAAGCGTGAAGATGTTTCAAAAAATATATTAAAAAAAACTTTTACTCCCGTAGATAAATTAAAAGAAAAACCTAAATCAGATACATTCAAAAGACGTTTTAATAAATTTCAATATGGGCAACAAGCTTCCCAAATTCAAGAGCCAATTACAGAAATAAAAATTGATTCACCACTTCCTCTTTTTCAGGTAGCTGAAATGATGGGAAAGCCGGCAGGTGATTTAATTTTGAATTTGCTAAAAAAAGGAATGGCTTGCAATAGAAATTATATTTTATCGATTGACACCATTAAATCTTTAGGAAATCAATTTGGCATAAATGTTATTTTTAAAGATAAAAATTTACCTAAAGAAGCTGCAGAAATTTCAGAAAAAAAAACAACATACGGATTAACTCGTTGGCCCATCGTTGTTGTTATGGGACATGTTGATCACGGAAAAACTACTCTTTTGGATTTTATAAGAAAACAAAATACTGCAGCCAAAGAAAAGGGTGGTATTACTCAACATTTAGGTGCTTATCAAGTTAGTAGTAGTCATGGTGATATAGTATTTTTGGATACCCCAGGACATGAAGCTTTTTCTTTTTTACGATCACGTGGAACCAAAATTACTGATATTGTAATTTTAGTTGTAGCTGTTGATGATGGTGTAAAACCACAAACTATTGAAGCAATAAAACATGCAAAAACCGCAAACGTTCCTATTATTGTTGCAGCAAATAAAATGGACAAAATTGAATCTTCGGCTCATCTGCAAACATTAAAAAGGCAGCTTGCGGAGCAGGGGCTTATGGTTGAAGATTGGGGTGGAGATATTGTTTGTGTTCCCATTTCTGCAAAAACTGGTATGGGTGTAAACGAATTGTTGGAAATGGTTGTTTTACAGGCTCAGATGATGGATCTAAAAGCTGATTCCAAATTGCCTGCAAGAGCTTTTATTTTGGAATCAAACATTGAAAAAGGATATGGCCCTGTTGCTACAATTATTTGCCAAGATGGATCTATAAAAAAAGGTGATTTTTTTATTTGTGGAAATGCTACTGGTAAAGTCAGATTGTTAATAAACAGTTTTGGAGAAAAAATAAATCAAGCTGGACCTTCCATTCCTGTTAAAGTTGTTGGATTTGATAATTTTGCTGAGATTGGAGATCAATTAAGAGTTGTTGAAGAACAAGAATATTTTAGTTTTAAAAATAAAAAAGAATCTAGGGCAGCTTCTGGATTTGCTCAAACTCATTTTCAATCTTTCGATTTTTTAGATAAAATTGAAAAGAAACAGTTAAATTTGATTATAAAAACAGATACTAGGGGTTCAAAAGAAGCTATAGAAAATTCTATTTCTAAATTATCTAGTAAAATGAAAAAAGGTTATCCAGAAATAAATTTAGTACATGTTGGTATCGGTGATATTTCTGAAAAAGATGTTGAACTTTCAATTACGACAAATTCTTTGTTATTAGGTTTGCATATCAAAGTAGAAAAGAATGCAATTTTATTTGCAAAAGACAAATCCGTAGATGTTAAATTATTTGATATTATTTATAAACTTATAGATTTTGTTACGGAGCAATTGGAAAAAAATAGAGAAACTAAAATAGTTTATAAAAAAGTTGCTCAAATGGTGGTCAGAAAAGTTTTTAATATAAAAAAAATTGGTATAGTTGCTGGCTGTTATGTAAAAGAGGGTGTAGTTAGCAAGGGCGATAAGGTTGTTTGTGTTAGAAACAATAAAGAAATAGGCGAGGGTAAAATTACTAGCCTTCAAAGAGAAACAAAAACCATAAAAGAAGTGCATGCAGGGTTTGAATGTGGTTTTGTTTGCGATGGTTTTAATGATTGGCAAGAAGACGATACTGTAATGGTATATACGGCAAAAAAAGAGCTCGTTGGTGAGATTATTAAATAATATTTGGCATAAAAGTTCTTTTAATAAAAAGCTTTCTCTATTTGAAAAATGTTTTTTTATAATTCTTTGTTTTTTTGAGTTCTTTTATAAAATTGGTTTTATTTTCATAATTTATTTTAAGAAAAATAAAATTAAACCAATTTTGACTTTTAAAATAATTTCTGTTGGAAATCTTTCTGTTGGAGGTACTGGTAAATCTGTATTCGTGCAATTTTTAGTAAATAATTTATTATCTAAAAAAATTAATTGTGCAGTAGTTTTACGAGGATACAAAAGCAAAATAGAAAAAGTCAAAAAAAGCTTTTTAATTTCTGATGTAATTTCTGGTAAAAAAGAGATTTTCTATGATGCAAGCTTTTGTGGTGATGAAGCTTTTATGCTTGCTCAGAATTTGCATATTCCCATTGTTGTCGGCAAAAATAGGGCAGAATCTTGTATTTTATTAAAAAATAAAAATATAAAAACAATTGTTCTTGATGATGCTTATCAGAATTTTAGTGTAAAAAAAGATTTTGAAATTTTGTTGTTAGATGCTAAAAAACCTTTTGAAAATAATCACTGTTTGCCGGCTGGTAGATTGAGGGAAAAAGATTATTCAAGAGCTGATGTAATTATTTTGACTCATGCAGATAAAGTTACAGAAAACCAATTAGAAAATATAAAAAATAATTATTTTAAAAATTTTAATAAAAATTTTATTTTTGCAGGAAAACATTCTATTGCAGGGTTGTCTGATAACTTGTTTAATAATTATGACGAGTTTAGAAATAATATTATTGATATAAAAAATTTTGAAAATAAAAATTTGTTAGCCTTTGCGGGTATTGGTTCTTTCGAATATTTTTTATCTAGTTTAGAATCTTGTGATTTAAAAATTAATAAAACTTTAGAATATGAAGATCATTATGATTATTCAAAAAAAGATTTGATTTATATCTTTGATTTAATTAAAAAAAACAATTTAAGTGGTGCAATAACTACACAAAAAGATTTTTGCAAAATATTGCCAATAGTTAAAAATATAAAAGATCATATACCCATTTATGTACTTAATATTAATTTTGAATTTTTATCAAAAAAAGAGCATAATAATTTTTTGAAAATATTTTCAAAAAAAATTAAATAAAAATTTCAACTGAGGGAGTCTGGAGATGGAATTTGTAGTAGTTAGGCATTTATTTTGTGTTGTATTCTCTTCTTTGCTAGCCTTTTATTTAGTTCCCATGTTTATTAATGCAGCATTTAGATTTAACATTTTAGATATTCCTGATGGAAAGATTAAAAATCATAAAAAAGCAACGCCTTATTTGGGTGGTTTAGCAATTTATGTGCCGTTTATTGCAACTCTTGCGATTGCTTATCCATTTGAAAATAAAATTTTATGGTTATTATTGGGTTCTACCTTTTTGCTTTTTGTTGGTCTCATTGACGATATGAAATGTCTCAAACCTTCGCAAAAACTTTTTGGACAATTTATTGCGGTTATATGTTTTTTGAAGGGTGGTTTTTCACTCAAGACTAATTTTTTTTCAGATTTTTTTAATATATTTGCATCTGCTTTTTGGATGCTTTTAATTATTAATGCTTTTAATTTAGTAGATGTAATGGATGGTCTTTCTTCTGTTTTGGCTATTGTATCAAGTTTATCCTTTTTTGTAATAGCACTATTTTTTGGACAGTATGAACTTAGTCTTTTGTTGTTAACTTTTACTATACCATTGATAGTTTTTCTTTTTTATAATAGACCACCTGCAAAAATATATTTAGGAGATACTGGTTCTTTATATATTGGTGGTTTTATGTCAGCAATACCTTTATTGTTTCCATGGAGCAGCATTTCTTTTGAAAGCTATTATGCACCAATAATTATTTTGGGTATTCCTATTTTAGAAGTTGTTACTCTTGTTGTAATTAGAACTTATAAATGCATACCATTTTTTAGAGGGAGTCCACATCATTTTTCAATTTATTTAAGAAAAAAATGGAGTGTATTAAAAGTTTTGTTGTTTTCATCTATTATGTCTCTGATATTATCGTTGATTGCTATTTTATTTTTATTCAAATTTATATCTTTTATTTATCTAATTATATTTATATTAATATTTTTAGTTTTTTGGTTTTATTTTATATTCAGTAATTAACCATTTTTTTTAATAATTTGATTTCTTGTTCATGAGTATTTTCTCCAGTTATAATGGGTGTTTCTAAAATTTTGGGAATATCAATAAATCTTTTATCATTCATGATTAATTCAAAAAATTTGATTGGTATTTGCCCCTTTATAATATTTTCATGGCGATCCTTTTTTGAATTAAATTCAGTTTTAGAATTATTTAAATGAATAACTTTTAATAAATTTAGTCCCAAAATTTTATCAAAATTTTTTAAAACTTCTTCGTATTTTTCTGGCGTTGAAATATCATAACCTGCTGAAAATACGTGGCACGTATCAAAACATATGGCTATTTTATTTTTTAATTTACATAAATCTTTAATTTGTTTTAATTGTTCAAACGTGTAACCAATATTAGTGCCTTGGCCTGCAACTGTTTCAATTAAAATTTTTGTTTTTCCAGTTGATTTACTTAATGCAAAATCGAGATTTTTGGCGATTTTTTTGATACAGTTTTCTTCTCCTGAACCAAGGTGTGATCCTGGATGTAAAACAATATATGGTATATCGAGTAAATTGCATTTTTCTAGCTTTGTTATTAAAGCATGGACGGATTTTTTTTCTGTTTCTTTATTAGGTGATCCTATATTTATTAAATATGTTGAATGCGATATTACTATTTTAATTTTTGAATTTTGCAAAGTTTTTTTAAATTTTTCTATTTCTTCTGGTAATAATTTTTTTGCAAACCAAGATTGATTACTTTGTGTGAATATTTGAATTGTAGAACAACCCATTTTTTCACCCCGCTCTATTGCTTTATATAATCCTCCTTGAATAGAAACATGTGCGCCTAACAATATTTCTTTTTTCATTTTTTATTTCCCCATTAAAATGGTGTATAAAAACTAAATAATTTATTTAAAGATTGCTGTTTTTGTAAATATAGGCAATATATATTTTTAAATTTTTAATAAAAACGGAGTATTAAATACTATGGAAAAATTAGTTAATTATGTTAAAAAAGTTTGGGGACATGAAGAGTGGATTGTTAATAATCAAAAATATTGTGGAAAAAAACTAGTATTAAAGCAGGGTTATAGATGTTCGATGCATAAACATGATATAAAAGATGAAACATTTTATATTTTGTCAGGCAAAGTTCTTATGGAAACAGAATTTAATGGTAAATCTGAAACATTTGTAATGTTAGCTGGTGATATAAAACATATTGAAATTGGAATGTGGCATAGATTTACCGGACTTATTGATTCTGAAATTATAGAATTTTCAACTTTTCATATGGAGCAAGATTCTATAAGAAAAGAAGAAAGTGGTCCAGTTGATTTAAAAACCATTAAATTTTAATTATTTATGATAAAAAAATTTACAGTTTTAATTTTTTTGCTTTTAATTAGTTTTATTTTTGGGCTATTTTTTTTCTTTATACAAAAAGAGTGGTTAATAATACAAACCCCCATTTTTTGCGACAAAAAAAAAATATTATTAAAAGAAGCTATTAATAATTCTGTTGTAGTAAAGAGAAAAATCAAATTTTTTTATTTTAAAGACGACAAAATTTTAATTGAAGAATCTGATTTTGTTTGGCTTGCTGATGAGTCAGAAAACTTGAAGTATCTAATTAATAATTGGTTATGTTTTTTGCATAGCGAACATATAATTTCAAAAAAAATTTTAGTTGAAAGCGTTTGTGCATCTGAAGTAAATCAGACTATTTATATTTCTTTCGACAAATCTCCGCTAGATAAAGATTGGTCAGTACTTAAAAAATGGAATTTTATTGAAAGTCTTTTAAAAACTATGAGAGATGTTGTATCATCTTTTAAATTTGCAATTTTTTTAATAAAACACCAACAAATGAAAGATGATCATCTTGATTTTTCTCAACCGTGGCCAATAGAGGGCTTTAAAAATAGGGGAGAACAATAATGAAAAGATTTATTTATATATTATTTTTTAGCTTTTGTAGTCAATTTGTTTATTGTAATAATAACAAAAATGAGCAACAAAATTTTGAATTTTCTAAACAAGAAGAAAAGAAGATATTTAATTTATTAAAAAATATTTTTTATTTAAATCATAAATTATCTGCAACCAATTGTGAAAGTAATTTTGCTAACTTAAATAATTTTGAAATGCAAGATTTGATAAATAAGTCAAAAATTATAATTAATGATTTATTTGATTTATTAGAGCTAGAAAATATAACTTTTTTTGGTAAAAATTTTACTTATTTTTATCTTTTGAAAAAAGCTAATACAAAAGAGGAACGAGATGTTTTAATTGAAGATTTTTTTAAATCTAAAGATGAAAAAAGAGTAAAATCTTTTTTTAATGAAATTTTTATTATTTTGGATAGTTATTTAAAAAGTAAAATAAAAAATATTCTTTCTATTTTTAAATATAATTTAAAAGAATTTTTTAAAAAAAATAATCTTGTTTGTGAATCAGATGAAAAATGCGAATTATGCAGGTTGGGCAAAAAAGAGAGTATGATTATTGCAGCTATTTTTGGCGCAATAGCAAATATTTTTAATCATTCTTGTCAGGGTAATCAAACTAATAATAATCAAAATTTATCTAACTCAGCATTACCTTTGGTAGGAAGTGCTTGCGAGCTGGTTTCTCAGCTTGCAGCTATTAATGCTGCTCATAAAGAAGTAGTATATAAAGAAGATTTATTAAAAAATAAACAGTTTGATGAGGTTCTTGAGAAAACTATTAAATTTATGGAAATTTTATGTCTTTCTTTAAAATCTAAAAATATTAGTTTAGAAAATTATGTTTTATTAAATGAATTTAGTAAATTGTCTTTAGAACAAAATAAAAAATCCTGGTTATATGAAAAATTAATTTCAAGTCAATTATTCAAAAAATTAATAAAAGATATTTTTAAGTCATTAAAAAATTATTTAAAAGATCAACTTTCTCAAGCATTAAATTATTTGAGAGATAAATTAATAGAATTATTAATAAATGTTAATAATAAAGAAGATTATAAACCGTGTAATGAAAATGTTCAGACGCAGTGATAATAAAAAAGCAAATTGTTATTATAATTTGGATGACAAAATAGTTTGTGAAAAAATTGAAGCAGAAAATTTTTTAAAATTTATATATAAAAATTTTTTTGGAAATCTTTTGCGTTTTTTCATAAATAAAAAATTTTTTTCAAGAGTTTGTGCTGTTTATCAAAATAGTGCTTATAGTAAGAGAAAAATAAAAAATTTTATAAATAAACACAATATTGATATGTCCCAATTTCAAGAGCCTGAAGGTGGATACAAATCTTTTAACGATTTTTTTATAAGAAAATTAAAAGATAATGCAAGAAATATTGATTATAATTTTAATACCATAGTTTCTCCTGCAGACAGCAAATTATTTGTGATTCCAGATATTTCTAAAAACACTGAATTCTTTGTAAAAAATAAAAAATTTAATTTAGCTAAATTTTTTGAAGATAAAAATTTGGCTCAAGAATATCAAAATGGGATTTTATTAATCTTTCGGTTAGCTCCGTATGATTATCACAGATTTCATTTTCCTGTTGATTGTGTACCAAGTGAGGCAAAAAATATTCATGGTTTATATGATTCTGTTAATCCAATTGTTTATAGGGCAGGTATTCAGCCGCTTGAAAGCAATGAAAGAATATTATCTTTTTTAAAAACTGATAAATTTACAGATATTATATTTGTTAGTGTTGGGGCTATGCTTGTTGGCAAAATAGTTTTAACCTACACACCAAATTTGTCTTATAAAAAAGGTACTGAGATGGGATATTTTGAGTTTGGTGGTTCTACTATTGTTTTAGCTTTTAAAAAAGATACTATAAAAGTAAAAGATAAATTTTTAAAAAATTCAGCTTTCTTATTAGAAACTGAAGTTTTAATGGGACAAGCTATAACTGAATAGAAAGAAATTTATGGATATTTTTCCCTCTTTAATTGCTAGTGATATTTTAAATTTGGAAAAAACAATACAAAGTTTAAATACAAAATGTGATGGATACCATATAGATATTATGGATGATCATTTTGTTCCAAACTTAACATGGGGACCGGATTTTGTTAATGCCATAATTAGGACAACAGATTTGCCACTTAATGTGCATTTAATGGTTGATAATCCTAGAGACTGGGTTAATAGATTAAATTTAAGAAAACAAGATTTTTTTGTTTTTCATATAGAAACTTTAGATTCTAATGAAATAAAAAATTTTATAAAAGATATAAAAAAAATTGGTTGTAAAGTTGGTATAGCTTTAAATCCAGAAACAAATATTAATTTGATTTTTGATTATTTAGATCTTTTAGATGCCATTTTAGTAATGTCTGTAAAACCCGGGTTTTCTGGTCAAAAATTTGATTCTTCTGTTTTAAGTAAAATAGAAATTTTAAATAAAAAAAGAAAAGATAGAAATTTATTTTTTTATTTAAGTATGGATGGTGGCATTAATCAAGATAATATTAAAAATTTGTTAAAAAATGGTGTTGATCAGGTAGGCGTGGGATCTGCTATATTTTACAAAGAAGATTATTTACAAGCTTTACAAAATCTTTATAACAAAATAGCATCATAAAAATTTTGAGAAAACATGAACAAATTTATTAAACTTAGAATTGGCGTTTTAATGGGGGGTAAATCTATAGAAAGAGAAGTTTCTTTTAATTCAGGAAGAACTGTTTGTGATCACATAGATTTTTTAAAATATGAAGTAGTTCCAATATTTCAGACTTATAAAGGTGATCTTTATATTTTGCCTTATAAATTTTTGCATAGAGGCAAAATATCTGATTTTTTTGATAGATTGGATTCTCAAGCAAAAAAAATAAGTTGGGATGATTTAAAATATTTAGTTGATTTTATTTATTTATCTATTCATGGCAGATTTGCTGAAGATGGAACAGTTCAGGGTTTTTTAGAAGTTTTAGGGATACCATATTTGGGGGCAAAAATTTTTGCAAGTGCCATTGGTATGAATAAGGGGGTACAAAAAAAGATTTTGCAAAGTAATGGCATAGATGTGCCCAATGGTTTTGTTGTAACTCCAGAAGAAATTGAAAAAATAGATATAAAATCGATTTTAGAAAAACTTGAGAAATTAAACGTAAATTTTCCAATAATAGTAAAACCTGTGCACGAAGGTTCAAGTTTTGGCATCAGCTTAGTTGACAATAAATCTGATTTATTACAAGCATTAAAAAATGCTTGTTACTGTGATAGTAGACTCAAACAAGATGTGATTATTGAAGAAAAAATAAAAGGTTCTGAGTTTGTTTGTGTGTGCTTACAAAAAGATAAAAATTGGTTTGCATTACCTATCACACAAGTTGTTTGTGAAAAAAATACAAATTTTTTTGATTATACTCAAAAATATATGCCTGGTCGTGCAACAAAAATTACACCTGCAAATTTTGAAAAAAAAGACCAAGAAAATATAGTTCAAACTTGTATTAAAGTTACAAAAATATTAAATTTTTCTACCATATCTCGCATAGATGGTTTTTTAACAAAAGATGGTAGAGTTTATATTATTGATCCAAACTCTTTAACAGGAACAGGTCCTGCCACATTTTTATTTCATCAGGCTGCAGAAATTGGAATGAGTCATACTCAGCTTATAAATTATTTAGTTGAGACTGAATTAAAAAATTATAATCTAAAAAGTGTATCTAACGTGAATGCTAAAAAAGATAATAATATAAGTAATAAAAAAAACAGAATTGTTGTTTTATTGGGTGGAAGTTCTAATGAAAGAGAAATTTCTTTAGAATCCGGGCGTAATGTTTGTTATAAACTTTCACCAGAAAAATATGAAATAATACCTGTTTTTGTAGATTCAAAAAATGAGCTTTATAAATTAAATCAAAGATTATTGATTCAAAATTCTACTCGTGAAATTTCTTTACTTGTAACGCAAGATTTAAAAATAAATTGGGCTGATTTACCAAAAATTTGCGATTTCGTTTTTATTGGATTACATGGTGGAGTTGGTGAGAATGGTGGAGTACAAGGCACTCTTGAAATGCTTGATTTGCCATATAATGGTTCTGGTGTTTTGACTAGTTCATTGTGTATGGACAAATTTAAAACAAATGAATTTTTAAAATCTGGTGGATTTGATGTGCCATTTTCTTTTTTATTATCCAAAACAGAATTTTATTCTGAAAGTTTTATTAAAAATTTTGAAAAATTTTCTGAAAAAATAAATTTACCAGTGATTATAAAACCTCATGATGATGGCTGCAGTGTTGGTGTAAAAAAAGTAAAAAATAAAGAAAATTTATTAAAAGAAATAGATTTATATTTTAAAGAAACTTTAAAAGAGTATGTCTTGATAGAAGAATTTATTGATGCAGTAGAATTGACATGTGGAGTTTTTGGTAATCAGGAAGTTACTGCTTTGCCTCCAAGCAAAGTTTTTGTTGCAAAAGATGTTTTATCTATGGAAGAAAAGTTTTTGCCTGGAGCAGGTGAAAACTTAACTCCTGCGCCATTGGCAAAAGAACATTTGGAATTTATACAAGATACAATCGCTCAAGCGTATAAATTTTTGGGTTGTGCTGGATATTCTAGAATTGATTGTTTTTTTCAGCAAGCCAAAAAAAGTCCAACTAAAAAAAATAGACTTATAATTTTAGAAGTTAACACGCTTCCTGCATTAACTCCTGCAACTTGTATTTTTCATCAAGCAGCTGAAATAGGCTTAAGACCGATGGATTTTATAGAAAAAATAGTTGAACTTGGTTTTGAAAATTATAAAAATAAATTTATTACAAGTTCCCAGAAAGATATCCAAGAGCAGACCTTATAAGTTGATCTAATGGGGCAGTTTGTCCAGAATATTTTGAAGTTAAATATTGCATAGCTTTTGATATCTCTGGTTTTGAATAATTTAAAGATATCAAAACATCGTTAACGTTTTGCCACATTGTAAAATCTTGCTGAAGATCTTGTGTTTGAACTTTTCCTGAAGAAATTAATTTTGAAACTTTGTGTTTCAAATGAACAATGATTTGTTCAGCCTTTTTTTCACCAATGCCATTGATTTTACTTAGAGCTTTTTCATTTTGTGAACTAACTATTTCTAAAAATTCTCCAGCACTTATTTGAGACAAAATATTTGACGCTATCCCTGGTCCTATTTTTGGACAATCTATGATCATTAAAAAAACAGTTTTTTCAAGTTCAGCTTGAAAACCATAAAGAGCGGGCCCTTTTTCTTGGTTCCAATGCATGTAAATAAGAATTTCAGCATTTTGATTTAAAATTAAATTTTTAGTTTGTGACATTTGCACAAAAAAACCAATGCCATTAACTAAAATTGTTACATTTTTTTCTTCTATTTTTTTTATTTTACCAGCTATAAAATCTATCATATTTTTAGATTAGCATTTAAAATTTTTTATTCAAAAATTTTAAAATAAAAATACAAATTTTATAAATCATTGTTACACTAGCTCAATTAAATTTTAGTTATTTTTATAATTTTAAATTTTTCGAAGGGCAATTATGTTAAAAAAATTTTTTATAACAATGCTATTATTCGCTAATTTTTATGCTTATTGTGATGATTCACAACACTATGCTATTGCAGTCGGAGAAGAAGATAAGGATCGTTTATTAGTTCTTAATGAAATTTATAATCCAGAATCTTTTCAATTATTAAAACAATATGTTGAAAAGGGAAAAAATGTATTGGAGCTTGGATGTGGATTGGGTATATGCAGTCAATACATGGCAAAATTGGTTGGTGAAAAGGGTAGTGTGTTGGCAACTGACATAAATCAAGAACAGATTGATCTTGCTCAAAAAATGAAGGCAAGCGAATTAAAAAATTTAAATTTTAGAAAAATATCAGCTTTAGAATTAGAAAAATTGGAACAAAAATTTGATGTTATATATGTTAGATTTTTATTGATGCATTTACCAAATCCAGAAAAAATTTTAGAGCAAATTAAAAAGGTGCTCAGCCCAAATGGTAAAGTAATTATAGAAGATGTAACCGGGAATTATACTCTTTATAGTAATCCTAATACACCAGCAATGGAGGAAGTTCAACGTTTTGATAAGCTGCAATTTGAGATAGAAAAATCAGATGATTGTTATTTTGAACAATTGCCAAAATTGCTTGTAGATTATGGATTTTCAATCAGACTCTTAACAAGAGCTCATCCAAAACTTGATACATTACATAAAAGATCAATGTTGTCATATAACCTATCATCTCTTAAGTCTGAATTGATTAAGGCTAACAAAATAACATTAAAAGAATATGCCCGAGTTTATCCAATTGTTAAAGAATTTGAAAAAAGAGAAGATGTTACTGTTTATTCATATGAGTTGGGTCAAGTTGTTGTTCAATTAAGATAACATAATAAAAATCGCTGTTTCTAAAATAAAATTAAAAAATTTATAAATTATTTGTTACGCTTATTTACTTTTATTTTTTTTAGTTCATAATCCTTATGATTTGCGCAAATTTGTGAGTACAAAAGCAGATATTCGAAAGGAAAAAAATCAATGAAAAAGTTTATAATTTTGTCTTCATTAATGTGTGCTGTGATGTTTTCAAATGGTTTAGCAATGCAAGGTGAAAATCCATCTGCGGGTTTTGTAAGTTTTCATTCAAAATTTTTGCAAGCATTTAATCTACGTGATAGTAAGACCCAACAATTAATTAATGCTATAGCGGATCCATTACAGCGTAGAGAAAATATATTCAAAGATTCTCGTCATTTGCTTCAAGAATTGGACGCCAATCCAAATGAATTTTTGATTAATACCGAAAAAATTGATATTTTGAAAAAAAATCTTAATCAGATCATTTCTTTGATACCTTCAACAAGGATAGAATTTCGTACTGAAAGCCATATGAATGAAGAGTATCCTTATGAAGTAGCTGTTCCTTTATATCCAAATATAGAAATAAGTCAAACATTAAAAAATTTAATAGATTTAATCGATGCTTTAGTTGCATTTGAGCGTTTTGGAAAAACTCCAAATGAGATAAGAGATTTATTGAAACAGGGAGTTGTACTAGCACAAATTCAAGCTGACTTGATGCAACAGCGTGCAAATGAATTGTTTGGAAATTAATATTTAAGATTTAGTAAAAAGTGGTGAGTTTATTATCTTAGATAATATTTAACAATTAGTTGTTGTTCAATTAAGGTGATATAATTGATTTTAAAAATTTTTTATTAAATTCAAAAAAATTTAAATATCAATTCTTTTGAGTAATTTTACTTTTGCTGTTACTTGATAAGTAATTGTGTGTATGGTGTGCTGTTAATATATAATTAAAAAAACGATTTCGTTCGAACTAAAAGGAGCTGTTAATTAACTAGCGGCTCTTTAATTTTTAAATGGTATTTTGATTTCGAATTTTATAAAGTCTGTTTACTTTTTTAAATTAAAATAGATGAAATTAAAATATATATAATTATTGTTTATGAAAACAATAACCATTCAAGTTTGTGCAAATATAGCCTTAATAAAGTATTGGGGAAAAAGGTTTTAATTCTGTTCTTTTTGATTATTTTTTTTAAATCTATTAACATAATTTTATATTATATTGAATATAAAAAGAAAGGATTTTATTTTGAAGGCGATTGAATTTTCTGGAAATATTGAAACTAATGGGACAATAAAAGTTCCAAAAAAATTTTTATCAAATTTAAAAAATGGGTCTTTAAGAGTAATAATTCTTGTTGAAGAAAAAGATAAACTTAAAAAAAAAGTACCATTTAAAGAGAGATTTAAGGCTGTTAAATTAGATACTAAAGGTTTTAAATTTGATAGAAATGAAGCCAACAAGAGATAAAATTTTTGTTGATACAAATATTCTTATATATTTTTATACTAAAACAGAGAAAAATAAATTATTGAATTTGGAAAAAATTTTAATTGATTCGGATTTAATTATAAGTACGCAAGTATTAAATGAATTATCCAATGTTTTAATAAAAAAATTTAATCTTACTTCGATTGAAATAGTTTCTATAATAAAAGAGCTTTCTAAGTGGTGTTTTGTTTATAATATTGAAATTACAACTATTATTTATGCTCTTCATATATCTCAAAAATACAAATTTTCATATTTTGATAGTTTAATGTTGGCTGCTGCACTAGAAAATGATTGTAAGATTATTTTTTCTGAAGATATGCATCATGAATGCATAATAGAAAAGACATTACATATTTTTAATCCATTCAAATGAAAAAATTTAAAAAATTAAATGAAGAAATAACCCTTCAAGCTTGTGCAAACATAGCCTTAATAAAATATTGGGGAAAAAGAGATGAAAATCTTTTTTTACCAACTAAAAGTAGTATATCAATAAGTATGTCGAATTTAGTTACTACAACTTGTATACAAGAAAATAATTTTGATCAAATTATTCTTGATAACAAAATTTTATCTGAAGAAGAGAGTAAAAAAATTATAAATTTTTTAGATAAATTTAGGAAAATTTATAAAATAAAAAAGAAATTTAAAATAACTACACAGAATAATTTTCCTACTGCTGCAGGTCTTGCTAGTAGCTCAAGTGGTTTTGCAGCCATAGCTTTGGGTTTAAACAAATTTTGTGATTTAAATTTATCAAAGAAAGAACTTTCTATTTTAGCTCGTCAAGGTTCAGGATCTGCTTGCAGATCAATTTATAATGGTTTTGTTATGTGGCATAAGGGCCAAGAAAACAATGGTTTAGATTGTTATGCGGAACAATTGTTTGACGAATTTTATTGGCCAGAATTTAAAGTTTTAACTGTTATTGTTAATAATCAAGAAAAGACAATAAGCTCTAGAATTGCAATGCAGCAAACGGTAAAAACTAGTTCTTATTATAATGATTGGTTAATTGAATCTGAGAGTAGAATACCTAAAATTACAGATGCCATAAAAAATAAAAATTTTAGTATTGTTGGGCAATTAGCACAAGAAGATTGTTTGGGAATGCATAAAGCAATTAGATTATCTGAGCCTAAAATAGATTTTTGGCAAAATAAAACAAAAGATGTTATAAAAATTGTTGAAGATTTAAAAGCGAATGGCACCGATTGTTATTTTACAATCGATGCCGGACCAAATGTTAAAATTTTATGTCTTGATAAAAATTACGAAAAAATAAAAAAAATAATTTTAAATAATAAATTTAGTGTTTTATAAATTTTAAATTTATTTTTATTTTAAAGTTTTCTAATATTAAAAAATAAAATACAAATAGAATTTGAATTTAAATGGCTTTTGTTAATATGTGGTTTTTGTATTTTATATAAATTTGATTATTTGTGTTAAATATTCTAAAATACTACTTTACAAGTAAATTAATAATAAAATTTGGGGGACAAAAATTATGATAAATTTTTTTAAAAGAAAAATATTTACAGTAATTCTATTGTTCTGTTTTATTTTAAATAATTTAAATGCAAAAATAAATACAACTAATGTTCTAATTTCTGCTGCTACCGGAGTATTAATTTTTGGAGGAGTTGCTCTTTTAGAAGAAGTTGAAAAAGAAAGAAAAAAAGAGTTGCTGGCAGAGATTACAAATGGAGGTGGAGTTACTGGTAAGCAAAATTTTGAAGTTACTTCTGATAAAGATAAATCCGATAAAAATGGATCTAATAATAATAAAGATAATAAAATTTTACTCAAAGACGTGGTTGGTCAAGATTATGCTGTCAGAGAAGTTAAAGAAGTAATAGATTTTTTGAAAAATCCAGAAAAATATAAAAAATTAGGAGCCCAAATTCCTAGAGGCGTTTTGATGGAAGGGCCTCCAGGAAATGGCAAAACTCGAATAGCAAAAGCAGTTGCAAATGAAATGGGATGTCAGTTTATTTATGTTTCGGCTTCTTCTTTTGTTGAAATGTTTGTAGGGGTTGGTGCAAAAAGAGTAAGAGAAGTTTTTGCTCAAGCTAGAAAAAATAAGCCAGCAATAATTTTTATAGATGAAATTGATGCCATCGGAGCTGTCAGTCGTGGTGCTGGCGGGAATGAAGAATATAGGCAAACATTAAATCAAATTTTAGTTGAGATGGATGGTTTTGGTTCACAAGAAAATGTTATTGTTATGGCAGCCACTAATAATGCAGATGCATTAGATCAAGCACTAAAAAGGCCTGGGCGTTTTGATAGAATAATCAAAGTTCCAAATCCTGATGAAAAAAGTAGAAAAGAAATTTTAGATTATTATTTAAATAAATTACCAAGATTAGAGAATGATGATACAATACCAAATTATTTAGCAAAAAATACAGAAAATTTTAGTGGTGCAGATTTAAATAATATTGTTAATGAAGCTGCAATGTTGGCTGTAAGGGCTAATGCAAATATGGTAAAAAAGGAGCACTTTGAAGAAGCTTTAAATAAAGAAAAGAAGAAAAAAGATGACAATAAAGCTAAATTTCGTGATTTATTTAATTAATAAAAAAATTAAAATAAAAATAATAGAAAGAATTTAAATGTTTAAATTTAATAAAAAAATATTAATTTTTATATTTTTTGCTTTTAATTTTTGTAAACATATTAATGCTAATATTAATGGCTTAGAAAATATAAATAGCGATACTACTTGTGATTGGAGTGCTATACAAAAAAAATATAAAAATGCTGTTGTTCAAATTTTTGCAGATGTAGCTTTTTTTAATTGGTCAAATCCTGCTGCGGAATGTAAATACGAAAGTCGCCTTTTTGGGTCTGGTTTTTTAATTAAATTTAATGATCAATTTTATATAATTACAAATTTTCACGTTATCGGCAGCGGAGAAAAGTGCATTCTTAATGTTCAATTGCCTTGTGTTGGCAAAGAAAGATTTGAAGTTGAAATTGTAGGGTGTCATGCAGATAAAGATATTGCCATATTAAGATTAACAGAAGAATCTTTAAAAAATCTGAAATCTTATTTTAAGGATGCATTTGGATCTGAAGAATTACCATATTTGAATTTAGGTGAATCTATCAAGTGTGCAAGTGGAACATCAGTTGCTGGAATGGGTTTTCCGTTGGGACAAGAAAATTTTAAAATTTCTCCTGGAGAAGTATCAGGACATCAGTCTATTGAAAATCACTATTATATTCAGACAACTTTGCCTGTAAATTCAGGAAATTCTGGAGGGCCAGTTGTTGACTGTAATGGAAATGTCGTTGGTATCATACAAAGCAATATTCCTAATGCTCAGAATATTGGCTATTTTATCCCAATAAATTTGGTTAAAAACATAATTTATGGTTTTATAAATAATGAATTTAAAAACAAAGTTTTAAGAGATCCATTTTGGGGATGTTCTTTTTGTAACACGACAAAAGATACTTTAAATTATCTTGGAAATCCTGATGATGGAGGAGTATACGTAGAAAAAGTTTTAAAAAATTCGGTTTTTGAAAAAAGTGGGATTTGTCAGGGAGATGTTTTATATCAAGTAAATAATACAAGAATAGATAAATATGGTTACGTTAATGTTGATTGGTGTGAAGATAAAATTAGCTTATATGAACTTTTGAATAGTTTTAATATTGGTTTTTGTTTAGTTATTTATCGCAATGGAAAGCGTTTAGAGAGAGATATTGAAATTAAAGAAGAAGATAGATTTGTAATTGACAAAGAATATCCACAATTTAAAGAACCTGATTATATTAATGTTGGTGGAATGGTATTGATGGAATTAAGATTGAATTATTTAATGCTATTAAAATCCGTTATAAAAGTACTAGTTAAAAAATATAATATTTTTATGTTATATGATATTTTAAAATACAGCAACGCAAAAAATTTAAATAAATCTAAAGTTGTTATAGCTCATTTAAATTCTGGATCAGCAATAGAAAAATTACGTTCTTTTGAACTAGCAGATATTTTAGAAAAATTGAATGGAGTTTCTATTAATACTTTGCAAGATGTTAAATATGCATTATCTTTAGCAAAAGATTCAGGATATTTAGCTATCGAGACGAAGAGCGGCAGTTTTGCAGTAGTTAAGATGACAGATATAAAAATAGAATATTCTAAAAATTTAGATAAAATCGAATAAAATAAAATTTTTATAAAAATTAAATTTATAAAAGTTAATCAGTTAATTAAGCGATTATTAAATAATTAAAGGGAGAAACTGTGATTTTAATAATAATTTTGTATGCCATACTTGCTAGTACCTTTACTTTAGCAAAAACGGTTCTTTTTTATGCAAAGCCATTTTTTATAATTGGCTTTCGTATGACCTTGGCAGGCATTTTACTTTTATTATTTCAAACAATAATCAATAAAAAAAGAGTTGTGCCAAATAAAAAAGATTGGCCATTATTTTTTAAAGTCTCTCTTTTTCACATATATTTCTTTTTCATGTTAGAATATTGGGCATTGCAAAAAATGTCTTCATCTAAAGTTACTTTAATTTATTCTATAACACCTTTTGTTGCAGCAATTTTATCTTATTTTTTATTAAAAGAAAGATTGTCAAAACAAAAATTATTTGGAATATTTCTTGGTTTTATAGGATTATTTCCAATATTTTTTTTAGAACAAAATGCATCTGAAGGCTTTAGTTTTTTTAGCATATCTTTAAGAGAAATTGCACTGCTTTTATCTGCTACATTTGGTTGTTATGCTTGGTTTGATATAAAAAAATTAATGGATAAAAATTACCCACTGTTAACAATTAATGGAATAGCAATGTTAACTGGCGGGATTTTGGCTCTTATAACTACATATTTTTTAGATGGTTTTTACCCTTGTCCTATTTATGATTTTGGGCCATTTATTTTTTGGCTTATGATTTTAATTTTTGTTTCAAATGTAGTTTTTTATAACATGTATGGTTGGCTTATAAAAAAATATTCAATAACATTTGTTACTTTTGTTGGTTTTTTAAGTCCAATTTTTGGCGCTCTTTTTGGATGGATTTTTTTGGGTGAAAATATTACCTGGCATTATTTTGTTTCGTTATTTATTATAATAATTGCTCTTTTTGTTTTTTATAGGTCAGAGCGGTCTGTTTCCAGAAATTAGATATTTATAATATTGGGATATTGTTATTAATTCTTCATGAGAATAAAATTTGATTTCTTTTTCTTTTGCCAAAAGAGAGAAATCTAAAATCCCAACAGCATCTTTTATAGTTACAATGCGATGTGCTATAACTATGGTTAATGATTTTTTTGCTATTGAAAGAATTAAATCTGTTATAGTTCTTTCACTCAAAGTATCAAGACTACTTGTAGGTTCATCTATAAGAACAACTAAGGGGTTAAAATAATTGGCTCTTAAATAAAGATTTGCAAAATTAAGGCGCTGTCTTTGTCCTCCAGATAAATTTAATCCACCTTCGCCAATGAATGTGTCCAATTTTTCTTTATTTTTAAAAAGATACCATATTCCAATTTTTTCTAATATTTCAATCAGTATGTCGTCACTATAAACAAAAATATTTTCTTTTTGAGGCAATCCAAATAATAAGTTATATCTTAACGTTCCGAACATTTGACTTGCAACTTGACCTTGTAGGGCTATTAATTTTTGACGAATGGAATCATCAACTTGATAAATGTCTATATCATTTATTTTAACAGAGCCAAATTCTGGTTTTAATTGTCCTCCCAACATTGAAAGTATTGTGCTTTTTCCTATTCCAGAAGGCCCTATAATTCCATATAATTTATTTTCTTGTGCCTTTTGTATTGTTAAATTAAGATTGTGTTCGTCAAATATTTTTGCTGTTTTGCCATAAGTGAATAAGATATTTTCCATTGTTATTGATATTGTGTTTATTTCAATTTTTTCGCTAACATCAATTTCTTTTTCCGGTAAGACTGGATAAGTTTGTTCTCCAAAATTTTTTATGTATAAAAATAAATCATTTATTCTGGTTAAAGATTGTGTAATGTGTCTTACAGGTCTTTCTATTTTTGTGACTTCGTATGCACTTTTCATGTACATTACGACTAAAGATATTCCTATAGCAGTTGATAGAGTATTATTTTTAATTAAAAAGAAAACATAAAAAGATAAAAAGCCTAAGCTTATTAAATATAGAAATTTTACTAAAGTATAAATAAAAAAATAAAAGAAATATGATTTATTTTCGATTCGCATTGTATTTATGTTATTAATTTTTAAAATATTATCTATATTTGCAGTTGCAAAGCTTGTTCTTATTAAGTTTATTTGATTTATTGCTTCAAGACTAACAGCTCTTAATTTATCTTCTGTTTTTATAAATTTTTTTTCTAGAGGTGCTACTATCTTTTTTGAAAAAATTAAATTTAATGTAATTATAGAAATTAACAATAAAGTTGTGATACTGCCCATTGTTATATTGTACAAGCTTAGAGATATAATAATGGTTATAAGACTAATTATTAATGGTAAAATATCATAAAAAAAACTATCCATTAAATCTTCAAAAGCTTTTGATCCTCTTTTGATTTTACTTAAAATTGTTCCAGTGGATTTTTTTGTGTGAAATATCGGATCCACCTGTAAGAGTGCTTGATGTGCTCTAAAATTGACGCTATGAATAAATTGAATCTGAGAAATAACTATTTTTGTTCGTGTAAAAAGACTGAATATATAAATTATCGCCCACAAAATAAAAATAAATAAAAGATAAATTAATTTTTTTGAAGATAAAGCCCAACCAATAAAAAGTATGCCCAAAGTGTTGAATGTTGAATTTATAATCTCACCAAATATGCCTATTAATAATAATTTTTTTAATTTTATAAAAACTTTAAACCAGTGATTTTTAAAGTCTATTGGTAACAAATTTAAATTTTTATTTATATTTTCTATTGAAAAATTTTTAAAAAAATTAAATATCATAATCTTAATTATTTTTTTATTTTTATTTTTTTAATATACACGCTTAAAAAATAGCTTAATTGTTATTTTATTTTCAATAAATAAATAAATTTAATTAAATTTATTTATGAAATTAAATTTGGGGTCAAATTTTTTTTGTTGTAATTTAGGATTTAAAATTCTTAAATAACCAGCAGTATCTGCTCCTACTTGTGCCATATATTGCCAATTACCATTATTTAAAATGGGATCATAATCTATTAAT
>JBAZLD010000005.1:0-88036 GCA_041650475.1 Candidatus Babeliales bacterium | reverse complement strand
CAAGAAATTTTGAGTAAATCAGATTTTTTAATAATTTTGACTGAATGGAAAGAATTTTTAGAATATAAGCCTCAAGATTTTACTTGTTTAAAAGATAAAATAGTTTTTGATGGACGTAATTGTTTTAATCCATTAGATATGCAAGATGCTGGCATAAAATATTTTTGTATTGGTAGAAATAGTTTGAGTAATTCCAGTAATAAAGTTTTTATTGAGAGTTTTTGTGATACAAAAGAACAAAATTTTTAATAAAAAAAGGATACTCTATATACATCATGGCAAAGGGCTTGGAGGTGCGCCACTGAGCCTTTTATATTTAATAGAAAATTTAGATAAATCTAAATACGAACCAATTGTTCTTTTTTTGCATGATTCACCAGTTGTAGATTTATATAAATCTAGAAACATAAAAATATTTGGGCCTGTAAATCTTAGAGATTTTGCACATACTAAAATTTTTTGGTACCGCTGGTATAATTTAAAAAATTTTTTAAAAGCGTGCTTTGATAATTACAAAATATTAAAAACTCAAGCCGATTTTTGGATAGCAAAAATTGAACCAGACATAGTGCATCTTAATACTAGCTCTTTAATTGCATGGGCCAAAGTTGCTCGCAAAAGAAATATTCCTGTTATTTGGCATATTAGAGAGCCATTGGCAGCTGGCTATTTTGGCATTCGAAGAAAAATTATACAAAATTTTGTAAAAAAATATGCAACAAAAATTGTACCAATTTGTAAAAACGATTCTTTGCCATGGCAAAATAATTCAAAAGTAAATATAGTTTTTAATGCTGTAGATAATAAAATTTTTGATAAAGATAATCTTGATAAGAATTTTGAACAAAATTTTTTGTTTAAAAATAATTTAGATAAAAATGCGCCTAAAATATTATTTTTAGGTGGGCTTTCACGTGAAAAAGGCACATTAGAAATTTTTAATATTTTTGAAAAATTATTAAAAAAAGTGCCTGATGCAAAATTACTTGTTGCTGGATATTTTGATTTAAAAATAAATAATATTTTTAATATAAAAAGATATTTTCCAGTAGATAGATATAAATTAAAAATCAAAAAAGTTTTAGATAAGGCCGTTCGAATGGATTCGACAGGCTCACCACGAACGGCTTTAAAAGAAAATATTATTTTCTTGGGACCAATAAAAACTGTGTCGCAAATTATGTCAATCAGTGATGTTATAGTTTTTCCTGCAACAGTTGGACATTTTGCACGGCCAATTATAGAAGCAGGTTTTATGGCAAAGCCTGTAATAGCATCAAAAATATCGCCACTTGATGAACTTGTGATAGATAATAAAACGGGATTTTTAGTTGATATAAAAGATACAAATTTATGGGCCGAAAAATTGGAAAATTTATTGCTTAATAAAAGTTTGAATAAACAAATGGGAGAAAATGCTTATAATTTTTGTACACAAAATTTTAATATAGATATGCATGTTAAAAAAATAGAGAATATATATGCAGCCAACTAAATTAAAACAGGAAGTTAAAAATTATTGGAATCAAGCAAGTTGCGGTACGGAGTTTATAAAAGAAGATAAATTCTCAAAAGAGTATTTTGAAAGTATAGAAGAATTTCGATACAAAATTGAACCAGAAATTTTTGCATTTGCTCAATTTACAAGATTCAAAGATAAAAAAATTTTAGAAGTTGGTGTTGGTGCTGGGACAGATTTTTTGCAATGGGTAAGAGCCGGAGCCCATGCATATGGCATAGATTTAACACAAGAAGCAATAAATAATAATTCTAAAAGATTAGATTTATATAATTTTAAAGCTCAAGATTTAAGAATTGCAGATGCAGAGAATTTGCCATACGAAAATAATTTTTTTGATTTAGTTTATTCATGGGGTGTGATTCACCATTCACCTGATACTTTTAAATGCTTAAAAGAAATAGTACGTGTTACAAAAAAATCAGGCAAAATAAAAATCATGATTTACAATAAGCATTCTTTATTTGCTTATTACAGATGGTTTTTGACAGCCTTTTTAAAAGGTAAATTTTTTAAAAGCTTAGATAAAGTTTTGTTTTATGATCAAGAAAGTTTGGGTACAAAAGCTTATACTTTTAAGCAAACGCAAAATATGCTAAGAAAGTTACCAGTAAAAATTTTGCAACACAAAGCAACTGTAACTCAACATGATTTGTTGTATTATAAATCAAAATTTTTTAAATTTTTTGCATATTTATTTGCATGTATTTTGGGTTGGAATAAGGTTGGCTGGTTTATGACTATTGAACTTGAGAAATTATAATTTTATGACAATATTTGGTAAATTAAGAGCACTGCTTTCAAGACGCGATAAAAAAATTTTATTTTTGTTACTTGGTGCGTCGTTTTTTGTTTCTTTTTTAGAAACATTCAGTGTTTCATTAATAATGCTTTTTGCATCTGTTGCTACAAATTTTGATTTAGTTTTTAAAAATAAATATTTTAGTTTTGTTTATAAATTTTTAAACTGTTCTTCACCATCAAATTTTGTAGTTATACTTGGTTGTTTTTTAATTTTATTTTATTTATTTCGCGGTTTAATTATTGCATCTTTTACATATGCAATGAGCCGTTTTTCTCAGGGAAGATTTAAATATTTTGCATTTAAATTTTTTCAAAATTACTTAAATTTTAACTACAAAGATTATACAGCTAATAATTCTTCTTCTATAAATAAAGTTATATTTGCAGATGCTGGACAAATCACACAAATTTTATCTGCTATTTTAATAATTTTTTCTGAAGTACTTACTGTTGCATTTATTTATTTGACCTTATTATTTGTCAACTGGAAAATGACAGCAGTTTTAACTGTTCTTTTGGCTGTAAAAATATTTTTTATAATTAAAGCTTTTTCAAAGAGATTGGCTGAAGCTGGCAAAAAAAGTAATTTGTTAAATTTAGAATTAGCTAAAACTTTTAGTGAAGCATTTTGGAGCTTTAAGTTAATAAAATTATTTTCTAATGAAAAACGTGTTTTGCAAAAATTTGATAAAGCTGGATCTGATATAGTAAAAGCAAATACTTTAAATACAGTTTTGCAAAATTCTCCTAGAATTTTATTAGAGACAATGGGTTTTTCTCTTTTAATAGCTATAATTATTTATGTTGTTTATTTGTATAGCACTGCAAATGGTATAATTCCAGTGATATCAATGTACGCTTTTGCATTTTATAGATTTTTGCCATCAGCAAATAAAATTATTAGTAGCTATAATCAAATTATGTTCTGTAGAAATGCAATAGATTCTGTTCAAACTTATCTTACTTATGAATTAGAAGAACTTGGTAATGAGAAAGTTGAATTTGAAAAAGAAATAAGATTAGAAAATTTTTCTTTTAGCTATAATGAAAAAAACAAAATTCTTGATAGCATAAATTTAACAATTCAAAAGGGTTGTCGAACAGCATTTATCGGAGAGAGTGGCTCAGGCAAAAGCACGATTGTTGATATTTTGATGGGGTTATATAAAGTTACATATGGTTCTATATTTATAGATAATCAAGAATTAACTACGCAAAACATAAAATCTTGGCGAAATAAAATTGGTTATATACCACAACAAATATATCTTTTTGATGGCACAATTGCAGATAATATAGTATTTGGTCGAATTTATAATGAACAAAAAATTATAGAATCTTTGAAAAAAGCAAATATATACGATTTTTTATTAACACAAAATGGCGTAAACACTAAAGTTGGAGAAGGTGGTATTTTGCTTAGCGGTGGTCAAAAACAAAGAGTGGCGATTGCACGAGCTCTTTATGATGATCCTGAACTTTTAGTTCTTGATGAAGCAACATCTGCGCTTGATAATGAAACTGAAGAAAAAATTATGAAAGAAATTTATAGCCTAGATAAAAATAAAACTTTGATTATAGTTGCACATAGATTATCTACTGTTGAAAAGTGTGATTTTATTTATAAAATAGAAAATAGTAAAGTTAGTTTGGTTGAAGATTTACATACACTTTATAATAGAAAACAAGATAATAATATAATTCAAAAAAACTAACTAAAAGAGTAGTTATGAATATTTTTTCAAAAATCTATTTGGCCGGACATGATGGTTTAGTAGGATCTAACATTTTAAAAGAGTTAATAAAACTAGGCTACAAAAATATAATTACAAAAAATTTTAAAGAATTAGATTTACGTAATCAACAAGCAACAGAAAATTTTTTTGCAAAAGAAAAACCAGAATATGTTTTTTTAGCGGCTGCAAAAGTTGGTGGAATTTTAGCTAACAGTACATATAAGGCAGAATTTATTTATGATAATTTAATGATTGCTTCTAACGTAATTCACGCAAGTTATATATTTGGTGTTAAAAAACTTTTAAATCTTGGTTCTTCTTGTATTTATCCAAAATTTGCGCCACAACCATTAAAAGAAGAATATCTTTTGTCTGGACTTCTAGAACCTACAAATGAGGCATATGCGATGGCCAAAATAGCAGCAATAAAACTTTGCCGATATTATAACGAACAATATAATACTAATTTTATTTCTGTAATGCCCACAAATTTATATGGGCCTGGGGATAATTTTGATTTAAATAATTCGCATGTTTTGCCTGCTCTTATCAGAAAATTTCATGAAGCTAAAATTTTGCAAAAAGACAAAGTTATTATTTGGGGAACAGGTTCTGTATATCGAGAATTTATGCATGTTTATGATTTGGTGCAAGCTGTTATTTTTTTAATGCAAAATTATAATTATTCTGATATTGGTGAAATTATTAATATTGGAACTGGGCAAGATATTTCTATAAAAGATTTAGCTTTATTAGTAAAAGAAATAGTTCGCTTTAATGGCTATATAGAATTTGATACAACTAAGCCAGATGGTACACCAAAAAAACTTTTAGATGTTTCAAAAATTAATAATTTAGGTTGGCAATATAAAATTTCTTTAAAAGATGGTATTAAGCAGGCATACCAAAGTTTTTTAAGTTTAGAAAAAATTAAACAAAATAATATAAAATTTAAAGAGAGTAGAGAATGTTAAATGGTAAATCGATACTAGTTACCGGTGGCACGGGTTCTTTTGGAAAAAAATTTATAGAAATTATCTTGAAAAGATTTCCAGATTTAGAAAGAGTTATAATTTTTTCTCGTGACGAATATAAACAGTTTGTCATGTCAAATATGCCGCAGTTTCAAGATAATAAAAAACTTAGATTTTTTGTGGGCGACGTTCGAGACAGAGAGAGACTTTATAGAGCATTTGATGGTGTTGATATTGTGATTCATGCTGCAGCATTAAAACAGGTGCCATCTTGCGAATATAATCCATTTGAGGCTATAAAAACAAATATTCTTGGAGCACAAAATGTGATAGATGCAGCGATAGACAGAAATATTCAAAAAGTAGTTGCATTAAGTACAGATAAAGCTTGTGCGCCAGTTAATCTTTATGGTGCTACAAAATTATGTTCAGATAAGCTTTTTATTGCAGGCAATGTTTATGCGGGATTGCATGAAACACGTTTTTCTGTTGTGCGTTATGGCAATGTCGCAGGTAGTCGCGGTTCAGTTATTCCCTATTTTAAAGAATTAATAAAAAATGGTATAAATGAATTACCAATAACAGATAACCAAATGACTCGCTTTTGGCTTAAACTTGAAGATGCTGTAGAAATGGTTTTAATGGCTTTAGAAATTATGAGAGGCGGTGAGCTTTTCGTAAAAAAAATACCATCAATGCGAGTTGTAGATTTAGCAAGAGCAATTGCTCCACAAGTTCCATTAAAAACAGTTGGTATTAGACCTGGTGAAAAAATTCATGAAGTTATGATTACCCGAGAAGATGCCAGAAATACTTTTGAATTTGATAAATATTTTGTTGTAAAACCTGCTTTTAAGTGCAGTGAATTGGACAATTTTTATAAGCAAGCAAAAAAAGTAGAAAAAAATTTTGAGTATCATAGTGGTAGTAATAAAGAATGGCTTGACATAGACCAAATGAAAGTCATGTTAAATGAACTTTAATAAAAATTATACCTATGGCAAACAATCTATATCTATAAGAGATATTTGGGCTGTTATAAAGACTTTAAGATCTCCATGGTTAACACAAGGTCCAAAAATTAAAGAATTTGAAAAAGCTATTTGTGATTATACAGGTGCAAAATATTGCGTTGCACTTTCTAATGCTACAGTAGCCTTGCACGTATCTCTTTTAGCTTTAAATATAAAAATAGATAGTGAAGTCATAACATCGCCCAATACTTTTGTGGCTTCTGCTAATGCTATTTTATATGTTGGGGGCACAGTAAAATTTGCTGATATAGAAAAAGATACAGCCAATATAGATCCTGAAGAAATAAAAAAACAAATAACAAAAAATACAAAAGCAATAATTCCAGTACACTTTGCAGGACAGTCTTGTGATATGGAAAAGATTTATGGTATTGCAAAACAGCATAATCTTTTTATTATAGAAGATGCTGCACATGCAATAGGCTCTTTGTATAAAAATCATAAAGTTGGTTCTTGCAAATTTTGCGATATGACAATTTTTTCTTTTCACCCAGTAAAAACTATAACTACCGCCGAAGGCGGTGCGATAACGACAAATAATAAAAATTTATATGAAAAATTATTATTATTACGAACACATGGCATTACAAAAAATTCTGAAAAATTTCAGGATAAATCTATAGAGAACCATGGTCCTTGGTATTATGAACAACATCTACTTGGTTATAATTTCAGATTATCCGATATTCATGCAGCATTGGGTATTTCACAATTAAAAAGATTAGATAAATTTAAAGAAAAACGTAAAAAAATAGTTGGAATTTATAAGCAAGAATTTTCAGGTGATCCTAGATTTGAATTTTTAGAAGAAAAAGAATTTTCTGATGCTGCATTTCACTTATGCCCATTATTAATAAATTTTGAAAAAATAAAAATTACTAAAAAAGAACTTTTTGCCAAATTGCAGGAATATAATATAAATTTACAGGTTCATTATATACCAGTGCATACGCAGCCATACTATAAAAATATTGGATTTAAGATCGGTGATTATCCTGTGGCAGAAAAATTTTATGATCAAGAAATATCGCTGCCACTTTATCCAGATTTAAGTTATAAAGATGTAAAAAAAATAATAAAAATTATTAAAGATTTGTGTTAAATAATTTTAATAAATTTATGTTTAAATTTGGTTTAAAACTTTGGTCTAAAAATACAAATTATATAGATAGCGCAATTAAATTATATGATTTAGGTTTATATTCTTATATAGAATTATTCGCTGTGCCTAATTCTTATAAAGAATTTGTAAAATTTTGGCAGAATCTAAAAATACCATACATAATTCATGCCGCACATTCTATGACTGGATTAAATTTTGCTAAAAGAGAATTTTTTCAAAATAATGTATTGTTAGCAAAAGAAGCTTTTGATTTTGCTAATACACTTAATGCGAAATTTGTTATTTTTCACCCTGGTATAAATGGTGAAATAAAAGAAACTTGTTACCAGATAAATCAATTAAGTAATAAAAATATTATAGACGTTAATAAAGCTTTGATAGAAAATAAACCATATTATGGCATTGTTGATAATGTAACATGTGTTGGTAGCCAACCTAAAGAAGTTGAATTTATTATAAAAAATACAAATATTGGCTTTTGTTTTGATATTGCTCATGCCATATACTCAGCGAATGCACATAAAAAAGATATTTTTGAATTTTTAAATCAATTTAATAAACTTGAACCTAAAATTTATCATGTAGCAGATGGCGATTTTAATGGGGTTTTAGATGAGCATAAAAATATTGGGCATGGTAATTTTGATTTTAAAAAAATTTTAAATTTGTTATCAAAAGATTCTTTTGTTACTCTTGAAACGAAGAAAAATTTTCAAGATAATTTAAAAGATTTTGAGCAAGATATTAATAAATTAAAATTAATAGTTTAGGATTTTTGTATGATATCTATTTTAAATTTTATTCAACCACTATTATCAATACCATTTATAGGCTTTTTCTTTTATATTTTTTTATTTTTTAAATATTGCTTTATATCAAAATGTGTAACTTTTGGCTTACCAACACTTTTATCTACTTTATGTTGGAGTGTTTCTATAAAACAAAAAATTAGTAATACAAAGTTTATAAAACTTTTAAATTTTGTATTAAAAGTTTTATTACCCATTATGTGTATTATACTTTTTACTTTGCATCCAGAGGGAAATAAAGCTTATATCTATTCTTTTTATTGGTTTATACCAATGATTATTTATTTTTTAAATAAATTTAGATTTTATAATTCTCATTTTTTAACAGCTTTAGCAACAACTTTTGTTGCACATGCTGTTGGTAGTGTAATTTGGCTTTATACTGTTCCTATGACAGCATTTATGTGGATGTCTTTGATTCCTGTAGTTGCAATAGAAAGATTAATTTTTGCTTGCTGTATGAATTTATTACATAAATTGATTTTTAAAAATATTAAAAATTTTAAATTAAAAAAATATTTAATTAAAAATTAAAAATTATGTTTTTTAAAATTAGATTAGCAAATAATAATGATATAAAAAAGGTATTTGATTTAGCTAATGATACAATTGTTCGCCAAAATTCTTTTCATCCAGAATTTATTAATTGGCAAGATCATGTTAAATGGTTTCAGAAAAAAATTGAGAATAAAGATTGCATTTTTTATATTATCGAAGATCAAGATAACAATTTTATTGGACAAGTGCGATTTGATAAAATTTTGCAAAATCAAGATGTATATTTGATTGGCATAAGTATTGCTAAAGAATTTAGGGGTAAAGGGTTAGCAAGCTTAGTTTTAAAAGAGGTTTCTGATAAATTAACAAAAGATTATAAAGCAAAAAAAATATATGCTTATATAAAAGAAAATAATAAAGCATCAATCAAAAGTTTTTTAAAATCAGGTTATAATTTTATTTCAAAAGATTTTTCCGGACAAACTAGTTGTATGAAATTTGAATATAGAAATTAAAAATTTTAAAATTTGGGAGTTGTAATGGAATATATGGGTTTTAATAAGTACAAAGATATTGATAAAACTTTTCATAAAAATATTCAAAAAATTTTTGATTTGGATATTCCTAAAATAGATTTTATACATCAGTTTCCCGTTTTTGTTGGACATGTAAATTTAGCAAGATATTTATTTTTTTATGACCTTTATAAAAA
This sequence comes from Candidatus Babeliales bacterium, assembly GCA_041650475.1. Classification (GTDB taxonomy): domain Bacteria; phylum Babelota; class Babeliae; order Babelales; family UASB340; genus JAIPGX01. The sequence goes on along the minus strand of JBAZLD010000005.1, from coordinate 78,827 downwards.
AGTTCATGAATTATCAGGTCATATAGCCGATATTGGAACATGGAAAGGATCTTCATTTTTTTTTATGTCAAAATTAGTTCGTTTATTTGAATCATATGCTTTAACGCAAGTTCATGGGTTTGACTGGTTCAAGGGGATGCAGCCCTCAAATAATGATGATAAAAATCAAGAAGGTTTATACGCCGATTGTACTTATGAAAATATTTTAAAATTAATTGATTTACAACAACTTAATGATATTTCGATTATTCATAAATTGGATATAACGAAAGATTTAGATAATTTTTTTAAAAATAATATTCATTTAAGGTTTAAAATGGTTTTTATTGATTGTGGTATAGCTCAAGTTTTAGAAAAAGCTTTAGAACATTTTTGGCCAAGATTAGTTAATGGTGGAATTATTATTATGGACCATTATAATGCGGAATGTTCTCCAAGTGAAAGTACAATTTTAGAAAAATATATAGGTAAAAATCATATACAGCATTTACCTTATAATAGGCAACCAACAGCTTATGTTATTAAACTTTTATAGTTAAATAATATTTTTATAGTGTCTGTTTAATTAAGTTTTGTATTTTTGTTAAAGCGTATTTTATTGTTTCCTCAGATTCTGTTCCAACCGAAATCCTAATAAATGAATCGCATGATTTACCATATCCTATTCCTGGAACGGTGGAAATATTTTCTTCTAATAAAAGTTTGGTACAAAAATCTTCAGAATTTAATTTACTTGGAGCAATTGAAACAAAAAAATAAAAAGTAGATGTTCCTGGAAGATATTTTAAATTAATTAAATCCATATATTTAGCTATTTTGTTTCTTGTTTGTACAATTTTTTTTATTTGTGGATAAGTTGTTTTTATTATTTCATCAAAATATTGAGCTAAATAATATTCTAAAATTGTGGGTGCACACGTTATTAAATGTTGATTTAATTTTAATAATTCATTTGTTAAATTTTTGTTAGTAATGGTATATCCAATACGCCATCCAGAAATTCCAAAATTTTTTGATATTGAATTACAAATAACTATATTATTTTTAAATTGGTCGAAATATCCCAAAGAATAAAATTTATCATCAACTAAAAAATCACTGTATGCTTCGTCAGATAATATATAGATATTTTTTTCTTGTGCTAAAGTTAATAAAAATTCTAATTCATTTTTTGAATATACTTTTCCGGATGGATTATTTGGATTGTTAATTACGATAATTTTTGTTTTTTCTGTTATATATTTTTCAAAATTATAAACTTTTTCCCAATATGGAATTGTTACTGGGTTCGCTGAACAAAGCTTTACTTGCTCTGTATAACTGACCCATGCGGGTTCAGAAATAATAACTTCATTGCCTGAATTCAAAAGGGCTTTAAAAACAAAATAAATTGCTATTTTTGAACCAGCAGTGATAATTATTTCGTTTTCTGCATCGACTGATACGTTATAAAATTTTGAATAATATTCGCATAATTTTTTTCTAAGTTCTAGAATGCCTCGAGAATGCGAATAGTGATAAATATTAGGAAAGGGAAGATCTTTAAAATTTAAAAGTGGTATATCAAAAAAAGCCTCGCCTAGAGATAAAACAATTACTTTTTTCCCCTGTTGTTTTAGCTCATAAACTAGATTATTATATTTAATAGATGTTGCCTGAATAACATTATTTACTACTTTTGAAATTTCCATAATAAAATTCTCCTTTGATGATTAATCAAGAAAAAGACTATCAGAAGTTTGTTTTATTTCAAATTAAATTTGGAGATAGCGATGATTTTATATGATCAATCTATTAAAAAAGGTGCTAAAATTTTAGTACAACAATGTGGAAGAGTAACAAAAAAAGATAAAGTTTTAATTATTGTAGATGATCAGACAAAACTGATAGGAGAACTGTTATCTGAAAATGTATTATCGATAACAAAAGATACTAAATTGATTATTAGCAAAAATGTTAATCAGCATGGATTTGAACCTGAAAAAGAAATTGCTGAATTAATGAAAGGTTCTGATATTATATTTGGTTTGACTACAAATTCTATTGTTCACACTAAAGCGAGAAAAGAAGCTTCTTTGGGTGGTGCAAGATATTTAAGTTTGCCTGATTATAGTTTTGAACAATTAGCTAGTCCTGCCTTAGATGCAAATTTTGTAGAACAAGCAGAAATTGCGCATAAAATAAAGAAAATATTAGATAAAGGTGAAATTGTAAAAATAAAAACGGATAAAGGCACAGATTTAAATTTGTTAATAAAAGGAAGAAATGCCAATTTTTGTCCCGGTTTTTGTGCATTGCCAGGCATGCTTGGCTCACCACCAGATATAGAAACTAATGTTGCACCAATAGAAAATAAAAGTAATGGAGTATTGATTGTTGATGGGAGTATACCGTGCAAAGAGCTTGGTCTAATAAAAAAAGATATTAAAGTAATTATTAAAAATGGCTCTATAGAAGATATGATTTGTGATGGCAGTCAAGCCGAATTATTAAAAAATATTTTTGCAAGGCAAAATAATTTGAAAACTAAAATTTTAGCTGAATTTGGAATAGGTTTAAACCCTAAAGCAAAATTATGTGGACGTATGCTTGAAGATGAAGGTTGTTTGGGTACAATACATTTTGGTTTTGGTTCTAATTCTACAATTGGTGGTCTAAATGAAGTTAGTTTTCATCTTGATTTTGTTATAAAAAGGGCTACAGTTTTAATTGATGATTTTTTACTGATCAAAGATGGCGATCTTTTAATATCCTAATTTTAGGTAGTGGTAATGAATTTTGCAGTAAATTTTTTGAGAGAAATTTTTCAAAAAAATAAAAATAAAATATTTATTACATGTTCAATTACAGATAAAGAATTAACCTATAATGACTTGGAAATTTTAGCTTTAAAATTAGCTAATTTTTTATCTAAAAAGGGTATTAAGAAGGGTGATAAGATTTCTATAATTTTACCTAATTGCATTGAATATATAGTTATTTATTTTGCATGTATGCAACTTGGAGCAATTGCTGTTCCCATAAATTATAAATTAAGCATACAAGAAATAAAAAAAATATTATTACAAATTAATTCTGATTTTTTATTTATATCTTCTACTTTTAAAGATTCTTTTGCAGAAATCAATTCTTTAGTTGATCAAATATTTTATTTTGTACCTAGTTGCGATTTTAAAAATAATTTAGATACAAATTTTTTACGCGATATTCTTTTAGAAGAAAAAAAATATTCAGAAAATTCTTTTAGCGATATAAAAGATTTAGATACTTTGGCAATTGTTTTTACTTCTGGAACAACAAGCATGCCAAAAGGCATAGTAATTTCTTATAAAAATATAATATCTAATGCTTTAGCTTTTATAAAAGAAGTTGAACTTACTCCTGATTTAAAATTTTTTAATATATTGGATTTAGCATATTTAGGTGGATTTTATAATTTAACATTAATACCATTATTGGCTCAAGGAAGTATTGTTTTATCAAAAACTTTTGACCCGCAAGTTGCTATTTATTTTTGGGCACAGATAATTAAATATAAAATTAATTCTTTATGGCTTGTTCCTTCTATTATTTCTATTTTATTGCAAATTGATAGATCAGATGGTGCCTGTAATTATTCTAAAAAAAATATTAAAAAAGTTTTGGTTGGAACTGCCCCGTTGGCCAAAAAATTACAAGAAGCTTTTGAACAAAAATATTTAGTTAAACTTTATGAAAATTATGGCTTATCTGAAACATTTTTTATATCTACAAATTCTTATAAACAAAATGAATGTTTAGGTGTTGGAAGAATAATTTCAGGATGTGAAGTTTTTATTTTTGATGAAAATAAAAATATTTTAGAATTTAATCAGGTTGGAGAAATTGCCGTAAAAAGTGTTTATAAGAATAAATATTTTGGAAACGAAAATTTGGAATCAGAATTATTTTTTACTGGTGATATTGGATATCTTGATAGTAATGGTCATTTGTTTATTACTGATCGTAAAAAGGATTTAATTATTAGAGGCGGGATTAATATAAGTCCCAAAGAAATTGAAGATATAATTTTAAATTACCCAAATATAAAAGAGGTGGCAGTTATTGGTTTGCCTGATGATTATATGGGGGAAAAAATTGTTGTTGTCATTAATAGTGATGGCAATATTAGTGAATTTGATATTAAAAGATATTGTAAAAATTTTTTAGCAGCATTTAAAATACCAACAGACATAGTTTTTATGAAAAATTTACCCAAATCTGTTACCGGTAAAATACAAAAAAATTTTTTAAAAGAGAGTTTGTTAAGGGAGCAAAGGTGAATTCTGATGTAAAAAATTGGTTAATAGACTGGTTTGTAAAAAATTCAAAAATAGAAAAAATAAAAATAGAAAAAAATTTAAATATTAATTATTTTGATGAAAATTGGATTGATTCTTTTGGTTTTATATCGTTTGTAATGGAGATAGAAAAAAATTTTAATATCCGTTTTTCTAATAGTGAATTTCAAGATAGAGAATTTGCTACATTAAATGGTTTAGAAAAAATTATTGAAAAGAGAGTAAATGAGTTATCAAGTTGAATTTGATTATTCTAAAAATGATATTATAAAAGCCCTAAAATCTGTTGGACTAAAAAAAGGTGATTCTGTTTTTTCTCATAGTAATATAGGTTTTTTTGGTAGATTAGCTGAAGCTAAAGATAAATATGATTATTATAAGATTTTTAAAGAAGCTATTTTTGATGTTATAGGCTCAGATGGCACTTTTGTAGTTCCAACTTTTAGTTATAGTTTTTGTAAAAAAGAAATTTTTGATGTAAAAAATACGCCTTCAACTTGTGGTTTTTTGTCAGAAATGGTGAGAGTTGATAAAGATTCTTTAAGATCTTTAGATGCTAATTTTTCTGTATCTGTAATTGGAAAAAATGCAAAATTTTTTACTGAAAAAGCTCCGGAACATTCTTTTGGGCCAAATTCTTTTTGGGAAAGATTTGTAAAGCTAAATGGCAAAATTTGTAATTTTAATTTTGATGCTGGATCAACATTTTTTCATTATTTTGAAAAATTTTTAGGCGTTGACTATCGTTTTGATAAAGCTTTTTCGGGTGAAATTATCTTAGAAAAGGGTGAAAAAATTAAGGGTATTTTTTATCATTTTTGCAGAGATTTAAATAAACCAGATAATTATCCGGATAATACAAAATTTGATAAAACTGCAAGAACTAAAAATTTAGTTAAGTGTGCAAATCTAGGAAAAGGGCAAATTGTGCTTATATCTGCAAAAGATTCTTATGAATTGATAAGATATGAAATAAAAATTAATCCAGGCTTTTTGATTATGGAAAAAAAACTTAAAGAATTATGAGTGAGATTAATAAAGGTGTAGAAATATATAATCTAATAAAAAAATTATATCCCATTTGTAGAAGTATTACAGGTAATGGTGTTCGTAAAACTCTTAAAAATATTCAAGAACATATTCCTATAAAAATTTCAGAAGTATCTACTGGGACGCAAGTTTTTGATTGGATTATTCCAAAAGAATGGAATATAAAAGATGCTTGGATAAAAAATTCTAAAGGTGAAAAAATAATTGATTTTAAAAAATCAAATTTGCACGTTTTAAATTATAGCATACCAATACATAAAAAATTATCTTTACAAGAACTAAAAAAAAATCTGCATACTCTACCTGAATTTCCTGACTGGATCCCATATCTTACATCTTACTATAAAGAAAATTGGGGTTTTTGTTTATCTCATAATCAATATAAAAATTTACCAGAAGATATTTACGAAGTCTTTATTGATTCATCTTTGGAAAATGGCAATTTAACTTATGGTGAATTATTTATAAAAGGACAAAGTGAAGAGGAGATTTTATTTTCCTGTTACCTTTGTCATCCATCAATGTGTAATGATAGTCTTTCAGGTGTTAGTTTGTTAACTTTTTTAGCGAAAGAATTAATAAATAAAAATTTGAAATATTCTTATAGATTTTTATTTATTCCTGAAACAATTGGTGCGATAACTTGGTTGGCATTAAATGAAGATAAAGTTAAAAATATTAAATATGGGCTGATTGCTACTTGTTTAGGTGATAAAGGTGATTTTACTTATAAAAAAAGCCGGAATAGCGATGCTTTAATAAATAAAACCGTTGAAAAAGTTTTGCAAGATTCGAAAAGTAAATTCAATATTATTAACTTTGATCCATGTGGAAGTGATGAAAGACAATTTAGTTCTCCTGGTTTTAATTTACAAATTGGTTCTTTAATGAAAACTATGTATGGAAATTTTGATGAATATCATACTTCTGCTGACGATCTAAATTTTGTACAACCTGAGTATTTGCAAGATTCTTTCGATAAATATTTAAAAATTGTTTCTGTTATTGAAAATAATAAATTTTATTTAAATTTAAATCCTAAGTGTGAGCCTCAATTAGGTAAAAGGGGTTTATATAGCATGCTGGGCAGTCAAAAATATAGCAACCTAAATATAGAAGCTATATTATGGGTTTTAAATTTTTCTGATGGAAAACATTCTCTTTTAGATATATCCTTTTTATCTGGATTTGATTTTGATCTTATAAAAAATGCAGCTGATGTTTTGATTGCTTCAGATTTATTAGGAGAAGTAGAAAGTGGTAGAGATTGCAAATAAAAAAATAGACAAAAAATATAAGCCTTTTATCATTGCAGAAATATCTGGAAATCATAATCAATCTTTAAGTAGAGCTTTGCAAATAGTTGGAATGGCAGCTAAATCTGGTGTTGATGCAATAAAATTACAAACTTATACAGCAGACACTATGACGCTTGATGTACAAAATGATGATTTTTTAATAAAAGATCCAAATAGTCTTTGGTCTGGCCAATATTTACATAAACTTTATGAGCAAGCTCATACTCCATGGGAATGGCACGAAGCTATTTTTAATAGGTGTAGCGAATTGGGGATAATTGGTTTTAGTACACCATTTGATGAATCGGCTGTTGATTTTTTAGAAAAATTAAATGTGCCTTGTTATAAAATTGCTTCTTTTGAAATTAATCATTTGCCATTGTTAAAAGAAATAGCAAAAACAAATAAGCCAATTATTATATCAACTGGTCGATCTAGTCTATCAGATATTGATGAAGCAGTTAAAACTATAAAATCAGAAAATAATAATAAAATTATTTTATTAAAGTGTACCAGTTCTTATCCTGCGAATCCGAAAGATTCGAATATTTTGACTATACCGCATATGAAAAAACTTTTTGGATGTCAGGTTGGTTTGTCTGATCATACATTGGGAATAGGCGTTGCAATTGCAAGTGTTGCATTAGGCGCGACAGTGATAGAAAAACATTTTACAATTTCTAGAGCTGATGAAGGTGTTGATTCAGAATTTTCTTTGGAGCCTCAAGAGATGAAAAATTTGGTTGAAGAAAGTTATAGGGCTTGGCAAGCTTTGGGTAAGATTAATTATTGTTTTACAAAAAGCGAAGAAAAATCCATTCAATTTAAACGTTCTTTATATATTTCTAAAAACATGAAAAAGGGAGAAGTTTTAACACAAAATAATTTAAGAATTGTGCGTCCAGGTTATGGTTTACATCCAAGATATTATGAACAACTTTTGGGTAAAAAAGTTTCTTTTGATATAAAAATGGGTACTCCTGTTAAATGGGAAATATTAGGGGAATAATTTTATGCTTAAAATCTTGGCCATAATTCCCGCAAGAGGCGGGAGCAAAAGAATTCTTAAAAAAAATATTAAAGATTTTTGCGGTCAACCTATTATTAAATATTCAATTGATGCAGCTTTAAATAGTAATATTTTTGATGAAATCATAGTTTCTACTGATGATATTGAAATTGCAAATTTTGCTAAAAATAATAATGCACAGGTACCATTTATGAGATCAGAAGAAACGTCAAATGATCATGCAATGCTTGCTGATGTGATAAAAGAAGTTTTGTTAGAGTATTCTAAAATTGGTAAAAAATTTGATTATTTTTGTTGTATTTTGCCAACAGCTTTATTTGTTAATCCTAAAAAAATTTTGGATAGCTTTGAATTATTAAAAAATTTTGACGGTGATTCTGTTGTTTCTGTTGTAAAATTTAGTTATCCAATTCAAAGAGCTTTGAAAATTGAAAATAATTATTTAAAAATGATTTGGCCTGAAAATTTGAATAAAAGATCTCAAGATTTAATAAGCTCGTATCATGATGCTGGTCAGTTTTATTGGATGAAAATAAAAAGTTTTTTAGAACAAAAAACTTTTTTTGCAATAAAAAGTTTGCCATTTGAACTTGAAGAAACAGAGGTTCAGGATATAGATACAGTTGATGATTGGAAGTTGGCTGAAATTAAGTATGATTTTTTAAAGAATAAAATTTTAAAAAGTGAGAAAGTAAAACATGAGTAATTTTTTTAAAACAGAACAGGAAAAATTTTGGGCTAGTAATTTTGGAGATGAATATATAGATAGAAATAAAAGTGAAAAATTAATTGCTAGTAATTTTTCCTTATTTTCTAAAATATTAAAAAACACTAAAAATATTAACTCTGTGATAGAATTGGGAGCAAATATTGGGTTGAATTTGCAAGTTATAAAACAATTGTGTTCTAATATTAATTTGAATGCAGTAGAAATTAATAAGCAAGCAGCTGATAAACTTAAATTTATAGACAATAATATTAAAGTATATAATCAATCTATTTTAGATTTTAAAACAGATGAAAAATATGATTTTGTTTTTACAAAGGGGGTTTTGATACATATAAATCCTGCAGAATTAAACACCGTTTATGATTTAATTTATAAAATAAGTAATAAATATATCTGTGTTATTGAATATTATAATCCAACGCCTGTTCACATAAACTATCGAGGGTATAGTGATAGATTATTCAAAAGAGATTTTGCTGGAGAATTTTTAGATAAATTTAAAAATTTAAATTTGCTTGATTATGGTTTTATTTATCATAGAGATAACGTTTTTGCACAAGATGATATTACTTGGTTTTTAATGGAAAAAGAATAAAGTATGAATTATTGTAAAAAATGTGTTATGCCAGATACGAAACCAGATATTTTTTTTGATAAACATGGCGTTTGTAATGCTTGTTTAAATTATCAAAATAGAAAAATAATAAATTGGGGTATTAGAAAAAAAGAATTATTAAATGTTTTAGAAAAATATAGATTTAAAAATCAAGAAAATTGGGATTGCATCATCCCTGTTAGTGGTGGAAAAGATAGTACGTATCAGGTTATAAAAATGTTGCAGCTTGGCATGAATCCACTATGTGTAACTGCTACAACGTGTCACTTATCTGACATAGGGAGAAAAAATATTGAGAATCTTAAAAATTTAGGTGTTGATTATATAGAATTTTCACCTAATCCAATTGTCAGAAGAAAACTTAACAAAATTGGTCTTCTGCAAGTGGGTGATATTTCTTGGCCAGAACATGTTGGAATTTTTACTATACCTATCAGGGCTGCCGTAAATTATAAAATACCTCTTATAATTTGGGGAGAAAATTCTCAAAATGAATATGGAGGGCCAGCAACTTCTTGTCAAAATAATGTTTTAAATAGAAGGTGGCTTGAAGAATTTGGTGGATTGTTAGGTTTAAGGGTATCAGATCTTTTGGAAATAGAAGGTGTTTCTAAAAAAGATTTAATTGCTTATATATATCCATCAGATGAAGAGCTTAAGCTTGTTGGTGTAACAGGTATTTTTTTAGGATATTATTTGCAATGGGATGGATTATCAAATGCTCTTATATCACAAGCCAATGGGTTTAATACATTTGATAAAATTGTAGAAGGTTCAATGGTAAGTTATGAAAATGTAGATAATTATCAAACAGGAATTCATGATTATTTTAAATTTTTAAAATTTGGTTTTGGTAGAGCAACAGATTTAGCATGTTTGCATATAAGAAGAGGCAGGTTAAGTAGGCAAGATGCAATAGAGATTGTTAATAAAAGTGATGGCAAATTTCCGTGGACCTATTTGGGTAAACCAATAGAAGAGATTCTTAAACCTTTAGAAATTTCTTTAGAAGAATTTGTTAAAATTTGTGATAAATTTACCAATAAAAAAATTTTTAAAACTGACTCTAAAGGTAATTTGATTAAAAACAAAAAAGGTAATTTGATTAAATTAAATTGTTTAGAAAATTTTGAGAACTATGAATGTAGTAATAATAGATTATGGAATGAGCAATCTGAGCTCAATTTCTAGAGCTTTGGAAATATGTGGAGCATCGGTTAAAATTTCTAGTAATCCTAATGATGTAAAAACTGCAGAAAAAATTGTTTTACCTGGTGTTGGGTCTTTTTTTGATGGTATGAAAAATTTGCATACTTTAGGATTAGTAGAATCATTGAGAGAAGAAGTATTAATTAATAAGACTCCATTATTGGGAATATGTTTAGGTATGCAGTTACTTGCTCTTAATGGGACTGAGGGTGGGGATTGTTATGGTTTAGGTTTTATAAAAGGGCAAGTAGTTAAGATGGAACCAAAAGGAGAAAAAGAACGTATTCCACATATTGGCTGGAATGATATTAATATTTTAAGACCTAATATTTTATTTAAAGATATTAAAAATAATAGTGATTTTTATTTTGTTCATAGTTATCATTTTGTTCCTGAAAATATTAAAAATACAATTGCTACAGTTGATTATTGTGGAAAAACTGTTGCTGCTATTAATAATGATAATATCTATGGCGTTCAATTTCATCCAGAAAAAAGCATGCCGTTGGGTTTTAAAATACTTGAAAATTTTTTAAAATTTAGTGGGAAAGAGATTGTTAAAAATTCGTATAATACCAACGCTTTTATGGAAACATGATAATTTAGTTAAGGGAATAAATTTTGATAATTCTCGTAAGGTTGGATTTGTTTTACCTGCCATAAAAGTTTATAATATGCGTCAAGTTGATGAATTGATCTTTTTAGATGTTACTGCATCTTTAGAAAATAAATCTCCTGACTTTGTTTTAATTTCAGATTTTTCTTCAGAATGTTTTGTTCCATTGACAGTTGGTGGTGGAATTAAGTCTATAGAGGACATTAGATTGTTATTAAAAGCAGGAGCAGATAAAATTTGCATAAATAGTATTACATTTAAAAATTCTGATTTTATTACTCAAGCAGCAAAAATTTTTGGAAGTCAGTGCATCGTTGTTAGTATAGATGTGCGTAAAAATGCTAGAAATTTTTATGAGTGTTATAGCCACAGTGGTACAATAAATACCGGTATAAATTTATTAGATTGGATTAAAGAAGTAGAATTTCGAGGTGCCGGTGAAATAATTATTACTTCTATAGATAAAGATGGAACTATGCAGGGCTATGATCAAGAATTAATAAAATTGGTTTATAAAAATGTTAGGATTCCAGTTATTGCTTCTGGAGGTGCAAATAATTATGAAGATATGTACCAAGCAATTAAAAATGGAGCTAGTGCAATTGCCGCAGCAAGCATATTTCATTTTACTGAGCAGACACCGTTAGAGGCTAAAAAATATCTTTTTAAAAAAGATATTTTAATAAGATTGTAATTATTTTATGCTTTTAAAAGATGTAAAAAAGTTTTTAAAGAAATTTATATTTAAAAGAAAAGATTATTTTCAAATTAAATTATTAAATTTTATAAAATTTAATTCAGTTAAAATTTCAAATAATAAGCCTATTATTTTTTGGGAATTAGGTGGTTTTCCTGAGATTTTCAGGAGAAATGCTATTTTTTCTATTGCTTTAAAATTAAGAGGTTATGATACGCATTTTATTATTTGCGATGAAATTGATCAGGCATGTATTCAAAGAGAAGTTAATAAGCAAAATTCATGGGAAAACTATTGTAAAAATTGTATAAATTCAATGAAATTAATTGCAAAGAGATATGATGTAAATTATTCACAAGCTAGTGAATTTATTGATATTAATAAAATGCAAAAATTTCGAAATGTTATAGAACATCTAAATGTTGAACAAATCGAACGTTATAAATTTTTGGATATTAATGTAGGAGAATTAGCGTTATCTTCATTTATTAGATATAAACAGGGTTATCCTGTTCTATTATCAGAATTTACTAAAGATGATGAATATGTTTATAGAAAATATTTGTATTCGGCTATTATTAATACTTATATAGCAGATGTGATAATAAAAAAATATAATCCTATTTCTATTTTAACCTCACATGGTATGTATGTTGATTATGCTCCTTCTATGTTTGTTGGTTTTAAAAATAAAATTAATGCTTTTTGTTGGTCAAGTGGATTTTCTGAAATGACGCATTATTTTTCTATTCCAGAAAGTGAATTTAATTTGTTTCCTCGGAGAATAACGGAATTTGAATGGGAAAAAAGGAAAAAAGATTTATTAACACAAAAAGAAGATGAACTATTAAATAAATTTTTTATTGATAGGTATGTAGATAAGAAAACTTTGGATACTGCTTCTTTTGAAATTTGTCAGGATACTGATTCTCTTAAAAAAAGAATTGGTATAAATAATGATAATCCTATAGTTTGTTTTTTTTCACATTTAAATTGGGATGCTTGCACTGATTTTGATTATATGATTTTTAAAAATCCATATGATTGGATTATAGAATCTATAAATAAAATAAAAGATATAAAAAATGTTAATTGGCTTATTAAAATACATCCAATAGAAACGATCAATAATTATGGAACTTTAGATGAAATAAGAAAGAGAATTAAAGATATTCCTGAAAATATAATAATAATTAATTCTGATATTAAAATAAATTCTTATAGTCTTTATAATTTAATAAATTGTGGAATTACGATATTTGGGACAGTTGGAGTTGAGTTACCTTGTTTAGGTAAGCATATAATTACTTTAGGAAAATCACATTTTTCTGACAAAGGCTTTTCTTTAGACATGAAAAGTAAAGAGCAATATTTTGATTGTCTTGAAAATATAAAAAATATCAAACCATTAACACAAGAGCAAATTAAATTGGCTCGTCAATATGCTTATTCGTATTTTATACAAAGACAAATACCTTTAAACATAATAAATAAAAAACAAGGACATTGGGGTGATATTGATATTGATAGGCTTGATGAATTATTGCCGGGAAAAGATCCTGTTTTAGATAAACTTTGTGAGAGCATTATTTCTGGTAAAGATGTTATTTTAGATGAAAATTGTTTAGAATATTTAGAAAAAATTAAAAAAAAAGAGATTTGAGTTTAGGAGAAAGAGTGTTTCAAAATTTTAAAATTTTGAGTGGTTACGATAATCGTGGTGTTGTTTATGATAATTCTGAACATATTTTAAGAGAAATAAATTCTGAATTTTTGAATTATACTTTAGAGGTTTATAATTTATACAAAAAATTTGAACTTTATAAATATAATATAGTTCAAACAGAGCATGTTTTCTTAAATAACAAAAATTTTTTGAAACACGAAAAATATACAATTTCTTATCCGTGTGAATGGTCTGCGAATATGTTTAAAAATGCAGTTGTTTTGCATCTTGAATTGTTTTTAAAGCTTGATGAGTATGGCTTAACATTAAAAGATGCTATGCCAAATAATATTGTTTTTGATTTTACAAAGCCAGTATTTATTGATTTTTTATCTATTTTAAAAATAGAAGATTTGAAATATGAAAATTGGTTTAGTTCTATTACTAACGCATCTAATAATATTTCTAGGGTTACCGTTTTTGAAAAGATGTTTTTTAGTTTTATTTTGATACCATTTGTTTTGTTTGGTAGAAAAAATTATATGCAAGCTAGAGAGATGCTTTCTGATAGAGCTTGTAATGTAATTGGTTGTAAAATGCCAACATGGCATGATTTGTTTATTAAATCAAAAAATCAAAGTTTATTTAATATCTATTTAGAAAATTTTAAAATATATAAAATTTATAAATTTAAAAGTAAAAATAAGTTTTTAAATTTTTGTAAAAAGAATCTTGAATTTGTAAAAAGTATAAATGTTACACCAAATAAAAGCGATTATCTTCTATATTATGAGAATAAAAAAGAAAATTTTTCTTTTCAGGATTATGATAGCTGGAAAAATAAGCAGAAAAATGTTTTTAAAATTTTGAAAAATTTAAAACCTAAAACAGTTTTAGATTTAGGTGCAAATTCTGGCTGGTTTTCTATTTTGGCTGAAAAAAATGGTTCGCAAGTTATATCAACCGATATTGATGAATCTTGTGTAGATGATCTTTATATTTATTCTAAAAAAAATAATTTAAACATTTTGTCTTTATTATTGTCTTTTAAAGATTTATCTAAACAAATTTATGGCATAGAAAATAAAGTTCTATTTTTAAAAGCTCAAGATCGTTTTCAATCAGATCTTGTTTTATGTTTGGCGCTATTTCACCATTTGACTTTGGGGGAGGGGATGGGCATAGATAAAATTTTTGAAATTTTATCTATACTATCTTTAAAAACATTAGTTTTAGAATTTATAAATTTAGAAGATAATTTAATAAAAAATGAACCAACTTTTTTTAAAAATTTAAACAAATATTCTACTGTTGAATATAATTTAGATAATGTTATTAAAATTGGATTAAAATTTTTTAAATCTTTTGATGTTCTGGATTCGCATCCAGATACTAGAAAATTAATAGTATTTAATAAGTAAGAAAAGAGTTGTAATGATTTCTATAATAATTCCAACACACAATAGAGCAAATTTTTTAAAAAAACTTTTAGCTAATATATCAAAACTTGAGGCAGAAACTGATTTTGAAATAATTATTGTTGATAATAATTCTAAAGATAATACAAAAGAAATAGTTGAATCTTTTAGAGCCAAAAACATAAAATATGTTTTTGAAAAAAGCACTTCTTTTACAAAGGCAAGAGATACAGGTGCTAAAAATGCTTCTGGTGATATTTTGTTATATTTTGATGATGATGTAATAGTTCAAGATGGTACATTAAAAGAAGTTACAAGAATTTTTAAGAAATATCCAAGTTGTGCAATTGCTAGTGGCAAGATATTACCATATTATCAGCAAGAACCGCCAAATTGGATAATAGAATTACAAAAGAGTTTTAATGGCTTTTCTTTATATGATCTTGGTGAAAATTTAAAAGAAGTTCACGCAGTTCCTGGGCCAATGATGGCAATTAGAGCTTCTGTTTTTTGGAAAATTGGAGGTTTTCCTCCTGATACAATTGGCGTTGAATCTAATAATGAAAAAAAGACTTTTAAAAAATTATATATTGGTCCTGGAGATTATGGATTTTGTTTAAAATGTAGATTAGCTGATTATAAAATTATTTATTCACCTAAAATGTGCGTTCAGCACATTATTCCGTCATTTAGACTTACAAAAGAATTTTGGGTTTCACGTATGATAGGGGAAGGGCATTGTAAAGCTTTGTCTATAAAAAATATGATTGAGTATGAATCAGAAAAAAAGAGTAAATTTTTTTATTTAAAGAATTTAATTAGACATTTTATTAAAGCTAAGTTAAAAAAATTAAAAAATAATGAAAATATTCTGTCACCTGATGAAATTTGGTTTGAGTATTATAAAGCATTGATTGGCATGCAAAAAGTTTTGGATAAAAATCCTAAACTTTGTAAATATCTTTGGGAGCTTGGTTATAACGGCGTTTGTGATGAAAATTTTGATATTGTTTTATCTAAATTACCCAAAATGTACAAAGATCTTGCTTTATAAAAATATTTGAAATAAAAGGGGAAAAATGAAAATTTTGATAACCGGTGGGGTTGGTTTTATTGGTTGCAATGCTGTTCAATATTTTGTTTCTAAAGGCTATGATGTTTTTGTAATAGATAATCTTTCAAGGCAAACAGCTAAAATTAATCTTAAGTGGTTACAAGAGAATAATATTTTTTTCAATTTTACCAAGTTAGATATAACAGATAATTTATCACTAGAATCTTATTTTAAAACACATAGTTTTGATGCCATAATACATTTGGCTGGTCAAGTTGCAGTTACCACCTCTGTGCAGGACCCACGAAATGATTTTAATATTAATGCGTTGGGAACTTTTAATTTGCTTGAATGTGTTAGAAAATTTAATGAGAATGCAATCTTTATAAATGCATCTACAAATAAAGTTTATGGCAAAATTTATGATAAAAATGTTATCGAAAATGAAACATATTATGGTTATGAAGATAAAAATTTTATAGGTGTATCTGAAAAACAAAATTTAGATTTTTATTCTCCGTATGGATGTTCTAAGGGTATAGCTGATCAATATACATTGGATTATGCACGTATTTATGGATTAAAAACCGTAAGTGTAAGGCAATCATGTATTTATGGGCCTCATCAGTTTGGAATTGAAGATCAAGGTTGGATTGCCTGGTTTATTATAGCTATTTTGACAGGTAAACAAATTACTATTTATGGAAATGGCAAACAAGTTCGTGATGTTTTATATGTTGCAGATTTAGTTAGATTTTATGATTGTATTTTGAATAATATAGATAAAGTTAAGGGTAGTGCTTTTAATATGGGTGGTGGAAAAAATAATGCTCTATCTTTATTACAATTTTTTGATTATTTAAAACAAATTACTTTAAGTGATATTAAATATAATTTTGGAGAATGGAGGCCAGGAGATCAATTTGTTTTTATTTCTGATAATTCTAAAGCTTTAAAATTATTAAATTTTGTTCCTGAAATAAATTATCAAGATGGTATTAAAAAGATATGGAACTGGTTGAATTTATATTATGGGAATAAGAGTAATATTTTTTCAAAAAAAAATATTAAAGAAAAATCTCTTTTATGAATATAATTAATTTTTTTAAAAAAAATTTAAGCTTTAATTCTGATTTTCAAAATAGAGTTGTTACTCTTTATCCTGAAAACAAAAATTCTGCGAAAAGAGCTCTTATTAGTTATCTAAAAGCTCCAGCATTATGGAATAAAAAAGATGAACGATTTAATGGCCATAGTAATAATTGGGAATGTAGAGAGATTATAAATATTTTTTTACAAAAAAATTATATTGTAGATGCGATAAATTATTCAGATAAATTTGTACCTGATAAAAAATATGATGTTGTTTTGGATATTCATCAAAATTTGCAAAATTTTATGCCATATTTAGATAGTTCGTGTAAAAAAATTTTGCATATTACAGGCAGTTATCCAAGGTTTCAAAATGAAGCAGAAATAAAAAGAATCGAAGAATTAGAAAAAAGACGTGATATGTATTGTTCTCCTAGAAGAATAGATTCTTATTTGGAACTTTTTGATAGATCTTTAAAATTTGCCGATTATTGTTCTTTAATTGGCAATGATTTTGTCTTAAATACTTTTCCCAAAAAATATAAAGATAAAATAACTAAAGTTACTGTTTCAGCATCTAAGTTAGAATATATAAAATCTAAAGAAAGCTATGTATCAGAAAAAAGGGAGTTTTTATGGTTTTTCGGTTCAGGAGCAGTTCATAAAGGTCTTGATTTAGTTTTGGAAGTTTTTTCTAAAAATAAAAATTTAGTACTTAATGTTGTTGGTGCTGTTGAAAAAGAAAAAGACTTTTGGAATATATACCAAAAAGAACTCACTGAATTTGAGAATATTAAATATCATGGTTATTTAGAGCCTAATAGTGAAAAATTTTTAAAAATATTAAAAAATCTTTTTGCTTTCATTGCTCCTTCTTGTAGTGAGGGTATTTCGCCATCGGTGGCAACTTGTCTGCAATTGGGGTTATTTCCAATAATCAGTAGAAATACAGGAATGAATTTGCCTGAAAATTGTGGGATATATTTAGAAAATTGTTCTATGGAAGAAATAGAGAAAAGTATTTTTAAAGCATTTAATTTAGATGAGTACGGATTAAAAAATCAAATAGCCCAATGTCAGAGTTATGCTTTGGGAGAATTTTCTAGAGAGAATTTTTCAAAAAACATGAAAAATTTTATTAATAAAGTAGTGGGAGAATAATGAAATGCCAATTAATAAAGAAGCTCCAAAACAAAATAATCAGAGTATAATTTTTAATTGGGATAATAGAGATTTTGATTTCTTACTAAAATCTTGTGAAAAAGATGATGAAATTCTTTTTACTCTAAAATATCTTAATGATAAAGATCTAAAAATTTTAGAGGCTGGCTGTGGTCTTGGTAGAGCTGTAAAATATTTTTATGATAAAGGTTATAAAAATATTTGTGGTATCGAATTAAACAAAGATTCTGTTGTTTATTTGAATAATTTTTTTCCAGAGCTTAATGTTATACATGGTAATATTTTGAATATGCCTTATGAAAAAAATTATTTTGATGTAATTTTAAGTTATGGAGTTATTGAACATTTTGAAAATGGATCGATTGAGCCTATGCTTTCTATGTATAATTGTTTAAAGCCGGGCGGTATAGCCATAGTTACAGTGCCAAGTTTTAATTTTATAAGAAAAAGTTTATATTTTTTTAGTTTTTTTGATTTTAGAAAATATAATTTAATAAGAAAAATTTTTAAAAAAAAAGAACTAAAGTATAACGGAAAGAAATTTTCTTATTATATTGATCCACAAATTGGAAAATTTTTTGAATATAGATTTACTCCAAAGCAATTTATAAATATTTGTAAAAAAAGTGGTTTTGATATTATTGAGAGTAAACCTATAGCACATGTTGATGGTTTATTTCATATATTTGGACCACCATTAGTCTATTTTAAAGATTGGCAGTTTACTTTGAGTAAATTTGGAAAATTTGTTAATAAAATTTTGTCTAAAATTCCGTTTATGCATAATCATATGCATTTATGTGTTTTAAAGAAAAAAGGTTTTAAAATTTAGAGGATATTATGATAAAAAAATTTTTAAAAAAAATTATTGAAAGATTTTTAAACATCATATTTGATGAATATAAAAAAAGACAAAATCAACATAATAATATATCACGTATTTTACATAATCAAACATCACAGGCTGAACAAAGAAGATTATTTTTTTACTATAAAGAACTATTGAATGAAAAAAAAATTTTACCTGATATAAGGGATGTTGGTTTTAGAATTTATTCTCAAAATGATGAAGATGGTATATTGCTTTATTTATTTTCTTTAATAGGTTTTGAAAATAAAAAATGTTTAGATATAGCTTTTGCTTCTCCTTATGGAGCTAATACCACTAATCTGCTAACTAATTGGAATTTTACAGGATTACTTGTTTGTGGCGATGAAAATGAAAAAAAATATGGCGAAAAATTTTTTAATACTCATCCTGATACAGTAATTTATCCCCCTAAAATTATTAATAAATGGGTTACAGGTGAAAATATTAACGAAATTTTACTGGAAAATGATTTTACTGGATCTATAGATTTTTTATCTTTGGATATTGATGGGATTGATTATTGGATTTGGAATAATTTGAAAGTTGTTAATCCCAGGCTTGTTTTAGTTGAGTATCATAATATATGGGGAGATAAAAAGTCTGTTACTGTGCCATACAAGAAAGATTTTAATAGATTTGATGTACACAAAGATTTTATGGGGGCCTCTTTGCCGGCTTATGTTAAATTAGCAGAAAAAAAAGGTTATCGTTTGGTAGGATGTAATAAATATGGATTTAATGCTTTCTTTTTAAGAAAAGGTATAGCGGAAGAAACAATTCCTACACTTTCCATAAAAGATTGTTTATCTCATCCTCAAGCTTTAGATGGAATAAAAAATCGTTTACCTGCTGTTGAAAATTTAGATTGGTTAGAAGTTTAGATGAAAAATTTATGCTTGAAATAATAAAAAATAAAGATCAAATAATTTCTATAATTATAAAAAATAATTATGAAAAAGAAGGTATTTCTTTTTTTACACCGGATGATTTTTCTCAACAATTGGCTTTTATGCAACACGATAAAAATAAAGTTATACAACCACATGTGCACAATTCAGTATCAAGACAAGTTTTTTTTACAAAAGAAGTTTTATTTATAAAAACAGGAAAAGTAAGAGTTGATTTTTATGATGATAATAAAAATTATCTTGAAAGCAGAATTTTAGAGCCTGGTGATGTGATTTTGCTTGCTAGTGGTGGACATGGATTTAAATTTTTAGAAAAAACACAAATGATAGAAGTTAAACAAGGGCCATATGCAGGGGAGCAAGACAAAACTAGATTTGATGGAGTAGGTGAAGAAATAATAAAAATTAAATAGGTGAAACTATGCAAATCTGTGATATTAAAGATAGAAATCTAGATATAAAAAATAAAAACGAAAATAAAAATAATAATAATTTTTTTATATCTGTTAATACACCAGTATTATCTGGCAACGAGAAAAAATATTTAAACGAATGCATAGATTCTGGTTGGATATCTTCTGATGGGCCATTTATAAAAGAATTTGAAGAAAAATTTGCAAAAAAGGTTGATAGAAAATACGGAATTGCTGTTTGCAATGGTTCTGTTGCTTTGGATTTAGCGGTTTTGGCACTTGATTTGCCAAGAGGCTCAGAAGTTATAATGCCGACTTTTACTATTATTTCTTGCGCAGCTGCAATTGTAAGAGCTGGTCTAAAAATAGTTTTGATAGATAGTGATCCAGAAATCTGGAACATGGATGTAAATCAAATTGAAAAAAAAATTACAAAAAATACAAAAGCGATAATGGTCGTGCATCTTTATGGTTTACCTGTAGATATGGATCCAATTTTAGAGTTAGCAAAAAAATATGATTTAAAAATAATTGAAGATGCCGCTGAAATGCATGGCCAAATTTATAAAAATAAAAAGTGTGGTTCTTTTGGTGATATTAGTACCTTTAGCTTTTATGCGAACAAACATATTACAACCGGTGAAGGTGGTATGATAGTAACAGATAACCAAGAGTTAGCACAGAAATGCCAGTCGCTGCGTAATCTTTGTTTTAAACCAGAAAGAAGATTTGTTCATGATGAACTTGGTTTTAATTATAGAATTACAAATATGCAGGCAGCGCTCGGTTTAGCGCAACTAGAAAAATTAGATGAAACTGTAAATAAAAAACGTTGGATAGGCAAATTATATACAGAAAATTTACAAAGCTTATCTGATATTTTGCAGTTGCCATTAGTTAAAACTGAGTATGCACAAAATATATATTGGGTTTATGGGCTAGTATTAAAAAATAAAATTAAATTTGATGCGCAAGAAATAATGCAAAAATTACAAAATAGAGGTGTTGGCACAAGGCCCTTTTTTTGGTGCATGCATGAGCAACCTGTTTTTAAAAAGATGGATTTATTTAATGACCAGAATTATCCTGTTGCTCAAAATATGGCACGAAGAGGTTTTTATCTTCCTAGTGGTTTAAATTTGCAAGAAGAACAAATATTAAAAGTTTGCGAAATTTTTAAGGAGATTTTGGGTGAGTGTATTTAAAGATTATGCTTTTTATTATGATTTATTATATCACGATAAAGATTATAATGCTGAAACAGAATATATTTATAATTTAATCAAAAAATATAAAAAAGATGCTCAAAATATTTTAGAACTTGGTTGTGGTACAGGCAAACATGCCATTTTATTGGCAGAAAAAGAATTAAATATTTTTGGTGTTGATATAAGCCAAGAGATGATTAATAAAGCCCAAAAGAGGGTAAAAGAACATAAAAATTTATCTAACAGATTTAATTTTTATCTAGGTGATATTAGAAATGTAAATTTGAATAAAAAATTTGATTTAGTATTATCTCTTTTTCATGTCATAAGTTATCAAACTAACAATCAGGATTTACAAAATGTTTTGTTAGATAAAAATGGTATTTTTATTTTTGATGTCTGGTACGGCCCTGCAGTTTTGAATTGTAAGCCTGAAACTAGAGTTAAAAGATTTGAAGATGAAAATATTTTATTAACAAGAATAGCTGAACCCAAAATTGATTTTAATAACAATATTGTTGATGTAAATTATCAAATACTTATAATTGATAAATTAAATAATACAGTTAAAGAATTTAAAGAAACGCATAAAATGCGATATTTTTTTAAGCCAGAGTTAGAATTTTTTTTAAAAAATAATAATTTTGAACTTCTTGATTATCAAGAATGGCTTTCTGGTGATACCCCAACTCTTAACTCTTGGGGAGTCTCTTTTATTTGCAGAAAAATTTGATCATGAAAATTGGCATTTATTTTGGAAAATTTATTCTTACTGATTCGAAATCTGGTGGAGGTTATACTTTTCAACAAAGTATTTTAAATGTTTTACAAAAAATTAAATCTAATCATGAATTTTATGTATTTGCAGATGATGCGGATAAATTTGAAAAAAATTCTAATATTAAATTTGTAAAACTAGAACGATATTATTCTGATATTACTGAAAGTTTTTTTCTAAAAAATTTATTTAGATTGCCCAGAAAAGTAAAAAGATATTTTTTAAAGAAAAATTATAAAAATCCATTAAATAAAGCTGTTTTAGAAAATAAAATTGAATTTATGTGGTTTGTAACGCCAGCTTTTGAATTTGTTGAAATTCCATATATTTATACTGTTTGGGATTTGCAACATAGATTGCAAAGTTATTTTCCTGAGGTAAGTGTTACTGGATGGAAATTTGAAGATAGAGAAGAGAGATATAATTTAGCTATTAAAAGAGCCGCTTATATTATTATTGGCAATCAAGCTGGCAAAAAAGAGATTATTAATTTTTATGGTATGCCAGAAGAAAGAATAAAAACTTTGGCTTTGCCGACACCTGATTTTGTT
This sequence comes from Candidatus Babeliales bacterium, assembly GCA_041650475.1. GTDB lineage: Bacteria > Babelota > Babeliae > Babelales > UASB340 > JAIPGX01. Next base: position 56,121 of record JBAZLD010000005.1, on the reverse strand, counting down.
TTAAATAATTTTAATTATAGTGAAAATATTTTTGATAAATTTAATTTATTAAAAAAAAACTACTTATTTTATCCCGCGCAATTTTGGCCGCATAAAAATCATATTTTAATATTGTTAGCCTTAAGAATTTTAAAAGAAAAATATAATTTAGATTTTAATATTGTATTTACGGGTTCTGATAAAGGTAATTTAAATTATATAAAACAAAAAACAAAAGAGTTAAATTTAGAAAATAAAGTTTATTTTTTAAATTTTGTTGAAATTAAAGATTTAATAAATCTTTATAAAAATGCTTTTGCATTAGTTTTTCCATCTTTTTTTGGTCCAGACAATATACCACCATTAGAAAGTTTTGCATTAAAATGTCCTGTAATTGCAGCAAAAGTTTCTGGATCTCAATATCAATTAAAAGATGCTGCGCTATTGTTTGATCCTAAATCTGAAATAGAATTGGCTGAAAAAATAAAAGAGTTATATGAATCTGAAAATCTAAGAAATTCTCTTATTCAAAAAGGCTTTGAAAAAGCCGCAAGTTGGGATTCGCAAAATTATTTAGAAAATATTATAAGTATTATTAATAGCTTTGAGCCAATTCGTAGATGTTGGAGTAGTAAGGAAATTTATAGGCAAATTTAAAAAAATATTATGCAAGATTTAGTAAAGTCAAAAATTGCACTTATAACAGGTATAACAGGACAGGATGGCGCTTATTTATCACAATTTTTGTTAAATAAAAATTATAAAATTATAGGTCTTGTCAGAGATAATGATGATTATAGTAAGTTAGAATATTTAAAAATAAAAAATAAAATAATTTTTGAAAATTGTGACTTATTAAATTTGACTCAAGTAATTAATATTATAAAAAAATATAAACCAGATGAGATTTATAATTTTGCTGCACAAAGTTCTGTTGATTTGTCTTTAAGAGAGCCGGAAATTACTTTAAAATTTAACATAAATTCTGTGATAAATGTTCTGGAATCTATAAGATTATTTAGTTTTAAAACTAGATTTTTTCAGGCATCAAGCTGTGAAATGTTTGGGGTTGCTGATAAATTGCCAGTAACAGAAAATACACAGTTTAGACCATTAAATGCATACTCTATTTCAAAAGTATCAGCGCATTTAATTACATTAAATTATAGAGTTATTTATAAAATCTTTGCTTGTTCAGGTATACTTTTTAATCATGAATCTTATTTACGAGGTGAAAATTTTTTTGTAAAAAAAGTTATAAAACAGGCCTTAGAAATTAAAAATAACAAAAGAGAAAAATTAATAGTGGGTAATTTGAATATAAAAAGAGATCTTGGTTATGCGCCTGATTATGTACAAGCTATGTATCTAATGTTACAAAATGATAGGCCTGAAGATTTTATAATTAGTTCAGGTAAATCTATAAGCTTGCAAGATATAGTTTTCTATGTTTTTGCTAAATTAAATATTAATAAAAATAAGATTTATGTTGATAAAGATCTTTATAGAATTTGCGATATAGAACATACTTTGGGAGATAATTCGGAGATAAAAAAAGATCTTGGTTGGATTTATAATAAAGATTTTTATGAAATTTTAGATTTATTAATAGAAGAAGAATCTAGAATTTTAAACTCTTTATTTTCATAATCCCAAGCAATAAAAACTGGATTAGTTTTTAAATATTTTTCTTTTATTTCAAGAGTAAATTCTGTTGTAACTTGAGTGTTATTTATTTTTTCTGTTTTAGTTATTATTTTTTGTCCCAGTGAACTTTCTATGTATTCTGGGAAAAATATTATTTTATTTGAATTTAAAGAGCTAAATTTAAAAATATTTTTTGTACCTGTTTTTATATTTGTTATTGTAAAATAATTTTTGGAGTAATATTTACTTACAATATTGGCCCATTTTGTAGTTTTTACAATATTGGAATCTGCCTGAAAAAGCACAGCAGAATTATCGCAGTATATTGGTGTTTCTTTATTTTTATTATTAAATAAAATCCAAAAAATATCTGCAGGGTGATCACCAAATCCATCTAGTGGATGTGCTAGAAAACAAAGAGCTCTATTTTTTATCTCTAAATTTTGAGTAAGTTTTTGAGTTGCTTGAGCTAGAATTTGCATCTTTTTTTCTCGACGTAAAAAACAATGAATATCAAAAAAAATAAGAAAACAAATAAAAAAAGATAAAAATATTAAAAAAATATTTTTGAAAAAAATTAATTTACCTGAATAAAATTTGAACAAAAAAATAAACATTATTAAAGCAAACGGTGCAACTTCATAAAAATATCTTGGGCTATAATAACTAATTATTCCTGGCCAGAGCATTAAAAACGTGCAAATTAAAAAATATAAAAAATATATTTTTTTAGAATTTTTTATAAAAAGCCAAGTTAGTAAAGAAAATATTGAGACTATAATTATTGCTCGCAAAGTTTTATGTCCCCATGGTAGCCATGATAAGCCAAATAAATCGTATATAAAAACTTGAACCTGTGGAAATTTTGAGAAAATTATTTTTTTAATTGAAATGCTTGCAGGGCTGACCGCATGTAAATTAATTGGATATAAAATTGCTCTTGTTATTAAAAAACTTATTAAAGTTATAAATAATCCTGAAGTTATTTTTAGATTATAAAAAAATTTTGAAAAAAAATTTTTAAAATTTAAATTATTAAATTTATTTTCATACAAATATGTGCCTAAAAATATAATTATAGGCAAAACTATGCTAGATTCTCGGGTTAAAAGTGAAAGTGCAAATAATATACAAGAAAGAATATTAAAAATTATTTTTTTCGAATCTAAATATTTTTTAAAACTTAAAATAGTTAAAAGAATAAGCATGACGTTTACATAATAATGCAGGTTTACTATTGCTCCGAATCTATAACCAATTTGAGGATGAAAAGCAAAAAATAATGCTACTAAAAATGCAGAAAAATAGTTTAGAAAATATAAAAAAATATTAAATAAAACTACAGTGTTTATTGCGTGAAAAAAAACGTTAGTTAAAAGATAATAGTAGGCATTAGTTCCAAATAAATAATATTGGATTGATAAATATACGCAATATAATGGTCTATAATATGCCCCCATAAAATCGGGTTTTTGCGTGTAATTATAATTAAAGTTTGATGGGCCAATATATTGATTTGTATGTCCATCATAAAAAAAATAAAAAACATCTTTTAAAGATTGAGCTCTAAAGCCCAAAAATATGCCATGAAAATCATCACCATTGAACCACCAATTTGTATATGGAATTCCTAATGTTATAAAAATTATTATGAAAATTAAAATAGATAAAATAATTGATGTTTTATTAAAAAATTTTTTTGAAGACATTTTTTTTACTCTCCTAATTTTTTTTATTATAATTTTGTAAATTATAAGTTTAACTAAAAAAAAGGAGAAAGTTTATGTGTAAAAATAAAACGAGTAGAGCATGTATCTTATGTAATAATAAAGCAATTTTTATTTTATTTTTTTTCTTAATAATATTTGGGGGATTTTATCTTTATAAAACAAATAGTGGGTATTTAAAAGAATATTATAGCATTTATAATGCTGTTTCAGAATTAAAAAAAAATCATGAAATAAAGGACAAAGAGTTAGTTTTTTTTCTTTTGCCTAAAAATTTAAAATTCAATAATAATTACGAAAAAGAAAATCGTTTAACGAAAATTGGACAACCTATTTATTATGATAAAGCAACTTTTTTGAATGGCGAAATTGATAAAGAAAATGACAAGATATTTATCGAACAAAGAGTTGGAAAAATATTTTTTAAAATAAAAAGCAAAACACTGTCTTTGGATGGTGGAGATGATACAAACAAAATGGGTAAATTAACACTTGTTAATAAGACTGGTGATGAAACAATTTATGAATATGTTCTTGATGATAAATATAAAAAAGATAATTTATTGTTTATTATTTGGGATGCAAAAAATAAACAATTTTTAATCATGAATAGAAATGTTAATTTTCTTGCCATTTAATTTATAAAATTTTTGTAAAAAATATGAAAAAAAATAATCTAATTTCTGTTGTACTTGGCACATATAATCGCTTAGACTTTCTTAAATTAACAGTTGATTCTATCAGGCAAGAACTTTTTGATTGGAACTATGAAACAATAATAATAGATGGTGGTTCGGACGACGGCACTATTGATTGGCTAATAAAACAAAAAGATATTATTACTATTGTTCAATATAATAGAGGCGAGTGGCAAGGCAAAAAAATTGAGCGAAGATCGTGGGGATACTTTATGAATTTAGGTTTTAAATGCGCTCAAGGTAAATATATTTGCATGCTAAGTGATGATTGTTTGGTTGTGCCTGGTGCTATTAAAAATGGATATAATTTGTTTGAAAAAGAATTAGAAAATAATAAAAAAATTGGTGCTGTTGCATTTTATTATAGAAACTGGTCTAAACAAGAAAAATATTATGTTGCTTATACGCTTGGCAATAAAATGTACGTGAATCACGGTTTATATTTAAATTCTGCTTTAAAAGAAATTGATTATATAGATGAAGATAGATATTTTTTTTATAACGGTGATGGTGATCTGTGTTTAAAGTTATGGCATAAAGGTTATACCGCAATAGATTGCCCAGAATCTTTTATTGAGCATTATCCTCATGCAAATTTGGGTGTAATTAAAACTAACCACAAGAAACAAAATCAAGATAATTTAAATTATTTTAAAAAATGGGAAAATATTTTTTATGATAAAAAACTAAATAATCTTGGCATGCTAAAAGAAAAAAATTTTCAAGATTTAAGTTTAACTGGTGAAAAATTTAGAAATATTCATGAAAATATTATAAAAATTAATCCTGAAGTTTTAATAAATAAAAAAAATAAAAACATATTTTTTAGGATAAAAAATAAATTTTCAAGATTTTTCAAATTTTATTAAAACATTAAATTCTGTGCCAAATAAATTTTTTTCTGAATTTCTAGTTAGTTTGTCTAAAGCATCTAGAGTAATTGATATTGTTGGTAAAAATATTTTTTGATAAGTAGGCCTAAGTTCGTAACTTTTGTTATCTCTAAAAATCCATTTTTTTATTGGATAATTTGCGTATCTAAATAAATTTTTTAATCTATTCCAGATTAAATTATGAATTTTATGTGGATAAATAATATTTTTTATTTTTAATTCAGGATAAACAAAATTTTCTAATTCTTTAAATCTTTTTAAATTGTAATAACGATAGTGGCCATATTTTCGAAATTCTTTTTTTGTTGCAATACCATTTATTCTGCCTGGAACAAATATTATAAGTTCACCTTTATTTTTTAATACACGTGCACATTCTTTTATTACCGAAAAATCATTTTTAATGTGTTCTAGTGTATGAGAGGATATTATTGTATCAAAAAAATTTGATTCAAAAGGTAATTTTGTTGCATCACCAACGTTTAAAATTGCTTTTTTGTTTATTTGATTAAACAAATTTTGAATAAAATTAATTGTTTTAGCTGAAATATCTATGCCATAACAATTAAAATTTTGAAGATCTATTAATAAACTTGAAATGCCTGTCCCTATTTCTAATAAATTTCCTGATTTGTGTGAAATTTGAGAAATTATTGCCTTTCTTGTACAAAAACTACCAACATCATATCTGTAAGTTGCAAAATCTTGTCCAGAAAAATAGTTATCATAAAATTTTATCGAATTTATTTTCATTACTAAATTCCCCATAATCTTGATACAAATTTTTATTAAAAATATTTTTTTTATCAATTTCTTTTAATTGCTTATTTTGCAATAAAAAAATTCTATCCATATTTTCAATAAAAGATAATCTGTGAGAAATTATAATTATTGTTTTATTTTTACCAGCTTCTTGTAATGTTAATCTTATCATTTCTTCAGATTCATGATCTAGAGCAGAAGTAGCTTCATCAAAAATTAAAATTTGTGGATCTTTTAAAAGAGCACGAGCAATAGTGATTCTTTGTTTTTGACCACCAGATAACAGGTTGCCATTCTCTCCAACTATTGTTTGATAATTGGATGGCAATTTTTGAATAAATTCATCGGCATGAGCAGCTTTGCAAGCTTTAATTATATCTTGTTCTGTTTTATTTTGTTGAGAGTAACTAATATTTGCAAGAATAGTGTCATTAAATAAAAATGTTTTTTGGCCTACATATCCTATTTGATCACGTAATGTTTTTAAGGGAATGTGTGTTATATCATGATTATTTATAAAAATTTTGCCTGAACTTGGTGTTATAAAACAAAGCAAAAGATCACACAACGTACTTTTGCCTGAACCAGATGGCCCAATAAGGCCTATTTTTTCGCCTTTATTAATTTCTAAATTTATATTTTGCAAAACAGGTGTTTTAGCGTTATAGCTAAAAGATAAATTATCGAATTTAATTAAATTAAATTTATCTTTAATAATTAAATTATCTTGTTTGTGTAAAGTTGCTGGATAAACTTTTTCCATTAAATCAAAAATTCTATCTGCAGCAGCCAAAGCATATTGAATTTCTGAATAAACATTAATTAATCTTTTTAATGGTTGATAAGCCAATAAAATTGAAGCAAAAAATGCTGTTATTTGTCCGGCCGTAATAGTTCCGGCCATTATTTGCTGTGCTGCAATATAAAAAACTATGCTGCTACCAAACATTGCAATTGTTTCTATAAATGCTGGAGCCAAAGATTCTATATGTACATTACGCATTATAGAAAAAAAACATTCAGATAAATTTTTATTTAATCTATTAATCTCTATTTTTTCACCGTTAAAAGCTTTAACTTCACGAATGCCAATAAAAACTTCCTGCAAGTTATTGCTTATGTTGCCCATGCTTTTTTGAATATTTACAGAAGCAGATTTTATCGATCGGCCCATTTTTTGAATACAAAGCCCTATTGCTGGGCCAACAATAATCATTAAAAGAGAAAGTTTCCAATTTTGCGTAAATGCTATGCCAATTAAAACTATAGCTTCAAAAAAACTACGAACGCCATTTTTAATCGAAGAAGATGAAGCGTTTTGTATCATTTGAATATCGTTTAAAAAATGTGACATTAGTTGGCCGGTTGTATTTTTTTGAAAAAAAGATATTGGAAAATACACAACTTTATTAAATAAATCTTGTCTGATATCGTTTATAACCTTGTTGCCCACAAAGTTCATGTAATAATTTGATAAATACATGAATACACCTTTGAGTGTAAATAATAATAAGAAACATAATATAAATGGGATCAAAAGAGAATTTATTTTTTTTACAAATACTTCATCAACAGCAAATTTAATAACATAAGTTGGTGCACCAGAAGCTAATCCATACAAAGAAGCTGTAAACACCGAAAGAAGCAAGTAAGACCAATATTTTTTTGTGTATCTTAAAATTTTTTTTAAGCTATTCATAAAAGGCAATTTATCATGTTTTATTCTTTATATATAGGAAAATTTTTACAAAGTTGTTCAACTTTTACTTTAAGTTTGCTTAAAAAATTTTCATCGAATCTGTTTTTTATTGCCTCATCAATAAAATAAGCTATTTTGCAGGAATGAGTTTCATCAAAACCTCTGGTTGTAATTGCAGGTGTACCTATTCTGATCCCACTAGGATTTGTTGGTGGTTGGTTATCAAAAGGAATTGTGTTTCTATTTAAAATTATGCTGCATTTTTGCAATAAATGTTCAACTAATTTGCCTGAAAGTTTTTGTGTTTCCGGCAAATTATCTTTTATATTTTTATCTTGTAAATCTATCAAAAATAAATGATTATCTGTGCCTCCAGATACTATTCTATAACCAAGTTGTATAAAAGTTTGAGCCATAGCTTTTGCGTTTTTTATTACTTGTTCTTGATATTTTTTAAATTCTTTTGTTTGAGCTTGCTCGAAAGCGATTGCTTTTGCTGCCACCACATGCATTAATGGTCCGCCTTGAATTCCAGGCATTATTGATTTGTCCAATTTTTGTGCAAATTCAGATTTGCAGCAAATAAAACCGCTTCTTGGTCCTCTTAGTGTTTTATGTGTTGTACTGCTAACAAAATCTGCAAAAGGTATTGGGCTTGGATGCAGTTGTGCTGCTACAAGTCCTGCAATATGTGCCATATCTACCAAGAGTAAGCAATTATTATTTTTTGCTATTTTATGTAATTTTGCAAAATCTATAAATCTTGAATATGCAGATGCACCTGCAACTATCATTTTTGGTTTATGTTGTTGGGCTAAAATTTCTATTTCATCATAATCAAGTTGTTCTGTCTCAGGATTTACTCCATATGGTATAAAATTAAAAATTGCGCCAGAAAAATTTATTTTGTGGCCATGAGTTAAGTGACCTCCTGCATTTAGTGCCATTCCTAAAACTGTATCTCCTGGTTTTAGCTGACTAAAATAAACTCCAAAATTTGCGCTGGAACCAGAATGTGGTTGGACATTGGCGTGTTCTGCATTAAAAAGTTTTTTGCATATGTCTATTGCATAAGTTTCTACTTTGTCTATTATCTGACAACCACCATAATATCGGGCTCCTGGATAACCTTCTGCATATTTGTTTGTCAAAATAGATCCTGTGGCTTGCAAAATTTCTGGACTGGCATAATTTTCTGATGCTATAAGATTTATAGTTTTTTCTTCTCTAATTTTTTCTTCTTTTATTAGCTCGAAAATATAGTTTTGCATTTCTTCACCTTTCTATTTTGGGTCCATTATTTCTAATATTGATACAAATTATTGACGTATTATGTCAAATTTTGACAATATAAAAATATGTAAATATTGGGGTAATATAGCATAAAGATTATTTATGTTTTAATTTTATTTTTTGGGGGAGAGGTTTTTAATGAAAAAGATATTTTTTTATTTGTTGTTATGTTTTTCTTTATTAGCATCAAATGTAATTATTTTGCCTCGCAGAGGTGGTGGGCGTCCTAGTAGTAGTCGTAGATCTGGAAGTCGTCCTAGTAGTAGCCGCCATAAGGGAAGGCATCATGGGCATAGAAGATATGATTATGGCGGTGGTTCAAGCTTTGTTGGGGGTATGGCTGGTGGAATGATGGGTGGTTTGATTACTGGCACAATGACTCAAGATTCTAGTAGTTCAATGAGAGCAGAAGAGGAAGCAAGAAGAGCTCAAGAACAAACAGAACAACTAAGAAGAGATCAAGAAAAAGAAGCTCTTAGGTTGCAGGAACAAACAGAACAATTAAAAAGAGAACGCGAACAAGAAAAATTAAAAGCTTTAGAATCAAAATTTTCTGAGCAAGAGGGCAAACAAGTAACAATGGTTTTAACAATTTTATTAGCATTGCTTTTTGTATCGATTGTTGTTTTAGGTTTTATGTTTTTTAGAAAACAAGATAAAAAGGCTTGAAAGGAGCTGTAACTTTATGTTTATAAAAAATAGAATTTATACGCTTGTAATTTTAACATGTTTTTTGGGCAGTTTGTGCGCAAGAGGTGGAGGTGAAAGTTTTGCTGGTGGACTTGCAGGTGGAATGGTTGGTGGTTTGATTACTGGTGCAATGACTAAAGATTCTGGTAGTTCCAGTAGAGCTGAGCAAGAAGCTAGAATAGCTCAAGAAAAAACAGAACAACTAAGAAGAGAACAAGAAAGAGAAACTCGTAGATTGCAAGAACAAACAGAACAATTAAAAAGAGAGCGGGAACAAGAAAAATTAAAAGATTTAGAATCAAGACTTGCAGGACAACAAGGAAGTAAGCAAGTAACAATGATTTTAATTGTTCTTTTGGGTTTATTATTTGTAGCAGTTGTTGTTTTAGGTTTTATGTTTTTTAAAAAACATAATAGAAAAGAATAGATGTTCGCCCTGAGCCTGTCGAAGGCTCACTACGAACGAAAAAAGGGGAATTTTATGTTTAAGAATAAAATTTGTATTTTTGTATTTTTAAGTTGTTTTTCAGGAATTTTATTTGCAAGAGGTGGGGATTCTTTTGCTGGTGGTATGGCAGGTGGAATGATGGGGGGATTGTTAACCGGAGCAATTATGAGTTCTTCAACAAAACCACCAAGTTCTGATGAAGGTTTGCGTGATAGGGTTAGAGATTTACATGAAGCGTTAAAGACAATGGATGGAAATGTTACAAAAAGGTTTGAAATGCTTGAAGAAAAAATAAAAAAATTAGAAAAAGAGATTGAAATTTTAAAAAACAAAAAATAATACATTAATAAAAAAGTAATAAATTAATATTGGCCTTTTAAAAATATATTTTTGACTTTAGATTAAGTGTAAATTAAAATTTATATTTAATCTAAAGTTTTTTTGTTTTTATAAATTGAAAATATAGAGGAGCTTTAAAGTGATTTCGACGTCAGATTTTAAACGTGGTTCTTCAAAAATATTGTGGAACAATGAGCCTTGGCTTGTTGTTGAATTTCATCATGTAAAACCGGGTAAAGGTGGCGCTTTTATGCGCACCAAATTGAAAAATTTGATAACAGGTAGGCTTTTAGAAGAAACTTTTAGATCTGGAGAAAAATTTCCTGAACCAGACTTAGAAAGTAAAAGCATGCAATATTTGTATGCGGATGACCTTTATCACTTTATGGATCAAGAAAGTTTTGAACAGGTAGATTTTGATGCTGATCACGTAGAATCTGTTAAACAATATCTTAAAGAAAGCGAAATTTATACAGTTCTTTTCTTTCAGGGTAAACCTATCTCTGTTGAACCTCCGATGTTTATGATATTAAAAGTTAAAAATACTATCCCTGGTGTAAAAGGAGACACCGCTCAGGGTGGCAACAAACCTGCTACATTAGAGACAGGGGTTGTCGTTTCTGTGCCTTTGTTTATAAATGAAGGCGACAAAATTAAAGTAGACACAAGACAAGATAAGTATATAGAAAGAGTAATCTAATATGTCTGATTGTGATACAAAATGTGATGAAAATTGTTCTTATAAAATTAAGTCACGACGAGAGACTCGGTCTTTAGCCTTTCATATTTTATATGCAGCAGATAGATTTGATTATACTATTGATTTTGAAGAACTTATTGATGTTTTTAGAACTGGTTTTAATTTGGAAATTCCAGAAGATTCTGACGCAATTAAAATGGCTAAAAACATTATTGAGAGCCGGCAAGAATTAGATAATCAAATTAAACCATTGTTAAAAAATTGGAAAATAGAAAGATTAGGGTGTTGTACCCTTCTTATTCTAAGACTGGCTATTTGGGAATTAATGCAAAAGGAAATTGCCCCGTCGATTATAATTAATGAGGCAATAGAGTTAGCAAAAGGTTTTGCAGAAAAAGATGCTTATAAATTCATAAATGGCATTTTAGATGAATATTGCAAAATTAATAAGTTATATGATCAGGAAAAAGATAAACAGGTTAAAACAGAAGAAGAGTAAGTAGATCATGCCAATAAATCTTGAAGCAAAAATTAATAATTTAAAAAATATTAAAGATAATAAAAATCCAATTTTTTTTATTATGGGGCCATGTTGCATAGAAAGCGAAGAGCATGCTTTAAAAATGGCCGAATTTCTAAAAAAAATATCTGAAAAGTTAAAGTTTAACTTAATATTTAAAAGTTCTTTTGATAAAGCAAACAGAATCTCTATTTCAGGAAAACGTGGTGTTGGTTTTGAACAAGGTCTTAAAATTTTTGAAAAAATACGTAAAAATTTTGAGCTTCCAATAGTTACTGATGTTCATGAAACTTGGCAAGTTGAGAGTATTGCTCAAGTTGCAGATGTTTTACAAATTCCTGCATTTTTATGTCGGCAAACAGATTTGTTAATTGCGGCAGGTAAAACTGGCAAAATTATTCATGTTAAAAAAGGGCAATTTCTTGCACCTGAAAATATGAAATCTGCAATAGAAAAAATAGAAAGTACGCGAAATCAAAATATCTGGCTTTGCGAACGTGGTTATACGTTCGGTTATAATAATTTGGTTGTAGATTATCGAAATTTTCCGATTATGGAAAATTTCGGGTATCCAATAGTATTTGATGCCACCCATTCTGTTCAAAGGCCTGGCGGTCAAGGTTGTTCGACTGGAGGGGATAGAAAATTTGTCCCTAACTTGGCAGCTGCTGCCATCGTACAAGGTATAGCTGGATTATTTTTAGAAGTTCATGATAATCCTGAACAAGCCTTTTCAGATGGTCCTAATTCTATTCGTCTTTGCCAATTAGAAATCTTATTAAAGTATTTAATCGAATTGGATTCTTGGATAAAAAATCGAATAATGCCTGAGATGACTTGAAGGCCCAAAGCACACGCTTTGAGCTAACGACAGTGCCACTTCACCAAACAGTTACACTGTTTTGTCGAAGCTGACTGATTTTTGCTAAGAGCAAATTTTGCTTTCGCAAAAGTTAATCCTTTGATAATTATAAATTTTTATTTAAAATATGCGTTTAATAATTTTATTTATGTTTAATTTTGGGGGAATAAATGTCTAATCATGCATATATAAACATATTTTTTCATATTGTTTGGGGAACTAGAGATAAAGAAAATTTAATAAAAAAGGATTTTCAGAAAAAATTATATAATTTTATATACGGAATAACTTTAAAAAAAGATTGGCATTTAGTAGAAATTGGAGGTACTCAAGATCATATACATATACTTTTACAAATAACGGATTTTAGAGAAAATGTTCCTGATATTATAAGGTGTCTCAAGTCTAACTCATCTAAATACGTTCGTGATTGCTTTGATAAAAATTTCGGATGGCAAAATGGATACAGTATTTTTTCTGTTGGAAGAAGAGAGATTGAGCAAATAAAAAACTATATTCAAAACCAGGAAAAACACCACGAAATTATGAATTGTGAAGAAGAATATGTTTTAATGCTTAAAAAAAATAGTATTAAGTATAGATATAAGAATAGATTTAATAATTAATTTTATTTTTGCTTAAGCAAAGTTTGATTTTATTTGCTTTGCTGCAAATAGGTGGTCAGCTGCGCAACAAAAGCGTAAGCTTTGAGGTGCTGCGGTACTTCTGTTAGCTCAGGGCGTGTGCCCTGGGTAAATTTCAAAATTCTTATTTTTTCATCAAACTATTGCAAATAGAAAATTAATTTTATTATTATGAAATTGTAATAGTTTTATAATTTTGTGTTTAATTTTTTTAATCTCTATTTAGAAAGGGGGATTTTATGAAAAACTTAAGGTTTTTAAGTTTATTTATATTTGCATGTTTTTTTGCAAATAGCAGCCAAGTTTTGGCAGTAATTAAAAAAAAGGTACTTACAACAACAAAGGCTGCACCTACAACAACATATGCTGCACCAACAACTCAAACTCAATATTCGCAACCAGTTACAACTCAATATGACGATCCAAGGGTATACGAAGAACCTAAAGCTTACGAAGAACCTACTGTTACTACAACTCAATACCAATCACCAAAAGGAACAAAAACAACTGGACAAAGGGTAAAAGAGGGGTTAGGACAATTTGCGAAAAGTGCTATAGCTGAAGAGATAGCTAAAGCTGCTATTCAAACTACAAAAGGTTTTGCTGATATAGGACGAGAGGCTTTACAGGAACAAATAAAAGCAGGCCAGAAAGCTTTAAGATATAAAATTAAAGAGGGCCAAAAACAAACAAGAAAAGAACTTGGTTTGAAACCAAAACCTGGCGAAGAAGAGGAAGATGAATATGAATATAGGACACCAAGAAGAGAACCAACAAGAACAATTCCTGGTACTAGAAGAGTTGAAATTGAGGAGACTAAGATTCCAGAAGTAATTTACATACAAAAAGATGATGCTGGATATATAATAGATAATTTAAAAAAAGCATATGGTATATTAATGGAAGGAGAAGTAACTACTCGTCTTGCTATGAATAAATCATTAAAAATAGTACAAAACCTTATAAAAGACATTGATTCGTATGAAACCGAAAAATTAAGAGGTCAAAGACCAGATTCTTATGCAATAGAAGCTGAAAAAATAAAAAGTATTATGAAAAATTTATTAGAGGTAGAAGATATATTGAATCCCAGAAATGTTGATATTGCTGAAGAAATAGATCTTGCATTACAATACTTAACCGATGCTAAAGAAATCTTATCTAAAGAGGTTGAATCTCAGGTAGGACGTAGAACTACTGATAGACCGTCACCTGAAAGATTACGTAGTAGCTCAAGATATGCAGACCTCAGGGAGACAACAGGAAGGGAAAAATTCGGCAGAATGCGCGCAGAATAAGTTAATAACCTTTAGAAAATAACAAATATTTCTAAATCTTGAAAATTTGGACATTACGTGTCAAAATTTACGATACGTAATGTCCAAATTTTTTACTTTCAAAATAACTTTTATGCAGCAGGTGCTGCCGCTTCCTGTTCTTGAATTTCTTTTGGTTCTATAGGTTTAACTACTCTCAAACTTCTTCTTTGTTCAGTTAATTCTTCTTTTAAACTTTTTTTAGGTGCAACCGGTGGTTGTCCAGGTGTTTTTTTTCTTGGAATTTGAGCTGCAGGTTTTTGGACTTCTTGTTCTTTAATACTAATTTCTGTTTTAAATCCCTCAGGCTCACCTACTTGTGGTTGTTTTTTTTCAATATTTTTCCAAAGCTGTTGTATTTTTTCTTTTTCTTCTTTTATCTGTTCTTGTGTAACTAAAATATCTTCTTTAAAACCTTGTTTTATATCAGAGATAGGTTTTTTATATTCTCCCTTCTGGATACCTTCGATTGTGCTTTGTGCTCTATCCCGAATAGACATTCTTCGTCCTTGATCAAAAAATTTTAAATATTCTTTTTGTGTGGCTTCAAATTTTTCGGCATCATTTGCTTTTGCGGCTTCAATCATTGCTTCTCTGCTTTTAGATATTTGTTTATTTAAAATATCTTTTTCTTTTGCATAAAAAGAACCTTTTATCTCTTGTCCCAAAATGGTTTTTGCTAATTCTTTTACTTGTGCAACTTTTTCTTTTTTTACACCTTCTTTTCTTTCTCCCATTCTTTCTTGTGTTTCTTGATTTACCTTCTTTCGTTCAGTATTCCATTTTTTGAAAGTTTTAATAGGATGAAATTTTTGCCACCAATGTTTTTCAACTTTTGGCTTTTGTTGCAAAGCTATAGATGTTCTTTGATATTTCTTTTGAATTTCTTCTTGAGTTGGAACCGATGGCAATATTTCTTCTGAGATAAATTCTCGACCCAATTTTATAGCTTTTTCTTGATATTTTTTTTGCTTTTCGAATTCTCCTTGTGCTTTTTTAAAGAGTTTTTCACTTTTTTTAGGATCTGTAGTCATTGCTGCTTTACGCCCTAGTCTTTCTGCTATGATTTTTGCTTTTGTAGAACTTTCCTCTGCTTTTTTGCCTCTCCATGCTTTAAATCTATCTAATAACCCTGCTTGCAAATTAGAATTTGCATAAAATATGCTGCTTAATAATATAAAGCTAAAAATTTTTATATTTTTCATAGTTTTACCCTTTTTTAAAAAAATAATTTTTATGCTTCTGGAACTGTTGTAGATTGTTCAGGTGAGGTTACTCTTTGATACCCTCTAAAACGGCTTGGAAGTTTTTTTTGTGCAGGAACTACCTTTTCTGGTAATTTTTCCAAGAATTTTGGAGCTTGAACAGGTTCCTGAGTGGGTTCGGCTATTGTTGTTACAGGTGTAGTTATAGGTTGTTCGTAATCTTCGCGAACTACAGGACTTGTGTATGGAGCTTGTTCTTCTGGTTGATACCCAGATTCTTCTGCTTCTTCTTGAGGTGGAAGCGGTGCAGGTCTTACAGGAGGTGCTTGTCTTAAAAAATGTTCCAATGCTCTTTGTTCTCTTATTTGTTGAGGTTTTTGTGGGAGTGGTGGCGGAGTTTCTCTTTTTTGTATACTTGCAGCTTGCTCTTCTTTTTTCAATTCTTCTAAAATTTTATGTTCTAAAAATTTTTCTTCTTGTTCTTTGCGTCTTTTTTTGCTTAATTCTTCAAAACCTATTCCCTTTTTTACTTCGGTTGGCTCACCAATTTTTATAGCTTTAGGTTTTGGACTAAATTCTTTTTCAAATTCTTCTTTTGAATATTTTTTAATTTTTACTTCAGTAGGTTCGCCTATTTTTTCTAATTTGGGTTTGCGTTTTAAACCAAAGCGTTCTTCTTTAGCTTTTTTGAAATCCTCTACAATAGATTTTACAGTTTTTTTTACATCTTGAGATATTTCTGATAATTGAGCTCCAGCTTTGACTTTTGCTAATTCAAATCGTTCTTTTAATTTTTCAAATCTTCCAGGTTTTTGGGCCTCAAGTTTTTTCTTTACTTCTTCAGGGATACCTTTTAGTTTTTTTTCAAGCTCTCTAAGTTCTCTTATATTTTTGAGTTTTTTTATTTGTTCTTCAGATAAAGGTTTAGGCCGTTCTGGTGGAAGCCATTTTGAAGGAGCTGGTGGAATCGGTTTTCTTTTTGGAGGCAAGGGGGGTGCAGGTTTTATAGGATAAGTTTGTTTAAGAGGGACTTTTGTAGGCTCTTTTTCTATTTTTTGTTCTTCTTTTGTTTGTTCGCTATATAAAAAATTGCTTATAAAAGCAAAATAAATTATTGCTCCCATAAAAATTATTATTTTTCTTCTCATAAAACTCTCCCTTCTAAAATTATTCGATTTCTTTAGGTTTTTCTCTTCTTAAAATTTTTTTAGTTTTGACTTGTGTTTTTACTTTTGGCTCTTTCTGTTTAGTACGTATGTCACTTTCTTCTTCAATTTTTTCTTCAACTTCAACCGGTCTTCTAACGCTTCTAGGTTTTTTAGATATTTCTGTTTTTGATGTTCTTGCTATTTCTTCAGCTACGTTTATAAAATCTGGGTCATTAAAAGCTATGTCTTTTAATATTATATCTTTTAATCTGATTGGATGGTTCCAATTACTAAAGCCCACGTATCTAAATCTTGTTCGCGGATATGGATCTTGCCACTCTAATATTTTTTCTACTTTATTATTTTCTATAATTCCAAAAACTATGTGTCCATTATTTATACTTATCCAATATTGTCTAAAATCTGTAAAAGGTGCCATGGCGGTAGGGTTTTTTTTGCTTGATATATGGTTTACTATGGCCCAAGCGTCAGAATCTGCGCAAATTGCAGTTATTTTATTTTGCCAACCACCAATTATAATTTGGTATATTTCTTTTGATCGCCCTAAATATCGAACTTGAGTTTTTTTGTCAGAAAATCCTAATATTATATTATCATCACCTGATGCTTTAAAAAAAACTGTTCCCTTATCAGGAGTTTTAAATGAGTCTGGATACCAAATATATTCTCCGTGACATGGGGGAAGTTTGATAAATTCTAATTTTGTAGTTTTTAATGCATCAAATAATTTAACAGTTAATTCGTTTATTTGATTGTATAGATCTTGTTTTTGTTCTTTATCAAATAAAAAAAGATTATCATATGCTTTTATTAATAAACTTATAAAACTATTATATAATTCTGCATCTGCATTTGTTCTTATAATTAAAATTTTATTTACTTTGCTTTTTAAAGTATCTAAATTTCTTAAAATTTTTTGTTTTATATCTGACGTTGCATTATCAGGATTAATAATTTTATCTAAAATTTCATGGTGCCATTCAATTCCATATTCTAATTCTGTTTCAGATCGGATATCTCTAATTTTATCAAATTCTTCAAGTATTTTTTTTATTTCTTGAGTATTTTTAACAACCGTTGAAGATTCATAACTTTCTGCTTGAGCGATTCTTGCTTCTTCTGTGTAAATTCCCTTGATTGGAGCAAAAATAGCTTTAGTAATACTTTCTAATGTTCCTCCAACAACACCTGTAATAAGTCCTGCCGCTTGCACTTTTGGGTTAGGTATATTGGCTAATGCAGTTCCAGTGTTTCCAAGGACGTTAGCCCCTATATTTAATATTTTTTCCAAAGGATGTCCAGCTGCTTCTCGCATATATTGTATGTCTGGCTTTCCAGATTTTGAAATTGTTACTTTAAAAGCGTGTTCTCCCATTTTTTCTAATGGAGGGGATAATTTCCATGTTTTATTTTTATATACAGGGTCTTCAATTTCTAAATTAAAACCTGATTGTCTTAACCAATACGTGTATGGTGCTACAAGTTTTAATTGAACAGTGTCTTGTGACTGGTAATCTTTAGCTTTTTCTCTATACGCTCTTTCTGTTCTTTGTGCTTCTATTTCAACAGGATCTAAAATTCTTATTTTTCTTATTTTTGCTTGGTCATCCGTTGAGCTTAATCCAACATATTTATAACTTTGTGCTGGATGCGGATCTTGCCAGGCTAAAAGTAGATCATCGTTTTTAAATACAGTAATTAATCCATCATTTATACTGACTATAAAATTATCAAAATTATTATATGATAAAATGTCATTTTCAATAGGATAATTTTTGAATAAGTATGTTTTTTCATCATTTTTATCATAAATTGCAATACTTGTGTTGTTGTCTTTGCCTATTACTATTTTGTATTCTATATCCTCTGGATTTGTGGTTTTAAAAAAACCTACAGATATAGATCCTTGCGATTTTACATCAAAGGAGATAGAGCCTTTTGTAGGGATTCTTAATGGTGCTTTAAGAATTTTAAAATTATCGGTTAACGCTATAGGTGGTAATGAAGCATATTCGCCTTCTGGAATTATTTTATTTATAGGTTCTGACAATAAAATGTTTGAATATAAAGCCGGCTTATTTCTGCATCCAAATCCTATATAATTCATTTGACCGGCAAATTTTTTAGGTAAAATTCTGAATAAAAATAAATTTTCTCCTGGCTTGTATCCAGAACCAACAAATACATAATTATCAATTATGCTTATCCAATAGACTCCATCAAAACCAGTAGTTGCCATTGCTTTAGAATTTTCTTCTTTAGTGATTTGTGGGTATTTTGATTTGTAAATTTTTTGTTCGGGAGTTTTTACAAGTCTTATTTTCCAAATATTATTATCATTGTGCATTGGCCATCTATTTTCAGCGATCCCATTTGAATTTAAAACTAAGTATGAAGCTTCGTGGGCAGAAAGAAGCATTATTTCATCTCCATTTTTTATACGAGAATCTGATGAATCTATTTTTTGTATTGTCCATTTTTCCCAAGCTAAAGTTTTAGGTTCCAAAGTTATAGCACCACCAAATCTGCCGCTAAGATATTTGTCGTTTGTAAAAAGGGCGATTGTTTCGCCATTTTCTAAAAAATCATCTTCTGATTTTTCTTGTTTATATGGTTTATAGGTCTGATTTATTTCCCAAACTTTGTTTTTAGGTAATTTTTCTAAATTTGCTGAATATGTACTGCTTTCAATTAAGTTTTTATTGGGATTAAAACTTAAAATTTTTCCTGTTTTAATATTTTGTATTATAACTTTATCACCATATTTTATTAATGCTTCGTTATTATCTGTTATTGCTTGTTCAGCCTCTTCTTCTTCTTTTGTAATAATTTTTGATTTTTTTTGGCCTAAAATTATTTTAATTAAATAATTGGGTCCCATTTTGGACCCAATTGCTATTACAAGTTTTCCTTCAGTTTGTCCCCAAAAAGCGATGGCTCTATTTGAAATTGGCTGTACAAACCAGGCAAAAGCCTTGCCTCGTAAGCTGTCTAATTTTAATAATTTGCCTGGTGAAATTTCAAAATATTCTGGTCCTCCCTCTTCTGTTGTTTGTTCACCAATGCCTTTAAGTTGAATTCGTTTTTCACTAAGATGACCTTTGGAGCCTACTTGAGGTATTACGGTATTTTGGAGATTTAATGATTCATTAGGTTTAATTGTAATTGTCTGGCCCACATGAATAAAATCGCCACCAGATATTTTTGGCCATGGATCACCCCAGCGCCATCCATAAGATTGGGTTATATCTTCTAGCTCGTTCCACCGTATATCCATCTTCATAGGATAGGTGGGGTTCTCATTTGTTAATGTTTCAAGTAGGCACCATCTTCCCATCTCGTCTCTTGCGCCGAGCAAAGCAAAATAAAATAAAAAAAATAAAAATATTTTTTTCATGATTTTTATGCTCCTATCTCTGCCATTTCACGCATTATTTTTTCTGATTTTTTATCTCTAATTTTTGTGGTTTTTATTTTTTTTGATTCTTGTGATTTTTTTGATTTTTCAAACTTTTGCATCTCTTTTAATTCTTTTGCACTCGGTTCTCCTTGCGATATTGCTTCTTGAGGCATTGGACCTGCTTGTTGCATCTGTTGTGGTTGTGGTGCAGGTTGAGCTTGCTCAGCCGTTTGTTCTTCTTCTTTGGGTTTTGCTATTTTTTTAACTGCAGGTTTTTGTTCTTGAATAACCTCTTCTTGTTGTGGCGTTTGTTTTTGGCTTGCAAGTTGTTTTTCAATTTGTTCAATTGGAGGTGCAATTTCAACATTTTTTATTCTTATAGGTGTATCCCAACAACTGATGCCAACATATTTTACTTTTCCAGATGGATAATAGTCTTTCCATGTTAAAAGTTCTTTAATTGTGTTATTTTCTACAATACCAAATTTTACTACTCCTTTATTATAACTTACCCAATATTGTCTGAATGTTATGCCATTTGCCATTGCACTAGGTACTTTTTCTGCTGAAACAGAAACTTCTGCTTGACCATTTCCATCAGAACAAATAGCTGTTTTTTTATTATCCCAACCGCCAATATTTACTTGAACTAATTCTGTAGCTTCTTGTAATTTTCTGATTCGAGTAGTTTCATCATAAAAAATTATAAAAATATCTTTTTCACCTGCAGCATCAATGAATATGGATCCTTGATTTAGAATAGGTAGCTCGCCCAACCAAATAGCTTCACCGTGGAAAGGTTTTATTTCAACTTCTTCAATTGTTTTATTTTTTAAACCATTAAATAATTCTTCTGATAATTTATTTATTTTTCTATATAAATCTCCACGTCTGCCAGTAAAATTAGGATTTTCAGGATTTAATAAAAATCTATTATCATAAGCACTTATAAACAGATTTGTTAATGGACCATAAATTGTTGGAGGTTGAATTGTTTGAGGAAGATTTGTTCTACTTTCAAACAAATTATCTAAAATTCTTAAAATTTGCTCTCTCATTGGTTGAGTAATATTTTCAGGAGAGATAATATTATTAACGATTCTATGTGTTAATTCAATTTTTTGCGTAAATTTTATTCCTGGATCTAGATAAGCATCTTGTTCTATAGCATCAAGCTTATTAGAAAGATCAGCGATCTCATTTTTTGCTTTTTCCACTTCATCATTTGGTTTACCTGTGGCAGTTGCCGTTCTAGCTTCTTCGGTATAAATTCCGGTTGTAGGTTTAAATACTTGTTTTGTAATTCTTTTTGTAAGATCGGTTACTGTAGATGTTAAAACTCCAACAGCAGCAGCTTTACCGCCCGCTTGTGTTAAAGTGCTTCCAATGTCACCCAGAGTATCACAACCAATTTTAATAGCTTGTTCCAAAATACTTCCTTTAGGATCTTCAGCATATTTGATACTTGGTTCTCCAGAACTGCTTATAGAAACTATAAAATAGTGTGCTCCTTCTTTTTCCATTCCAACAACATTCCAACCTACTGGATTATAAATAGGATCTGTAATTCTTATGTTAGAGCTATATTGTTGAATCCAATATTCAAAAGGAGAAATTAATAAAAAAGGTAACATGTAATCTTGTGTAAAACCGCTGAAAATTTGCTTATATTCTTTAGCTGTTCTTTTGTGTTCCAAACGAATAGAAGGTGCAATTTCTATATTAGAATATTCTACATTACTTTTTTTTGCACCAAAACCTATAAAATTATATTTTGTAAAAGGTTTGGGATCTTGCCAGGCAAAAAGCAGTTCATTATCTCTTTTTATAAGAAATAGACCATCGTCAACACTTATTTGAAATAAAGAACTTTCTTTTTTTGGTATTGGTGGAGTTGGCGTGTAAACTTTGTATTGCTCTTCAAGTTTTGTACCTATTTTTTTGCTTATAGATATAGTTTGATTATTTTGTCCACCAATTTCTAAAACATATTTTATATCACGAGTACTAGGATCTGCAAAAGCAATTTCGGCATTTTTGTCAGCTTTTATCTTTGTAATTATAGAGCCTCTGTTAGAACTTCTTAATGGATAATTTGTAAGCCACTGAAAACCTCCAGAAGCTGATATATTTTCTTTGGTATCTTTATAAATTTTTGTAGATTCTTTAGTAGAAATTGGATCACCCATTAAAATATTTGTATAATTTGCGGTTGATTTGTTGCTGCTAAAGCCTATGAATGTTAGCTTACCAATAAGTTCTTTAGGTAATTTCCTTGATAAAAATATGTTTTGACCTGGTTGATATCCAGATCCAACGAAAATAAAATCATCTTGAATGCTTAACCAATAAAGACCTTGAAGTCCACCTGTTGCCATAGCTTTAGGATTTTGCTCTCTAGTAACTCTTGGATATCTTAAGGCTGCGCTTATTTTTTTGCGAGGATTAACAAGTGAAATTTTCCAAACATTATTTTTGTTATGAATTGGCCATCTAACTCTTGCTATTCCATTTTCATCTACAACATAGCCTTCATCAACAAAATAAGAAACAATTTTTACTCTATCATTATCTTTAATAAAAATGTCTTTAGTTTTTTCTGCTTTTACAATGCTAAATCTGCTCATAGGATATTTTATTCCAAGAACCTTGGCTTCACCTAGATCTCCACGTGTTAAAAAACCGTTAGAAAAAAGATAACAAGAGCTATGGTCTTTTAAAAAATTAATATCTATATCTGTTTCTGTAGCGATTTTAGGTTTTGGTAAAATTTCCCACTGATAAAGTTTATCGATGGGTTTATTAGGATCAATGGCATGTTTTATGGTTTGCGCATCAAGGGTTTTATTTTCTGAAGTAAAATATAAAACATTGCCAGTTGTTTCATTTGTAAAAATTACATAATCACCAAACGTTATTAAAGCTTCATTGTTTTGAGTAATTTCTTGTTCAGCAATTTCTTCTTTAGGAAAAATAATTTTAGATTCATTTTTGCCCAAAACAATTTTAAGGCCATAATAAGGAGAAATACTGTCTCCTAATACTATTTGAACTTGATCATCAGATTGAGCAAAAAAACAGACAGATTTGTTACTGTCAATTGGATCTTTGAGCCATGCGATACCAACTCCTTGCATTGGATTTAATTCAAGAACTTTACCACTAGTTAATTGCAGATCTTCTGATTTAGCTCCAATGCCTTGTAAACGAATACAATTTTCTTCTGGACGGCCTTTTGAGACATCTATATTAGGTATTTCTAAACTAGTAAAATCTAAAGAACTTTTTGGTAAAATAGTTATTTCTTGTCCAGGTTTTATAATTTCATTCCCTTGCTTAAGAGTTGGAGGGTTCCAATTCCATAAATCGCCAGCTTCTCTAACGCCCCAATTAACTCTACAATCAAGATCCTTTGAGGTATGGTTGGTTATAACTCTAATGCTTCCCCATTTTGAATATAAATTATTTAAATTTGTGAAACCTAAAAAGATTATGCTATATATTAGAATTTTAATGCTAAATTTTGAAAAAATTTTCATATTTTTTCTCCTTTTTAAAATAATTTGTGTTCAGTAAATTAACAACAAAGTTAAACTGATATCCAAATTTGACTTATATTTGATCTGGAGTTTATAAATTGATTTAGAAATAATGCAATAATTTACAAAATTTAATGTAAAAATTTCATATTTTTAATAGATTTTTGAGTTGTAGGGGGGCATTTTACAAATATAATTTATTTTGTAATATTAAATTATAATAGAAAATAAAGGCTTTATTTTAGGTTTTTATATTTTTATTAATTGTTTTTATTATTTATGGATTCGCCTACGCATATATTACGCATATATAATGCTTTGGCTTAATGGAGGTTTTTTATGAAACAGTTCAACAGAATAATTTTATCAATTGCAGTCCCATGTTTATTAGCTCTTTCTTTTAGTGCTAAGGCTATGGATAATGCTAAGTCTATGGAACAAGGGTCTGATGCTACAGATCCAATTTTTGACGAAAAACAAGCCAAAGAAAATCATGAAAAGATAGAATGTTTTTTTCGAGATTCAGAGGATAGTTTTAATAAGGCTTTAAGAATTTATCAAAGTATAAATTTAGAAGATGAATCTTTACAAGCTAGAAATATGGCTCAAGAAGTAGAGCTTAAAACAAAAGAAATAGAAATATTAGCAAAAGAACAAGCAAGAAAGGGTTTAGATTCAACTCAAATAGGGCAAATTGTTTTAGATAAAAAAGAAGAAGCATTAAAATTACAATGTGATATAATAGCAAAAATATATATATTACAGGGTAAAAAGACTTTTTTAGCTAAAGAATTAAGAACATTAGAAACTATTACAACTGTGGCTTTGACTGAATTTAGATCAAATATAGAGGGTATTAAATTCTCTTTTCAAGATACACAAGATAATTTAAATTTTGCTGCTAGAAGTTTAAATGCTGTCCTAGAACCATATAATAATGCTAATCACAATCTTTTAGGATTAAAAAAAGATAGTATAAATTCTTTATATAATGAATTTAATAAGTTAACAAGTCAATCAAGAACAACTAGTCATTTATTTCCTTTAGCTGCAGATTCTTTGTCTAAGGTTCAGGATATAAATAATTTTTTAGAAGAAGCACGAGGTTTATTTTTAAAATTGGAAATAACTTTAAATGAAGTAAGTCAATTATATAAAGTTATAAACAATAACATTCAAAAAATAAATAAAGCGCCTGAAGAAACTTATCGTGAATATCATGCTAAATTAGAAGCTGAAAGAGAAAAAACAAGAAGAGGTGCTCCAGGAATTCATAAGCCTATTAAAGAAAGCGCGATCAGAAAAATTTTAGGTTATCTTTTTTCATGCAGAAAAAATAAAAAAAGATAGTTGATTGTTCCCCATTAAAAAAATTAGGCAGGATATTTTTTTAATATCCTGCCTAATTTTTTTATTTAATTCTTTTTATTTTTATATCTAAATTATTAATTTAATTTAGGAAAAAATATTTTAATTTCTTGTGCAGCAGTTTCTGGTGCATCAGAACCATGCGTAGCATTTTCACCTTTAGAAGAACCAAAAAGTTTTCTAATGGTGTTGTTTTCTGCTTTTGCAGGATCTGTAGCTCCCATTAAGTTGCGCCAATCTTCAATTGCATTATTTTTTTCCAAAACCATGACAACAATAGGACCCGAAGTCATAAATTCTACAAGTTCATCAAAAAATGGTTTGCCCTTGTGAACAGCATAAAATTGTTCTGCTTGTGCTTTGGTTAACTGCATTTTTTCTAACTTTAAAATTTTAAAACCTTCAGATTCTATTCTATCAATTATTTTACCACTGTTTTTCGCTTTAACAGCATCTGGTTTAATTATTGCTAACGTTTTTTGTAACATTGTCTACCTATTCTTCACTATCTGTTTTTTTTAATTTTGCGACATGAGCTTCTAAAGCCTGTTGTAATGAGCCTTTTAACTTAGGCTGTTCTTTTGGTGCTTGTGCTTGGTGTTGAGCTTGATAAGTTTTTTTGCTTACCTTTTCTTTCTTTTCTTCAACAGATTTTTTTTCTTGCTCGGTGCCTTGAATAGAAGATTCTTTTTCAGGTTTTTTTGTTGCTTTTAAACTTAAACCGAGTTTACGATCTTCTTGATTTGATTTAATGACTTTAAAAGTTTCAGTTTGTCCAATTTTCAGAATATCTTCTACTTTTGAAATTTCTTTGTCTGATAACTCAGAAATATGTACAAGGCCTTCGATTCCTGTAGAAAGTCTTATAAAAGCTCCAAAGTTAGTAATTTTGGATACTGTACCTTCTATTGTTGAACCAACTGGATAAGTTTGTTCTAAATTTTCCCATGGATCTTTATCTAATTGTTTAATACCAAGCGATACCTTTTTGTTTTCTGGATCTATTGCCAATATTATTGCATTGACAATATCTCCTATTTTGTATTTTTCTCCTGGGTGAGATATATGATTTGTCCACGAAATATCAGAAATATGTACAAGTCCATCAACTCCTTCAAGAAGTTGTACAAAAAGACCAAAATCGGTAATGTTTGTGATTTTACCAGAAATTTTTTCTCCGATTTTGAATTTGGTAGCTATTGTTTCCCAAGGATTTTCTTTTAACTGTTTTATACTTAAAGACATTCTTCTGTTGTCTTTATCTAATGCAACAACCTTAACTTCAATTTCATTGCCTACAGCAAAATGCTTATGTAAATTATTGATTCTTTCTGTCCAGGATATTTCAGAAATGTGTACAAGGCCTTCTACGCCTTTTTCTATTTCTACAAATAGTCCGTAGTCTGTGATGCTTGAAATATGACCTTTAATTTTGCTATTGACAGGATATTTTTTATCGATATTTTCCCATGGATTTGAAGCTAACTGTTTCATGCCAAGAGAAATTTTTTCATGAGCCTTATCAAAAGATATGACTTTGACTGTTATTTTGTCTCCTAATTTTACTAATTCACTAGGATGAGCAATTCTTCCCCAAGACATATCTGTAATGTGCAATAAACCATCAATTCCACCGATATCAACAAATACACCATAACTTGTGATATTTTTGACGATACCTTCAAGTATTTGACCTTCAGATATTGTTTCAAGAGCTTGTTTTTTGTCTTCAAATCTTTGCTCTTCGATATATTTTCTGCGAGAAATTATTACATTTCCGCGTTTTTTGTTAACTTTTAAAATTTTGCAAACAACTTCTTGTCCTACAAATTGATCAAAATTTGTAATTCTTTGTGTGTCAACTTGTGAACCAGGTAAAAATGCAGGAATTCCTATATCAACACTAAGTCCACCTTTAACCTTGTGGGTTACAACGCCTCGAACAGGTTCGTCTGTTTCGGCAAGTTTTGCAATATTTTCCCAAGCTTTAATTGATTTGGCTTTTTGATATGATAAAACTACATTACCATTTTCATCTTCTACGCGATCTAACATTATTTCTATTGTGTCACCAGAAGAAAGTTTTTTTAATTCTATATCTGTAAATTCATAACTTGGGATTAGTCCATCAGATTTATAGTCTATGTTTACGATAATATTATTATTATCTATAGATTCTATTTTTCCTGTGATTACTTTGCCGATCTGAAATAGATTTAATGTATCTTGATAAAGGCTTGCAAGCTCTTTTTCTTCTTCTGGACTTATTTTAAAAACATCTTCAATTAATTCCACATTCAGAATTGGAGAAATTGGCATTTCTAGAGTTTTTTTATTTCCGGACGTTTTGGACATTAAAGAATTCCTCGAACTCTTGAGCTGTTAATTATTAACAGTCAAGTTTTAAATGGTTAAACATATAAAACAACAAAAAATTACTTTTAAAATCTAACAAAAAATTTAATTTATGGCAAATAATGTTTGCTAATAATATTTTCAATGTGAATTTTTTATAAGTCGCCCTGTAGGCAAAATTGATATAAGATTTTTGATTTTTGTTCTTTGGATTTAAAGTTTTTTGTTTTTTTACTTTTAACATGTTCTATTTTAGCAATTTTAAGATTTTTAAAATTAGTTAGTTTAGAAAATTTGTTTAAAATTATAGGAATACTTTTTTCTGTTGGTGTTGTTCCATTTATCTCTAATTTTCTATTTTTATTGTCTAAGTTAAAAGTTTTAATCCAACTATTTGGTGTGATTGACATAGATAAAAATTTTAAAGTTTGTATGGGATTGTTTGATACATTTTTAATTTTTTCGATTTTATCTATTACTTGCTTATTATTATTTATTTGATTTTGCATTAAATGCATCTGTTTAATTTTGTTTTTTAAGGCTTGATTTTTAATTTCAATTTGCTGGTTTGAAGATTTTAAATTTGCTAATTTTGTTTTTTTATTAAGATTCAAAACAAAAAAACTTATTATAATTACTAATAACATTGCAATTGTATTTGATAGCCATTTATTTGGTGAAGTTTTGTCATCTGGCGTAAATTGTTTAAAAAAATTTAACTGATTTTTTATGTGACTTTTATAAAAAAATGGGGGTATCATAACGGCTTCTTCTTTCTTTAAAATAGAATTTGAAATTATTGTTTCTATTATGAGACCAGTTTTTGATAGGCATAATGCCATTTGTAGGCTTTTTAATTTTTGTTCAAGATTATTAGAATCTTTTAAATTATGTGAATTTTTTAGGTTAGGTAAGCATATAATTGCTTTTGGATTTTTAAGATTATTTGGTTTTAAAAAACTTTTTACATGCGTGTATATTTGAGATGGATTATATAAAATGCCGTCTATAAAATCTAATTTATCTAAATTTATTTCTATATTATTTTTTAAAACAAACTTATTTTGTTTACTTATTAAATGGCTTAAAAATAAAAAATTATTTTGAATTTCGATATAAATCAAAAATTAATCTCCTGGGTTAAATCTTGTTTAAAATTTTTAATTTTTTCTTTTAATTGTTCATGTTTTAATAATCCTGGTTTTGCACCTATCTTTTGAATTACGGAAGAACTATTTATGATTCCATTTCTTAAAGATTCTTTTATTGAATAACCAAGGTTTAAACTAGCAACAAAGCATGATCCAAAAGAATCTCCGGCACCAACTGTATCAACAACTTCTGTTTTTATACTAGGATGAAAAAAGATATTGTCTTTTGTTGCTACATAAACGCCATTTTCTCCATTTGTAATTACAACAATTTTGGGTCCCATTTTTAAAATTTCTTTAAAAAATTTTCTTGTACTAAAATAAAAATTTTCACACAAAAATGGTGTTTGAAGAAGATAAGGCTTTTGGATCATTTCTTTTTGATTTATAGGCGCACATATTTTTTCGGGAGATTCTAATGCCTTTTGATAACTTTGATCTGTTAATACTAGCGCAAGCATAAATTTTTTTGCTTCAGAGCTATTTAATATAAAAATATCTATATCTTTTAAAGATTCTTTTAAAGTTATAGTGCCATTTGATAATTGGCTTACCCCCGGGTTTATTGCAACAGGAACTTTTGCTTGTTTGGCTATTTTGACAATTGTAGGTAATAATTGGGCAGAATTATAACTTAAAGAAGTTATATATATTTGGTCACTGTTTTTTATTTGATCTATCGGCAATTCTGATTCTTGCAAATATCCATTTGCGCCGCGATAGGCAAAAATAGTACGTTCTTTGCGAATTGAATTTATTATAAAAGAAGAGCCTGAAATAATTTGATTTGTTTTTGCTATAAAATTTGTATTGATTTTTTCTTTTTCTAGCTCTTTTAAAATATTTTCTGCAGCACTATCTGCTCCTATTTTGCAAAAACAAGTTACATCAAAGCCTAGACGCTTAAAAGAAACAGCAGAATTTGTTGCACCGCCACCTGTTAAATATAAAAGATTGTCAACTTCTATTTTTTCTCCAGATTCAAAAAGCATGTATTGTTCTGTATTGTTTTTTTTTGTAATAGACATAAAATCGGCGCCTTCATAGTGCAAAAAGATATCTTGTGTTGCGCCACCAATTGTTAATACTTTTTTCATAATTAATCTTTCTTAACTAAATTTTTGTGTAAGAATTTTTAATTTTTTTTATTTTATTACAGCATAAAAAAAAGGCTATTGCGTTTGCAATAGCCTTTGGTAAAAAATTATATTTTATAATTCCTAAAACTATGCTTTTTTAGGTAACAAAACGTTTTTTATAACGTCTTTAACATCATCAACCCAAATTAAATTTAAGCCATCATAAAATTTTTTATCGCTATCAATAAGATCTTCTTGATTTAATTTAGGTAAAATAATATTTTTTAAACCCTGTCTTTTGGCAGCTAACATTTTTTCTTTTAGTCCACCAATTGGTAAAACTCCCCCTTGCAAATTAAGTTCTCCTGTCATTGCAAATTCACCATTAACCTCTCTGCCAGTAAAAGCAGAAAGAAGAGAAGATAAAAGCGTTATTCCAGCAGAAGGACCGTCTTTTGGTATCGCACCTGCAGGTAAGTGGATATGCACATCGTATTTGTCAAAAAGTTCTTCTTTTATTTCAAATAAATGTGAATGAGATTTTATATAAGATAAAGCAGCTTGGGCAGATTCTTTCATGACTTCACCAAGTTGTCCCGTAAGAATTAGCTTTCCATTTCCATGCATTAAAATTGCTTCTACTTGCAAAACTTCACCTCCATAGGGTGTCCAAGCAAGTCCATTAGTTACACCAATTTTATTTTTATGTATTAATTCTTCATTTAAAATTTTTCTTGGTCCAAGATATTTTGTTATATTTTGCGAACTGATTTTTATTTCTTTTTTATCTTCTAACAAAGATCGTGCAAATTTTGAGCAAAGTTTATAAATATATCTTTCAAGTTCCCTGACTCCAGATTCTCTTGTATAGTTATGAACAAGTTCATCTAATACGTTGTTATCTATATTAAAAGATTTATTTTCAAGTCCAGTATTTTGTAATGCCTTTTTAATTAAATGTTTTTTTGCTATTTCAACTTTTTCTTCATGCGTATAACCGGGAAGTTGAATAACCTCCATCCTGTCCCTCAATGGTCCTGGAATACTATTTAAATCATTAGCCGTTGTAATAAACATTACTTTTGATAAATCAAAATGTACGCCAAGATAATTATCATAAAAAGATGAATTTTGTTCTGGGTCTAAAACTTCTAACAATGCTGATGATGGATCACCTCTATTTGAACTACCAATCTTATCGATTTCATCTATCATGATTAATGGATTACAAGATGCGGCAGATTTTATTGCTTGAATAAATCTACCAGGAATAGATCCGACGTAAGTTCTTCTGTGTCCACGAATTTCAGATTCATCATGAACTCCACCTAAAGATAATCTGAAAAAATTTCGCCCCAAGCTTCTTGCAATAGATTTTCCTAAAGAAGTTTTGCCTACGCCTGGAGGGCCAGAAAAACATAATATAGGTGAATCACAATCATCCTTTAAAGCTCTTACGCTTAAAAAATCTAATATTCTATCTTTTATTATTTCAAGGCCATAATGATCTTCATCTAAAACTTTTTTAGCATTTTTTATATCTGCATTATCTTTTGTATATGTTCCCCATGGCAAAGATAAAAGCCATTCTATGTGATTTCTTAAAACCGTAGCTTCCATAGAATCTGGTGCAGTTCTTTCTAGTCTTCTAATTTGTCTTATACTTTCCTGTTTTGCTTCTTCGCTCATTGTCAATTGAGATAATTTGTTTTTCATGTCTTCAATTTCAGATTCCATGTCATCACCAAGTTCTTTTTGTATTGCTTTTATTTGTTCACGTAAAAAATATTCTCTTTGAGATTTGTTAATTGATTCTCTGGTGTTTGATTGAATCGATTCTTTTACTTTATTTATTTCAACTTCATTATTTAATTGATTATAAATGCCTTGTAATAAGTCATTCATGTTTTCAGCTTCTAAAATTTTTTGAGCATCCTCTGTTTTTAAACTTAAATGGGAGAGTATAAATTCAATAATTCTTTCTGGTTCTTGTATTTGTGATAAAATTATTTGAAAATCAGGACCAAACATATATCCATTTGAACTTAATTTTTCAACTTGTTGCAAAATAGATCTTATTTTGCCTTCCAACTCTATTTTGTTTGTAATTTCTTTGAATTCTTTAATTGTTATTTTGGCGTATAAAGAATTTTGATCTGACACAATTTCATCTACACACGCTTTTGTTAATCCTTGAGCCAAAATTTTTATGCCCCCATCGGGCATATTCATTACCCGAATTATATTTGCCACAGTTCCTGTTTTATATAAATCCTGAATTCCAACAGGACCATTGAACTCCTCCGATTGTTTTCTTGTTGCAAGAAGTAAAACTTTTTTATCTTTATTTAAAGCCTTGTTAACTCCTTCAATGATTTTTTCGTCTAACACAAGCAATGGAACAACCATATTTGGAAAGACTACTACGTCAACTGTAGGAATAACAGGCAATATTGATGGTATTTGTTCTGTAAATTTACTTTGCTTTGAATTTTCCATGATTTCTACCCTCCCCAGGATATTTTCTTAGATTTTTGCCCCTTTAGCTTAAAAATAATATAGAAAATTTTATTTTGATAATGCAATATTTATATAAAATGTTAATTTTATTAAATATTATAAATCAAATTTTAAAGGTGTATTTATGTTCCAAGCTAAATTAATTGTTCAGGATATACATAAAAGTTTTATTCAAGGCGATAAAAGGCTTAATGTTTTAACAGGGATATCTTTTGAATTTGAACAAAATAAATCTTATGCAATTATTGGTGTTTCCGGTAGTGGCAAATCGACTTTAATGCATATATTGGGTGGCCTTGATAAGCCAGACCAGGGTATGATTTTGTTTAATGATAAAAATTTATTTAAATTCAAAGAATCTGAAAAAGAAAAATTTTTAAATACACATATGGGTTTTGTTTTTCAGTTTCATTATTTAATAAAAGAATTATCAGTAATAGAAAATATTATATTGCCTGGTTTAATTAAAGAAGAATATAAAAAAGATTGTTTAAAAAAAGCAGAAGATCTTTTACAAAATGTTGATTTAAAAGATAAAATGCATGCTTACCCAGCAACACTTTCTGGTGGACAACAACAAAGAGTGTCTATTTTGAGAGCTATTTTTAATAAGCCATCTTTTTTGTTGGCAGATGAGCCTACGGGAAATCTTGATGAACATAATGCTAGGGGTGTTATAAATTTGCTTTTAAAATATAAACAAGAATTTAATATGGGGATTATAATTTGTTCTCATGATCCAGAAGTTTATAATAAAATGGATGTAGTTTTAAGATTGCATGAAGGTAAATTAAATATTTTGTAAGAAAGTAAAACATGAATTTGCATCTAGACAAAAAGTTAGACAAAAAATCTATATTAAAAAAAACAGTTCAATTTGGTGGAATTACTTTATTGAGTCGAATTTTGGGCATAATTAGAGATATGTTATTAGGTCGATTTTTAGGAATCGGCATAAAATCAGACGCGTTTATCATGGCATATAGAATTCCTAATTTTTTGAGGAGAATTTTTGCCGAAGGTGCGCTTTCTGCTTCTTTTGTTCCAGTTTTTATTAAAAAAACAAAAAATAAAGAGCTTGAAAATCCAAATGGCTTAATGACCCTATCGTTTTTATTTTTCGAAGGGATAGTTTTTTTGTTGTGTTTATTTGCAATTATATTCCCAAGCTTAATATTTAAACTAATTGCACCTGGATTTTCCCAAGAGCAATTATCATATGCTATACCATGTTTACGTATACTATTTCCTTTACTTTTTTTTATTTCCAGTAGTGCTCTTTTGGCTGGAGCTTTAAATGCAGTAAATCATTTTTTTATACCTGCTTTATGTCCAGCATTATTGAATGTTGTTTGGATTTCTTCTTTATCGCTTTGTCTTAAATTTAATTTATCCATAAATTTTTTGTGTTACAGCATTTTGTTT
The DNA here is from genome assembly GCA_041650475.1 of Candidatus Babeliales bacterium. Classification (GTDB taxonomy): domain Bacteria; phylum Babelota; class Babeliae; order Babelales; family UASB340; genus JAIPGX01. The sequence continues at coordinate 22,693 of JBAZLD010000005.1, read as the reverse complement.
GGCGGCTTTTTAAATTTTTTAGTGCATCTTATTGTTTATTTAAAATATAATTTTAGTTTTGGATTTATAGATCGCCAGGCAAAAGATGCTTTTAAATTAATTTTGTCAAAATTTACGCCTAGTTTATTGGGTGTTAGTGTTATAGAAATTAATCTTTTAATAGATACTTTTATTGGATCATTTTTGCCTGCCGGGTCTGTTTCTATTCTTTATTTTGCAGGGCTTTTTGCCAATTTGCCTATTGGAATTTTTGCTGTTGGTTTTGCAACCGTTCTTTTGTCTCAATTTTCAAGGGTTGCCGTTTATGCACCCAAAAGGCTTAATTTTTATATATTAGAAATCACAAAATTTATTTCTTGGCTTATAATTCCCGTAATGCTTTTTTTAATATTTGTTTCTGAGCCTATTTTTTCTATTTTAATGCTGGGTAAAAAATCAAACATTCATGATGTTTTTGTAGCCAAATGGGTTCTTATTATTTTTTCAGCGGGTCTAGTCTTTTTTTGTTTAAATAAAATTTTGGTAAACATTTTTTATTCTTTACATGATACCAAAAGTCCAACTTTTGCTTTAGTTTGTTCTACAATTATAAATTTTTTAGGTAATATTATTGGTATAAAATTATGGGGAATTTTTGGAATAGCAGGCGCAACATCCATTTCTGCATTAACGTTAACATTTATGTTATTAAGATTTTTACATAAAAAACATAAATTTAAATTTTATTCTGCAAGTTATTTTAATTTTTTAGGCCGTTATGTTGTGCAATTATTAATAGCTAGTTTAATATTTTTAATTTCTTATTTTACTATTTTTAGATATTTGCAAGATTCAAATTGGTATAATTTTTTTTATATAAGTTGGGGGTACTGGTTTGTAGTTTTTCCATTGGCTGCTATCTGTATTGCATTCTTATTTTTTACAAAAAAATTATTTGGAATAAAGCTTTATTTTTTAGGAAAATAGATTTAAAAGATCGGCTGCTAAGAGCAGCCGGGATTTCTCGAATGCCGGTTTTTTAATAATGCAAATAATGATTTGCATGTTTTATTGATGTGGCTTAGACTACTCCATGTATTATTTAGATTAAATATTAAATAAAGTGTAGGTGAAAAGGGAAGTCATGAAATATAACAACAAATTTCTAATTTTTTTTATTTTTTCTTTATTCTATTTTCAAATTTATTCGTCAATTAATTTTGTTGGTTTTGCAATAGAAAGAAAAGATCTTCAAAAAGAAGAAGATTTAAAAGATCCAAGAGTTGTTGCAAATTTTGAATATGATAAAAACTTAAAAAAAAGTTTTGATGATAATAAAATTCGTTATCTTGATGTTTTATCTGGAACAATTTCTCTTGATAAGACTGCTTTTTATAATGCTAACTATTTTTATTTGGGTGCCAATTCTGATAATGCAGGGGTAGCTACATTAGTGCGAGCTTACGTAGTTAATGGTGCAACGCCGTCTCAAAATCAACTTTTATTAAAAGCAATGGCGCCTCAACAAGTTTATCTTAATGGCATAAAAGAAGACGATAAATATGTAAAAAAAGATAATCCAATTTATAATAATAAAATAAGTTTTATGGGGTTAATGGATCGAACCCCAATTGTAGTTTTAAGCGACGGCCGAACTGTAGATATAACTGGTGGAACGGTAACTTTTGATGATAATCAACTAGTTTGTCTTGTTCAAGATTATGATAATGGTGATTCTGTAATGAGTATTACTTCAAAGCTTCAAGATGCAAATGGAGATGTATCTTCAGGCATTGCAGGAGTTGCAGGTTCAAGTAATAATATTTTTGTGGCTGTAAAGCCGAGTGCAGCAGGATCTACTTTTGGCGCAACAAATTCTGTATTTTCTATGTTAGCCAAAGATAATAATAATTTTTTAAAATTTATTAATAAAATTAATCTTGATTTAACAGCTGGTGTTCTATTTGCAATAGATCAAGCTGCCGAAGTTGATGGTCTTGGTGATATGTATTGGGATTCTAATTTGCAGCGATTATTTATTGGTCTATTGAGTGCTAAGCAAACTGCAAATAATGCTGGGCTTATTGGTTTGCTAGTTGGTCGAGTAGAAAATAATAACTTAGTTATAGAATCTAGTATAAGTTTAAATTCTACTAATTTTAACGAAAATACAGACACTTATGGAGTTGGTTTTTATCATACAGATAATAATTTAAATATAAAAAATTCGATATATAAAGTACGAACAATGCATACAAGTACTGGTTATACTTATTTAATTATAAATGGTGGTGTTTACGAATTTGGCGTTGCGAATAAGACTAATATAGTTACAGCTTTGCCGTTAGTTCAAAGTTCTAGTACTGTTTCAAATATTGGTAAAATTGCAAAAAAAAGTGATTTTACTGCGCCAGTTGCAACGCAAGCAGATATGACAGAAGAAACTGAGGCAGCAGCAAAAGTTGGTGCAGGAAATTTACCAATCCCTGATGGAAGTTTAGTTCAAGATTTATTTGTATCGGGCGATTCTGTTTTTGCTTGTTTATCTGATGATAGAAGTGCTGCAAATAATGAAGCTGGAATTTTTAAAAGCACAGCTCTTTTTGGATCTGACGGACATATTAGGGGTTGGACTCCATGGCAGAGAGTTATGGGAAATATTGATAGAGTTTATGGTGCCGGTTTTGATTCAAGTGCATGCAATTATTGGTATTTGACTACAGCTGATGGTACTGATGAAAAAAATACTGTAAAAGTTACGCAATGGGGACAAAGTGCTGCAAAAGATTATTTAATGGGGAATGGGCTTGTTAGTATTTTGCATGATGAATTTAAACAAGAAGATGCTGGAGTTCATCAGATTTTTAATTTTGATGAACAAACTCCTGGATTTTTAGCTAATCAATTTTCGATGATGGTTGCAACTGGTTATCAAAAAATTGCTTTAATTCAAACGGGAGAGGGCTCGCCTTTTGAACCAACACAAATTTTTGCAAAAGATGGTGCGGGGCAGAATGTCTTTGCAAAAGAAGACGATGTTATAAAAAATCTTGGTCCAATTTGTTGTGCTGAAGTTTCGCGAATTAATCAAATAGATAAAGGCTGGTTATTTGTTGGAGGTTATAATGGCATTGCCGTTTTGCGACAAGTTGCGGGTGCTGGTTGGGATGGAGCAGCTGGTTTAAGCTCTTTAACGAATATAGGTTTTCCTGGCTCTAATGCCTGGTCGTTTAAATTATTAACAAATAATTCAACTAATGCTTTTACAAAAGTTCGTAAAATTATTAGCCAAGGGGACAGTGAATTTTTGTATGTTATGACAGCAGATAAACTTTATAGATTCCAAATGACAGCGGCAAAATTTGCTGATGCATTTACGGGAGATCTTGATATTCAAGAAATTGCTGTAACAAATTTAGGTACACTTTTAGATTTTTTAATTTTTTCAAGAGATAATACAGGTGATCCAGAATCTATTAAATTATTACTTGCGACTACTGAAGGGCTTTTTTATTCAAACGATATAGCAGATACGGCTACCGGAACAATTAATCCAACTTGGACAAATGTTATTTTGGCAGCAGGCACTAACGTGCCAGGGCCAGTTGCGCATCTAGAATTTTTGTCGACATCAAAGGGTGGTAGTACTACTGATGGCAATCTGTATATTTTGAATTCAGATTTTGCTTTTAATTTAGCGACTATATATAGATTCAATGTATCAAATGGCACAATATCACACATAACAGAAAATTCAGGTTCCTATTCTTATTATCAAATTGGTGAATTAAGAAATGATTTTAGAACAGACGGTGCCCTTGGTTTTTATTCCCGTTCAAAACATTTAGGGGATACAAATTTTTTAAAAAAAATAAAAATGCTTTCTAGTCCTACTACAATTAGAAGTAGTGAATCTGTGATTAATTTAGATTTGGATAGTAATGCGTATAATATAGGCGTTGTAACTCAAAATACTGCTTCTGGGGCATGGATTGTTCCTGGAGATTGGGGAATTAGAGTAAATGATTAAAATTGATTTTCAAGGGTTGTTTAAATGAAAGACTTTAGAATTAACTTTAAAACAAAAAAAATTTTAGTTTTATTTTTCTTCTTGTTATTTGCAAGTACAAAAAATAATTTTGCAATGCTAAGAACAAATTTTTATAGACCTTACGACATTAATTTTAGAATGGAAGATTGGCCCAAAACAAAATTTAAATTTGGTGTTGATATAGAAACTGGTTCAACACGAAAGGCAAAAGATTCAAGTGAACATAAAGTTAATATTTTGCAAATTTATAATTCAACAGAATCAGCGTTAACTATGCTTATGGGTGGGCCAGAGGGTACCCAAGCATATAATTTGGCAAACTACTTTTTGGCTGCTTATGGCCCAGCCCTTGATGATGGAATTCGAGGACATTTGAAATTGGATGGCAAATTCGAACAATCAGAATATTCATTGTGGGCAAAATATAGATTGCCAAGTTGCGCCATTCCTGGTCATTTTGATTTAAGTTTATATTTGCCTATAAAATATTTGGCAATTAAAAATGTTACAATTACAGATCAAACAAAAAGTATTTTAAATGCAGATTTAGATGTTCATAATATTTTAACTGATGATATAAAAACTGTTGTACAAAATTTAGGTGGGCAAAATTTAGATAGTTGGAGTAAGACAGGATTAGGGGATCTTACTTTAATGCTTGGTTGGTTTAATGATTTTAAACAAAACAAAGAATATTTAGATAATGTTAAGATTAGTGCAAAATTGGGGGTTACTGCTCCAACCGGTGCAAAAAAAAATGAGAATATTGCCTTTAGTTTGCCAATGGATAATGATGGTGCATGGGCAATTCCATTGGGTGGAGGTGTAGATTTAGATTTTGTGCACAGAATCCGTGCAGGCCTTGAATTTGAAATGTTATTTTCTTTTGATGAAACAAGAACTAGAAGAATGAAAACAGATACTAATCAAACAGATTTTTTATTACTTAATAAGGGTAGGGCAACAAGGAGCCCTGGATTTGCTTGGAAATTTAATTTATTTTTACAAGCTAGAAGGTTTTTAGGAGGTCTATCTTTTATGACAGCTTATCAATTTCTTAAGCATGACGATGATAAGTTGACAGCAGATTCAAATGATTTTAGTTATAATATTATTAATTCAGCCCAAAGCTTGCATGAATGGGGATTTCAAAATTTTATATTTCAATTTAATTATGATTTCTTTCATGAATGTAAAAAAAGTTGGTTTAAACCGCAAATAAGTATTTTTGCTAAATTACCTGTTGCGGGTAAAAGAGTTATCAATGCTTATACTTTTGGTGGCCAATTTGCACTTAATTTTTAAAAAAAAAGCATGTTTAAAAATAAACATGCTTTTTTTTATAACTAATATTTTATTTTTAAATTTTATTGAGCAATTTGATCAGGTAAAATACCAGTTTTTTCAAACATTACGGCTTTGCTTTTAGCTTTTTTAACTGCATTTAGCAAAATTTCCTTTTTGCTTTTTATGCCTTCATCTTGTTCTTCAGATTCTAAAAAGAAAATTATTCTGCTTTTAAGATCATTTTCTACTTCATCATAAAATGTATTAGGTAGATGCGATCCCGCTACTTTTAAAAAATAACAAAAACGAAGAGTTAATGTTTTTTGTAAATCATCAAGATCATCCATATGATCGAGAATTCCATGAGAACCTAAATTTTGAAATCCATTTGCAATCTCAACTACAGAAGGCCATATTGATTCATGATTTGCAAGTGACCATCCAATTTTGCTAGTCATAATTTCAAGAAGTTTTATGACTGCTTGTTTTAATCTCCATTGTTCTTCCTGAGTACTTACAACTTGTTCTGCCTTTTTTACTTCTTTTCTAAAATTTTTTCCTATTTCACTTGAAATATCAGATAGAAAGTTACCTGGGTCATTCTGGAAATTTGTTAAATGCTCTGTAAATTTATTTAAAAGTATTTTTTCTACAGATTCTTTTAAAAAATCAAAAGTTGGTGCACTATATTCATTTTCTTGTTTGAAATGCCTTTCTAATAAATTTGAAAGAGATTCTAATAATTGAATTAAAACGGTATCATGAATAAAATCGCCTTCATTAATTTCTTTATATTTATTATAAAAAAGGCGAATCCAAGTACAGTCATATTCAGCATTTAAATTTAATTTTTTACTTAATTCCAAAATATCCAAAATATCTGAACCATCATGAGACAATTTTCTTTTATAGCCTTTTTCGTTGTAAACTTCTTTTAAAAAATTAAGTTTTGTTTGATTTATTTGTTCTTGTTGTGCTTTTTGTTGGACAGGATTTATTGAATTTGCATTTCTACCAGAATTTATTAAATTTTGAAAATAATATTTTACACTAATTACACTAAGTTGTGATGGCATTGAATTAAATGGTTCTGATTCTATTCCAAATATTTTAGTTCCAAATAACATTGAAAACAAAAAAATAAAAATAATTGAGTTTTTTATTTTCATAAGTTGCCTCCCTTTTTATAAAATTATTTAAAAAATATTTAACTTATTTTATTATGTGTTTATTATGACGTTAAATATGCTAGCATTTAAAATAAGTTTTTTGCAAGTAAAAATGAAATGTTTTTTGGAGATATAGGAATGCCTCTTTATAAATATGAATCTTTTAATAGACAGGGTAAAAAAATTATAGGAACAATAGATGCTCCTTCTTTTCAGTCTGCAAAAAATATTTTACAAGGCCAAGGTTTAATGCCGTCAAAAATTGAAGAAGTAAGTGCAATAGAACAAAGTTTTTCTTTGAAAACTATTTTTGAAAAAAAAGTTGATACAAAAACTAAAATTCTTTTTACTAAACAATTATCAGTACTTTTAAAAGCAGGTATACCATTATTGCAATGTTTTGAGCTTTTAATAGAACAATTTGAAGGTAAATTTAAACGTGTTTTATTTGATATTAAAGATGGTTTAAAAGCTGGTGAATCTCTAGAATCACAATTAAAAAAATATCCAAAAATATTTAGCAATGTTTATGTACAGTTGGTCAGAGCTGGTGAGGCAAGTGGAAAGTTATATGTTATTTTAAATAGATTAATCGGATATTTAGAAAAAGAAGAAGAGACAAAAAAACGAATAAAAAAGGCAATGTCTTATCCAATCTTTATGATTTCTTTTTCTTTTATAATTGTAGTGGGATTAATTGTATTTCTTGTGCCTAAGATTACAAAGCTTTTTGAACAAATGGGTGGTGGTGCTCAAGATTTACCTGGGCCAACTTTGTTTTTGAAAAACGTATCAGAAATTATATTAAATAATTATGTTAGTTTATCTATTTTGATAATAATTTTAGTTGGTGTTTTTTTATATTGGAAATCCACTAAAGCTGGTCAATATAAATTAGACGAATTGTTTTTGATATTTCCATTAACTTCATATTTTTCTAAGATAAAAGCAGTTTCACAATTTTGTAAAACTTTGGGAATGCTCTTAGAAGCAGGGGTTAATTTATCTGAAAGTTTAGATATTGTAACAAAAATAATTGATAACCAGGTTTTAAAAAGTAAATTACAAAAAGCTAAAGATTTAATAATAAAAGAAGGTAAAATATCAAAGTACTTAAAAGATACGGGAATTTTTCCTAATATTGCGATTTATATGATAAGTACGGGAGAACAGTCTGGTAATTTAGATCAAATGCTTTTAAATGTTGGAAATGATTATGAAGTTGAGTTGGCAGAAGTAACTGATGGAATAGTTGCAAAAATTTCTCCAATTATGACTATAATTACAGGAGCAATTGTAGCTTTTATTGTTTTATCTGTATTTTTACCAATGATGAATATGTCAAAATTTTTAGGTCAAATAGGTTAGTTTTAATTATTTTTAGGAGTTTTTATGGTGTTAAGAAAAAATTCAGCTTTTACAATGATGGAAATTTTAGTTGTTCTTATTATTATAGGAGCACTTATGGCTATTTTGGGGCCTAAGGTATCTGAAATGTTTCTTGGTTCTAAAAAAAGTACAACAAAATTAAAAATGGCTGGGATAAAAGACTCTCTTCTTAGATATAATAATGATATGGGGCATTTTCCCTCTGAAGCTGAAGGTGGTTTGAGAGCCTTAGTTGAACTTCCAAGAGGGCTTTCTTCTGAAAAAGCTCAAAGATGGCAAGGGCCTTACGCTAAGGGTGAAGATGCACTTGAAGATGCATGGAAAGTTGATTTTGAATATTTAGTTGGTAAAAATAATTTAAGAGAAAAAAATAAACATACATATTATGAAATAATTTCAACAGGTAGTGGAGAAGATATTATTGATGGTGTTTAATTTTTCAAAAAATAAAGCATTTACTTTATTAGAAATTTTGATTGTTATGGTTGTCATAGGTTCTATGATAACCATAATCGGTTATATGTTAGTTGTAAGAAAACCCGAAGCTGATTTAAAAACTGTTTTAAGCGAATTTAATGGTTTAGTTAATATTGCACGTCAAGAAGCGATCGCTACACAAAAAATTCATAGATTATATTTTCAACCTAATAAAAATCAACCAGATTTTGTAGCAGTTCAAGTAGAAGAAAAAGATCCTGAAAATCCGGAAAAACTTATATATAAACAAATTGAGCCTTTGTATTCAAAATCAAAATATAATTTGCCAGAAGAAGTTAAAATGGATGCTTTTTATATTGGCAGAGTTGAACAGTTTTCTGAAAATAAAAATAAAGCGTATTGTTATGTGATTCCCAATGGCCTGGTTCAAGATGTAAAAATTTATTTAATTAAAAAAAGTGATGGGCGAGAAGAAAAAGTTACTTTTAAAATGGAGCCGTTTTTGGGAAATTTTGATATGCATGAAGGTTTTATAAAAATATAATAATTAAATGATATTTAAATTTTTTAAAAAAATATTTTTAAATACGCGGAGCACCAGTTTTGTAAAAAACAAAGCATTTACGCTTTTAGAAGTTATGCTTGCAATGTTTGTTTTAATTATGTCTGTAGGCATACTTTCTGATTTGCAAATCAAATCTATTTTTGATACATGGAAAGATAGAGAATATTTAGATCGAGTTTTTTTAATTAAAAAAGAATTGTTAGAAATTTTTTTAGATACACCAAAATCAAGCAAACCAATAAAAACTGAAATAGAAGAACCTGAAGAAAAAAGAGTAAAAATTATTAATAAAATTATTGATATTGAAAAAAAATCTGAATTAAGAAATTTTATAGATTCAGTTAAATTGATTGAATCTGTTGGAGAGTGGCAAAATGGTTTGGGATTAAAAAGAGATTTTAAAATGATAAGTTTTGTTTTAGATCCAGAACAAAAAGAAAAATTTGTATCTACTCCAAAAACTGTTGAACAAGTTGTTAAATAAAAATTATGAAAAAAAAAGCAGGTTTTACACTTCTTGAAGTGTTAATTTCTTTATCTATCTCTATAGTAATAATTTTAGGAATGCTTCAAATTTATCAAAATGCAACTAGTTATTTTGGTAAAGCTAATGAATTTATTTCTTTGAGCCAAAAAGTTTATATATTATTTGGTCAATTAGAAAATGATTTATCTACAGCTTTTATTTCAGAATTTCATGAAAAAATAAAAGATAAAAAAGACGAATCCGCCGTCGCTCCAAATGAGCTATGGCGTGATAAACAAGAAAAAAGTAACCAAGAATATAAATATTTTGTTGGACAAATTTATGATGGGGAATCACAAAGAATAAAGGGTAAAACATGGGAACTTTTTAAAAGTCTTAATTTTATTACAACAAATCCATTACAAATATATTCTAAAAAATACCCAAGACTTGTAAGAGTTAAATACGAGTTAATTAAAAATAAAGAAAAGAGTGTTAAAGAAAAAATTGTTTATTCTCTTTATAGAAAAGAGATTACAGATTTGCAAAATGTTGAATTTAAAGAATCTGAAGAATTTGTTGTTAAAGAGAAAAAAGAATTGATTCGTAAATATTTAGTTGCAGATAATATTAAAGAATTTTTTGTAGAATATATTTTTCCTAAAGAAATTGAAAAAGATAGCAAAAAAGAAAAAGAATATATTAGATCTTTTATTTGGCCCAGCAAAGAGACTATTGCGAAAATGAAAGATGAGCAAGCCAGGCAAAAAAAAGAACAGGATACAAAAGCAACGGAGCAGAAAAAAGATCAAAAACCAGCTGAAAAAGATAAAGGCTTTTTGGAACAAGTTCCAGCTAAAATTGAAATTTATATTTCTTTTTGGGATGTTAATTTAGAAAGAAGTAATTCTTTTAATTGTTTAATACCAGTTTATTCTTATCCAACTTTAAAAGAGATTAAAGATAAAAAAGCTGAAGAAGAAAAAAAGAAGGTTGGAGAACAACAACAAGCTAATAAAAAAATAGCTATGCAGTTAGTGCCAGGTAGAAGATAGAGTTAAATTTAAAAATTTTTATAAAAAGGTGTTTATGAAATTTGTTAGTTATATAGAAAAAGATCCGGAGTCTGGAATGTACATAGGCATTGTGCCCTCTATTCCAGGAGCACACACTCAAGCAGAAAGTTTAGATGAATTGCATAAAAATCTTAAAGAAGTTATTGAATTGTGCCTAGAAGAAATGGAAGAAGCTGATAAAAGTTCTTTACCCGAGTTTGTTGGTGTACAACAATTAGAGGTTAAGGTTGATTAAACTTATAATTGTAAATGCTAAAAAGCTGGAAAAAGTTTTGTTTTTGTTGGGTTTTGAATTTAAAAGACAAAAAGGGAGTCATGCTTTTTATGTTCACCCTGATGGGCGTAGAACTACGATTCCTCATCATAATAAAGACTTATCCAGGCCTTTAATTAGAACGATTTTAAAAGAAATAAATCTTTCTATTGATGAATTTTATAAGATGATTAATGAAATTTAAATTAGTTAAAAAACAAAAAGCATCGATTTTATTATATACGTTATTAATGCTCTCTGTTATAACTTTTATAACATTACAACTTGTTAGAAGTGTTAATATTGGCAGAAATTTTGATAAATATATGGTATCAAAAGAACAAGCTAGAATGCTTGCTTTGGGTGGTATTAATTTAGCGATTTCTCAGTTAACAATAGAAAAACCTAAAAAAAAAGAGTTTCAAGAAAAAGAATCCGACTTCGCCAAGGCTACGACGGACAGGCAAGATGAGAGTGTTTTTATAAAAAAATTTTTAAAAAAAGTTTTACCTAATTTAAATAGGTGGCAAACTTTTAATCTAACAGAAAAGAACGATGGTTTTGAGGGTGAAGTTAGTTTTTGTATAACTTGTGAGAATGGCAAAATAAATATTAATGAAGCTTTTGATTTTGAAAAACAAGAATTTAAAAAAGAGTATAATATTTTATTACAAGGGCTACATATAAAAAATAAATTAGCTGAAGGGGAGATATTAAAAAAATTAACGGAATTTTTAAAAGAGAGAAAAAAGAAACTGGATGATGTTTCTGAGTTAATAGAAGCGTCAGATCTTGAATTTTTAGATATATATTATGAGCCCCCTGAAAAAGCACAAAATAAAAAAAGAGAAATAACAAATAAAAATGTAACGTTACAAGATATATTTACAGTTTTTACTGCTGATGAAAAAATGGAATTATTATTTTTTTCTGATGCATTATTGACTGTTTTGGGATTGAGACAGCCATTGGCAAGTGATGCAGAAAAATTAAAAGAGAGTTTTAATGTTTTGATTGAAAATTTTAAAAAAGATTGGGGAATTGATTGGGAAAAAAATTGGCAATATATGGCACCAATTTTTGGTGAATGTCCTAAGGTTTTAAAAAATATTTCTGGAATTTTATCTAAAGAATTTGGGCCAAAGGTTTATTCTGTGCTATCTTGTGGTAAAGTGAATAATGTTAAGCAAAAGGTGCTTGTGGTAATAAAGGAAATGGAGGAGTATGTGGAAAAAAAAGGAGAAGAAAAATCTTTAGAAAAAAAAGATGATTCTTTAAAAAAATATTTTAAAATCTTAAAAATGTATTGGATTTAATTTTTTAATTTTTGTAACAAGGTAGGGTACTTGTGAGAATCGAAACGCGTGTTGGAATTTTTATTGTTATAGCAGTAGGTGTGTTTATATATTTAAGTGTAAACATAGGTGCTTTGAGGTTGGATAGAGCACAATATGATTTTTATAAAACCTATTTTGAAGATACTGGTGGACTTGACACAAAAGCTTCAATAAAAATAGCAGGAGTTAGTGTCGGATGGGTTGAATCCATTAATTTATTACCAGAAGGTAAGGCAGAAGTTAACATGCGAGTTGGAAAAAATATTAAACTTGCTAAAAATGCTTATGCAATGATTTCACAGGAAGGTTTGATTGGTTCAAAATCTTTGGTTATTGAGCCGGGAGATCCTTCTACGGGATACTTGTTACCAGGGAGTACGCTTTCTATGCCTGGTAAAACTCCAGCTACAGTTACAGATTTGTTGGAACAATTTAAAGATATTGCATCAAATGTTCAAGATATAGCTTTCTCATTTAAAAATGTTTTTGGTACAACCCGAGGTGAAGAAAATTTAAAATTGGCGCTAAATGGAATTGCAAAAGCAGCAGATAAAATGGCGGATTTTTCAGATATTTTAAATAAAACGCTTCAAAAAAATGAAAATAATATAAATTATGCAATTTCTGATTTGCGTGGTGTAATGCGTAATTTAGATACAGGAATTCCATCTATTACTGATGCTTTTCCAGCGATAAAACATGGAGCTTTAGTTTTAGCTGATAATACTTTGCCTAAAGTTGGAGATGCAAGCGATAAGGTTGGGACTGCCTTTCAAACTATAGATGAAACGGCAGTGCAGGCAAGAGAAACTTTTAAAGAAGCAGAACAAGTTGTAGAAAAAATTAATACAGGAAAAGGTGTATTAGGTAAATTGATAAATGAAGATGAAACTTATGATGATATTAAAAAATCTATCAGAGGTTTAAAAGATTATCTTACAAAAGCACAATCTCTTGTCCTTGATGTTGATATGCATTCAGAAAGTTTGCTTGGTAGAGACTGGAATTCTAAAGGTTATATGAGTGTTAGATTAAGACCAACCCAAGATTATTTTTATCAAATACAATTAGTTTCAGATCAAAGAGGAAGTATAATTCGAGATAGAGAAGATAAGCAATGGTATGATAAAGATGGAAATGAAGTCACTCCTGAAAATGTTGGTTATTTAACTGATGATTATGCTAAGGCACAACAAGCTCATGATGAATTGGAATTTGCAAGAACTATCGAAAAAACAACTAGAAGAAAAAATGATATTTTGTTTGGATTTCAGTTTGGTAAACGATTTGATAGATTAGCATTTAGAATTGGTATGTTTGAAAGTACTTTTGGAGTTGCGTGTGATTATTATGTACCAATGAAAACAGATAAATTTCATTGGGTTACTTCTTTAGAAGCTTTTGATTTTAAAGGTACAAAACGTCTGTATGATCAACGTCCTTATATTAAATGGATAAATAAGTTATTTTTTATGAAAAATATTTATACTACATTTGGTATGGATGACATGTTTGGTAAAGAAACCTCAGCTCCATTTTTTGGTGGTGGCATAAGATTTGGTGATGATGATCTCAAATATGTTTTATCATCTATTCCTGTTGGTAAACTTACAGGTAATTAAAATTTAATTAAGCATCATATTGATTTTCGTTGTCCTGAAAATTACCACTATCAATTATGATGTTTTCGCATTCTTCTTCATCATTAAAAATAAAATTTATGTCGTAAACAGCATAGACATATGAAGAATCATAGACTTTATCGTATAACAAAAATATTGGTGTTTTATTTATGTGCATATTCACGGTTTTTACCCTAAAATCCCACAAAATTTAAATCTTAAATAAAAAGGTTACTTAAAGATAGAAATATAGCTCAAGAACTTATTTTATCAATAAATATTTTACAATATTTTTATTAATTACAAATTGTATAATTAATTTTATTTATATATGAATATTAATAAAAAAGAGCCTTTTAAATTTTTTTAAAAAGCTCTTTTTTTATATAAATTGTCGATATTTTTTATTTATTGTTAATTATTCTGTTGGTAGGGATAAAGGCCTAGTTTTTTGAGGTTTGTAAGTTGTTTCAACATCAGATGGTTCTCCAACCTTTTCTAGCCTTGAAGCTTGCGTAAATTTTTCTAAAAATTTTTTATTATTTTCATATGCAGCTTGTTTTGCTTTAAATGCTGTTTCAAGCTTTTTATGCCCAGAGGCCTTAGTTTCTTTAATTTTATTTTCAAGTATTGATTCAAACTTAAAAATGGGTTTAGATCCTTTAGCTGCGGCGGCATTTTGTATAGTTTGGCTATATAGTTCTTCTATAACTTCTTGCCCAGCTGCTGTTGTATCCATCAATCGCTCCATTGCGGCTGAAGTTTTTTGAACTTTTTTTGCGTACAATTTTTTAGCTGCTTTTTGAATTTCTGGAGTCGCTTTTGCTGCTACCATACCTGCAAAACCTGCATCTTTTTTCTTTTCAATCACTAATTGATTTAATTTTTGGCGCTTTGCCCACCAATTTCTAATCCCACTAAAAAATCCTGCTTTTTGAGGTTTAAAGTTTTGATATTCTTTACTTTCTAAGGCTTCTTTTTTTGCTTGAACATTTACGTTATGATTAAATCTCTTTTTATTGATGAAAGTTTTAATAGTTGAAATTGGTCCGGCTTGAATTTTATGAGTATCTGAGCCTAAAAGCCCAAAAACTAAGCTTAACAAGATTATTTTTTTAAAATTTTTCATAAATTCCTTTTTTATAAAATAAAAAATTTTCTTTATTTTGCCTTTTTAAGGCCAGTCTTAAATAATCTAAAATTTTCTGCTGCAGCTATTTTTGCAAGACGAGCTTCTTCTAATCTGGGATCTGTTAATTTAATTTTTCGATCATCTGCTAAATCTTCTAATTCAGTATGTTTTTGTAAAGCTTCAGTATATTTCTTTTCATATAAAGTTTTTGCTTCTTTTTGAAAATTTTTAGATTTTATTGCGGTTGTTTGGCCAGTTAAAAATGCGATCTCAGGTTTATTTTTTTCTTTTTTTATTAAAGCTTGTTTTTGTTTACGCCTTTGCCACCACCCGCCTTGAAGTTTTACATTACCTGATTTTATCATATTTGTAACCATATTTTCTGCGTGTTGTTCTTGTGTATTTTTCACTTTTCTTTTTGTGCTAAATACTCCAGCAAATCGTTTGAAGATAGATAGTGCCTGGACTTGCATAGTTGTGCTTAAAAGTCCAAAAACCAAACTTAGCAATACTATTTTTTTT
This sequence comes from Candidatus Babeliales bacterium, assembly GCA_041650475.1. Classification (GTDB taxonomy): domain Bacteria; phylum Babelota; class Babeliae; order Babelales; family UASB340; genus JAIPGX01. The sequence continues at coordinate 7,407 of JBAZLD010000005.1, read as the reverse complement.
AGATTTTTCATAAATTCCCCCAAATTTTAATATTAAAAAAATATAAAATGTAGACAATTTAATTATAATTTATAATAAATTCATTTTACTATTTTTAATAATTTTTTTTCAATCTTTTGCATTTCTTTATATTGCTTGTCTATTTCATGATCGTAACCAAGCAGATGTGCAATGCCATGAGCAAGAAGAATTTTTAGATGTTCTGAAAGCGAATATTTTAAACTTTTTGCATCTTTATTTGCAAATTCAAGAGAGATTATTATATCTCCCAAATTTTGATCTTCAGGAGATATAATTTTTATTTTTTGACCGGGTTTAAGGTCTGCATGATATGGGAAAGATAAAATATCAGTAGGTTTATTTTTTTTGCGATAAATTTTATTGTAATTTTTAATTGTTTTATTTGTTGTAAATAAAATACCTATGTCAAAATTTTCATAGCCCAAAGATTCTAACATTTGTGCTACTATTTTTTTTATTTTATTTGAATCTATTTTTATATTTTTTATGCGATTTTTTATTAAGATCATTTGTTTAAAAATAAAAAATTATATAATCAAACTCATGTTTAAAATTTCACCAGTTTTTTCTAAAATATTATCTTGTAATTTTTTATTCAAGAAATTTAAATTTTTAGCTTTTGTAATACCAAGAATCAAAATTTCCTCTTGTTTTAATTGCTCTAAGAGCTCATTATTTTCTGAATAAATATTTAAATTCTCTATTTCAGTTTTTAAAGACAACTGGTTCTCAGTTTTTATTTTTCTGCACAAAGTTATAAGTTCTATAACTTTATTTATAAGCACCGTTTCTTTTTCAAAATTATAATTATATAAATTTTTATCGAAATTTATTATGTGTAAACTTATTACTTTCTCTTTATCCTTATAAAGCTGCTGATAAAGAATTTCTGTTATGTGAGGCAAAATTGGTGCAAAAAGTTTTAAAATACCAAACCCAACTGTGTAAAGCGTAAATCTTGTGTTTAATAAAATTTGTTCAGAATATTTATCTGGATTAAAAATTTGATCTTTTATTAATTCTAAATAATTATCACAAAAAGTATGCCAGAAAAATTTTTCAGCCGTTTCTAGAGCCAACGTATAATCGTATTGCTCAAAGTAAAAATAATAATTTTTAACTGCTTGATTAAAATTATTTAATAGCCATTTGTTTAAATTATCTAAATTATTTTCAATATTTTTAGTATTATTTTTATCCGGTTCAAATTTCTCAATATGCTCTTTGCAAAATCTATAAGCATTCCATAATTTTATAATAAGTCTTTGTCCAATTTTTAATTGATTTTCGCTAAATGCAGTATCTGTTCCCAATTTACCATTTGCAGTCCAATATCTTATGACATCAGCTGGATATTGTTTTAATAATTCTAGTGGCCCAGGAACTTTAACTCCACTTTCTTTGGATTTAGAGATTTTTTCTTTTCCTGCTAAAACATGTCCAGAAATTACAATTTCTTTCCATGGAATTATATTATTGTGATAATAAGCTTTGACTATTGTATCAAAAGCCCAGGTTCTAATAATATCGTGTGCCTGTGGTCGCATACTCATTGGCATGCTAATACCAACATTATTTTCTGGCCAATTAATATTAATTTGTGGTGTTAGCGCAGAAGTGTTCCAGGTGTCCATGACGTCTGTATCTGGTTTTATATTTGTTCCGGAACAATTTGGACAATTTTTATTATAAGTTGTTTCCTGTGGATCAATAGGTAAATCTTTTTCTGATGCTAAAATTATTTGATTACAATCAGGGCAGTGCCAAACAGGGAATGGAATCCCAAAAAAACGTTGCCGTGATATGCACCAATCCCAGCTTAAATTTGAAACCCAGTCTTTATATCTAGATTTCATAAATGCAGGTTTCCAATCAATTTTATCAGCCAAATCTAAAAAAATTTGTTTGTTTTCTAAAATTTTTATAAACCATTGAGGTAAAATTAAGTATTCAATTTCTTGTTTGCATCTTTCATGAACATTTACGCTATGTTTAATCTGTTTTTGAGACAATAATTGTTTTGTTTCTTTTAATAATTCTAAAATCTTTTTTCTAGCCTCAATTGCATTTAAGCCTTCAAGTGGGCCAGTAATATTTGTCCATTTGCCGTTATTGCCTACTGCTTGAATAAATTCTAATTTGTGCTTTTTAAACCAGTGTATATCTGTTTGATCACCAAAAGTGCAACACATAACAAGACCAGAGCCTTTTTCTGGATCAACTTTTTCGTCTTGCAAAATTTTTACTTGCTTATTAAAAATTGGCACAATAGCATTTTTATTTTTTAGATGCGCATATCGTTGATCTTCTGGATTGTAAAAAATAGCGACACAAGCTGGTAGTAATTCTGGTCTTGTTGTAGAAATTATTAATTTTTGGCCATCTTGCGTTTGAAATTCTATATCATTAAAAGTTGTAGTTATTTCTTTATCGTCTAATTCTGCTTGAGCAACAGCAGTCTGACATGTTGTGCAATAAAGAGATGGTTCACTTTTTCTATAAATTAGATTTTTTTTATATAAATCTATAAAAGAATATTGAGAAATTTTTCTGACTCTATTTGAAATAGTAGAATAAACCTTGGTCCAATCAATAGACAAACCCATTGATTTCCATAGATTTTCAAATTCTTTTTCTACTTTCTCTGTTTCTTGTAAACAAAGATTAATAAATTCAGATCTTTTTAGATTATGAGCTTTTATTTTATGTGTTTTTTCAACAAAACGTTCAGTTGCAAGACCGTTGTCATCAAAACCCATTGGATAAAAAATGTTAAAGCCTTGCATTCTTTTAAATCTTGCGATTATATCTGTATGGGTATAAGAGAATATATGGCCTGTGTGTAGACTTCCGGAAACAGTAGGCGGTGGGGTATCAATACTAAAAGTTTCTTTTTTACTATTTTTATCAAATTGATAAATTTTATTTTCTTCCCATAATTCTCTTGCTTGCTTTTCGAAAGCCAAATGCTCGTAATGTTTATCCATTTCCATAACAAAATCTCATAATTAAAATTTTAAAATTTTTTAATATAATAACACATTATTTTAATGAATAAATCTTAACATGAGCTTGTTTTTTTGTCTAAAGCGTCCCAAAATTATACTTAAATTATTTAGGGTCTTTGTAATTTACAAAGACCCTATTTTCTAAATTAATAATCAAAATACTAAAATCTTATCAATACTCATATAATGTAAGATTTGATAAATTATGAATCCCCGCAGGTAAGCTTGTGGTATAGTTATGAGATAAATCTAACTTTGTAAGATTAGTTAAATTACGAATTTCATCTGGTAAACTTGTGAGATAGTTACAATGTAAATATAACTCTTTAAGACTAGTTAAATAACCAATTCCAGCAGGTAACCTTGTGAGTTTGTTCATATGTAAATATAACTTTGTAAGATTAGTTAAATTACAAAGTTCATCTGGTAAACTTGTGAGATTGTTATAAGGTAAACGTAACTCTGTAAGGCTAGTTAAATAACCAATTTCAGCAGGTAAACTTGTCAGGTTGTTAGAATCTAAAACTAAGTTTGTAAGATTAGTTAAATTACGAATTTCAGGAGGTAAACTTGTGAGATCGTTTACATGTAAATATAACTCTGTAAGACTAGTTAAATTACAAATTTCAGCAGGTAAACTTGTCAGTTGGTTATCACATAAATTTAATTTTGTAAGACTAGTTAAATTACGAATTTCAGGAGGTAAGCTTGTGACATTGTTCACATGTAAATATAACTCTGTAAGACTAGTTAAATTACAAATTTCAGGAGGTAAACTTGTGAGATTGTTATGAGATAAATCTAAAATTTTAACATTTAAAATTTGTGCAATTGCGATATAAAATAAAAATTTATTTAAATTATCAGAATTTCCTAAATAGTTATTTGACAAATCTAATTCTCTATTGTCTGTTGCATTGTTTATTAGTTCTTCACCTCCAATAATACCAAGTTGACTTAAAATGTTATCTTTTTTTTCGTGATTATTTATACAAAGCAAAGCTTGAGCAAGAGCAAGCTCATAACCTTCTAATTGATTGTTTGTAACAAGTAATGGTAATTCATCTAATGGTAATTCCATAGCAAAGTTTTGAGTTAAATTTAAAGATGTGAGAAGTAAAAGAGCTAAAAAAATATTTTTTAAAAATTTCATATTAAGCCTCTATTTAGTTTTTTTAATATTTTATAATATTATTTAAAGAATGTTATAATTATAATTTAATTTGTCAAATATCTGTTATAGTATTCCAAACGCATATTCTATATAAAAATACTTTTAAAAATTACGTATTTAAATTTTTTTTATTTTGTCTCACATAAATATCCTATTTAATAAATTACGAATTTCAGGAGGTAAACTTGTGAGATTGTTATTCTGTAAATTTAAATATGTAAGACGAGTTAAATTACAAATTTCATCTGGTAAACTTGTGAGTTTGTTAGAATATAAATTTAAATATGTAAGACGAGTTAAATTACGAATTTCAGGAGGTAAACTTGTGAGATTGTTATTCTGTAAATCTAAATATGTAAGACGAGTTAAATTACAAATTTCAGCAGGTAAGCTTGTGAGATTGTTATTATCTAAATTTAAAACTCTAAGATTAGTTAAATTACGAATCTCAGAAGGTAAGCTTGTGAGTTTGTTAGAATATAAATTTAAAGATGTAAGATTAGTTAAATTACGAATTTCAGCAGGTAAGCTTGTGAGATTGTTATTATCTAAATTTAAAACTCTAAGATTAGTTAAATTACGAATCTCAGAAGGTAAGCTTGTGAGTTTGTTAGAATATAAATTTAAAGATGTAAGATTAGTTAAATTACGAATTTCAGGAGGTAAACTTGTGAGTTTGTTCACATGTAAATCTAACTTTGTAAGATTAGTTAAATTACAAAGTTCATCTGGTAAACTTGTGAGATTGTTATAAGATAAATCTAAATTTGTAACATTTAAAATTTGTGCAATTGCGATGTAAAACAAAAATTTATTTAAATTATCAGAATTTCCTAAATAGTTATTTGATAAATCTAATTCTCTATTGTCTGTTGCATTGTTTATTAGTTCTTCACCTCTAATAATGCCAAGTTGACTTAAAATGTTATCTTTTTTTTCGTGATTATTTATACAAAGCCGAGCTTGAGCAAGAGCAAGCTCATAACCTTCTAATTGATTGTTTGTAACAAGTAATGATAATTTATCTAAAAATGGGTTTAAGTCTTCTTCAGGTAAAACAAGTAAGAATCTTAAAAATATTTTAGGAGAAAGCAACATTCTTAAATCTGGGGTTAGATTAAAATTTTCATTAATTTTTGTATGTTCAAGAATATTTTTTATTTTATTGCATAAATAATTTTTAAAAAATTCAGATGGAATTTGCTTTAAAAATTGGGATAGATAAAATTTATCGTCAGTATTTGATAATAAAAGGTTAGAAATTTTTTCACAAAGTTGTTTATTTGTTTTTATATTTTTTTCAATTGTATAAAAATCTAAACTTTTAGGATCAAGGCCAAGAGCCTTATTGATAATTGATAATGGTATAAAACCACGAATTATGAGTCCAAAAGGTGAATTATTATTACTATTTTCAATGGCTTCTTGTATTAACGGGATTTGAAAATAATCAGCAATATTTTTGAAATCATTTATTTGTTCTGTATCAAAAATTTTGTAAATTTCATTATGTAATACTTGAATAATACTTTTTAAATCAACAGTATCTTGAGATTGGGCTGTTTGATAAGCAAGCTTAATGAGTTTATTCAATATAAAAATAGTATCAGGATTAGTTATTTGACTAACATCTAAAAAACTTTCGACAGATTCTTTAAAATTTGAATTTATAATTGAACCTAACATTAAAGATTGATTAGCAATATTCTTGGGTATTTCTAAAGTTATTTTAGATTCCGCATCTTCACATTCCAAAATAAATTTTTTTTCAATAGGCGCTTCTGGGACAATATTTACTGAATCAGAATCATCATCAGATTCTTCATCATCATCGTCATGAGAAGCACGTCTTCTTTTATTAGAATCATCAGATTCTTCTCGGCCTCGTTTTGAACCAGAAAGCCTTTCTTGTTCAATTTGTCCCATTTGTGCCAAATTTTCTTCATTTGGATCTGGTTCCATTGCAAAGGTTTGCGTTAAATCTAGAGATGTTAGAAGTAAAAGAGCTAAAAAAATATTTTTAAAAAGTTTCATTTTAAACCCCGTGTAAATTAAGATTTGATAAATTATGCATCTCAGCAGGTAAACTTGTGAGATTGTTCCCATATAAATATAAATATTTAAGACGAGTTAATTTAACAATTTCAGCAGGTAAACTTGTGAGTTCGTTATGATTTAAATATAAAAATGTAAGATTAGTTAATTTACCAATTTCAACAGGTAAACTTATGAGTTCGTTATGATTTAAATATAAAAATGTAAGATTAATTAAATTACCAATTTCAGCAGGTAAACTTGTGAGTTTGTTATCAGCTAAATATAAATATTTAAGACTAGTTAATTTACCAATTTCAACAGGTAAACTTATGAGTTCGTTATTACCTAAACTTAACTCTGTAAGACTAGTTAAATAACCAATTTCAACAGGTAAACTTGTGAGATTGTTAACACTTAAATTTAATTTTGTAAGACTAGTTAAATTACAAAATTCATCTGGTAAACTTGTGAGTTTGTTCCCATTTAAATATAAATCTTTAAGATTAGTTAAATTACGAATCTCAGAAGGTAAGCTTGTGAGTTTGTTGTTATCTAAATATAAAGCTATAAGACTAGTTAAATTACGAATCTCAGCAGGTAAACTTGTTAGATTGTTATTAGATAAATGTAAAATTTTAACATTTAAAATTTGTGCACTTGCGATGTAAAACAAAAATTTATTTAAATTATCAGAATTTCCTAAATCTTTATTTAATAAATCTAATTTTTTATTGGCTTTTGCATTGTTTATTATTGCTTCACCTCCAATAATACCAAGTTGACTTAAAATGTTATCTTTTTTTTCGTGATTATTTATACAAAGCAAAGCTTGAGCAAGAGCAAGATCATAATTTTCTAATAGATTGTTTGTAACAGGTGATGATAATTTATTTAAAAATGGTAGTTCTAAGTTTTTTTCATGTAAAACAAGTAAGAACCTTAAAAATATTTTAGGAGAAAGCAAAATTTTTAAATTTGGGGTTAGCTTAAAATTTTCATTAATTTTTGTACGTTCAAGAATATTTTTTATTTTATTGCAGAAATAATTTTTAAAAAATTCAGATGGAATTTGATTTAAAAATTGGGATAGATAAAATTTATCGTCAGTATTTGATAATAAAAGGTTAGAAATTTTTTCACAAAGTTGTTTATTTGTTTTTATATTTT
>JBAZLD010000004.1:0-112293 GCA_041650475.1 Candidatus Babeliales bacterium | reverse complement strand
ATAATTATAAAATAATATTTGATGTTTTAAAAATTAATTACTTTGCCTGCAATGCAGGCCAACTTATGGTAGCGCTGGGCGAAGCAACGCTGGTGCCCCGCGCATTAAAATTTAATTTTTAATTATTGAGTTCGCGTTAAATAGATTAAAGTCAAACCTATTCGGCGTAGCTTTATGCGAAGCCTGAATTAACTGCGCGTTTCGTGCAGTTAACAGTGAGTTAGAACCTAGCGTGTGCTAGGTTAAAAAATTTAATTAAATCAATTTTTGCAATTCGTAATCAAATTATAATTATTTAAATTTTGTTATATATTTATTAAGAAATATTTTTTAAAATTTTCTTTTAAAAATTAGGAGAAGCTATTTCTATGAATTCTAAATTTAAAAAATTAATTTTAATTTTATTTTTTTTGTTTTCACAAAAAAATTGCGAAATTTCTGCTACTACACATACAAATAAAACATTTTTAATGCCAAGACCACAGGGTTCAAATCTAGCATTAGAACTTTCTGTGTATCATGATCATATTTTTAATATAGAAAATAAACAAAAAACGCATATTCAAGCAACCGGCTTTTATCAAGACCAAGATAAAGGAGTAAATGTTGGCAAATATTTTAGTATTAATGGTAAAAATAGTTTTACAGTTGGAGGTAGCGCATTAAATGATATTTCGAATCTTTATATGTTTTATAATCAACTTGCAGATAGATCAACAAGCCCATCAGGAAAAGTAGTTTTTGATACTGAACAGGAAATGGCTGGGATTAGATTAGATCTTTTTCAAAATATTGGTAAAAAATTTTTTGTTAAAATATCTTCTCCATTTGTTTATGTATCAAATAATTTGCATATGAAAATTTTGCAAGAGACTACAGATTCTAGGGGTGCAAATTTGAGTGAATTTTTTGCAGGTAAATTTGTTCGGACTTCTATGCCAATAACCCCGCAAGCGCCACTTGAGAAGGCAAAAATTAAAGGCAAAAAATCAAAAATTGGGTTTGCAAATCTTGATTTTAGTTTAGGTTATAAATTCTTAAAAAATAAAAAAACACATTTTTTTGTTGATGTTTTAGCAAGTTGTCCTACTGGCAATACAACAAGAGGCGAATATCTTTTTGAACCAATTTATGGCAATGGTGGGCATTTTGCAATAGGGTGGGGTTTTGATGCATCATGTCAAATTTGGCGAAGAACGAAACATGAAGGGAAATTGATTTTTGCATTTAGTCAAAAATATTCTGTGGAAAGTTCTGAATATAGAACTGTTCCCGTAAAAAAAATTTTAGGTTCTATGAATTTGCCCATGATGCATTACTATTTAACAGCAAAAAATGGGCAATTGCCAAATATATCAGTTTTTCCGGCCGCCAATGTTTTGACTCAAAAAGTATCAGTTAGACCTGGCAATGAAGTTGATGGCCTTATAATTTTTAATTTTAAATCTGGAAGATTTTTAATCGATTTGGGCTATGAGGGGTATTATAAAGAAAAAGAATCTGTAGTTTTAAAAAATTGGCAAGATAATACTTACGGCATATTGAATGAAGCACAAACAATCCCTGTTGATGGTTTTGATATTAATACAGCTTTGCTTAAACTTGATCAGGATAATTTTGATGTTTCTGGTGCAGCAACACCATCACAATTTACAAATAAAATTTTTGGTGGCTTTGGTTATAAATTTAGTATATTTAAAACGCCAGCAAGTTTAGGGTTAGGTGCATCTTATGAATTTGCAACAGCAAATCATGAAATTGAAAATTATGCTTTTTGGGGTAAATTGATTATTTCGATTTAGGATTTTTTATGTCGTTGTTTTTATTTATAGTATTTTTTCAAATTGTAATCGAATCATTTCCTGTTAGTAGTTCAGGCCATGTTTTATTAATAGAAAAGATTTTTACAAAATTTGGGTACAAAACAAATTTGCAATTACCAGATTTTTTTGATCACTTTTTACACGGCCCAACGATTTTGATAATTGGTTTGATTTTTTACAAAAATTGGACAGCGCCAATTTTTAATTTAATTCATGGGGTTTTTAACAAAAATTTTAGAAAAAAAGATAGTTACAAAAATTTTTTAAATATTTTTTTAAAATTATTTTTATATCTATTTATAACAAGTGCAATTACTTCTTGTTTTTGGATCTTAGATAAATTTATTAATTTAAAAAATAATAATTTTATTTTGTTGCTTGGATTTTGTTTAACGGCGCTTTTGCTAATATCTTTATTTTTTAAAAAGAATATTTTTATAAAAAAAAGCAGTTATTTTAAAAAATATATTTTTTTAGGTTTAATTCAGGGTTTTGCTCTTATTGTGCCTGGAGTTTCTAGATTTGCGAGCACCTATGTTTTAGCTTATTGGTTAGGTTTTACTCCAAGAAGGGCATTTCAAACAAGCTTTTTAATTGAAATACCATTAATAGTTCCAGCATTTTTTTTAGGTTTTTTTAAAATGACAAAATTTTCGGGTTGGCAAAATTTATTTGATTTAAAAACTTGCCTAACTTTTATAGTTGCAACCATAATTTCTTTTTTTGCTTTATTATTTATGCAAAAACTTGCTATAAATAAAAAGTTAGGATTTATTGCTTTTTATATGTTAATCCCAATTTTGATTTTAATTTTTATAATGTTTTAAATTTTATAAAAAATTTATTTGGGGGAGAGTTTATGAGACGTAAAAATAATAATTTTCTAAATTATAAAAGAGAATTTTTTGGCTTTTTATTAAGCATTTTTTCTATTTTTTTCTTACTATCTTTAGTATCATATAATATAACAGATAATTCTTTATTTTATTTTTCTACGGATCAAAAACAAATCATAAATTGGTGCGGTGTTTTAGGGGCAAATTTGTCAGCTCTTACTATGTATTTGTTTGGAAGTGTATCATATCTATTTTTAATATTTTTAAGTTTTTTTTCTTACATTTTGATTTTTGCAAAAAATATAAAAAAAGAAATTTTTAGCATTTTTGCTTTTGTACTTTTATTAATAAGTTTTACAACTTTTTTTAGATATTTTAATTTAGATTTTACTCAAAGCTACCCAGGAGGCTTTATTGGAAACAGCTTTTTAAAAATAATTTCTAAATTTTTTGGGCCTGTTGGTTTGAACATTTTATTGCTAATTTTTGTCTGGGCGAGCTTGATGGTGCTCTTTAAGATCTCTTTTGTAAATTTTTTTAAAACAATTTTTGAGTTTACATATAAAACATTAAAATTTTTGGCTTTAAAAACTTATGAATTATTAAAATTTGTTTTTATGAAATTTTTAAATTTAGCAAGAAAATTATTTGTTTTTTTATTTAAATTTTTAAAAGAAAAAATTAAATTATTGTTTAATAAAATAAAAGATAAAAGAAATAAAAAATTAGAAAAAGAAAATAGTTTGATTATATATCAAGAAAATGCTTTGCAAGAACTACAAGCTTTGCAACATTTACAGGATTTAGCTAATAAAATTGAAAATAATAAAACAGAACAAGAGCTTGTGCAAGATCAAAATATTTATTTAAATTTTTCTGAGCAGGATAAAAAACAAGCACCTATAGAGCAAAAAAATATCTATAATTTGCCGAATGTAAACATGTTTCAAGAAGCCAAACAAAGTCAGAGAGAAGTGAGTGAATTGCAAGAAGAAAGTTCAAAAAGAGCTGAAAAATTAGAAGAAAAATTAAAACATTTTGGCATTAAGGGTAAAGTTGTTGCAATAAAACCGGGACCAGTAATAACTTTATACGAATACAAACCTGAAATTGATAGCAAAATTAGCAAAATAGTATCTTTAGAAGATGACCTTGCAATGGCGCTTACTGCGCTTAGTATTAGAATTGTTGCACCAATCCCTGGTAAAAGTGTAGTTGGTTTTGAAATTGCTAATCAAAAAAGACAAAATGTTTTATTACAGGATATTATGTTAAGCGAAGAGTTTTTGCAATCGAATGCTAAGTTACCATTAGGGTTAGGCGTTGATGTTGTTGGAAAAACTGTTATTGGCGATCTTGTTAGTATGCCACATTTATTAGTTGCCGGGTCTACCGGTTCAGGAAAATCTGTAGGAATGAATGTTATGCTTGCAAGTTTACTTTGCAAGTTAAGACCCGATCAGCTGAAGTTAATTTTGATTGATCCAAAAAGATTAGAATTTTGCCCATATGCAGATATCCCACACTTATTGTTTCCAATAATTACAAATCCAAGAAGCGCTGCTCCTGTTTTAAAATGGCTGGTTCAAGAGATGGAAGAGCGATATGACAAGATGGCACAAAATGGTGTAAAAAATATTATTGAATACAATAATTTGGCAAAAGATTCTCAAGATTTAAAAACTATGCCTTTAATAGTTTTGATGATAGATGAGCTAGCAGATTTGATGATGGTTGCAGGAAAAGAAATAGAAATTCAAATAACAAGAATTGCCCAAATGGCAAGAGCTGCTGGGATTCATATGATTGTTGCAACGCAGCGTCCATCGGTTGATGTTATAACAGGTTTAATAAAGGTTAATTTTCCAAGCAGAATAGCATTTAGAGTTTCTAGCAAAATTGATTCAAGAACAATTATAGATTCTGCTGGTGCTGAAAAACTTCTTGGGCGTGGTGATATGCTTTATATGAATTCTGGATCTTCTGATTTGATAAGAATCCATGGTGCATATATTTCTGATAAACAGATTGAAAAACTTACAAAACACCTTAAAGAACAGGAAAAAGCAAAATATTTAAATTTAGATGAAATTTTAATAAAACAAACCACACAATCAGTAGAAGATTTTCAAGATGAGATTTATTCTCAAGTTCTAGAATTTCTAAAAAAACAGGACGAAATTTCTATTTCTATGTTACAACGTCAATATAGAATTGGTTTTAATCGTTCTGCGCGCATTATAGAAAAATTAGAAGCCGATGGAATAATTGCTCCTGCGCAAGGTAGTAAACCAAGAAAAGTTATTAGATAAAATTTTATTTATTGATTATGCTTTTTTTGCTAGATTAAAAATCTAATTTATTTTTATTTTAGAAAGTTATAAAAACATGAGCATAAATATCCATTTTTTAAGATACGCATTACCAAATTCAGAAAAAATTAACGATAATATTTTTGATAACAAAAATATTGCAGGGATAACCATAGATTCTAGAGTTGTAAAAACAGATCAAATTTTTCTAGCGTTACAGGGTGATAAATTTGATGGACATGATTTTTTGGAATCTGCTCTTGATAATGGGGCGATTGGTTTAATAATAGAAAAATCAAAAGAAAATTTTTTAAAAAAAATACATAAAGAAAAATTAGAAAATAAACTTATTATAAAAGTTGAAAATAGTTTAAAGGCACTAGCTGAGTTAGCTAAAAATTACAGACAAAGATTTGATTATCCAGTGATAGGTATAACAGGTTCTATAGGCAAAACTTCTACAAAAGAAATTTTAAAAAATATATTAAATTGTGCACAGATTTCAGCTTATATTTCTTTTAAAAATCAAAATAATTTAATTGGTTTGAGTTTAAATATTTTGAATATGAAAAAATCTGATAAATTAGCAATTTTTGAACTTGGAATTAATAATATTGGTGAAATGGATGAGCTTGTTGATATTTTAAGACCAAATATGGCGGTCGTTACACGCATTGCATTTGCCCATGCTCAAGGTTTAGGTGATATTGCAAGTATTTGTAGAGAAAAACTAAAAATTTTTAAATATTTTAAATTTAGTGAAGTTGGATTTGTGTGTGGAGATCAACCTCAATTATGTAGTTTTAATCATAGTTATCCGATTATTAAATTTGGAATAAAAACAAAAAATCATATACAAGCAAGAAAAATTACTATTTTGCCGGATTCTTTAAAATTTATTTTAAAAATTTATAAGAAAAATTATAAAATAACTATGAACAACAATCACCCTGGTTTAGTAAATAATGCTTTGGCTGCAAGTAGCGTTGCGCAATTTTTGAATATAGACATAAATTATATAATTTCAGGTTTGCAGACTTATAATTCTTTTGAAAACCGTTTTGAAAAGAAAATTTTAAAACAAAATAGCGGTGTTCTTATTAGTGATTGTTATAATGCGAGTCCAGAAAGTATGAAGATGGCAATTTTTGCATTTGGCAAAATGTCATGTGATGGTCCAAGGATTGCAGTCATTGGTGACATGTTAGAGTTAGGCGAAAAACAAGTTTATTGGCATAGACAACTTGGCAAAATGTTTTGTAAAGCTTTAAATGTTGATCATGTTATTTTGGTTGGTAATTTAGCAAAAATTGCTGCAAAAACTTTGCCAGTTACAATCAAAATTGATTTTGCAATAGATTGGCAAAGTGCTAAAGACCGTTTGGAAAAGTTATTGCAAACTTATTCTGAAAAAAAACCTTTAATTTTAGTAAAGGCATCAAGGGGTGTTGGACTTTTGAATCTTGTAAAAGAATTGTCTATGTAAATTCATGTAAATATAAATCTGTTTAATTTGCGTAAATAAAATTTAGACTCTTCGGGCTTAATATTGTTAAATTTTTCGTTTTCTTGTCTGAACAACAAAAAAAAGTTAAATTTAAAATATAAGTAAATTCTGTTTTATTATACAAAAAGGGAGAGGCTAGTATGAAAAACAAAAATATTTATGCAAGTGATGGCTTTGCAAATAATGATTACGAATTAGCAAGTCACATATCACAGTTGTTAGGAAAAGTTCAAAAATATCATGATGTTGAAGGTCTTTCTGATATGATCTTACATGAACTTTGTCATGAAGATTGTTTTGGCCTTAAAAAAGCAACATATCTGATAGACAATCCTGATTTTAATCATCTTTTGGGTGTTTCAGGTTTTTGCGATCAAGATTGCTGTCATCACAAACAAGATTTGTGGATGAATCCATTTACTTTCAAAGATGATATGAAAAAGGCTCAATTTTATAATGATGTTAAAAATTTTTTAAAAGATAGCTTGAAAAGAAAAGATATTGATTTATACAAAACTGAAGATATAAAGGATTTAGGCAAAATTTTAGGAATGAAAAAACCGGAATTTTTTTCTTGGGATATGAAGCATGGAAATCATGGTATTTTGATATTCGAAAAAAGCGAAAAGGCTATAGACGATTGGAGAAGTAAATTATTATCTAATTTTGCTACTTTATTAGGATTTTGTGGTATATAATTTTTTGATTTTTGACAAAATTTGTTGAACTTTCAAGTTTGGTACAGCTTTTTATTTTACCGTATGATGGAGAATAATAACCAGTTTTTGGCTCAAAGTTTATATTTGATTTTAACATAATTAAAAAATTTTTTGAATTTTCTATATTTTCTTGCGTTATTGATTTCTTTTTTTTTATTAAAAATTTATTTTTATCTTTTCTAAGTATTTTTAGTTTTGGTGAGAACAAAAAATTCCAGTAGCAGGGTGTTGCAATATTAAGATTTTCAACCCAATCTTTTATTACTAAAAAATTTTCTTTAAAAATAATTTTTCTGTAAAATCTTGAAATTAAATTATTGGGCAATTTTACTTGATAATAATTTTTTATGATAATTAAATTATTAATTTTTTTTATTAGGGCCGTATCTTTTTGCGTTTCTTTTGATAATTGAAAAAGATCTTTTGGTACAAAATTAGTTTCTTGATTATTTTTTATAAAAAAACTGTTGTGATTTCCACTTGATTGCATAAATTTTCGCCATTCAGGATTTGCTGTATAAATATAACTTCCTGGGTCAACAAAAATAGGTTGCCCATTTACAGATAATGTTATAGACAAAGAATCATGATGAAAATGCCCACTTGGTTGTTTTATATTAAATGTAGGGTGCCTGAATGTTAAGTGTGTATTTTGAGCTTTTATTATAGAAAGCCCGAAATTGGGATAGTGAAAAAAGTTTATAGAAGGCTTTTTCGTGTTTATCACGAAAAAGTTGGTTAAAATTTTGCCGCTGTCATTATCGCCAATCTGCACAAAATTATTTTTTTGATCCGAGCAATTACTTATAAAATTTTGCATTTTTTCAAATTTTTGTATAAAACTTTCATTTAAATCTAAATTTTCTATTTTACATAACAAATAAAAATGCAAAAAAATTTCGGTTACAAGTTTGTGATAACTTGTGCTTCCTTCATAGCTTGTACTATCAGGAAAAATTTGTTTATCAAATTCTTTTAAAATTTTTTTAAATATTTTAAGTTTTTGATTTTCAAAATTTTTTAAAAAATCAAAAAAACAACATAAGTAAAAATAGCCAATTAAATCTGATAAGTAATGATTATTTGTTTGCCCCCAATTTTCCCAATTATTTTTTAGATATATTGCATGATAATACAAAGAGTTTATTAATTTTTGATTAAAATTATCATCTAGAATTTGTGAATCTTTAAAAAAATAAAAACCCCAAATAAAATTTATAGCTCGAATTGCAGCTTCCATTGGGCATGTCCAATTTACTCCAGAAAAACAGGGATTTTTATCAAGCCAATCTAAAACTTGGTCATAAAAAGTTTGTGCATATTTTTGATTATTTGTTATTTGATAAGCTCTGCCTAAAAAATATATTTGCTGGAATCTTGAAAGTTCCCAGGGAATTTTTATATCAAAATTATAATCTTTTAAATTGAGATTTAGTTTAAAATCATGTTGCCAATTAATATTGTTTTTTTCAAAACATTTGGGTCCTGAGCCTAATAAATCAAAGCAATTAGAACAAGCAAGATCTGCTTGTTTTAAAATATAAAATTTATTTTTATATTTTGGGTGCAGGCTATTTTGAAATTTTTCAGAATTTAAAATTTTACTAACAAAATCTTTTTGCTTAAATTTAAAAATATCAAAATTAATTTTTTTCAAATTTTTATTTTTGTAAATATAAGTAAATTTTGTTCTATAAAATTTTGTTTTAAAGTAACTTATGCACCCTAAAATTCCCAATTTTTTAATCGTTTTTAGATAATAAAATTGCATTTAATTCTTTTGCTCCTTGGTGTTCTTGATTTAGAAATAGAATAGTAGAAATTTCTTTTTTTGCTAATTCAAAATCTTTTAATTTATAAGCAGATAGAGCTAAAAAATAGTGTGCATCTAGATAATTAGGAGAGAAATTAATAGCATCAATATAACAATTTTTTGCTTTTTCAAGATTTTGTTGAGATATATGTAAAAGCCCCATATTAACTAAAGCAACTTCCGGGGTTTGATAATCTTTATTTTCTTTTAAATCGTGCCAAATTTTAAGTGCTTTTTCTAGCTTTTGAGAACTATTACTTTTTATTCCAGCTTGTGCTAATAAACAAGCTTTATTGTTTAGAATTTCGGTATATAATTGAGGCTCTGGTTTTAATTCTATGGCTTGATCAAAAATCTTTAAACCTTCTTCTATTTTATTAATCTTGAAAAGTAGGGTTGCTTTAAAAGCTAAATATTCCGGCTTAAATTTTTGCTCTATTGCTTTATTTATAAATTCTAGTGATTTTTTATAATTTTGATCTTTAGGGTGATCTCCCAATTCTAAAATACTTAACTTGTAATAATTTTGAGCTAATTTTGTATTATTTTTTTTACCACAACAACAAAAAAAAATTATTAAAATAAAAAAAATATATTTTGTATTCAAGAAAAATTCCTTTTAAGATAAATTATAATTAAACTAATATTTAATTGGTTCTAAATTAATAAAACTGAGGTTTAAATTGCAATTGATTTGGGAAGAATTTTTAAAAATTATCAAGGAAGAAGCTGGAACGCAGGTTTTAGAGACCTGGTTTAAAATTCTTGTATTAAAAGAATTTAGTGCACAAGATAAAACTGTTTTTTTGCAAGCACCAAATCAGTTTGTTTGTGATTGGATTCAAAAACACTATATTAATCTTACAAAAACACATTTAAAAAGATTATTAAATGGTCAAGAAAATAATATTATTATTACTTGTGATAAAAATGAAAAAATAGAAACAAAAACATGTTTTTTTAAAGAAAATCAAATTGCTAGAGATATAATTCCAGCATCGAGTTTAAAACAAAACGTTGCTTTTAAAGAAAATAATTTTAATAAAAATAATTCTATTGTATTAAAAAAAAACTCTTACATTTCAAATAATAGAGTTTTTAGAAAAAAAGAGATTCAAAATTTTAATGATTCATATACTTTCGATTCTTTTATTGTTGGACCCAATAACTCTCTTGCACATGCAGCATCTTGGGCAATATGCCGAAACTTAGGTAATGTTTATAATCCACTTTTAATTTACGGAGGAACTGGTCTTGGCAAAACGCATCTTATGCATGCCATTGTAAATGAGGTCAGAAAAAATAATCCTAATTATGCCGTTAGTTATCAAACTACAGATAGATTTACAACGGAATTTATTAATTCAATTAGATATGATAAAACAAATATTTTTAAAGAAAAATATACAAAATTAGATTTGTTATTATTAGATGATGTGCAATTTTTATCGAACAAAGAACAAACTCAAGAAATATTTTTTCATATATTTAATCTTCTTCATGAACAAAAGAAACAAATAATTCTTTCGAGTGATACTTTTCCAAATGAGATAACAGGATTACAAAATAGATTAAAATCCCGTCTTGAATGGGGGCTTATAGCGGATATTCAAACACCTGATCTTGAAACAAAAATAGCAATTTTACAAAAAAAAGCTGAATTGCATTCGATTTATTTATCTCAAGATGTTGCAAATTTTATTGCACAAAAAATTACTTCTAATATAAGAGAACTTGAAGGGGCTCTTATAAGGGTTGGTGCGTTTGCAACATTAACTAATAAGAAAATAACACTTGAAATGGCTCAAAAAATACTTTTGAATATTGATGAGGGAAAAAAAGAGGGGGTTATGCTTGATAAGATTTTAAAAATTGTTTCAAAAAATTATAAAATATCTATTAACGATTTGAAATCAAAAAAAAGAAATCAGGATATTGCCAACATAAGACAAATAACTTTTTATATGATGAAAAAGTTATCTTTTTGTTCTTTGCAATCAATCGGTGAATTTGTTGGAAATCGTGATCATTCTACTGTCTTGCATTCGGTATCAAAAGTAGAAGGTAACTTGAAACAAGACCCTTCTTTAGAACAAAAATTAAAAGATCTTGAACAAAGAATACTTACAAGTTAATTTAGAGTATGCTTAAAAAATTATAAGTAAGGGTAAATATGAAATTTAAAAAGATATTTTTTATATTAAGCGTAATCTTTATTGTTTTTATACAATTATTTTTTGTTGGGTGTGTAAAAAATTCCCAGTTTGATTCTGGCAAA
Source organism: Candidatus Babeliales bacterium (assembly GCA_041650475.1). GTDB lineage: Bacteria > Babelota > Babeliae > Babelales > UASB340 > JAIPGX01. The sequence continues at coordinate 101,005 of JBAZLD010000004.1, read as the reverse complement.
AATAATAAAAGCATAACATTAAAAGAAGAAGATATTTTAGATTTTATGGTTAAAAATAAAACAGGCAGAACTATCTTTGTGACATGTTTTTATTATATGCAAACGGAACCTTTTACGCGTTGGAGATGGGATAAGTCAAAAGTATATAAAATTGAAGATAGCCAAAAGGTTATTATAGATCTTGATGTGGTTCCAGATGTTTTGATTCGCAAAAATATTTATGGGTATTTGGCTGTCTTTGCGACAGAAAAAGAAGCCCAAGATAGTATTTTTGAACTTTTAGATGAGAAACATAAAATAGATCTTAACTTAATATATAAGCTAAAAAATAAAAAAGTTGCCATAAAAGTAGAAAGATATGGTTTTAAAGATTATTCATTAGATTATGATTTAGAAAATTTAATTCCCGATCAAAAAGAAACATTAATAAAAAGTGAGGTAGATTTTTTGGTAGAAAATAAGACCGGAAAGCCTATTTGGTTAACTTGCTTTTCATATCAAAAAAAAGAAAATAAACCTATTTGGCAATATGCAAAAACGCCAGTTATAAGGATTGAAAAGGACCAATCTGCAATTGTTGATATTGATACAATTGTTCAAAAAGTTTATAAAGAAGAAGATATATTTAATATATTTGGTTATTTAGCGATTTTTGATGAAAATGAAAAAGAGGAAGCTTTAGATAGCACTTATGAATTATTAAAGGAGCACAAAAAATTGTTTATTGGACCATTATTTTTGTTGAAAGATAAAAAAATTGTTTTAGGTATAGAAAAGTATGGAATAGTTGGTGATATTTTTGATTATAGAATAGCGATTAAGAATACAACATCAAAACAATTGAAAATAAAAAAATGAATAATATTTATCACAAATCGGTTTTATTAAATGAAGTTATTGAAAATTTAAATATCGAAGAAAATAAAACATATTTAGATGTGACGTTTGGAGGTGGAGGACATACTGGTGCCATCTTGGAACAAAATTCAACATGCAAAGTTATTGCTTTAGATTGGGATAAGGCCGCGATAGATATTAATGCCCCAAAATTAAAAGAAAAATATGGTGATAGGGTAAAAATTTTATGGGGAAATTTTGCATTAATAGATAGATTATTAAAAAAAGAGAAAATTGAATTTGTAGATGGAATTTTAGCTGATTTTGGAACTTCTCAATATCAAATTCAAAAAAAAGAAGGATTCTCTTTTAATATTGATTCTCCTCTTGATATGAGAATGTCTCAAGCACACCAACATATTAAAGCTAGCGATGTTATTAATGGATTTACAGAACGTGAATTAAGCGATATTTTTTTTAATTATGGAGAAGAAAGGAGGGCAAAAAAAATTGCACGTGCGATTTTAGAATACAGAAAAAGAAGAAAATTTATTACTAGCAGGCAGTTGGCAGAATTAATAGAAAATATTACTCCGGGTTTTAGAAAATTTAGAATACATCCAGCAACAAAAGTATTTCAGGCGTTAAGAATTTTTGTTAACAAAGAACTTGAAAATATAGAAATTTTTTTATCAAAATCTATAAATTTTTTGAACAAAAACGGCAGAATTGTTTGTATAAGTTTTCATTCACTCGAAGATCGAATTGTTAAAAATTTTTTTAGGCAAAATGAAGAAAAACTAAAAATAATTACAAAAAAACCGATATCGGCAAGCAAGACAGAAATAGAACAAAATCCATCCTCTAGGTCTGCAAAATTAAGAGTAGCTGAAAAAAAATAAATTTTTATTGTAAAATTATTGACAAATCTGCATATACAAATTAAATTAATGGCATCTGATGGTTATTTTGAAACTAAGCTTAAGGAAGTATACATGGAAATCACAGAAGTAAAAGTATATCTGGCAAATGAAGGAAAATTAAAAGGTTACGCAACTATGGTTTTTGACAATTGTTTTATTGTCAGAGATATGAAAATTATAAAAAGCGATAATAAAGGTTTATTCGTTTCTATGCCTTCAAGAAGAAAAAAAGATGGATCTTTTAAAGACATAGTGCATCCTTTAAATTCTGAAACCAGAAAAATGATCGAAGAACGAATAATAGAAGAATATAAAAAAGCTGTAAGTACGGATTAATTTTAATAAAATTTATTTTAATAAATCTGTCTGATTTTAATAAAAATCTATTTGAGCTTTTAAAAAAAATATTGTAATATACAAGTTATTTAATGGTAATTGGGGTGTCGCCAAGTGGTAAGGCAGCGGTTTTTGGTACCGCCATACGGAGGTTCGAATCCTTCCACCCCAACCATATTATTTCAACAGGATAAATTTCGTGAATATTATCGAAAATAAAAAAAACGATTCTTCAATTTTTGAAGAATCGTTTTTTAAGTTATGCGGAACTTATGTTCATCCAACTTCTATAGTAGGCCCAAATGTGTTTTTGGAAGATAATGTAAAAATTGGGCCTTTTTGTGTTTTGCAAGGTAAAATAACAATAAAATCTGGAACTAAAATTTATTCAGGAGTTTCCATAGGTTCTCCTGCTCAAAATTTAGATACAAAAGAAAGTTTGGGGCAGATAGAGATTGGAAACAATTGTCAAATTAGAGAATTTGTAACAATCGGTGCATCAAAATATGTTGATGGTTCAACCAAAATTGGAAATAATTGTTATATAATGAGTTATTCTCATATTGCTCATGATGTTATCCTTGAAGATAATGTTGTTTTGATAAATAGTGTTAATTTGGGTGGTCATGTGCACGTAGAAAAGAATGCCTTTTTGATGGCAAATTGTGCAGCTCACCAATTTTGTAGAATAGGTCAATTTGTTGCTCTTACACCATATAGTGCAATAAGACAAGATCTTCCTCCTTTTTGTATGTTTGCAGGATTGCCTGCTCAATATACTGGTTTAAATATTGTTGCATTGAAGCGTGCTGGATTAAGTTCACAAAATATTAATGCCATAAAACATGTAGCAAAATTGTTTTATCAAGATAAATTTTTAATAAAACAAATTAAAGAGATTATGCAAAATGAATCTGAGCAATATTGGACAACAGATCCTTATGTAAAAATATTTATAGATTTTATTGAAAATAGCTCTAGGGGAGTCAGTAAAAAATCTGAAATTTAAATAAAATTAAAGGGAAAAAATGTTAAAAATTGGTGTAATTGGGCTAGGACATATGGGGGGTTATCACGCTTCAAATTGTAGACTTATTCCTAATATTCAGCTTGTTGGTGTTGCCGATACAAAAAAAGAAAATTGGGAAAAAATAAAAATAGAAAATATAATTAAAACAGAAAATTATAAGGATTTGTTTAATTCAGTTGATGCATTTATTATAGCAGTTCCGACTGATTTACATTATAAAATTGCAAAAGATTGTCTTGAAAATAAAAAGCACGTTTTGGTTGAAAAACCTATCACTAAAAATTTATTACAAGCTAAAGAACTTTTTGAGATTGCACAAAAAAACAACTTGGCTTTGCATATAGGTCATGTTGAACGATTTAATGGTGCTGTTCAAGAATTAAAAAAAATAATTCAGGATCCATATTTAATTGAGTGCCACAGGATGGGCCCTTTTATTCAAAGAGTTCAAAATGATAGTGTAATTATGGATCTTATGATTCATGATATAGATATTTTATTAAATTTGGTTAATTCTCAAGTAAAAAGTTTTAGCGTTATTGGTAACAGAATAAATACAAATTTGAGTGATATTGCTGCTGTTATAATAACTTTTCAAAATGGTGTTTTGGCTAAAATTGTTTCAAGTCGTGTATCTCAAACCAAACAAAGAACCATGTGTATTCATCAAAAAAATTCTTTTATTAAATTAGATTTTACAACTCAAGATATTTCTATACATAAATCTGCGAGCGATAGTGTAAAAATAGGATCAGATCAATTAAAATATAAACAAGAAAGTACCATAGAAAGATTATTTGTTTATAAAGATAATCCATTAAAACTTGAAATTGAAAATTTTGTAAATTCTATTAAAACAGGAAAACAATTATCTGATGCACAACAAGATTTATCTGCATTAAGTTTAACATTAAAGATAGAAGAAATTTTGGAGACGCAATTAAATGATTGCTGTTATAGCGGGCACTGGCAGCTTACCCAAGCAAGCTTGTAAGAGCTTAATTGAAAAAAATAAAAATTTTTTTGTAATAAGCTTATTTCCACAAGATAATTTTGAACAGATCAAAGAAGTGGTTCAAAATTATACAAAAATTTATGCTCAAGAATTTTTTAAGCTTGGCAAAATTCAAGATTTATTAAAATCTAATAAAGCAACACATGTATTATTTATTGGCAAAGTTGATAAAAGCAATTTGTTAAAAAATTTAAAATTTGATTGGCTTTGTTTAAAACTTCTTGCCTCACTAGCAAGTAGAAGTGATAAAACTATAATGGAGGGTTTAATTAATTATTTAAAAAAAGAAAATATAGAAGTTCTTAAACAAAGTGATATTATGCAATCACTTTTTGTAAAACCGGGTATTTTGATTGGTAAAATTACAAAAGAGTTGCAAGAAAATATAGATTTTGGAATGCAAGTTGCATCGAATATATCTTTTTGCGATATTGGCCAGACCATCTTAGTTAAAGACAAAATGATTATTGCTGTTGAGGCAATAGAGGGGACGGATAAATGTATTCAGCGAGGCATTGAACTAGGAAAAAACGATCTTATAATTTGTAAGACTGCTCACAAAAATCAAAATAAAAAATATGATTTACCTACATTAGGTCCAAAAACTTTAGAAAACATAAAACCTGGACAAGTAAAGGTTATAGCCTGGCATGCTGATCAGGCTTTTATTGCTGATCAAGAAATTTTTGTTGAAAAGGCTAAAGAGCTAGGCATTGTTCTTGTTGCATTATAAGATTTGATCTTGAATTTTTTTTATTATATCATCTTGATCAAAATTTCTTGCATTTATAAAAAACCAATTTTGTATTTTTAATAAATTTTCTATGTTTATGTTTTGAAAGTAATTTTCAATCATAAAAATAGATATTTCAGTCCTAATGCTTATGCAACGACCTAAGAAACCACGATTATTTAAGTTTTTTACAATATCTAAAGAGTTTGATATTAATTTATAATTTTCTTCTACAATATATTTTATATCGTTAATGATATTGCTAGGCAATTCAAATTGTTTTGCATTTAAAATTAATTTGTTCATTCTGTTTATTTCTGTGTCATCAATAGAATTTGTATTACCTAAAGAGTTTAATATTATTGTTATAACTAAAGCTTCTTTAAAAATCTCTTTTTTGGTTATTTCGTTTGTTTTGATTTCAGGATTTTCCTGTATAGTTTTTTGAAAAAAAATAATTCTATTTAAAGCATTAAATAATTTGAATGTGTATGAAGTGCAGATTAGAGATAGTCTTTTATTAAAATATATTTTTGCTATACCTTTATAAAAGTTTTTATTTTTATTAATATTTTTTAAAATATTTTTGATTATATATTTATCAGATTGCTTTAGTGGTGTTTTTCTTAAAATATTTTTGTAACGATTTATTCTTTGTGCACAATTTTCTTTTTGTTTTAAAAAAAAGTCACAATATCTTTGATTTATTTCTCGACTTTTTATTTTTAAAATCTCCATATCATCGGGTAGTATATCGTTTAGAAAATCTTCGTAAAAATCTTCGTAATTAAAATTTATAGTTATAGTAATAAAATAAGCTAGCAATATTTGTATTTTTAAGTTTGTTAGTAAAGAACTTAAAACATTTGCGTCTTGCATATCTTGCATATCTTGAATATTTTGTGAACAATTTTTTTGTTCAATGTTTTGAGGTTGATCATGTTTTTGCATAGCCAAAATTTGGAAATTCTGTAAAAAAATAAAAAGAAATAACAAAATAATTTTTTTAAAAAACATAAAATGAACCTTCTAAACTTATATCTAAATTTATATTAATGTTGAATATTTATCTGTATTTATTTTATTATTAATTAATAAATAAAACTAATTTTAGGGGGAGCTAGTATGTTTAAAAATTTTATTCAAAGAAAAATTATTAATTTTTTAAAAATATTCTATCTAAGCCTATTCTTTTTTATCTTATTTAGACCTTTAAATTCACATCAAGGTCCGCCCGAGAAATTATTTAAAGTATCTGAAAATTTACTGCCAAAAAACAAAAAGTCTATTAAAATAGCGAAAAATAAAAATAATAAAAAAATAGTAAAAGAAATAAGAGAAACTGGAGACAAAAGTCACGTTTACATAATTAATGATTTTCTTCAATTTTTAACAATTACCTCAAAATTTCCATCAAAACCTATGATTATTAAAATTTATGATTCTACAAAAAACCCTAAAAATATGTTTCAGGAATTAGCAGATAAATATAATGAAAAAGCGGTTTTTTTATCTTTAGATGCATTAAAAAATCCAAAATTATTGAATTTTTTAATGAATATCATTTTAGTTGAGCGACAAGTTGTACCAGTAAATGGTTCAATAGATTTGCCAATTTTTCTATTTTGTTACCCTAATTGCATCAAATTTGTGGGTTTTCAGCTAACTTTTAAGGCCCATAGCCTTCATGTTTTAGCTAAACCTGGGGAAATGGATAAAAACATTTTGTCTGAAAATTTGGAAAAAATGCTAAAAAAGTAAAAAGTAGGCAGCATTTTACAAGTATGATTTATTTTGTCATATTAATTTATAATTGAAAATATTTAATTTTTAATTATAAATAGCGTTTAATTTTATATTTTAATATTTTTTTTAACGGAGGTTATTTTATGAAAAAGTTAAACAAAATACTTTTTGCTACAGTTTTAGGTTTTTTGCATTCTCTTGTGATGTACAAGCTATGCAAGAAGATGGAACTAGGTCTACTAAAACACCATATTTTTTAAGATATTTCTGTCCCATACCATCAACTCTTTCTTCAGACGCTGTACCTACACCTCTTACCCCAACACTGAACCCTGAAGCAACAATTAATCCTGAAGTTCAAGAAAATTCTCCGGTTGATAATCCGGATACCGGCAATGCTGCAGGATTAGAAGATCACAGCGGTGTAGTTTCAAGAACTCCAACTCCTGCGCATACACCAAATTTAAATCCTGAATCACCTATTGCTAACTCTGAATTATCAGTTAATCATCCTGATTTATTAGAAATAGATTTACCTGAGTTTCAAGAGGATCAAGAAGAAAGTTCTCCTATTATTGCTCCTGTTACCCCGGTAACAGCACAACCTACAGCCGTGACAACACAAAATTCAACTGTGACTTCGACAACTGCTATACCACAGGCAACTACTTCTACTGTTCAATTTCCTGGATTTTCAAGATTTTATAAATTGAATAGTTCAAACACAAAAGAGTCTGACATTAAAAAAATTTTTAAAATTGGTAAACAATCTTTAAAAAATGGTTTTTCTCATAGACTAAACTTGTTTAAAAACTTGTTTAAAAGACACCCTGAATTTCTAAAATTATCAGTTGCAGCTGGTTTAGGGCTTTTTCCAGGAACTCCTGGGCTATTTACACTATCACGAGGCTTAGCTTCATTACTTTTAAGTGCTCATTCAGTTATAAAATTGGGTGCTAATTTAGCTAAACAGTTGAAAAAGAAAAAATAAAATGATTTAATAAACAATTAGTTTATAAAAAGAAGCCGGATTAAAAACCGGCTTCTTTTTTGTTTTAATGTATTAAATTTCAAAATTATTAAATTCAAAATTTATTCGAGTTAGGGTCGTCCCAACCTGTGACCTGGCCCCCACTCAAAAGGAGCTAGAGGGACCTGTTCTTGAGTTTCAATCGATTCTGCTTCTGGTTTAAGTTCTGGTTGTTGTTCTTCTGAATACAGCAGTTTTCTGAATTTTTCACTATCACTGCTTTGTTTTGCTTTTTCACGTTTTTGTTCGCGAAAAAATTTTTGAATAGCATCAGAATCAGGATCAAACTCTTTTTCCCTTAAATTTTTAAAGATATATTCAGAAGCAGGTTCTGTCTTAATAAGAATTTGTAAATCTCGAAATAGCTTTTGCTTTTCTTCCGGTGACCCATTTTCTACAATTTCGCGATCTAAGCTTTTTAAGAGTTCTTCTTCATATTTAGCTACTTCTTTGTCTCTTAATTCAGGTTCTTTTTCTAATAAAGATAATATTGCATGAATTTCTTCTTCTTTTTTAGGTATCAAATTTTTAGCTAATTTTACACCTAGTGGTATAAATTTTTTTAACAAATCATCAAAAGTTTCTTGATTATAACCGTGAGATTTAGAGATATTTTCTTGCTCAGTTTTAGAAAATTTATCATTTAATACTTCTATTTTTTGAAGATTTTTTACAATCTTACTTAATTTTTTTTGAGATAAAATTTTGTCTAAATCGTTATCTTTTGCACTGTCAGTCAACACTTCAGATAGCAATTTTATATTGCTATCTATAAGGTTTTTTATTTTTTGAATAGTATCCTTTTCTTTTTCAATATATTTACGGTCTTTTTTTTCGGAATCTTCTTTTGTTGTTTCTGTGGGGGTAATTGTAGAAGGCTTTGTTTCTGGTTTTTCTGTATAGCTTGGGTATTGTGATGGATAATAACTGCTTGGAAAACTATCATAGCCACCATAAGGATATTCTGGACGTTTGTGCCCAGGGTAGTATTTAGGTTGCTGATAAGCAGGAGTATATTTCTCTTTAAGACGTTTTGCGGCTTGAGCTTCTAATTTTTCTTTTTCTTTTTTCTTTGCTTCTAATTCTTTTTTAACAACAGGAATAGTGCTTATTTTTTCTAAATTTTCTTGAATTTTTTTTAAGTTTTGTGAGATTAATTTTTTAATACTTGTTTGCAAATTTTTATCAAAAGTAAAGCTTTTTTTAAGCGGTTTTTTTTCAGACAAACGTTCAAGCTCTTTAATAATATCTTCTTCGATTTCTTCTTCAGTCTTTTTTTCTTGTTTTATTATTTGAAGTCCTATTTTATCCAATTCTTTAATTGCATTAAAAATGTTTTTTCTCGTTTCTGTTTGACTTGGTAAGAAGAAAGCTTTTCTCAGGGTGCTTTTACTAGTAATTTGGCCAAGTTCCTTTTTAATGGAATTTATAATTTTTTTGTAATTTATTTTTTCTAAATCTTCTTTAAATAAAATATCGAGAGTAAAAAGACTATCAATTTTAGATTCTAATTTTTTTAACGAATCTTCAAATTTATTGATATAAAAATTAAAAGCTTCTTTTCGTTCTTTTGATAATTTTTTAACAAGAGTCTCTGTGGTTTTGGGTGTTTTTACGCCTTTCTTTTTATCTTGTAATCCCTTTTCCTTAGTAACTGATGGTGTTTCCTGTGGGGATTGTAAAAAATATTCTTCTTTAGTTAATTTTTTTTCAGTAATAATTGGTTGGGCTTTTTCTTCTGGTTCAAATGGTTTTTGTTGAATTTTGGACGGAAGTAAAGGTTGTCCCGTGGGTGTTAAAGATTCATCTAATCCTTGTTCTTCAGTTTCTTTTAAAAGTTCTTTAAAAAATTTTTCAAAAAAATCTTCTTCTGAGGATGCGGCTGCTGAATCTGGGTTTTCTGGCGCATTTTTATAACATTTTACATTAAAGTTAAAAAATATAAAAAAAAGATAAATTAGAAAAATTATTTTTCTCATGATTTGCCCCTTTAAATTTATTTTTTTTGATTAATTATTTTTTTACTAATTAAATTATGCAATTTTATGATTAAATAATTAAAGAGTTTTTATAATCTAATATAATTTAATTTTACTATAAATTTATGAAAAACAAAAGAGGTTATTTACTAATAGAATTTTTGATATCTATTGCGATTTTTGTCATTTTTTTTACAGCGATATCTAAACTTCAGGTTTTAAGTATATATTTAAAGGATTTAGCTACTAAAAAATTGGAAATACTAGAGCATGTGATAAAATATATAGAAGATAACAAAACAGAAAAAAAGATTTCAGCTTGTAACGAAACATATAGATTTTATTCTGAAAAATATGCTATACAAGAAAAAGATTTATTAATTTTACAAAAGTTCAAGTTTAAATTAATTACCGATTCAGGCAAAATTTTGATTAACAAACCAACGGATCAAATTTGTAGCATAAAATTAGTTATAGGAGAAGAGCTTGCAGTTTAAAACTTTAAATCAAAAAGCTTTCTCTTTAATAGAACTATTTTTATATGTTGGTGGGGCTTCTTTTTTTGCAATTTTAATTTTAAGCCATTTTTCTTCTATTCAAAACAAAATAATTATTGATAATAAAAAAAATGATTTGATTATTAAAAACAGTATAGTATTAGATCTTTTGAGAAGAGATTTATATAGTGCTAGCTGGAATTTACAAGATTGGGACGAACAAAATTTTGTTTTTCGTAAAAAATTATTAGATAAATCAGGACAGGAGTATGTTGTTTGTGTTGGTTATTCCTTTGATAAAAATGGGATAAAAAGAATTGAGGGAGAGTATAATTTTATTACTAAGAATTGGTTAAAAAAAATTTCAAGCGTAATAAATTATAATTTTGTTGATTTTGCATTTAAATTAGATAAAAAAAAAGGAAAGCTTGTTGCAGTTGATATAAAGTTAAAAAATCATGATTAAAAAAAATAAAGGTTATATTTTGCTTTTAGTTATGACGATTACTTCTATGCTAAGCTTATTAGTATTCTGTTATTGGCAAAAAATGGGGCTTATTCTAGATTTAGTAACTCAGAAAGAGAAGTATTATAAAAATTTTTATCTGAACCAAGCGCTATTAAATTACAGTTTATTTTTAATTAAAAATAATTTTGAAAATTATTATTTAAAAATTTATAAAACAAAACAGCCTGTTAATATAAACTTAGACAGTATTGTAGAAAATTTAGCTAAAAATAGCCAAGATAATTATTTACAAAATCTTAGATCTTATACAATTGTTGCTAATGTTATTAAAGAAAAAAAACAACAAAGAGTGCAAAATTCACAGAGCTATAATAATCAAGCGATTATTATAAGTACTTTTTTGCAAGATAAAAATAATAAAATTTTATTTAAATTAAGTTGTTTACTAATAAAAGATGTACAAAAAAATGAATTTATTGTTAAGAACAACACTATCGGCAATTTTTTTTAGCGCAGCTTTTTTTTTACCTGAAAAATTGGCTTTTTTAATATTTTTTTCTTTTATTTTTTTATATAAAATTTTTTTATTACAAAGAAAACGATTAACTTTTTTTGCAACAGGGTTCTTGTGGGGTTTTATTGCCTATGGCTTGCATTTTGTTTGGTTTTTAGAGTTATTAATTTCTAAATTTTTTATAAATTATTTTTTTATCAGTTTAATATATATTGCTATCGTATTATATGTTTCAGTTTTAACTGCATGTTTTTTTTTAGTAACAAAAATTTGCATAAATTTTTTTATAAATAAGATTTTAAAAAAAATAATTTTTTTGTTTTGTTTGTTTATTTATTTTTTATTTTTAACGAATTACTCTATTTGGTTTGTTGGGAAAATAGAAGGGTATCCATTTATAAATCCAATATTGCCATTGATTTCTTGGTGCCCGTTTAAAATGTCGCTTGCATTTAAGGTAGGGCCTCCAGTATTTTATTTAAAACCCTTGAACTGTTTTGATAAAAATTTGACAGCATGTAGGGTAGGGCAACATATTTATCATGAATTAGCGAATCTTAATTTAGAAGAATATAAAGATAAATTTGAAAATTTGATAATAGTTGGCCCAGAGACAACATATCCATTTTTTTTAAATAAAAATTTAGAGCAAATAAAATTATGGGATTCTATTTTGCCATCTAATGCACAATTGATTTTAGGATCACAAAGATTAGATAAAAAATTGGGGCAAGAAAAAATTTTTCAGACAGTATATCTTATTAATCAATGTCGCATAATAAATTTTTATGACAAAAAACATTGTGTAAAGCTTGTAGAAAAAACTCCCAAATCACTAAAAAACCTAAAAATAAGAAAAAATTTTTTAAAAAACAAACTTGAGTTTTCTAGATCGAAAACAACAGAATTAACTTTTTTTAAAATTTCTGATGAATTTAAAATAATACCGATAATATGTTCAGAAATTTTTTTCTTAAATTTAAACAAAATAAAAAAATTGAAAAATAAAGAAAAAGATTTAACGATATTTTTATTTGTAAATGATAGCTGGTTTATGTCATATTTTAAAAAGCTTATGAAAAATTTTGTAATTCTTACTTCTTATAAACTTGATTTACCTATTTTATATGTTGGCTGGCCAGAAAAAATCTGATAATCTTTATAAGATCTTTAAAAATAATAAAACATGTTAAAACAAACAAGTTAAGAAAGGCAAAAAATGCAAGTATATATGTTAAAAGATGTAGAAAAAATAGGAATGGCTGGTCAGGTAATAAAAGTGTCAGATGGTTATGCTACAAATTTTCTTATTCCAAGAAAACTTGCAATAAAAATAACAGAACAAGAGTTAGAGTTTTTTAAAGTTAAAGAAAAGAAGGTAGTAGCAGATAAACAGGTATTAAGTAGTAAAACTGCAATGTTGGCAGAAAGAATAAAAAATATGCATTTAACCATCAAAAAGAAAGCCCATGATGGGGGTAAATTATACGGTTCTGTAAGTCCAGAAGAAATTGTTGATTTATTAAAAGAAAAAGAAATTGTTATAAATAAAAAACAGATAGAATTTCCTAAAGCTATTCGTAATGTTGGAGATTATCCTGTTGTTATAAAATTTTCTTCTAAATTAAAACCTGAATTTTTACTAAAAGTTGTTGCGATAAGCCAGTAAAATGAGAAATTAAAATAAAAAATCGAAAATAAAAATATGCCAAAACAACAGGCTTTTACAGACTGGGTTAAAAATAAAAATAACCATACAGAAAGACTTTTAGGTAAAAATTTACCGTATAGTAAAGAGGCCGAAAGAGCTGTTTTAGCCGCTATTTTACTTAACAGTCAGAATTTGACATTGGTAACAGATACTCTTAAATCTAGTGATTTTTATGATGATGCAAATTCTGTTATTTATCAGGTGATTTTTGATCTTGCTCAAGCCAATCAAAAAATTGATTTAGTTGTTTTACAAGATGAACTTGAAAAAATAGGGAAATTAGAACAAGTTGGTGGATTGATGTATTTATTAGAATTGCAGGAAGATATTCCTGCAATTGGTATGATTACTCAACACGCAAAAATTGTTAAAGATAAGTCTGTTTTGAGACAATTAATACAATCTGCTACTGATATCATAACAAGCTGTTATGGGCAAGAATTAGAAGAAATTGAACCAGTCTTAGATGCGGCAGAAAAAAAAATTTTTCAAATTTCTAATAAATTGGCACCTTCTAATTTTGTTCCGTTTGAAAGTTTATTGAAAAAAACATTTCAACATTTGGCAAAAATAAAAAGTTCAAGAGAAGGCGTTACAGGCGTTCCTTCAGGATTTGCTGCATTTGATAATATAACTAGTGGAATGCAAAAAGGTGATCTTTTAATTTTAGCGGCGCGACCTTCTATGGGTAAAACAGCATTAGCTTTAAACATGTGTCTTAATGCATGGAAGGCTGGTTTTGGGGTTGGAGTTTTTTCTTTAGAAATGTCATCTGAACAGCTTGTTTTAAGAATGCTTTCTTCAGAATCAAAAATTCCTCATCAAAAAATAAGAAATGCTTTAGTAAGTTCTGATGAATGGGTTGAATTAACAAATACTGCAGCAAGACTAGCAGAAGCAAAAATTTATGTGGATGATTCTCCTGGCCTTAATATTTTGGAATTAAGAGCAAAAGCCAGAAAACTTAAATCTAGCTCTAATGTAGATTTATTAATTATAGATTATTTACAATTATTAAGTTCTAACAAAAAACATGAAAACAGAACACAAGAAATTTCAGAAATTTCAAGATCTTTAAAAGCCCTGGCAAAAGAGTTAGATATTCCAGTGCTTGCATTGTCTCAGTTATCTCGCTCATTAGAAAGTCGAATGGATAAGCGACCATTACTTTCTGATTTAAGAGAATCTGGAGCAATAGAGCAAGATGGAGATGTGATATTTTTTGTTTATCGTGATGTTGTTTATAATCCAGATACAGATCACCCTGATTTAACAGAAATTATTATAGGTAAACAAAGAAATGGCCCGATAGGTAATTTTCATATCAATTTTAACGGTGAAATTACACATTTTGAAGATATAGCCCCAACAGAATATTAAAAAAAAGTAAATAATTTTAAAAAAATAGTTAAAGGGAGATAAGGTGGAGCCATGCGTAATTTTGGGCGTTGATCCAGGTTTTAATATCACAGGATATTCTGTTTTAAAAATAGAAAATAATAAAACATTTGTTTTAGATTTTGGATATCTAAAATTAGACGTGAAAAAACATTTGTCTGAAAGAGCAGGATGTTTTTATGATTTTTTTAAAGAAAAAATTAATAAATTTCAAATTAGACAACTGGCTCTAGAAACGCCGTTTTTGGGTAAAAATGTACAAACTTTTTTAAAATTAGGGTATTTAAGAGGTATTCTTTATTTATTATCAGACCAAAATAAATTATCTATTTTTGAATTTTCACCAAGAGAAATAAAAATTGCAGTTACAGGCTTTGGTGGAGCAGCAAAAGAACAGGTAGCGTTGATGGTGCTTTCTATGTTTCCTAAATTAAATGATTTGGGGAAAATTGAGAAAAATGATGTTACGGACGCTTTAGCTGTAGGCATTTGTGGCATTTGGAAAATAAAACAAAATTATTTATTAAATAAACAATTTTAATATATTTTTTAATAAATAATTTTGTTTGACTATTAGTAATTAAAGTTGCTAGGGTAATAATAGATAATTTCATCTTGAGAACCAGCAATAATTAATAATTTTATATAAAAAAAGGGGATCTTCATGAATAATATTAAAAAAATAAATAAAGCTGAGCTTGCAAAACTTGAAGAATATGCAGCACTTGAAGAATATATTGGTAAACATGTAAAAGAGCTTGAACAATTGTCTAAAGCGCTAAGAATTACTAAACACCAAAAGGCTTATTTGGATAAACAACTAAAAGAATTTGAATTTTATATTGATGCTCAAATAGCAGAGCTTGAAGAGATTTCTAAAGGTCAAAAAATCACAAAAGAACAAAAAGCTTACATCGAAAGACAGATAGAAGAGTTTGAAAGATACATTGAAAAGCAATTAAAAGAATACGAAGAATATGAACGACTCATTAAAGCATTAAAATAAATTGCTTCTGATAATGGTTATTATGTTAAAAAATATTAAAATTTAATTTTAATATTAATACGGCTATAACTTTCATAAAAATTACAAAATTCGTGTTTTTTGTGAAAATTATAGCCCTTTTTTTTATAATTTGATCATTTTTTACAAATTTTACAAAAATTAAATACTGATTTAACTACAAAAAAATTAACCGCCACACAAGGAGTACTCATGTGGCGGAAAAAAGGAGAAAGGAGAGTAGTAATGAAGCCTTTAAAAGTATCTTCTTTGTATGTCTTTTTTGTGTATCATTCAAAGAATACAAAGATTCAACAAATTTTTAGGGGTAAGACACCCTTAATTCACTCTAAGTAAAATCAGTTTAACTAATTCCAACAGAAAATCAAGTAATTTATATATTTTATTTTAAAGAAACATTTTTCGACGTTTTCTTTTCAATTATAAATATAAATATCGTTTTCTGAGAAAAAACTTTCCATCATGCAAAAAATTTCCACATGATGCAAAAAGGAGAGTAGTAATGAAAAAATTTATTTTAAAAAATTTTAGCCGAGCAACTATCATAGATCATTCTAAAAGTAAGTCAATCAAATCTTTATTACCTGTAAATCATTAATCAAAGGTGTTTTATAATCTAAAAAAGTTCTTATAGGACTAGTAAAAAAAACTTGATTTTTCATATTTTTTAACAAATCTAAACAACAATCCAATTTTTCTTCGTCAAAATCAGTTAAAAAATCATCTAATAAAAGCACGCCTTTTTCGCCATCTTTTTGCAAAATTTGTAATTGTACGATTTTAAGCAAAAACAATATTAGTTTTTGTTGACCTCTGGATGCAAACATTCGTGATTTTTTATTTTTTAAACTGATAACAAAATCATCCAAATGAATACCAAAAAAACTTCTCCCAAATTTACATTCTTTTTCTAATAAATTTTTCAAATAAAAATTCCAAAAATTATCAAAGTCTAAAGATATATCTAGGTTTTTAGCTAAGTAATCAAGCAAAATTCCTTGGGTATCTTTATTAAAAAATTCTTTATTAAAATTAAAATAATTTATTAATAAATTATTAACTTCTATTTGCACATCGGTTAAAAAATTAATTCGTGCTTTTTGTAACAAACATGAATACTCCCACAATTGCTTTGTCCAAATTAATAATTCATTTTTTTTTTGACCTAAAAGCAATAACGGGCTGTTCTTAAATAAAAAACTGTTTCTATTTTCTAAAATCTGTTTATATTTACGCAAGTTCTGTAAAAAATTAAAATCCAACAAAAATAAAGATTGATTTAAATAGGCTCGCCTAAAATCTGGCGAGCCATTTATAAGTAATAAATCATCCTCAGTTACACTTATAATTCTAAATCTAGAAATTATTTCTTTATAACTATTAATCAGTTTTTGATTAAATTTTACTAATTTACCATTATCACCAGAAAAACCTGTGCTAATAGAGTTAAGTTCTCCTGCATCTTCTTTAAAATCAACTTGCAAAAAAAAATGATCACTTTCAAAATTAGATAATTCTTTATTTAGCCTTGTTCTAAAAGATTTTAGATAACACGCATAATAAATTGCTTCCAAAATACTTGTTTTTCCGGTTCCATTTAAACCTTGCAACAAAATAAATTTTTTATCAAAGTAAAAAATATTATCTTTAAAGCACCTAAAATTTTTTATTTTTATGCTATCAATAAACACTTAATTACCTACCCAATTATACTTAATTATTATTTTGTTCTTGTTGTCCCTGGGTAGAAGAAACCGGCATTACAAGATAAGTTAATTGATAACTATCCTCTTGAGCCTCAAATATTATTGGCTTTGTATTACTCTTTATATAAAACTGTAGTTTTTCTTGAGGAAAAACTTGCAAACCAGATAGCATGTATGGTGAATAAAACTGGCTTTTAAAAGAATCTCCAGTAAAATTTTGTAATGTAACTGATTCATCTAGTTTACCAACTTCTTTATTGTGTAAACTTACATATATTATATCTTTTTGAAAACTAAAATCTGTAGCAAGAAATTGACCACCTAAAAGACAACTCGTTCTCTTTAAAGTTTTTAAAAAGGCTTCTTTGTCTACAATAGCGGGCATAAAATCATCTTTTTGTAAAACAGGCAAATAATGAGGAAATGAATCAGAAATTAATTTTGTAAAAAAATTAAAATTTGTGCCAGAAAAGACCAATTGATTTCCACAAACTCCTAAAAAAATTGATTCTACCAAAGTAGATTCTAAAATTTTTTTTAATTCTAAAACTGCTCTTTTTGGTAATAACCATTTTTTTTCTTCTGCTAACTTATATTTATCGGTTTTTATTCTTGATAACCTGTGTCCATCAGTTGCTACCATACACATACCTTGATCTGTAAATTCTAAAAGCATTCCATTTAGTGCAGCATTCGAATTACTTTGTGGAATTAAGAATGCAACTTTAGAAATCATATCAAGTAAAAAGGTAGAATCAACTTGCATTAAATTTTCTATACGTTCAGGAAATGGTGGAAAATCTTCTTTATCTCTTATATTTAGTGCCAGCTCCACTCCACTTGCTTTTAAATTCAATTGATTATCTTGAATTGTAAACTCAATCTCACCTTCCAATTCTTTAACTAATTCAAAAATTCTTTTTCCTGAAATTAAAAAATCTACATTATCTAATAAATCGCTAGATATTGTAATGTTTGATTGAAGGCTAACTTCTAAATCTGTAGCTTTTAAAATGAGTTCTTTGGGTGCTATTTGAAAAAGAATATATTCCGTAACATCTAGGGCTGTACGTTTATTGCAAATAGGTTGCATAGAAGATAACAACGAAATTAAATCTTTCTGTGCTATATTAAATTTACCATTCATACTGCTCTTTCTTATTTGTTAAAAAAAATAATTTAAGTAAAATATATTGACTCGTATAATTATAAAACATGGAATTTAATTAGCAAAACAAAAAAATTAAATTATTGTAAAAATAATATAATAATTAATATGAAAAAACTTTTAGAAAAAATATTAAAAAATTTAGATCAAAATTTAAAAGATCAAATTGACGTTCAATTAAAATTTTTTGCAAAACTTAATAAAGCAGATAACATAACCTGGTTCAGCGAATTGTGTTTTTGCTTACTCACAGCAAACTCAAAAGCTCAGACAGCTATTAATATCCAAATTGAAATGGACAAAGAAGGTTTCTCAAAAAAAACACAAACAGAAATCGCCTATATAATAAAAAAACGTGGACACCGATTTCATAATACTAAAGCAAAATATATTTTTTTAGCACGTGAATTTATGCAAATTAAAGATATAGTAACAAAAATAGAAAAAAATATGGGTATTTTTGAGGCTAGAAATTTTCTTGCAAACAATATCAAGGGTCTTGGTTATAAAGAGGGCTCACACTTTTTGCGCAACGTTGGTTATCATGATGTTGCAATAATAGATCGTCACATTTTAAGATTTTTGTACCAAAATAATTTTATTAAAGAGATTCCAAAAACTATTACACCAAAAAAATATTTTTATATAGAAAATATTTTAAAAAATTTTGAAATGCCTTTAGATCGCTTAGATCTAATTCTCTGGGCACATATGACGGGAAAAGTTTTGAAATAAATTCAACAACATAGATACTTATATTTTCTGTAATTTAAACCCGTGAAAATACGTTTTATTATCAAATTTTAACTATTTTTCAATATTTTTTATTAAAATTTGACTAATTGTAATTATTTAATAAGATATTTATATACAATAAATAAGTAAATATAATATTTTATTAAAATGAAATGGAGGCTTAATAATGTCGTTTAAAAAATTTTTTTACGCATTCACTGCATTTTTAATTTATTTTTCTTACACACCCGCTGAATATATTATTGTGTTCAATGACGGACAAACTCTTCAAGCTCCACCAAGAGAAATGTATAATCAAATTTATAACACTCTATTAAGTTATCAATTTCCAGTTTGCACTTGGCATAATAATCAAGCCTTTAATCAGCTTTGCGAACAAGAAAAAAATAATCTTTTATCAAATGAGCAAGCTTTTATTGAGCAAAAATTAAAAGAAATAAATCCGCAGCTTCGCCTTATTTTTCTACCAACTATTCTTTATGAATGGTTTTTTTACGTTAACTATCAAACTGATCCCAATTTACAAAAAATATTTCGGCCAACTGAAAATGGTGACGAGCATTATGATTTTGATGAATCAGAATATCCTGTTAATAAAGACGAAATAGTTATAAATACACATGCATGCCTTAATAATCTAATAATCGAAAATCTTAAAAATTTTATTAATTTAAATAACAAACAGATAAACATAGAAGATTGTAAAACTATTTTTGATCAACTTTCAAATATTAACAAGTGTGGAAATATACAAATAAATGAAGAGTTTAAAAATATAATAAAATCTATAATAGATATAGAATTTCAAGCTATACAAAAAAATTCATTTGTATTATATAGAGCCACAAATGGATATGAAAATTATTTAGATAAAATAATAAAGGGAGATAAAGATAACATTTCACTTCCTGCTAATTCATACTTATCTTACGGAAACTCGTTTTTATCCGGAATTATTTTTGATAAAGGTGCATCTGTTGGATCTTTAATATGCAAAAAAAAGATACTTTATGCTGTCTTTGTAGAAAAAAGAAAGTATTTAAATCCAGATGACGTTTTAAGTCAATTGTTTTGGGTAGCACCTTTAATGACACTAGTAGGCTTACATGGAGAAGGTGAAAATTTTCATTCAAGAACATATTTTTTTGACAAAAGAGATTGTTCCAATATTTCTTTGGAAGAAAATTTTCAAAATTTTCTTGCACAAAATGTACACATTATAAAGAACATAAGTTCCTATTCAAATGAAATTTTATTAAGCACAAATTTTTTAGAAAAAAACGGATCATCCGACCTGCATTTAGCAATTTTAGAAAATAATATAAAGAGATTTAGAGAACTTTTAAGAAACTCTAATATTGATATTAATATTGTTGATAATCATGTTCAAACACCATTACATATGGCTATTTTTTATAAAAAAATAGAATTTATTGAAGAACTTTTAGCGCATAACGCCAATATTAATGCTATTAATAAATGGAGACAAACTGTATTTGTATTTGCAAAAAAAGAATGGCGAAGAGAGCCTTGGATTGATATGTTACCTAATTTGCATAATTTTCCTAATGCTAACACATTTTTCACACAAGTTATGCTAGAAGTTGAACTTGAAGGTGCAGTATTGACTAGATTTCCAGAAGAAGATGAAAAAAATAATGAGATTTTATTTGATAATTATCTTACAGAACAAAGTAAGTTGTTTTGGCAACAATATTCAGAAATAATAAAAAAAATAGATTCAAATTTGTATAATATGCTTAATCCAAATAAAGAAGATAATAACGGCCAAAATATTATAGATTATTCAAAAATAAAAAAATTTATTATTAACTTGCCTGTTCATGATAATTATGAAAGAACTATTCTGTTCTCTGCTATATCACAAGAAGATAATATTGAATACATAGAAATGTTATTACACCATGGAGCAGATGTTAATGTTAAAGAAATATACCTTAATCCTCCTTTACATGCTGCTCGATCAAAAGAAATTATTCGCCTATTATTAAGATATAATACAGATCTTGACGTAAAAAATATTGATGGAGATACACCCTTGCACCTTGCTTCAAGTGATAATAATATAGAATGCCTTACAGAACTATTAGACCAACATGCAGGTATAGAGGCTAAAAACAATGATGGAGAAACTCCTTTACATGTAGCAGCTGCAAATAAATGCAAAAAATGTCTTATAAAACTTTTATCTCGAGGAGCCAATATTAACGCAGTAAATTCATATAATCAAACTCCATTAGATGTAGCAAAACAAGTTAATAATTCTGAAATAATTGAAATTTTAGAAAACTACCCAAAACCAGAATAAAATCATTTGACTTTATAGCATTTCAGTATTAGTTTTATTAAACTTTTTAGCTTTATAACATTAATACTTTATTAATATTTTATTGGGGTTTTTATGAACAAATTTTCAAAATACATTTTATTGTCATATATGTTAATAGCATCTTATTTTAGTTTAACTAATGTTTATCCAATGGAATCTGAGCAATGCAAAATACAAAAAAATAATAAAATTAGTTTTCTTGATATTTCAATAGAAATTCTTGAAATTGAGTATTCATGTGAAAAAATCAAAAACGAAACACCTGACCAGGTATTAAGCAAGCATAAAGAACAAACTCTCGAAAATCTTGAAAAAAAACTTCAAGATTTAATTAACAGAAAACAAACTCTAGAAAGTAAATTATCTGAAGAAGAACGTAACAGGATAAACACCGGAGCTTCTATTTTCTTTAATCAAGAAATATTTAATCAAGCTTAAACCTATAATAAAAAAGTACCACGTGATTAATTAATCACGTGGTACTTTTTTATGTTATAATATCTTAATTTGTATTTTTTTTATATATCTTCAACCTAATAGCCAATATTTAGCCTATATTGCAACTTTATCTGAAATTAGGTTTTTACTTACAAATCAAAATTAATTTTTATAAAAAAAACAGAAATTCATGCCCTTGGATGTTTTTTATCATAATTTCTCTAACCTGTTTTTTTTCAAGATGTGTATAAATCTGCACAGTTGAGATATTTTCATGCCCAAGAAGAATTTGTAAAGACCTTATATCTGCGCCATTTTTTAATAAATGTGTAGCAAGAGAATGCCTTAAACTATGTGGCGAAATATTTTTATAAATATCAGCTTTTTTCAAAATATTTCTTAAAATTATCCAAAAAGATTGCCTTGTAATTGGCTTAATAATATTTTTATAAACCGAAAAAAAAAGATATTTTTTTTCACCCGAATTTTCCGGCAATAATTTTAAATAAATATTATCCAAATAATATCGCAATAAATTTAAAATATTAACAGGCAATGGCACAGAACGTTCCTTGTTGCCTTTACCTGTCAAAAATACAAATCCTGTATCAAAGTGTATTTGATCTACTGTTAATGCAACAAGCTCAGAAACTCGCATTCCTGAAGCATAAAGTAAATAAAGCATTATCTTATTTCTTTGGCCTTTTAAAGATTCATCTTTATTTGCAATTCCAAACAATTTTTGTATTTCACTTTCTGTCAAATAAGTAGGTAAATTTTTTTCTATTTTAGGAAAAATAAGATTTTTTGCTTTATTTTCAAAGTCAAAACGTTCATTTAAAAATTTAAAAAAGCTTTTTAAGGCAGAAATTTTTCTTGAAAGCGTTTTTGCGGACAAATTCTGATCATTTAAAAATTTTAGGTATTTTTTTAAGTGATTTTTATTACAAGAATCTAAAGATATTTTATTTTCATTAAAAAATAAAACAAATTGCTCTATATCTTTTTTATAAGCAAAAAAAGTATTTTTACTTACCCTTTTTTCTGTCAAAAGATAAGTATGAAAGTTAGTTGTTAAATCTAAATCTTCTTTCAAAATTTGTGACATAAATTTAATAAAAACTATATTTTTTTAATATTAATAAGATTTTGCAATTACAATATCTGTTTTACTTAATTTGTCACAACAAAAACAAGATTTGTGTTTTTTTTCTTTAATCAAACATCTAATTGAGCCTTTAAAATCTTTAAGTTTTGCTTCACATTCAGCAGCACCACACCAGCCTGTTTGATAAAGACCAGCATCAATTGCCATTTTTTGAGAAAAATCTCCAAGATTTTCTGCTTGATGCCAATTTTTTTGCAATCTTTCTTGAGCTTTTTTAAACATTAAATTTTGTATGTCAGATAAAATAGAATCTATTTTGTTTTGTATATCTTCAATATTTATGAAAATCTTATTTTTTTCTACTCTATCAACACAAACAACTTGATTTTTTTCTATATCTTTAGGTCCAATTTCTATTCTTAGAGGCACACCCTTGATTTCCCATTCATAAAATTTTGCACCAGGAGTTAATTGATCTCTTAAATCTAATTCAACTCTAATATTTTTATTTAATAAATTTGTTTTTATTTCTTTTGCTTTATTCAGAACAATTTCTTTTTGATCTTCAGTTTTATAGATAGGCACAATAACCACTTGTATTGGTGCAACTTTGGGAGGCATAATTAAGCCATTTTGGTCACCATGTGTCATGATTAGACCACCAATCATTCTTGTAGAAACACCCCAACTTGAGCAATATGGTGTTTTAACTTGACCATCTTCATCTTGAAATTTTATATCAAAAGAGGCGGGAAAACTATGTAATAAAACATGAGAGGTTCCCATTTGTAAAGCTTTGCCATCTTGCATCAGGCCTTCTATACAAAGTGTTTGATCACCTCCTGCAAATCTTTCACTTTCTGACTTCTCTCCCATAATTACAGGAATTGCCAAATAATTTTCAACAAAATCCCTATACAATTCAAGAATTTCTTTGGCCATTTGCCCAGCTTCTTCTTTTGTCGCATGAGCTGTATGGCCCTCTTGCCACAAAAATTCTGTTGTTCTCAAAAATGGTCTTGTCCTCATTTCCCAACGGACAATATTTGCCCATTGATTTATTTTTAATGGTAAATCTCGGTAAGATTTTATCCATCTAGAAAACATATAATAAATTATAGTTTCAGATGTTGGACGCACAACCAAATTTTCTTCCAATTTTTTACCACCAGCATGTGTCACAACTGCCAGTTCAGGAGAAAAGCCTTCTACATGTTCAGCTTCTTTTTTCAGGAAGGATTCAGGAATTAGTAACGGAAAATAGGCATTTTGTGTACCAGTTTCTTTAATTTTTTTATCAAGAATTTTTGTCATATTTTCCCATAAAGCATAGCAATATGGACGTAATACAAAACATCCTTTTGTTGGACTTTGATCTACGAATTCGGATTCTGTTAAAACATCTTGATACCATTGAGCAAAATCTTTATTTATATCGGCTAATTTATTCATAGTTTTTTTACCTAAAAATTAAAAAATAAATATTAAATTTTTAATTAATTTAACATAAAACCCTAGTAAACACTAGGGTCTAACACACTTTTGACTGCACCTAACGGCGCAGTCAATTTGAATTATTATTACTAAATTTTAATTTTCAGGATTTAAATACCAATCAACGATTTGTTTCAAAGATTCGCTATTTTTAAGATTTCCAGATAAAGAATTTGTAACTATAATTTTTATGCCCTTTTCGCTATCTGGATCTTTAATTAATTTTGCTGCAAACCAATGTCCTCCATCACGAACTATAATTGATTCTGAACCATTGATTTTAAAATTAATTTTTCTAGGGATTCTATCTGAATCAGTAGAATTCAGGCTTTCAAATATACGTGCATTATTTTCTTTACTCGATCCTAAAACAAATGCTGGTATATCAAACAAATCTTTATCATTATCACCTGAACGTTCTCTAGACAAATAATCAATACACCTGCTTATTTCTCCATCATCTAGCCATGAAGTATTACCTCGTCTTCGCTCTAAATCTTTTTTATTATTTTGTTCTTTTTTTAATTCTAATTTTTTTTCTTTGCTCAATTTTTTATCAAAAATTCCTGTTTCGATTTGAGCTTTTAAAACATCGATTCTTTCTTGAATTTTAGGCAAAGCTCTTACGCATTCTTCTTCTCTAATCTGCAAAACATATTCTCTGCAAATTTTTAATAAATAATTCTCAAAATCTTTGTCTTTAAGCATTTTTTCAATATCTTCTTGATTATCAAATAATTTAAAAATTAAAGCATTTTTTATAGCATGAAGACCACACTCTGCTCCTGATTGTGGTGTGGCTCTCAGCTGTATTGTAAAATCTTTATATTTGCTTATATGTCCAGAATCTTTGCAATTCAATAATTTGTAACCAATACAAGACCCTAAAATAGATGCGGCCAAACAAGTAGTAACTCCAAAAAATAATTTATGCCTACATACAAAATCTCTTGGTCTATAAAAAAATAGATCTACAAATTTTTCATCAAAATTTGCATTTAAAAAACTACTATTAAGCAAAAAATCTAATAAATTTTTGTTAAATGCTTTCAAATCAGCCATAAACTGAACTTCTTGTTCACTTAACTTAGGTATTCTTATAATATGTTTATAATCTGCAAGATAATTATCAAAATCTAAAACTTTATATCTTAATGCTCGCAAATCTCTTATCTTAATTTGCTCAAAATTTTTTAAATCTTGGCATATATCAAGAAACATATTTATAATTTTTCGATTAGAATTACAAAAAAAATGATTATCGTTTAATTTTGCATGAAGAGAACTAAAGAGGTTTAAAGCTTTATCTATCTGAAATTTAATATCTTTATATTCGGTTTTATCTAAATTTTTTAAATATTTATACAAAGAAAGATTTTCTATATCTATATTGCCAGTAAAACTGATATTATAAACAAAAAATAAACCCAATAAAAAAAGAAAAATAAACTTAATATTCATAATTTCTATATCCTTGTATAAAAACACTTTACATGTAGATTAATAAAAAGCTAAATTTTATGAATCAAGAGTGTATTAAATCTTTAAAAAAAGGGAAATTTTATGAAAAATAATGCAAAATCAGGCAAGCTTTTTGTATTATCTGCTGCTTCAGGAGCGGGAAAAACCACTTTATCAAATGAAACAGTTAAAAGATTGCAAAAAGAAGATTATAAAATATCAAAAGTAATAACATATACAACAAGACCCCCTAGACCGGGTGAAACAGATAAAAAAGATTATTTTTTTGTTTCACATAAAGAATTTGAACAAAAATTTAAAGATAATTTTTTTTTAGAAACTACAAAATATCATGGAAATAACTATGGCTCTCCAGCATATATTCTTGATTTAATTAAATTAGGCGAATCTTTTATTTTAGTTACAGATCTTGAGGGTTCAAAACGAATAAAAAATATATACAAAGATGCAATCTTTATTTGGATAAATCCACCATCAATCAAAGAATTGAAAATTAGACTTATAGCTCGAAAAGATTTGAATAAAAAACAAATAGAAGATCGATTAGAAATGGCTCAAAAAGAAATGGAAGAAGCTGCAAAATCTAGAAATCAGGAACAATTATTTGATTATAATGTTACCAACGAAATTTTTGAGAATACCGTTCAAGAACTTGTAAAATTAATAAAAAATAAAATTTAAAATCTATAACTCAAAGATAAATTTGCATACGTTGCCATATTATCACCTAAATAATACTCATTAGGTCTTGAAGGATTAATTAAAGACAATGGATTATCATAATCAAGATAAGAATAAACTGGTAAACCTTTCATATCTTTAAAAAATTTACCGGGAAAAAAGAAGGCTATAATTCCTGTTATAGATAAATTTTTTAACATTTCACAGTTAGCTATAAAATTTATTTCTGTGCCTAAAAAATTACTAGCTTTTTGAAATTCAGATGCTTTTTGGTGTTCAGCATCATATTTATAAGAAGATTTATCATTCCAATAAAATAATAAATCTGCATCTAATTCAAAATATTTATTTTTTAAAAGTTTTGGTGTCCATTTAAAATTAGTGCCAAGATAATTAATATCAGTAAAATTATTGTTTTGATTAACTGATTGAAAATTTACAATATCTGTTATATCTACAACTTGACCCTTTCTTAATGGCGTAGGTTTTAAAAGAACCCTTTCTGACAACATTATTACACTGTAAACTTTTTTTCCAAAAAATAACTCGTGGACACCTATAAAATTATTATCTTTATGATTTGTTTCTTGGCTTGTTGGATCATAATCTCCTGATGCGTGTCCAAACTCTAAAGATAAATCTAACTGCTTAGGAATTGCGTTATAAGTACAATATGCAATTGCTGCCATACCACCAATATCATTTTTATAAAAAGGTCTAATTCTGTTAACGTTTGTAAGAACCTTTGCTGGATCATCTACAGTTTGATAAGTTGCAGGATATTTAGTTAATTTATTTGCCTCATTATATGCTGCTGTTTTAATGTTATCAGTAACTGGAGCATTATTACCAGGATCCGGAGAATTTAAATAAACATTGCTATAGTATTCTTTTAAAAAACCATTACTGTCTCTTTGCAATAAAATACTATTTTTATCTAAAGCATAAAATTTTTCTTTACCAAAATTGCATGCAATTTCTCCACCAAAATTAAATCTCTTATTTGTATAATCCAAAGCTAAACCATACGTGCCCAGACCAGCTCGACTATCTCCCTCTTGCTCTGTATATAAATCTGAACCTTCTTTATAAAAAATATAAGGTTCAAAAGATAACTGCCCGTATTTTTTACTATCTAAAGCCAACCATTGTAATCTTGCAGCCCAAAGTTCATCATCTTTTGCAACACCTCTTGATGGAGAATGGTTAAGAAAATTTTTTTTAATATTATTATAATTTGTATCTAAAGAAGTACTTTTGTCTTTAAATTTTGTATAATACAAATCATATAAAAGTCTATCTTTAACAATTTGTCCAAAAATATTAATACCAGGGCTTGAAGCATTTTCCCCCGATGTAAATCTTGTTAAATTTTCAAAAATAAGATTATAAGCATCCCCTAAAGCAATGCCATTTCCTAAAAAAAAGGGAAACCAACCCATTTTAAAAAACTGTAATTTATCACTTTTCATATTAAAAATAGCATTAAAACTAAATTGCATCCAAGCATCTTTGAACCAAGGAAATACTTGTGAATCCCTATGATCGTGATAACCCAAGTTTATACTTTCACTATTTATATTATCAGTTATTGATAATTGAGTTGCTGTAGTATTTTTGTATGCACCAGTAAAGCCCCATTTATCTTTGCTTTGTAAATCAATAAATAATTGAAAAGCTCTGTGTCCAAATTTTTTATAACCGTAAACTAAATCCAATGTCAAATCAATTTCTTCCCTAAAATATCCCTCTTGATCCGGAATATTTTTATTCAAAAGATACATATTATCATAAAAATAATATTCTAAATTGATATTGCCACCAAAAGCAATTTGAAAGTCATCTTTACTTATAAAAAAAAGGGGTTCCTGTAATATTAATAAAGTTTCTTCTTTGCTCATTCCAAGTGATTCTAATTTAGCCTCACTCATTTTTGCCAGTTCAGATTTATCTATTGATAAAATTTTTTGCTCATAAATATTACTTATGGTATCAGCAGAAATTTTTATACAAGAATTAAAAAATACAAAAATTAAAAAATATCTTAATAAAGGAATTTTCATTACTCCCCCCTCCCTCTCCTAAATCCTCAGCCACTTAAGATATTTTAATTTTTTTTAAGCCCTAAAAGCAATAAAAATAATAATATTGGGGGAAAATAAAGTAATAAAAAAGAAATTGCACCATAATTATGCAACGCCTGAGCAGAATTAGTGGTAATATAAGAAAGCAAAAATATAAAACCGGCAAAAAATACATTAATTAAGAGATTGCTTTTTTTTCGTGCAAAAATCATAATCCCAAATAAAGCTAAAAATGGAAATAAAAATTGCCAAATAATTAAAGAAATTCTTTTGTGAAATTCTATTACAGCTTCAGATTTATTATAATTTTTTAATTCTGCAAAAGACAAAAATTTTACCTGTTTGTTATCAATATCATGATTTTTTTGATCAAAAAATTGTCTTAAATCAATATCTGTTTTTTCAAAATCAGCAGTATAAATTTTATCTTTACCAAAATTTTGTATTACCCCATTATATAAAAATAAAGAATCTTTTTCAAAAAAGCCTTTTTGTGCATTAACTATAAAAATAGCACCTTTTTTATCTTGAAAATTAAGTAAAATTTTTTTTAAAATAAGTTTTTTATTAATTTTTTCTTTTTCTTTAAAAAAAATATGAAATCGAGAAAAAATTTCATGAAACTTATTAGGTTCTAACTGCCAAAATTGTTTTTTAGCAATATTTAAAATAATTTTTTTACCTTTGTGATAACTTTTTGGCGTCCAAACAAAAACAGTTGGTATATAAAAAATTAATAAAGAGAGAGAAAAAAACGTAATCGCCTTATAAAAAACAGTTTTTACTTTAGAAAAATAAAAAAATAATAAAATCTCATCTTCTGTGTACATATTGCCAATTAAAGTTCCAACAGATAATGCAGATGCTATTGGAATAGCAAATTGAGCCATTAACGGTATCAAAAAAATTGCAATTTTAGGCAACAAAAAGGTAGAAGTAATAACAGATAATCTCAAAAAAAGATCACTTACAGAAAATACAAAGATTAAAATAACAAAATAGAAAAAAAAACTTTTATAAAGTCGCGTTAAAATATAAAAAGTCAACATAATGGGCGAACGAATTTTTTAATTATTCATCTACAATATTTATTCGTTCTATTTTTAAAGCCTTTCCAGAATCAGCATCCACTTCTATCCAAACACCATTCAAGACACATGGTCCCTCTTTTTCTACAACAAAATGTACTGGAATTTGAGTTAAAAATCTTTTAATTACTATATCCTTTGTTGTTCCCAAAATTCCATTACGCGCACCACAAAAACCTAAATCAGAAATATATGCAGTTGAATTGGGTAAAATTCTTTCATCTGCAGTCTGAACATGTGTATGTGTTCCCAAAACTCCAGAAACCCTGCCATCTAAATAAAAACCCAAGGCTTCCTTTTCTGAGGTGGCTTCTGCATGAAAATCTACAAATATTATTTTCGCTTTAGATTGTAAAAATGGCAAAATTGAATCTATTGTTCGAAAGGGACAATCTAAATTTTCATGCATAAAAACTCGACCTTGTAAATTTATAACTGCAATCTGAACATTTTCTACTTCAAAAAAAGAATATCCTTTTCCTGGACATCCGGGTGGAAAATTAGCGGGTCTTATAACGTCAGAATTATTATTAAGATAAGTATAAAAATCTTTATGTTGCCAAATATGATTTCCAGATGTAACAATGCTTACACCATTATGTTTAAAAAAATCCATTATTTTTTCAGTTAAACCTTTGCCATTTTTAGCAGCATTTTCTCCATTCGCTACAATGGCATCGATTTTAAATTGTTCTTTTAATTTTGGAACAAATTTTTGAAAAACATTTAATCCCGAAATACCGACAACATCTCCTAAAAACATAAAACGTAAGGTTTTTGTCATTTTATAAACCTTTTAAATTTTTATTTATTTCGCATACTCAGTAATTCTTTTTTCTCTTATAACATTTACCTTTATTTGACCAGGGAAATTGACTGTGGATTCAATTTTTTTAGCTATCTCTCTAGCTAGCATAGCCGCCTTTTCATCATCAAGAGAAACTTCGTCAACTATAACCCTAATTTCACGTCCGGCTTGCAAAGCATAAGCTTTTTTTACCCCATCAAAGGCATTTGAAATTTCTTCAAGTTGTTCAAGTCTTTTAATATAAGTTGAAAGAGTTTCACGTCTTGCTCCTAATCTAGAAGCAGAGATAGCATCTGCAATATGCGTAATTAAACCATATATACTTTTGGGAGCTACTTCTTCATGATGGCTTGCTATTGCATTAACAACTATAGCATCCTCACCATATTTTTTAGCCAATTCAGCGCCAACTGCAGCGTGTGGTCCATCCGTTTCAGCAGAAACCGCTTTTCCTATATCATGCAGCAAACCGCATCTTGCAGCCAAATTTTGATCTAAACCTAATTCAGCAGCAATCATACGAGCGAAATAAGCAACTTCTTTGCTGTGAACTAAATTGTTTTGAGTAAAACTGGTTCTAAAGTGTAATTTTCCCAACAATTTTACAATTTCTACATTAATTCCTCTAAAACCAAACTCTAAAACAGCTTGTTGCCCTATCTCTTCTATGCTAGCTTCAAGTTCAGCTTCACAACTTGCAACTATCTCTTCAATTCTAGTAGGATTAATTCGGCCATCTTGTATTAATTTATTCAAAGCTCTTTTTGCAACCTCTCTTCTTATCGGATTAAAACCTGAAATAGTAATAATTTCGGGAGTATCACCAATCACAAATTCCATACCAGTAGCCATTTCTAATGCTTTTATGTTTCTTCCTTCTTTACCAATAATTCGACCTTTCATCTCTTCATTTGGAAGATGAATAACACTTGATGAATGTAAAGTTACTTGGTCAGATAAATATCTTTGCATGCAAGTAGAAAGAATATCAACAACTTTTTCTTTTGCAGCTACTTTTGTTTCTTCTTCTATTTTTGCAATCCATTTTTGATTTTCTAAAACTACTTCTTTTTCTAAAGATTCAAAAAGAATTCTTTTTGCTTCATCACTTTTAAGACCACTTAAACGCTCTAATTTGCCCACAAGATCATCATAAACTTTTTTCAACTTTATCTCATCGGCTACTACTATATCTAACCGTCTTGATAAATCTCTTTCTTTTTGCCCAAGCTCTTTTCTGAGCTCATCAAGCAAAACTTCTCTGTGTTCTAAAGTATCTTCTTTTTTTTGAAATTTATTCAAAATTTTTTGTTGCTCAATGCGAGATTTTTTAATTTCTAAATCAAAATCACTTTTTTTCTTGAAAAGTTCATTTTTTAAATTTGCTAAAGCTTCTTTTTTTTCTCGTTCAACATCTTCCTTTGTTTTTTTAATCAATTTTTGAACGGTTAATTTTGCTTGAAAAAGCTGTTCTTGTTTAGACTTAAAATACAACAGTATGATAGAGGCACCTATAAATACCCCTAATATTAGACCTAAAATTATAAATATTATCATTTTTCTTTCCTGTTTTTATTTTCTATTATTAAATTAATAAGCAATATACTATTATAAATATTTTTTGTATGAAAATAAAGGAAGGAATAGAAAATGACTAAATTTTGATAAAATAAAAAATTAAATCTTTATCAAGCTACTCAATTTTTCAGTTTTAATCTGCCAAATTTTTAAAATTTTGCGATTTTTTATCAATTTTGTAGCTAACTGAAGTGCAATTAAAACCGTTAATTGTGTATCTTTTGATTCGATTTTTATTTCATTTGAAACATTTTTCAATAGCGAATCAACCAAATTCGCAGCCTGAAAAATTAATTCTTCATTTTCATCAGTATTTATAGAAAAATTTTTATTATGGATAGTAATATCCATCTGTTTTAAACATTTTTTTTCCATAAAAATCATCTTACTGACTTATCATATGATTTTTCAAAAGACCCAATAGTATTAATCAATTCGTCTATAGAATTTTTAATTGCATCCTTTTCTGCTTCTATATCCTTAAAACCTTTATTTTTTTCGGATAAAGCAGCTTGCATGGATTCACATTTTTCTTTTAATTCTTTATTTTCCAAAACTAAAACATTATTTAAATCTTGCAACTCTTTATTTTTTTGAACTATAAAAAATACTTTTTCTTCAAGTTCTTTCAGTTGCTTCATTTTTCAATCCCTTTTTTCACACAAACAATTTTCACTTACAACTTCTTTTATGTTTTACTTACTAATGAACAAAATTAATATTAATAATATAAGAAGTTGTTTTTCAAGAAAATTTATTTTTTTGCCATATTAGCTAATTGAGTAAAGGCATTTGGCTCAAAAATAGCTAATTGACTAAGCATTTTTCTATTAATATTAATATTAAGATCTTTTAAAGATTTCATAAATTTACTATAACTAATGCCATTTGATTTGCAAGCAGCACTAATTCTAGTAATAAATAAAGATCTAAAATCTCTTTTCTTTAATTTTCTTCCAATAAAAGCAAACTGCATGGCTCTTAAAAGAGTTTCGCTTGCTCTTCTTATTATATTTTTACGTTGACCCCAATAGCCCTTAGTTTGTTTTAAAATTTTTTTATGTCTTTTTTTTGTTATAACACCACGTTTAATTCTGCTCATTTTAAAATACTTTCAATATTAAATGCTAAATACCCACCCACTTAGTAATAAGCCTACCGACCCGTCATAGCTCAAAAAACAAAACCGGGTCGAACCATACGAACGATAATTTATGCGTAAGGTAATAATTTTATAATTCTTTTTTCATCAGCACCAAAAAGATAATCTGCCTGCCTGAGTCCACGTATTTTTTTAGGAGACTTGGCCCAAGCATGATGCCTATTAAAAGCTTTACTTTTTTTTACTTTTCCAGATGCAGTAACCTTAAAGCGTTTTTTTGAAGAACTGTGTGTTTTCATTTTTTTCATATTTAACCCTTGAAAATTTTAATACTTATTTTAATGAATAAATTTTAGACCAAAAAGGTTTTCCTCTTTGTTCTTTTTCTTCTATCAATGTCCCCAATTTACTATCTTGTAAATCTTTATTTATCCTATCAAAGAATTGCTGTCCCAATTCATTCATCATAATAAATTCACGTCCTCTAAATTGCAAAGTGAATTTAACCTTTTTGCCATCTTTTAAAAACTCTATTGCATGATTAAGTTTAGTTTTGTAATCCTGATCTGCAATATTAGGCCGTAATTTTATTTCTTTAATTTGTATAACTTTTTGTTTTTTCTTTGCTTCATTTAACTGTTTTTTCTTTGTATATAAAAATTTACCAAAATCCATTATTTTGGCAATTCCTATACCTTCTTTCTCACCAACTTGAACAAGATCCAAACCAGCCGCTCTTGCCGCAGCCAAAGCTTCTCGTTTAGCAAGAACACCTAAATTACTTCCATCCTGACCAATAACCTGTATTTTTAAATATCGAATTTCTTCATTAACAAAATGGTCACCTCCAGGAGTCTTTTTTAAATCTTTGAATTTATTCACTCCTCTTTCCTTCATTTAGGATCTTTTTGTAATTTTTCATTAACCTGCCCTAAAATTTTTTCAAAAAGCTTTTCATCAGATTTAAGCTTTAAAAAAGCATTATCTCTACCTTGAGCAAAATTTTCACCATTTACGGTAAACCAAGAACCAGCTTGTTTTATAATTCCATGCTCAACAGCTATATCAAGTAGCTCAAGTTCTTTAGAAATTCCCTGTCCAAAAATAAGATCTATTTCAACTTTTTTAAATGGTGGAGCAACTTTATTTTTTGCCACCTTTACCATAACTTTATTTCCAAAAGGTTTTTCTCCTTTTTTCAAAGTTGCAATTCGTCTAACTTCCAATCTTACTGATGAATAAAATTTCAAAGCATTACCACCAGTAGTTGTTTCGTTATTTGCAAAAGGCATACCACCAATTTTATGCCTTACCTGATTTATAAATATTAAAACAGTTTTAGATTTATGTACAACGGCAGTCAATTTTCTTAAAGCTTGAGACATCAATCGAGCTTGTAAACCAACATGTTGATCACCCATATCTCCTTCAAGTTCTGCTTTTGGAACTAAAGCTGCAACAGAATCTATAACTAACAAATCAATGGCACCAGAACGAATTAACATTTCGGCTATATCTAATGCCTGTTCGCCATAATCAGGTTGAGAAATAATCAAATCATTTATATTTATTCCAATCTGAGAAGCATAAATAGGATCTAAAGCATGTTCTGCATCAATAAAAGCACAAGTTCCACCTTTTTTTTGAGCTTGAGCTATAGAATGCAAAGTCAATGTTGTTTTTCCTGATGCTTCAGGCCCATAAATCTCTACTATTCTTCCGCGAGGCAAACCACCAACACCTAAAGCTTGATCTAATAATATAGATCCTGTAGGAACAACATCTACAGTGTCGCTAACCTTCTGTCCCATCAACATTATAGAACCATGACCAAATTGTTTATCTATTTGTGCAAAAGTGGCATCCAAAGCAGCCCTTTTAGCTTCTATATTTTTGCTAATATTTGCCGTTTCTTTAACTTTTTGTGCCATATAAAATTTATCTTTCTATTTCAGATTCCAATTAATCAACTAATCTATTTCAATATCTTCTATACGATTATTCACATTCAGCATTTTTTGAACTTTTTCTATTTTAGCATTTCTCCTTAAAGATGCAATAAAGCTTTCTAAATACTGATTTTTAATTTGCATTTTTTCTGCTTGTAATAAATTACTTTTTGCATTTTCAAAATCATTCAATTCAAATTTTTCTACATTTCTTAATTTTACAAGATAGATATTTAAATCGCCCTTAAATCTTAAAACTTCTTTTAGATCATCTAAAATAAAAGCTCTTTCAATCAAATTTTCTTCTAAATTTAATTTTTTAATACCCTCTTTATCATGTTTCTTTAACATTTCGGTCTGGATAAATTTAAAGTTTAAAGTTTTTGCAAGACTTTCTATAGATGTCTTGTTCTGTATCAAATCCAATTGCAATTTTTTAGCTTCAGCTTTTATTTTACTTTTAGCTTTATTTTTATAATAATCAGCTAATACTTGATTTTCAATTTTTTCAAATTCAGGAATAAAACTAGGTTCAACCTTTGATAGTTGGTATAAAATTTGATTTTTTTCATATGAAAAATAACCCTGAATATTAGAAGTTTTACCTTCTGTAAAAACTTTTTCTGCCAAAATATTTTCCAATTTATTTTCAGAAACAATCCCTTTTGTTAAAAAAGCAGTTTGTTCAAATTTTAAATCATTATTTTTTGCAAAATTTTCTATAGCAGTTTTATCCTTTTTTGTGTTATATAAAACTTTTTCCAAATCGCTCTTTAAATTTGTTAAAGATTTTTTAGATTTTATAGTTTTCACTATTTCATCTTTTACGGTTTCCATAGGTTTTTCATATGCAGATTTACGTTCAACCAATTGAATTATTTCGTAACCATTAACTGTTTTAACTAAATCTGAAATTTCTCCTGGTTCCTTTAAACTTAGTGCCATTTTTTCAAATCCAGGTTCATATGTACCTTTTTCAAAAAAATCTATTAAACCGCCTTTTGATGCATCTTTATCTTGAGAATATTTTTTTACAAAGTCTATAAATTTTTCAGGAACCTTTGCAACCTGATTATGAATATCCTTTGCGCTTTCAAGGATCTTTTCTATTTCTTCAGGAGCAGCATTTTCTTTAAATTTTAACAAAATGTGTCTAACTTTTGCCTTTGGTGGAACTCTAAATAAAGAACTTTTATTTCTTTCATAAAAGTCTTCAATCATTTGTTCATCAACATCTATTTTTTCTGCGTATTTTGTTGGAGAAATAATTAGATAATATATTTTACGTTTTTCAGGAACTCTATATTCTTCTTTATGATCTGCAAAAAACTTTTTAAGCGAGCTTGGATCAATTTTTTGGTCTTTAACCTCTTTTAAAAAAGAATCAAAATCAAGCTCTAAAATTTCAAAACTCTTTTTCAATTGCTCTTGCATAAATAAATTTTTAAGAGAATTTAAAGTAACATAAGAAGATTCTTTTACAAAATTTTCAAATATCGATCTTTCTATAGATTTCTCAATGCTTTGTTCAAAATCAGTAATAGTTGTGCCAATACGGCTCAAATAAAATCTATAAGCTTGAAGATCAAGATTTCCTTGAACATCCTTAACTTGTGGTGGCAAAGCTTTTGCTATTTCTTGAGCAACATATTCGGAATCAAGCTTAATATTAAATATATCTGCTTCTTGATCTATTAAAGAATTTCTTACACATTGATCAAAAGCCGCTTTGTCAGGATTATTTAGGCCAGCCATATTCAAAAACATTTCTGCAGGGATTCCATACATTTTTGCATATGTCCTATACATCTCTATTTGCATATTTATTTCACTTAAAGCCTGACGATATGTTTTCATCGAAATTTTTTGGCCATTAACTATTGCTATGATAGCATCAGATGCACCGGGCCTTCTTGTGAACATTCCAACACCAGCAGTTAATGCTATAGCTACTAAAACCAACCACAAAACTGAGTGCCATTTTTTCATTTCTTTTCTAAAAATATAAATCATCAAAATACCTTTCTCTTTAATTATTAATAAAAAATATATTTACTATTAATAAGCAAGTGTATCCAACGTAAAGATTATCTGCAACTAAAATTTGTATACTATTTTAAGATATCAATAAATTGTTGAAGTGCTTCTTTTACCATTAAATAAGCACTTTTTTCTATATTATTAACAGAGATAATAGAATATATAAATTCTGTATTTTCTTTATTTTGCTCTAACTCTTTTTTAAAACTTTTCCAAAATTTTATTTGTTTTTTAGCATACTGACGAGTTTTGCACTGTATAGTTTGTACTAGTTTATCAAATTCTTTTTCTTTTTTCCCCTGTTTTATCCATTCAAATATTTCTTTATAACCTATTAAATTTTTTTTAATTACAAAATCTTGCCAATCTGTATTCATCAAGCTTTCAGCTTCTTCTATCCAACCATCTTTTTTTAACATCTGAATTGTTCTGTGATTAATTTTTTCATCTAATATTTTTTTATCTAAATCAATAAAAACAAAGATTGTGTTAAATTTAAGATCAAATACAGGTTTTTGTTGTGAGGGTGCTATACCGGTTTTTTGCCATATATCCAAAGCTCTTTTAATTCTATAAATATCATTTTTATGTATTTTTTGAGCTCTTTGCGGATCAATTTTATTAAGAAGGTTCCACAAATCTTCTGTTTTATATTCTTGTAAATTAATTTTATAAAAAAAATCTTTTTGTTCTAATTCTTTTGGTATAAAAAATAAAGATTTTATATAAAACAAAGATCCACCAACTAATATGGGTATCTGATTTTGAGAAAAAATATCGTTTATTTTTTGAAAAGCCATCTTGCTATATTCAAAAACGCTTAAATCTTTAGGCTCATCAAGAACATCAAATAAATGGTGCTTAATTTCTTGTTTTTCTAAATTTGGCTTTGCTGTTCCAATAGATAATTTTGTATAAAATTGTCCTACATCAGCATTTATTATCTGAGCAGAAATTTCTTTAGTAATTAAATTTGAAAAAGCCGTTTTACCACAAGCAGTTGGACCTGTAATTACTAACAAAAAAGGTTTGCCCTTAACAATCACGAAATTATACCTACATTTTGTATAGGGGCATCTTGAATAAAAAATTGTTTAAATGGAGCATGTAGCTCACTTAAAATAAAATCTTTTTCTTTTCCTGTAACCGATTGAATTTCTTGATATAAAAGCTCTTCAACTGTTTGTAAAACACCCTTTTCTCCAAAAGACAGATCTTTTTGCTGTGCTATAAGCATTAAATCTTTGTAAATATAAACAAGATCTGTAAATTTACCTTTTTGTATTTTTAATTGATATTCTTTATGACGCTTATTCCAACCGCTCGGTGTAAAATCAACAAAACGCAAAATCTTATTGGTTGAATTATAAAGCTCCTTTATATGATTATTAATATCATCTTTGCTACTAAGAAATCTTATCCCCAAATTTTGTACATTGCTAACTGGAACCCAAATGGTCATATCTTTATACAAAAATTTCAACTTAAAAAAAGTTATCTGAGCATTTGACACCGCTTTCAATGTTGCTTCTTCTATTAATGCTACTCCATGGCCAGGATAAAATATTTTGTCACCAAGTTTGAACATATAATATTCCCTTTGTGTTTTTATCACCTCCATCCTGAAACCTTCAGAGCGAAAAACCCTAAATTTTATTTTCCAAACCCATTTTAAAATTCTTAAGATTTTAAAATGAAACCCATAGGTTTTTATTTTAACAAAAAAACTAAGTTTTACTCAAGTTAGAGATTAATAACTCAATTTTTTCATATTTTTTCAACAATTATTGTACTTTCCGGCTGAACCAAATATAATTTGATACTGATATACATAATTAATAAAAAGGTTGTACTATGATATTTTTAAAAGATTTTCCAATCAAAGAAGTGTTTTTTAAAATTTTTTTATTAGTAACTTTAATTTTAACTTTTAAAATTTTAGCCAAACAAAACGAAACTCAAGTAAAAAAAATTGATACTAATAGTAGTAAAATAATATTAAGTAACCTGGATAAATTAAATACGGAAATAGATTTATTAAAATTTATTCTAAGTAATATTAAAGAATGTAATAATCAACTCTTACAAGAGATCGTATATAAATTGGAAGAAATAAAAAAAGATGCTAAACAAAAAAATGTAGAGAGTTTGGTAAAAGCAGACATTTTGGGTTTACAAGACACAATAAATATATATAAAAACCAAGTTTTAAATGTATAAACAAAAAATTAAAGACTCGCAAATTTTAACGAGTCTTTAATTTTGTTCCCCCCTCAACAATCCCCTTTTATAATTTAATGATACAAAAAATGAGTACCAAAATAAAAGAGTTTAATAAAAAAAAATCTTATTCACCAAAAACAGCTGCCAGAAGCACAAAAAACAATATTTAAACTAAAATCAATTTTAAGCAACGATTTTACATCAAACAATATTATGACACTGTGAAATATTTTTAAAAATCTTGAAAAAATAATTACAAAAATAAATATGTATCAATATAAAAAAAATTTAAAAATAAATTTTAAATCTAGTTTTAGATGGAATCTTTTTGGGAGTGGATTTTATGAAAGTCTAAAAATATTACATCAAATTTTTTTATTAAAAATTATGTTCCCGACAGCATATGGCTTGCAGGGTAGTATATTTTCTATTATTTATCTAACAGTATATTTAGCAGAATTTGGTATAAGCAATAGTATAACCCCTTTTTTAAGTATTTTTATAAAAAGTAAAGAAAATTTCAAAAAAACTTTTATATTGTTTTATTTAATACCTCAGGTTTTAATTTTTCTAATTGCTAGCGCCATAGCTACTTAT
Organism: Candidatus Babeliales bacterium; assembly: GCA_041650475.1. Classification (GTDB taxonomy): domain Bacteria; phylum Babelota; class Babeliae; order Babelales; family UASB340; genus JAIPGX01. The sequence continues at coordinate 61,111 of JBAZLD010000004.1, read as the reverse complement.
TTTTATTCAAAAAGTTTTTTATATGAAAAAAACAATCCTATTACATTTTTAATATTTTTGATTATTCCATTTGAGGGGATAAGAATATTTTTCAGACGTTTTTTGCATACACTTTTTTTTAGTAAAAAAATTGTAATTACAGAATCTATTTTAGTAATTTTTTATTTTTCTACTGTTTGGCTTTGTTATATTTTTTTTAATTTTCAAATGAGCCAAAATTTAATTTTTATACCATATTTTATTGATACTTTTTTGGGAGTATCAATTTTTAGTTTTTATATTTTTAATTTTTATAAAAAATTAAATAGTAAAAAACTTGATTATCCCGCTAATTTACTTAAAAGAATTATAAAAACACGTTTTTTTAATTATTCAATTCAAGTTAGTAAAAATTTTTTTACAGGCAATTTTTTAACACCATTTTTTGCATCAGGATTTGGTCTAGAAAAAGCAGGGCTCTTTAATTTAGCTAATCATATAGCAGAATCAATAAAATCAATAACAAAAGTTACGCTTATATTCTCTGGCAATGCATTATTTGCGAGAATAAAAAATTCTTCTATGCAGGTAAAAAGGCTAGCTTTTAATGTTTTAAGTAAAAATTTAAATTTAATTATTTATCCAATAATAATTTTTGTTTTTATAAATTATAAAAACTTAATAAGTCTAAAAAATATTTTTTTTCTTACTTCTACCACAATTTTGCAATCTTCAATATTTTCAATAATAGCCTTGTTAGAATATTTTTTTATAATTTATGAGCAATTTTACATTATGGAAGAAAAGACTGCACGTTTATTCTTGCTCAAAATTTTTGAATTTGCATTGTTTTACATATTTATTTTAGCTAAAAACTTTGCTTCACCAGTAACAACTTTAATTGGAATTTTTATTGTAAGAATATTGAGTCTTTTAATAATATCTATAAATGCCTATATTTTATGGAAAATAAAGCCTAATTTTAAAATAAATTCTAAATATTTAGTTATATTTATAATAATTTCTTTATTATTTTATTCATGCTTTAAACAAATTTTTTAAAATAAAATACCTGCTTATTGCAAATTTATTTTTGCTATAGTTATACTTTATTTAAGTTGCGTAGTAATTAATTGTATAATTGAAAGGATGAATTATGAATAAATTCTATTTATCGCTATCACTTTTAATATTATTTTTAGCACCATCTCTTGCGCAGTCAAAAGACTCAGAAAAACTTGTTCCTGATTATGCAAAGCAGATAAATGACATAAGAGAGCAGATTTATAAAGCAAGAAAAGAGTACAAACAAGAAAGAAGTAAAATAAATGTTCAAATAAAAGAAATAAAAAAGAAAGCTTCAAAAGCATTAAATGAATATATGGAATTTGAGCTTAAAGAAAAAAGAATTGCTAGAGATAAAGATTTAGGAGAGTTAAACAAACAATTAGTTATAGCACAAAGTGAAAAATCAAAAATAAAAAGAAAAATTGGCGAAACAGCAAAAACAGAAGAAGACAAAGCTGCATTAAAAAAGGTCAAAGATAAGATTCAGGATATAAAGAATAAAATTAAAGAAAAAGAAGATAACTATAAAAAAATAGCAAGAGATATGGAAATTAAATATAAAGACAATGAGGATGCAAAAGAATTTGATAAACAAATTAAAGATTTACAAGAGAAACAATCTAAATTACCAACAGAGCTTGATGAAAAAGTAGATAAATTACAAAAAGATATGTCAAAATTGATGAAAGAGCAACAAGAAATCCGTAAACAAAAAAAATTACCTGAAGCAGGAGTTTTACCTAAATCTGCTAAAAAAACTAAAATTAAATAAATTTTAGTTTTTTAAAAAAATATTTAAGAAAGGCGCATTAAAATGCGCCTTTCTTAAATTGAAAAAAAGATTCTATAAATTATTCAGAAAATTAAGCTCTTTTATAATTTTATTTCCCGGAATTGGTATAAATTTAATAAAAATTCTTTTACTGCTTTTGTATGCGAAGCTCCAGCAACAACAAATATTTCGCTATTATTTTTTGCATTTAAAATATTCTGCAAAATATTCAAATCAATTAAAGGGTTAAAGCATGCAGCTATTTTGCGTTCTATAATATTTCTATTCTCGTTAAAAGAAGCTAATAAATCTATAAAATCTTGCTTATTTCGCTCGGCCAAACGTTGTACTTCTCCAAAATAACAATTTGATAAAGCTTCTATTCTATTTTTTAAACTAGACCAATCACTGCTTTTAGATAAATAATTTGCAATAAAATCGTTAAAATCTATTTTTAACAATCTTATTTGTTCTTGTACTTCTAATAAGACATCTTGATCACAAATATTTTCAGTAACAAATTTTTCAATATTATCTAAATACATATTTACAGCTATTTTTAGTAAAAAGTTTTGTTCAATAATATTTTGTGAATTTAAATAATTGATTAGATCTTGAAAGTTACTATTTATTTGTGTAAATAAATTTTCTAAATATGAGTTATTTAAAAAGCTCATTTTTTCATGAATAATACCAAAATTTTCTCTAAATTCATCAAAAAGCTCTTTAAATTTCAACTCGCACAAATTATAAGCCTGATGATTATGTCTTATAAATTCTGGATTATATGCGTAAATTTGAGGAGTAGTATAAGCTAAAAATAAGGAATATGCTAAAAATGATATTTTACGAAAGTTTATATTTTCAAGTTTAATTAATTCTGAATTCTTATTTAATTCGGCAATTAAATTTGGTATTTTATTTAAAAGTCTAGAATTATTATTCACAGTTAATTCCGAAAAAAAATCTGATTTTATTTCAGAAGGCCCTTCAAATAACATATAAAAGTTATAATTGGTATTTTGACTTATTTTTTTGTGGATAAGTTCTTTTAAAAAATTTAAGTTAGTATTTTCCCGCTCCACATTTATGTCCAAATCATGGAAATCGCCAAATAAAAAAATAGTTTTATCTTGGGATTGGTTAAACAAAAAATCCAAACTCACAAAATACGAAAAAATATTAGAAATAAAAATTAGATTGGAAAAAAATATTAATAAAAAAAGTTTTTTTTGAAATAAATAAGATTTGGACTTATTCATAAATATTCAATCTTTAAAAATTTTATAAAAAAAAGCCATTTTCCAGATTGTTATTATTTACAAATAATAAACCCAAAAGCTTTAACTAGCAAAAGCTTTATTATTATTGTTATTTAACATATTGACTAATAGTAATTATTTAATGTAATATAATTATTAGATAAAGTCTTAGCGTAAGAAAATTTAATTTATAATTTTTAAAATATAGGGGTATTTTGTATGAATTTTTATAATTTTTTTAACAAAACATTAATTTTTTCATTTCTATTATTATTTGCAAATAATATTTTTTGCATGCAGCTAAAACCAGAAGAATTTCGTGCATTACAAATTGAAAATGCAAAAATAAAAGCAGAGAGTGAAAACTTATTTTTTACACCAATAGAGCAATTTAAAACAATACGAATTGACGATTATATTTACTATTATAGCCAAAGCAAAAATAAAATAGAAAAAGTTAAAATTCTATATTTTGATACTTTTGGACGACCGGTAGTTTCTGATTCAACAGGATCGAATAAAATAATACCACCCCAAAACATTCTAGGTAAAGTAAGAGAACTAACACCAGAAGAATTAAAACAAAGAGAACACATGGGCGAAAGTACAACAGAAGAACGTGTAGAAGAAAGTGATGATAATTATTAATAATATAAAAATTAGCTATTTCTTTCTATTAGCTAAAACTAGAATAAAAGAAAGGAAATTATGAATAAAAACATTATAATAAAAAACATTATTGGCTTTTTATTTTTAGTTTCATTTTTGGGGGCAAATCCACGCAAAAGTTTGTCACCAACCCCACAACCGCCACAGCCCATAGAAATACAGATACCAGAAGGACAGATACCTAAGGCTAAGGAATGGATTGCTCCTGTTCCTGAATTAAAAGAAGAAGAGGAAAGTACAATCCAAATTAATTTATATCCAAGTTCACCTAACCCAATTCACAATAAAAAATCCAATACGTCTCCCACTCGCTCAATAGATGAAGGATTAGTTTCTACAGAATTAATAACTCCACAAAAAAAACCTGTTCCACCATCACCTATCTTATATTATAGATCTTCACCATCACCGGACTCACCATTTAATATTTATCTTGATAAAAATTCTAACCCAAAATCTATAGATCTTTCTCAATATAAAGATCTATTAACAGATGATGATTTATCAGCAATAACAGAATGTAACCCATTATTAGAAGAACTAAATCTCTCTGGATGTTACAAAATAACTGATAAAGGTTTTACTTTTATTGGCAATAAATGTAGAGCATTAAAAAATTTAAAGCTCTCTGGATGTAATAATATTTTAGATGATACATTCAGACATATATTCAGAGAATGTCCTCAGCTAATAAAAATTAGCATTGATGGATGTTCTAAAATTTCTAATAATGCTATTACATCTTCATTTTTATCTAGACCTTCTTCTAGAGAATTACAAGAGCTAAATTTCTCTGGATGCGATCTACAAGATAATACGATACGAGCTATTGCTTATAAATGTCCAAATTTAATAAAAATAAGTCTTAACAACAATAGTAAAATTTCAAACAATGCCTTATCTTATTTGTTTAATAAATGCACTAAATTACAAAAAGTTTATCTTTCAGGTTGTGGGAATCTACTAAATAGCTGTATAAAAGTTTTATCAAAAAAATGTAAATCCTTAAAAAATTTAGATATCAGCTTTTGCACACACATAACAGATTTAAGCTTAAGATACTTAGCTAAACTTAAAAAGCTAGAATTTTTAAACTTACAAAACTGTATCAATATTAGTAATGGAGACGGTGCAGCAATAAGCAATTTACAAGAAGATAAAGATGATAATTATATTTTTACAGAGGGCTTAATTTATTTTGCAAGAAATCAAAGATTAATAGGATATCCTTTAAAACATTTAAATATCTCAAATTGTCCTAAAATAACAGAAGATGGTATAAACACAATAGGTATTTATTGCAGAAATCTCAGGTATTTAAATATATCAGGCTCCTCTATTAATCGTATAAACTTTTTAATGCGATACTTAAAGAGCTTGCTACCAGATCTTGAAATAAGAAATGATACTTAATATTTTATTTTAAATAAAAAAAAAGGAAAAAGATGAAAAAAAATATTATCTTAAAAAGCTTTATAAGCTTATTACTTTTGTTTTCTTGCGTTAATATATACCCCAAAAAACCTTTAACTCCACTAACTCCACCAACATTAAATGAAGAAGAAGCTATAATTTCTATTAAACTGCCCAATACGCAACAGATAAGCCTGCCACAAAATACAACCCCTACAGAGGAGCAAGAATTAAAACCCACCGAATTAATCTCTTCTGCTGCTATCGTACCACAATCAAATGGCGTTAAACCTATTTTTGCTGAATTCACAGATCCTAACATAAGCAAAACTGTTATTAATCTTTCTCAATATAAAGAATTATTAACAGATAGAGATTTGATAGCAATTGCACATGCTCATCCATTATTAGAAGAAATAGATATTTCTGGTTGCACAGAAATATCTGATACAGGACTTAGAGCCGTTGGCCAATTTTGTCAGGCCCTGCAAAAAATAAATATCTCTAATTGTCACAGTATCACAGATAATGGGATTCTATGGATTGCAAGTGATTGTCGAGCTTTAAACACAATAAATTTATCTCATTGTAGTATAACCGATATAGGTCTAACCGCTCTACGTCAAATCGCTCCTAATATTAAAACTTTAAATTTGTCCAATTGTAATGAATTTACAGGAGAAGGTTTAGGTAGGCTTTTATCATTTTGCAATAATTTAGAACGCTTAGTTTTAGAAAATTGTCCTGTTACAATGTTAGAATTAGCACTTTTAAACATACCACAGCAAACACTCAATAGAAAATTCAAGCAACTTAATATTAATGGATGTAACCTCTTAAATAGTGATGCCATCAGTGATTTTTTTTCAAAATGCAAAAAATTGGAAGATTTATGTATAGACACATCCCAACTGGATAATGAAATAATTCGCTCTATAGCAAATAACTGTAGAAAGCTTTCCAATCTTTGTATAAAACAGCTTACAAATAAACAAAAGCCATATCATTCTTATATCAATCAGTCTATAGTCCGTCGACCATCAATTCAATTTTCAGATAGCTCTGTTCAAATTTTGGCTGAAAAATGCAAAAATTTGAAAAACCTAGATTTTAGTTCTTGTACTTATATAACCGATTTAGGGTTAGGATATTTAGCTCAACTTAAAAAACTTACTGAACTTTATTTGCCACTCCAAAAAAATGATTCAATAAGATATTCAGAGATACTCAGAGAAATACAAAATTTAAAAAGACAACTTCCAAACCTTACAATTATAAGTGGTGATTAAAAAATAAAAGGGGCCAAATTTTAGTAAAGCGGCCCCTTATACCCTTTTTAGCCCATTTTCGTTTTTCTAGACTATTTTATCTCTTTATTAAAAGAAAGATTTTAGAAATATTAATTTTTTTAAATTATATTTTTATTTGATTTTAAAAATTAAGAAATTTAAAAACGTTTATTGGTTCAATTTTTTAAAATTTTAATTTATCGTTTATTGGTTTATTTAATGATTTATTTCTTATTAGGTATCTCTTTAAATATTTTGTTTTTATCTTTTATTTTAATTTATAAGTTAGCAGCTCCCGTAGCCTTGTATATATAGGCGTAGGGTTGCTGCTAGTTTTTGTTAGTAAACATAAGTACACAAATAACTATATTAATCATATAACTATATTAATCATAATTAATTAATCATATATACATATATATAACCTATATATAACCTAAACATGTGTAATCTAAAACATAAACATATGTAATCTAATATATAAAAATTATTATAATAGAGATCTAATATTTACATGTTGTGTATATATGCGTTTATATATACTCGCCCTACATACTACAGATACATATCCCCTCCCCCCCCACTTTCCCCCACCCAAAAACTTCCTGCTAAACTCTCCGGCAAACGTAGTCAAAGCCCCCAGCCCCGTTCAAAACCTCCATTTATTCTATCTAGCCTCATTTTTTTTCTTTCAAACTTCGTAGTAAAAGGCTGGAGGGTGCGGACGGAGTGTGTAAAAAGGCTTTTTTTAAAATTTCAATAGTAGATTTTTCATAGTTTCGGTAGCAAAAAATATTAGTTTTTTAACATAAGATTTAATTACGCGACATAAACCCTGCTTTTTCCTCTCGCCAGGTAATTGTGGCAACAAAAATATGAGTCCATAAGACTAAGATTTTCTAAATATTTACTTGACGTACCTACATTGATAGACTAAAATTACTTTACATAATAAAATTATGATAAAATTTGTAAAAAATAGTATTATTAGGTAATAATCAAGTTAATAATATAATTTGTGGAGAAATTTATGGCAAAAAAAATTATAGGTATAGACTTAGGAACTACAAATTCAGTAGTTGCTTGTATGGAGGGAGGCACAGCAAAAGTTATCCCCAATCAAGAGGGACATAACTCCACTCCTTCTATAGTAGCTTACACAAAAGATGACCAGCGTTTAGTAGGTTCTGTGGCAAAAAGACAAGCCGTTACAAATCCAGAAAATACAATTTTTTCGTCTAAAAGATTTATAGGCAGAAAATTTAATACTTTAAAAAAAGAAGAATATGACCACGTTCCCTATAAAATAATGGCCGGTAAAGGTGGTGACGTTGTTTTTAATTTAAAAGGCAAAGAATATACACCTCAAGAAATTTCAGCTGCAGTTTTACAAAAATTAAAAAAGGCAGCAGAAGATTTTCTTGGTGAGACGGTAACAGAAGCGGTAATTACCGTTCCAGCTTATTTCAATGACGCCCAAAGACAGGCAACAAAGGATGCTGGAAAAATTGCCGGTTTAGATGTTAAAAGAATTATAAATGAGCCAACCGCTGCTGCTCTTGCGTATGGTCTTGATAAAAAACATAATGAAACAATTGCAGTATTTGACTTTGGTGGAGGAACTTTTGATATTTCAATCCTAGAAGTTGGTGACGGTGTTGTTGAAGTAAAATCAACAAACGGTGATACTCTATTAGGTGGTGATAATATTGATGAAAAAGTAATAAAATATTTAGTTGATGAATTTAAAAAAGAGCATAATATCGATCTCAAAAACGATAAGATGGCTTTACAACGTTTAAAAGAAGCCGCTGAAAAAGCAAAGATAGAACTTTCTTCTGTATCAGAAACAGAGATAAATCTTCCATACATCACCGCAGATGCAACTGGTCCTAAGCATTTAGTAACAAAACTTTCAAAAGCAAAATTAGAAAATCTTTGCCAGGATATTTTCGAAAGACTTTTTGAACCTTGCAAAATAGCATTGAAAGATGCAAAATTAGAAAAGAGTCAAATTGATGAGGTAGTTTTAGTTGGTGGTTCAACTAGAATGCCAAAGGTACAAGAGTTAGTTAAAAATTTCTTTGGAAAAGAACCAAACAAGAGCGTAAATCCAGATGAAGTTGTTGCTATTGGTGCCGCAATTCAAGGTGGTGTTTTAGCCGGCGAAGTAACAGATGTTTTATTATTAGATGTTACCCCACTTTCTCTTGGAATAGAGACTCTTGGTGGTATTGCAACAAGGTTGATTGAGCGTAACACTACTATTCCTGCAAAAAAATCACAGGTATTTTCAACTGCAGAAGATAATCAAACTGCAGTAGATATTCATGTTGTTCAAGGTGAGCGAGAATTTGCAAGAGATAACAAGACTCTTGGCAGATTTAGACTCGATGGAATTCCATCAGCACCACGTGGCGTACCTCAAATAGAAGTTATTTTTGATATAGACGCAAATGGAATTGTACATGTAACTGCTAAAGATAAAGGTACCGGAAAAGAGCAACATATTACAATTACAGATTCTTCCGGACTTTCAAAACAAGATATTGAAAATTTAGTAAAAGAAGCGCAAAAACATGAAGATGAAGACAGAAAATTAAAAGAAGTTGTAGAAAAGCGAAATAATTTAGACAATATGATTTTAAGTATTGAAAAGTCCATAAAAGAAAACAAAGATAAATTGCCAATTGCAGAAATTAATAATGTCGAAAAGGCTATTGAACAAGCAAAAGCTGTTCTTAAAGATCAAGCAAATGATACTGATGCACTACAAAAAGCTTCAGATGAGTTAATGCAAGCTTCCCATAAAATTGCAGAGATAATTTATAAAGAGCAGCAAAATAAACAAGCCGGAGCTGCCGGTGAACAAACTTCTTCTAATCAAAATAATAATTCAGAATCAGATAAAAAAGACACAGGACCAATTGACGTTGATACAGAATAAGTTCAAAGATAAAAACAAAAATAGGCTTTGCAAAAATTGCAAAGCCTATTTTTACAAATTATAGAAAATTATTAAACTAAATTGTTACGAACAAGATAAAATAAAGATTCAACTTCTTTATATAAATCATACAAATCGTTTAGCGTATGACGCCCAAATAGACCATACTGGTCACATTGCTCATTTAAATTTCTATCATACTCGCTTTTAAATAATTCAAGCATAGATTCAAGATACTCCATACCTTCGCGTTTAAATTTTAAATCTTTACGTTTTTTTATAAATTCTAACATCTCATACATTTTTATAAAAGATGATCTTTCTATCTTATCTCTAGTAGCTCTAGTCCTATCTCTAATACGCTCAAAGTTCTTCATATTAGATTCTATTAAATCATTTTCTGATTTACAAAGATTCAAACATCTAGAATATTGCAGCATGCAAGAACAATCAAACTGAATTCCTGCAACCATTTTATAAAGTTCATTGAGTTTTTCTATGTTATTTAGCCACGGGACTGTATTCTTGTTAAATTCTTTATTTATTACTAATTCAATATGCAATTTATTAGCTATTTCAAGTTTCTGTGATACCATCTTTATATGGCGAACATAAGAATCAAAGTCTTGAGAATTTACATTTGATTCCATACAATTTAAGCTCAAAAAACCTGAAAAACATGCTAAGAAAAACACACTTTTCTTTATTTTATTTAAAAATATCATAAAACTCTTTCTTTTTTTAAAAAATCATTAAATAACTATTTATTTTTACAACAAAAATATTGTAATATATTATTTACAATATGTAAATAATAGTAAAAATTTTTATTAAAAATAATAAAAAAATTTAATTATTTGGTACAAATTACATAAATTTATTGACTTTTAAAGCAAAAATAAGTCAAACTAATTTTATATTTGTACTAAAAAAGGGAGAAACTCATGATATGCGAAAAGAAGCTAAGTATTATTTTAATTAGCCCGGTATTAATTTGTATTTTAATCTTTACCTTTTTTTATACAAGTAATACAAAAAATCTGAAAGAAAAATTACGTACGGGTACAGTTTCACAAAAATGCAATAAAATTATGAAGGTATCAACCCCAAAATACTTTAATAAATCAAAAAGGGAAGAAGTTTATGGATTTCAAAAAATCAATTGAAAATATAAAAGCAAAACTTTGTAAATGCAAAAAAAACAATAATAAAGAATCTGGCAAATGTCCTAGTTGTAATAGCAAACCGTGCAAGTGTGATAAAAAGAACAATAATCACAAAGATAATTGCAAATGTAATACTTGTAACTGCAAATAACAATTAATAAATAAAAAAAATGTGCAGGGTGTTACCCTGCACATTTTTTTTATTTCAAATTTCTAAATGTTTTATAAAAGCATCTTGCTTAGGCTCTCTCCCCAAGAAATTTTTTAACAAAATATTAGGATCACAGCTTCCACCCTTACTCAAAACTTCTTTAATTAATTTTTGACCAATTTCAGGATTTAAAAGCCCTTCTTTTTTTATTTGTTCAAAAAGATCTAAGGCGAATACTTTTGACCACATATAACTGTAATACTTAGCGCCATAACCTGTTAAATGCCCAAAATGTGCTTGAAAATGTGTGTCCGGCTCAAATTTAATATGAGTAATATATTTGTTATGCAATTTTTCTTTTATTTTTTCAATATCTTTATTTTGGCCGTCTTTATAATAATTTAATGCTAATAAAGACAAACAGCATTGTCTAGTTACAAAATAGCCATAATCAAAAACTTTAAGTTTTAACATTTTGTCTATCAGGTCATCTGACAAACTTTCACCAGTTTTATAATGACAACTTACCATCTTCAAAATATCTTTATCCCACAACCACTCTTCGAACATTTGGGAAGGCATCTCAACAAAGTCACGTTTTACATTCGTGCCAGCAAATGAAGAAAGTTCAGTACGCCCTAATAAATCGTGCATTGCATGCCCAAATTCGTGGAAAAAAGTTTCAACATCTCTATGTTTTAATAATGCAGGCTTTTCTTTTGTTTCTTTAGGAAAATTTGCAATAATTACTATTACCGCAGGTTTTTCTATAATTTGACCATTTTTATCTTTATACTCTATTCCAGGTGCTACAGAACACATGCAAGCATGAGAATATTTATTTTCTCTTGGATAAAGATCTAAAAATAAAACTCCAAGCAATTTAGAATTTTCTTTATTATAAACTTCTATTGTTTTTACATCTTTATGCCAAAGATTATTATTTGAAACAGTTCTAAAACTCAAATTTAAAAATTTCTGATAAATTTCAAATATTTTATTAAGCGTATTATTTACAGGAAAATATTCTGCTATTTTATTTTCATCTATATCAAAATTTTGTTTTTTATAACAATTTTTTATATACCAAAAATCAAAATCATAAAATTTATTATTTTTATATAAATTTATATCTTGAGGCAAAGTCTTCGCTAAGTCTTCAAATTCATAATTATATTTTTTTTCAGATTTTTGCACTAAATCTATCAAAAAATTTTCTGCAACTTCTGTTTTTTTTACCATTTCAGAATCAAGGTCTAAATCAGCAAAACTAGCAAAACCAACTTGGTGCGCTAAATTTTCTCTTTTATTTATTATTTCGTTTAGCAAATCTATATTTTGTGGGTACGCTCTATTCATAAATGCAAAATATAATTTTTTTCTAGTATCTTGTGTGTTGCAATTTTCCATAACTTCAAAATATGTTGGGTAATCGCAACCCAAAATATAATCACCATTTTCATTTTTTTTTAGATTATTAACAAAATGATCATTCAAGCCATCAAGAGCTTCTCTTTTAACAATTATCTTACTTTTATCAATATTAATATTTTGATTAAATTTAAGTTTAGCTTTATCTATTTGTTTTTTCAGATCTTTTATTTGCAAAAATTTATCATCAGGCAAATCAAAACCGTTTCTTACGAAACTCTTCATTGATTCTTGAATAAAGTATTCTTCTTCTGCATTTAATCTTTCTTTATTTTTATTATGTTCTAAATAATCTTTAAATGCTTTATAAATTTCTTTATTGCAAAAAGCATCAACTGCAAATTCCTGTAACTTTAACAAAGCCTGATGACAAGCTTTTATCATATTTTCATCAGGACTTACCATTTCTATGACACTTATGGGTGTAGATAAAATACCAAATTTTGCTTCAATATCATCCAAAGCTTTTATTGTATTTTCAAAATTTCTATCTTCGGGTGCAATTTGCAAAAGTTTAAAAAGATCTTTTTTTGCTGTTTCAATTGCATAATTAGTTCTAATTTCTACTTCTTGAATATTTTGTGGAAAAATATTTATAAAATCAGATAAATTATCAAACTTGCCAACTGCCAATTTTTCTAAATTATTTATATTCATGTCTCTTTCACTTTTTACAAAATTGCATCCTACAAATATTATTAAAATAAAAATAAAAAATATTTTTTTCATTGCATACTCTACTTTATTATCTTTTTACCAATTGCCTTTCTTCTATTATTATATTTTGAATAATTTCTAACACCTTACCTTTATTTCTAGGATGCGATAATTCAGTGCTTAAATAACCACCTAAATCAATTTGATTTTCAAAACTAAAGCTTTTATCGGGATTTAAAAAATAGGCCATTTTGCAATCCAAATTTACTAAATTGCGATTTTTCGTAGAATTTATACCCATTTTAAGATCCAAAACACTTATTAATGCAAAACCCTTAAAATTAGTATTTGGTTCTTTTAATAATATTTGTGCAAAATTACTTAAATATAAATCCGTAAATTGAGCTAAATTTATTTTAACAAAATAAAGTTTATAGCCCGTTAGCAGGTTTCTTATTCTTTTGTTATCATCAAGCTGATCTTTAGTTAATCTTTCTGAAATAAAACTAGACATGTTATCATTAAAACAACTAATTGCAGTATCTTTTAAATCAATATCAAACCGAGAATCAAATTTATTAACAAAAGCACCCCAATATAATTTATTATCGGCTCTAACCTCACAATTAAACAAAAAATAAATTTCACCATCTTGCATAACAGCATATGGCAAAATTCCAGCACCTTTGTTTTCTCGTCCCCTGCTGCGTTGCATAGCGAAAATATTTTGTGTAAAAAAATTTAAACCAAAAATTACTGTACAAAACAAAATTAACTTAGTTTTAAAATTCATGATATTCCCAATCTTTTAAAAATTTAATCCAATACTTTTTCACATCTCAAACAAAGATCTTTATTACTATCAGCCTTGCTCCATTGCCAACATCTAGGACATTTTACACCATCTGCATGTTCAACACCAACAAAAATCCAATTAAAATTTGTTTTTTCTAAATTTTTATCAGAATCTACAAATTCAAATTGTGAGACTATAAATAAATCTTTAAAAAATTTATTAGAATCTTGTTTATTCGATTCTAACTCTTTTATAAGATTCTTAATTTCTTTTGTTTGCTCACTTGAATTATCTAAATAGACTCTAATTTTAGCTTCTAAAGAATGTTTTACAAGTCCTGCAACACGTTTTTCTTCAATCACCTTTAAAACAGCATGACGCATATCTAACAAAATTTGCCACCCACCTACGCACGAGGCTACGTCGTTGCAGGATCCAGCTTTGTGCAAATCTACAAAATTTTGTAAGTGCACAGATTCTTTTTTATCTTTTTGATAAAAATCAGAAACTTCTTCTGCCAAAAAAGACAATACAGGCGCCATTAGCCGTGTTATAGAATCTAATATATTATACATAACAGTTTGTGCACTACGTCTCAAGATACCATCTGCTTTTTCTATGTATAATCTATCTTTAATTATATCTAAATAAAGTGCACTAAGATCGTTAGCACAATAATTATTGATAGCTTGTACAACACCTGTAAAATTATATTCTTTATAACAATTCAACACCTTTTGATTTAAATCATATAAATTTGCAAAAGCAAATTGATCTATTTTTAATAATTTATCCAATGGCATAGAATCTTTTTCAACGTCAAAATCATAAAGATTTGATATCATAAATCGACAAGTATTACGAATCTTTCTGTATACTTCAGCTGTATTTTTCAAAATATTTTCTGAAATAGCAATATCACTTTGATAATCAGAACTAGCAACCCAAAGTCTTAAAATATCTCGACTAAATTTAGAAATAATCTGTTCTGGTGGTATCACATTCCCTAAAGATTTCGACATTTTGTAACCCTTTTCATCAACAGTAAATCCGTGAGTTAAAAATGCATCCGTTGGGGCTTTTTTATTTAAAATCATTGAAGTTAATAAAGAACTCTGAAACCACCCTCTATGTTGATCTGAACCTTCTAAATATAAATCAGCTGGAAATTTTAGATTTTCTAAATCTTTTGCCAAAACAGCAAAATGCGATACACCTGAATCAAACCAAACATCTAAAATATCTGTTTCTTTTTTAAATTCGTTCAAATCTTTATTTTTGCAAAATTGACATGAAAAATTTTGAGACAAAATATTTAATTTTTGCATTTGATCAATAGTTAGATCATCCCAAAATTCAATACCGTGATTTTTTACATGTTCAGCAATTTTATTTATAAATTCAGAATCAATAAACGCATGCTCACATTTTTTACACAATAGTGCTGTTATTGGCACTCCCCACATTTTTTGGCGCGAAATACACCACTCAGTTCTTGTACCTATAAAAGCCTTAAATCTATCTTTTCCCCAGTCGGGAATAAATTTTATTTTTTCAATTTCTTTTAAACTAGATTCTACTAAATTATTTTTACTCAGATCACAAAACCATTGTTCAGTTGCCCTGAACATCAAACCATTACGACATCGCCAACAATGAGGATATGAGTGTGTAATAGATGTTTTGTGCAAAAGTCTGTTTAGCTCTGTAAGTTTTTTCAAAACCCAAATTTGTCCATCTGTTATAGACATATCTTCAAGTTCTACAGGTTGTATACCTTTTGTATAAAGCCCTTCCGCTGACAAAGGTGAAAATATTTCTAAATTATTTTTCAACCCTAAAATATAATCTTCAGGTCCACATCCTGGCGCTGAATGTAAACAAGCAGTTCCTTCGTCAAGCAAAACTGTATTATCAAGCAAAATTGGAATTTTTAAATTTTCTACAAATGGATGGTTAATTTGAGTTCCCTCAAATTCTTGAGAATCAAATTCAGCTAAAATATTTTTTTCTATACCCAAAGTAGCACAAATTTTGTCGGCTAGATCTGCAGCAACTATAAAAGACCTATTATCATTTTTCAACAAAACATATTTAGCCTTAGGATTCAAGACAACAGCTCTATTAAGAGGCAAGGTCCATGGCGTAGTGGTCCAAACTAAAAAATTTACCTCCAAATCAGGATTTTGTTTTAAAATTTTTTCAAATTTTTGTTTAGCCAGTTCTTGTGGAACAGGAAACAAAACATAAATTGATGGATCTTTTCTATCTTTATATTCAATCTCAGCAGCAGCCAAAACAGTTTTGCAATGAAAGCACCACGGCACAGTCTTGCCCTTACGCTCTATGTATCCCTTTTTTACAAATTCAGCAAAAGCATTCAAAATATAGCTTTCATAATCTGGGGTCATAGTTGCATAAAAATTCTCCCAATTCATAAAGACACCCAAATCTTTGAATTCTTCTCTTTGAATATTTATCCACTTACTTGCATACTCTCTACAATATTTTTTAAATTCACTTTTGCTAATATCTGTTTTACCAGAATCTTTTAATTCTTTATTAACTGCAAATTCTATAGGCAAGCCATGACAATCCCACCCAGGTTTTACTGGAGCATGCATACCAGACATTCTTCTAAATTTTGTAACAATATCTTTCAATATTTTATTTAAAACATGTCCCATATGAATATGGCCATTAGAATATGGTGGACCATCATGTAAAATAAATTTCTGTGTGCCTTTATTTTTATCCCAAGTTTTATTGTAAATATCCTCTTTTTTCCAATATTGCAAAATTTCCGGTTCTTTTTTTTGGGCATTGGCTCTTATTCCAAACTCAGTTTGTCTTAAATTTAACGTATCCTGATAAGGGTTTTTAGTATTTGTATCACTCATTTAAATCTCCAAATGACAAAATTTACTAACTAATAATAAAAAATTTAATTATTTAAAATAAATCAAGATAAAATTATAAGATATAATTTATTAAAAAAGAAAATAATTTTAAGAATATTATCCCCCCTCAGGGGATAAAAAAATATAATTTTATAAGCATAAAATTAATATAGCATAAAAAAATTTTTTGATAACATTACCATTTGATGCCAAAAATATTTTTTGCTAAAATAACAAACATGAAGACCATATATAATAAAATTAAATTAAGCATTTTATTTTTAATAATTTCTATTTGTAAAAATACTGCGTCAGATAGTCAAAATAATCTTTGCCAAACAAAAGATTATAATATAACTATCTTTATTCATGGCACAATTTTACCGTCACCAAATACTAGATTTAAAGGACATCACAAATATCAGCCTATAAATTCTTTAGGTTTAGTAAAAATAGAGCCAGATAAAGAAATTTTAAAAAAAGAACCTACATATTTAAGCGTAACTAAAAAAATAATTAAAAATTATGATTTAATAGAAAAATCTGTAGAGCAAAATATAAAAAATAATTCTGATCAAGCATTTTATACTTTTGGCTGGGATGGTAAATTAAGTAAAAAAAGTAGATTAAATTGGGCTAAAGATTTATACAAGCAAATAATTAATGAAACAGAAAAAATATCAAAAAATTTTTTAGATAAAAAAATAGACTCAAAAATAAATATAACTATTTTGGCTCACAGTCATGGTGGCAATGTTGCATTAAACCTGGCTGAAGCAGAAAAAGAATTTTGTAAAAATATTAAAATAAAAAAATTAGTCCTATTGGGTACGCCAGTACAAACAGAGACTAAAAATT
This sequence comes from Candidatus Babeliales bacterium, assembly GCA_041650475.1. Lineage (GTDB taxonomy): Bacteria > Babelota > Babeliae > Babelales > UASB340 > JAIPGX01. Next base: position 43,753 of record JBAZLD010000004.1, on the reverse strand, counting down.
TTATAAATTCTCCTATTTTTGAAAAAATATATAACATCTATTCTTCTGGTGATATGATGCAAGTTATAGATATAATTTCAACAAAAGATTCTATATCTCATAGAAAATTTAAACCTGATACAAAAGAAAATTTTACACTTCCAGATAAGTTAAAACAAGCTGAAATTATAATCGATAACAAAAAACCATTACACGGTGAATTATGGTTACTTGGAGAAAATAAAGTAAACAAATTAATTAAAAATTTTGTTTACAGAGACTCTTTAAGTATTTACCCTTTTCCAGTTGTAGTTTTTGTTCCTAAAATAATAGACTCAATAGAAAAAGATTTAGTTACAAAAAATCCAAAAAATAATTATGTTGTAAAATTAGATAAAACTTATTTAGATGCAACAAAAATTTGATTCTTAAATTTTTAAAAAAAATAAATCATAGATCTATAGAATTGAGTCTTTCTTTATAAATTCCAGATTTAAATTCAGAAGAAAGCCAAGCGTTAATAATATCAAAGGCTTGGCTTTCATTAACAAAATCTGCAGGGAGCACCAGAACATTTATATTATCATGCTCTTTTGCTACTTTTGCCACATCTTTATTCCAACAAAGTCCTGCATAAATTTTTTTAAATCTATTTGCTGCAACAGCAATTCCAACTCCAGAACCGCAAATTAAAACACCTAGTTCGCTTTTATTTTCTAAAATATTTTTACAAACCTTTTGAGCGAACATTGGATAATTAACTCGAGTGGTTGCACCTGCATGAGTTCCGACATCTATCCATTCAATATTTTTAAAATTTTCTACTATTTTAGATTTTAGCTCAAAACCTCTATGATCAGATCCAATAGAAATCTTCATCCTTTAAAACTTTCTCTTTTATTTCTTTACTGTTCTTATCAAGCAAAGACCAAGTAACAAAACTTTCTTTTTTTGGTGAACTGAAAACTAATTTGAATTCTGCTTTATCATTTTTTAAATAATTTTTTCCAGACAAATCCGTTGCAGGAAATTTTACAATATAGATTCGCTTGAAAGAATTAAATCTATAATTAAACAAAGACTGATATTCAGGTTCTATTTCCGTTTCTTTTATACTTATAGGCATAACTTTTTGTCCATCATAAAGTTGTAAAAATAAAGACCAATAAGAATTTTTATCTGTTAAAGACGAATGAGTTTTGTCTCTTACATCGGCTAAGACATAAAATGTAATCCAATGTTTGTTTTCTTCAAGTTGTCTTGTCATTAAAGCCTGTTTAGCTTGTTCTTCTTTACCTTGTTTATAACAATTTATATCAACATAAGCTTTTCTAACAGAATCTGATAACCACAAGGTGTCAAAAATAGCCCTTGTTTCAAATTGATCATACACAGAAAGCCTTTTTATATTATTTGCAACAACTTTTTTGTGATCATCAAGATCTTTACCCTGCGCAAACTCTTCTTTTGATAATTCATAATACTTTATACATGAAGGTGTACTAACTAAAACAGAAATCAAAATTATATATTTTATTAAATTTTTACCAAGCATCCTATCTGCTCCCAACTAAAAGGTTTTTATAAAAACTTATTATCAGTATACTAATTTATATACTTTATCCAAAATTGATAAAATTAAAAAGAAAGAATATTGTGAAAAGCCAGATTTTAGTTGCAAGTAAATTAAAGATGACCATGCCCAACCAAACTCAGGCAGCCGAAATAATTTATGCACAAAGCAATAAAGGCATAATTAATCAAATAAAAACAAATCCAAAAATTTCAACAATAATAATAGATATAAAAAATTTTAAATCACTTTTAAAATCACAATACCAAGATTTAAACCCATTAACACTTTTACCGGGCAATAAAACTATAAAAAAAGTAATTAAAAAAAAACTAAATAATTTTATAGCAATCTTATACATAGATCTGGATAATTTTAAAAATTATAATGATACTTATGGTTTTAATAACGGGGATAAAATAATAAAAAAAATTGCAAAGATTTTAAAAAACAAAATTAAAAAATATGGTAATAAAAACGATTTTCTAGGTCACATCGGCGGTGATGATTTTTTTATCGTAAGCACAATTGATCATGCCGAAAATTTGGCACAAAAAATTTGTAATTTTTTAAACAAAAAAAATAATTTTTCCGTTCGCTCTGCCTGCGCGTCGAAGCCTTGTCGAAGTCGTGAGCCTATTCAAAAATCTACGCGAACCCCTCTAACACTCTCTATCGCAATAATAACAAACGAAAATAATAATCTAACTTCTGTAGCTCAAGTAAGCAAAATTGCTGCGCAAATAAAAACTTATGCAAAAACAAAACACGATTGCATTGGGAAAAGTAATTATGTAATAAATTATAAAATAGAAAGATTTAATCATGAATAAAATATCTTCTTTTTTGGCACATAAATATCTAAAATTTAAGCACAAAGACAGAAATATCTCTTTAATGATAAAAGTCTGTTTTCTTGGCATTTTTATAGGTTCATTTTCTTTAATGTTAACTTTGATTATTATGAATGGTTTTCAAAAAGCTATTCATGAAAAAATGCAAGGCATAAATTCACAGATTTTAATTTATAGTCCTGGTAATAAGCTAGACTATAAGTCAATAAAAGAATTTTTGTTGAAAAATTTTGGACAAAATATTTCTGGTATCAGCGGCAGCAGTATTAAACAAATTTTGATAAACAGAAACAAAACTCAATCTATTCTTTTTATTAAAGGCATAGATGCTGAAAATGAAAATAGTGTTACAAATATTGCCCAAAAAATTACTTTTCCACTAATAAAAAGTAAGACTGAACAAGCATATGGAGATCTTTTAATAAACAGTTTAAAAAATAATCAAATAATAATTGGTTATAAAACAGCTCAACATTATAATTTAAGAACTGGTGATCAAATAGAGCTGCTTATTCCTGAGCCTGGATCAAAGCACAAAATATTTTTAAATAAAAAAAAAGCCATTGTTTCTGGGATTTTTAAAGTAGGCTTGGAAGAATATGATAATAATTTTGCATTTTGCAGTTTAGATTTTTTAAAAGATCTTTTTGAAGAAAAAAATCAAAAAGAAATTCAGGTTGTTGATCAGATTTGTATAAATTTAAAAGAATCAGATCAAAAAAATTTCTTTCTAAATTTATTTAATAAATTCAAAAAATTATTTTCAGTTCAAGATTTTGAGACAATTATGTTACAAAATTTTAGAGAAAAATTGCCTGCTTTAACTATAAATTCTTGGAAAGATTTGTATCCTGCGTTAGTCTCTTCTTTAAAATTAGAAAAATATGTCATGTTTTTCATATTAGCATTAATCACTCTTGTCGCCTGCATGACCATGGTTTCTTTACTTTTTATGTATATTCAACAAAAAAGACGCGATATTGCAATTTTGCAGTCTATGGGACTTTCTAATAAAAGAATAAGAAGAATTTTTTTAAGTATTGGATTAAGAATTACATTTTGGGGAGTATCTTTGGGTTTATCGCTAGCAGCAATTGCTGGATATTTTTTACAAAAATATCCATTCATACAACTTCCTGACGTTTATTATATTTCTTATTTACCAGCAAGAATGGATCTTGAAATTTTTATTATTGTTTTTATAGTCACAATGTTGCTTGGTTTTCTTGCAACATGGATTCCGGCACAAAAAACAAAAAAAATTAATATTGCTCAGGTTTTAAGACAGGAATAATTCAGCTCCACAAAGCACTTACAGGCACCGCAAATAAACTATTTCCTACAGGAATAATATTTTCCCCATGATACAACACTAAACCTGAAATAAATCTTTTTTCCATTTTTTCCTGTAATAATTTTAAACTTTTAAAATCTTCAGGTTTTACTGTTTGTGTATTTTTAACTTCAATTCCAACAATCTCCCCTTGAGGATTTTCCAAAATTATATCAACTTCATTTCCCGAATGTTCCCTAAAATGATAAATACTTGCTCTAGTTTTATTCCAAGTAGATTGTTTAAAAATTTCAGTAAAAACAAAATTTTCAAAAATTTTTCCGCCTAAATTAGGCTCTAAAGAAATCTTTTCACTTGTTAAATCTAATAAGTAACTTAACAATCCCGTATCTGAAAAATATAATTTAGGCGCTTTAACAAAACGTAATCCAATATTTGAAAACCATGGCAGACTAAATTGAGTTATGTATAAAGTCTGCAACAATGATAAATATCTTCGCATTGTTGTTGAAACTAAAGAACTTTCTCTGCTAAGATCTGCAAAATTTACTAGACCACTTGTACGAGCAGCAAGAATATTTAATAATTTGGGAAAATCAATAAGATCTGTAATATTTGATAAATCTTTTACATCTCTTTCAATTAAATTTGTAACATAACTAGAAAACCAGGCATATTTTCCATTAATATCAAACTCTTGAACAGTAGGAAATCCGCCCTTAAGTATTCTTTTAAACAAATCATCTTTGTTTATTTTTTCAGGTTTCAAATCATTTATTTTTTTTGAAAATACATGGTCAATAAAAACTTCTTTTTTATTTAATATTTCACCTTGAGAAAAAGGATATAAATAAAAAATTTCCATTCTTCCTGCTAAAGAATCACCCAATTTTGGAATCAAAAGAGGATTGGCAGAACCAGTAAGAGCATATCTTCCTGGAACTCGATTTTCATCTACATCTTTTTTAATTGTCAAAAAAAGTTCTGGGAATCTTTGAACTTCGTCTAAAATTACCGGTTTTTTTAAATCACTTATAAATCCAACAGGATCATTTTTTGCGAAAGTTAAAGTTTGTATATCATCAAAAGTTACATACGAATAAGACTTGGTTTTTGCAATCTCTTTCATCAAAAAAGTTTTTCCTGATTGTCTTGGTCCGGTTAATAAGACAACAGGACTTCTTAAAAGAGCCTTTTCAATAGATTCTGTTATATTTCTGTTTAAAAACATATTTTTCCTGTTATTTATAAATTTTATCTTTATAAAAACGAATTTAATATATTTTAAAATATAACATTTAATGTTCGATTTTACAATATTTAATATTTAATTGTTATTTTTTCCAAAAAAATAAATTTGATAATTTACTATGAATTACTTTTACCGGTAACGCCAATGGCGTTGCAATTTGAATTCCACAAAGTTTGTTTAGAACTAAAAATTCGTATAAATAGTCAATAAAAAGTAAAAGCCCTAAAAATTTAAATGACGTTGATACAATGTTATTTTTAACATATGTTGAAAAATTTTTGTATAAATCCCAAATGGTTATTCCAGCCGTTAAATTCAACGCAATTGCTGGCAAACATTTTAAAAGTAAAAATCTAGTTTTATTCATTAATATTTTGTATTCGTTTATTTGATAAATAAAAATATCTGAAATATCTTGAATAACATTAGGACATTCTTCCAAAAATATTTTAAGATCTAAATGTAAACTTTTATCTTCCTTCAATTTCTTCATAAGTAAAGCAGGAAAATTTTCATTACCTTTTGCTGATGTTAAAAGCTTTTCTACAAATTTATCCAATTTTTCATCTGAATTAAATAATAGTGGATTAAAAATTTCAACAAAACATGATTTAATATGATTTGCTAATTTTTGCTCAAAAACAGTTTTAGTCGGTTCATCATTTAAATATGAAAATAAACCTACTTCCTGTTGTTCAACATAAACACATCCATTAAATCTAGATTTTTTGACATTGCAAGTTATAGCAAAAAGAATTTTATTAGCAACACCTTTAACAAGCTCATTCTCCAAACAACTTCTTAAATAGGCTCTTTGGGATAAAGAATTATGATTAAATGAAATATTTCTAAACCATTTACCCAATTTATATATTGGACTCAAACAAAATTTTATCGGTTTATAAATTCCATAATACCCTAGTCCAGAGAAAAAATTTTTAAAAAATCTATAACGATCGGGCTTTAATAAAGAAACATGATCTTTAACACATTTATCAATTTGTTTTTTGAGCGTATTTATTTGATCTTCTTCCAATCTAGAATAATCAAGTAAAGTTTTTAATTGAATAGATAAATTCTTTTCAATTTCTCCTCTCTTAACATCACTATTCTTTAAATTTAAACAACATAACCTAAAATCATTTAAATTATAAAAATTTTGAGCAAAAAAAAGTTTTAGATACTTAATTTTTTCTAATTCACTTTTACCTCTCAAGTTATGATCAACAAAATCTATATTAGAAATAAGCTTTAAAAAATTTTGTGCAAATTTACTAGCAATTTTATTTAATTCAAGTTGATCAGAATAACCAAGTTCGCAATTAAGATTACTTACAAGCAAAGGAACTGTACCAGAATTTATTGCAGTAACTGTAGTTGTACCAGGATTTATTGTAGTAACTGTAGTTGTAGTCTCTACAATTCCATCCATTGCAAAAATATTTGTTAAATTAAAAGAAAATAAAAATAAGAAAAAAATACTTTTTTTAAAATTTTTCATCGATAACACTCCATTAATTAACTTAATAAATTTTTAAAATGCAATAAATTAAATACTTTTTAGTATTTATATTTCTAATTATAATTATTTATTTATATTTGTAAAATGGTAGATAATTTATAAAAAACAAATAAAATACCCAAAATTGCAGTTTATTTTTTCAATCTGAAACGAGACCAGAAAGATTTTTTGTTTAACATTTCATCTTTTTCAAAGCCCCAGATACCATATTTAGAAAAACAATGTACAATTCGGCGATAATCTTCGCCAAAAAATAAACCTTTTTTCAAGCTAATTGCACTTTCTCCATTTTTATTATCAATATCTATAACAGCGTTATTTTTAAGCAAAAATTCAATTAAACCTACATATTTATGCCTTATTGCCCAATGCAAAGCAGTATCTCCATTTTCATCTTGATAATCAATATCTGCACCATGATCTATAAAAAATTTCATTAAAGTTACAAGTTGCAACAGCTTATTACAATAAATATTTACACTTCTAACCTGAGGCTCTTTCTTGATTCTCAAAGAATAACCATCTTTACAAGCTCTTACAAATTCTTTACTAAGTGCTTTTTGAACAAGTGTATATAATTCTTGTTTCTCTTCAGCCTCGCACAAATTTTTACATGCATTTAAAAAATAACACATCAAGCACCAATTTCTTTCTTTATATCTTTTGCATAATTTTTCATCAAATGGTCGCTCAAAAAAATACTGACTTTCAAGCATGCTTTCTACAATCGATCTTATTAAAAATTGTACTGATTCCAAGCTTCTATTTTCATTGTCAATAATAAGATCAACAATAATGTGTCTAATAGCTACAGCACTAAATAAATAAAATTCTCTGTTAAATAAGAATCTTTGAGATACTTTAAATAAATTTTTTACTTCTTCTTGTTTAATCTTATGGTTGAAGCATTGGTAATCAAAAAATTCTGCCGGAATTCTTATATTATTTTCAGGATCTAATTTAAGAATTTTTTTAATTTTTTTTATAAGATCACAAGTTGTGTAGTAAGCAAAATCCTTAAAGCCTGCGTTTACTTGATATATTTGACTTAAAGATAAAAATAAAAAACATATAGACAGAAAAAATTTCTTTGTTTTTTGCATTTTCCAAACTCCCAAGCATAAAATTTCATGGTATACATAAACTACTATATTTAATTTTTTGCATAATTACATAATTATGTATGTATAATCAAATAAAAATTAAAACAAAAGAATAATTTAAAAAATTTAAAAGTAAATTTATCTTAAAATATCTTTGATAAAATAAAAAAAGCTCAGTTTAAAACCTGAGCTTTTTTTATAAAAAACATTAGATTTAAAATCTTTATACTAAATTAAATAATGCATACAAGATGCCAATTCTATAGAAATTATCAAAAAAACCATTCTGGTGTGTTTTTAAATCTACTTCTTCTTTATTTTTACCGCTAATCCATATTAAAAATCTACAAATAAAGCTGCAATTTTCATCGGGTGTACGACCATTATCCGAAGATAAATTCAAATTATCTATCGAATTGTCGCCCCTAAATCCTAAAATAATTCTTTTTATAAAATTTAAAATATTTTCAAATCTAGGGTTAGAAACTTCTTCAATAAAGCGTTTTTTAAAGCTTTGTGTAACAGTTGCCACATTATTTGTTTGGCAAGAAATTTGTTTTTTTAAACTACTAAATATTCCAGTAGATCTATCAAGAGTGCAACTTTGTAAATTAAGATCTATTTTTTTAAATTTACAAAACGCTTCTATTGTTGATAAAACAACAAATAATAATGCAATTCTTCCAATTTTTGTCTTAGCAACAAATCTATCAAATAAATAAGTTGTGCCTTTTAAACCCTTTTTAGCCAAATAAAATGGAGCTTTTGCCGCCAAAATTGGCATTTTCATTAAAGCACTCAAAATTCTTTTGGTTTTTGATGTAGTCAAAATTGTTTTAGATGATGCTGCTTCACCTTGTTTTAGCAAAGCTGTTTTTTTATATTTAAGCTCATCACTGCTTTCATCTGTATTTAAAATTTTTATATATCGATCTATCAATGCGTATAATTCAGAGAAATCTTCTTTTTTTAAGGGAGCCGTTTCTTTTGACACATTTTTAAAATTCAAAAATCTAAGCTTTAAATCATTTAAATGTTTCAAAAGCAAATTTTTAAAAATAACTTCAGTATCTTGAGTTTTTCTTTTTATAAAAAAAGATTTTATTTTACCCAAAAAACCCGGTTTTTGATTTTTAGTTTTAAACCCATCTTCGAGTTTTTTAACTAAAGAATCATGCTTATCAAAAAATTCTTGATAACTTATTGCATTTTGGGTTGTAATCTGATTGTCAACAGTTTGCGTACTTTCAAATTTACTATTTAAATCCCCAAGATTTTTTTTAATTAAATTTTCTAAAAGTTGGGATTCACTAGAAATCTCAATTGGATCTAAAGGAGCACCTAAACAAGAAACATGTTGATTATCGCTAACAAAAGTTTGTATATTGGCGCTTTGAGCCTGCGGCTCTACTCTCTTTTTTATCCAAGAATTTATCCAAGAAAATTTTTCTTTCGTTCTAGCAAACCAAGATTTGTTAATTTCTTGATACAAAATATTCAAACATTCGTTAGCAATATTTTCAAAACTAGTTTGTGTAACATTTTTTATTTGTATATTTTGATCAAAAAAATTTACTAAATTAGTTTCTCTAGATCGTTTAATAAAATTAATAAAATAATTATAAGTACTTATTTTCAATTTTTTTGCATCTTCTGTAACTTTAATAACATTTGATTTAAATTCTTTAAATCGACCAAATTTATTCATGTAAAAATAAAAAGAATCATTAAAAAGTTGTTTTAATTTATTTGAATTAGAATCTAAAAAATTTAACAAATCTGTATTGGTAGAATTTCCGGATAGATATTCAGTATTTCTTAAATAATCAAAAATTTTGGAACTAAAATTTTCAGCCTGATCTTGCAATGCTTTTTCTTGATAATACGTAAAAAATTTTGGATTTAAATTACTAGGCGTAATTGAAAAAACATTTGAATTAAAATTTATAAAGATAATAGCAATAATTGCTATCAAAAATTTGTTAACAACTTTCATCGAAAAACTCCATTTTTCAAAAAAATCCCCAGGGTTAAAAACCCCAGGGACTATAATAGAAGGTTATCATGAGTTTTTTTTCACTAAAAAAACTAAAAAAGTCTTCTATTCTTTTAAAAACATCCCTAAATAAACAATAACCTCACATTTCCCGTATAACTTAAAACTAGATTACAGCAAAATTAAATAAAATAAAAACGCCCTTTTTATTGAAAAAAATAAACAATAAAATTCAGATAGAGAATTTTTTAAAAAATTTATTAGAGAATTTTTCATGTTATAATAAATTTTAAGAATTTAAAAATTTAGAGATTAGGAGATTTATGAAAAATTTTAAAAGCATTACAAATTTAAATTTAAAAAATAAAAGAGTTTTGTTACGGGCAGATTTAAATGTTCCAACAAAAGATACGGCGATATTACAAGACTATAGATTAGTAGAAATAATTCCAACAATAAATTATATACAAGAAAATGAAGGCAAAGTTATTTTAGCAACTCATATAGGCAGACCTGAAGCTGGAGATCACATAAATTTTTTTGATGAAAATTTATCAACAAAAATTCTCTTACCTTGGTTTGAAAAAGAAAACCTTGATATAAAACTTGAGCGCGACTTGATAGATGCTCAAATTTTTAGTCGTCAAGATTTAAATCAAATACTTCTGTTAGAAAATTTACGTTTTTTTAATGGAGAACAAGGAGAAGCCCATGAAAGAGAACGGTTCGCTCAGCTTCTTTTTAACTTGGCAGATATTTATGTAAACGATGCTTTTGGATTAATACACAGAGACGACACATCTATTACTTTGTTACCAAATTTATTTGAAAAAAATAAAAAAGCAATTGGGCTGTTAATAGAAAAAGAAATAACAGAATTAAATAAATTAAAAAAAAAAGTAAAACAGCCATTCATGCTAGTTTTGGGTGGTAATAAAGTAAAAGATAAGACAAAGCTTTTGGAAAATTTTTTAGAAAAAAGTCATGTTAGTGTAATTATGATCGGTGGTGCCATAGCCAACACTTTCTTAAAATCTTTAGGATATAATGTTGGCAAATCTTTTATAGAAGAAGATTTATTGGATTTTGCAAAAAATTTTATAGGCCTTGCACAAAAACAAAATATTGAAATTTTGTTGCCACAAGATGTTTTAGCCGTAGAAAATATAAACAGTCAAAATTATAATATTGAATATTTCGACATAAACAACATACCTAACGATAGATTCTGTGTTGATATCGGTCCAAAAACAATAGCGTCTTTTGTGGATAAAATAAAAAAAGCAAAAACTATCTTTACCAATGGTTCAATGGGAATATATTCAAAAAAAGAATTTAGTACAGGCAGTTTTGAAATTTTGAAAGCCATTGGACAAAGTTTTGCATATTCTGTTGCTGGTGGAGGTGATTGTGTTGCAGCAATTTATCAATTTAACTTACAGAACGAATTTGATTTTTTATCAACCGGAGGTGGTGCAACACTTACATATTTAAGTACAGAAACAATAGAAAATTTACCTGGATTAAAAGCGCTTATGTCAAAATAAGAGCCCTAGAATCTCTATCAAACACACTTTGGTGGCAAAATTCAGGATAATCTCTCGGATCATACTCTTCCATTAACCATTTTCTGCCACGCCAAATTTCTATTAAAAAATCTTTTGCTGAATTTTTGTGCCTTCTGTGCCCAAATTTGATAGAGAGCTGATTTAACGCTTCTTTTTTACCTTTGCACTGCTTTTCTAAAACATACAATGCTGCAGCTTCTCCTGTTCTATCTGCCCCTCCCTGACAGTGTACTAATATTGGGTAAAGATTTTGATTATCATAGATATTCAATAGTTGAATTAAATTCTCTTTTGATGTTAACCACATTGCACTCATAGGGATATTAAAAAAATTAATACCTAAGTCTTGTGTCACTTGATATTCTCTTTGCCACCATCTTCTATTTTTATTTTCTCCCCGCAAATTAACAACGGTTTTTATACCAAATTTATTTATATAAAATTTGAGAGTTTTTGCATCAAGTTGTTTTGACCTATAAAGTTTATTTTTTTCAACTACATAAAAATTATCAAAAACCTCTTTTAAGCTGTTTACGTTTTTTTTATTAAAATCACTTAATTTAGAAAAAAGAGACTTTGCATTAGATTCTGCAAATAAAATGGAAAAAATTAAAAAAATAGAAAAAAATCGTAATATTTTAAGCATAAGACCCCCATTTTTTAAAAAATTATTTAAATTATTTAAAATAAAATCAAATATATTACGTGCCCGTTTTACAATATACTTCATGTATTTTATAATTACTTATATATAAATTTTACTTTATTAAAAATTTTAAACAAATGGGTGGTTATTAAAATGGTGGTTATTAATTTCAAAAATGCAAAATTATTTTTTAGTATCTTGTTTATTATTTTATTAATTCCTGCATGTGCTTATCAACCTAAAAAAATTTCCGTGCAAAAACATGTTGATATTAGCTATCAAGAAACACAAAACAACATTGATCTTGATATCAAATATATAGATAACACTGAAAATAAAAGTTATTTTTCAAATTTTGTACCATTGCAAATACAAATCAAAAATAAAAGTGATAAAACTTATGTTATCAAATCAGATAACATATCATTACCAATTGCGACAATAAAAGAATTAAAAAAGAGAGTTCCAAAGTTATTTGTAAGCTCATTTGTTCCTACTGCAGCTTTGGCTGCCACAGGAATATTCTTTTGGTGGCAAATTTGTTTACCTTTAGCAGCTGCAAGTGCTGTTGTTGGAGCAATATTAGGTGATATTCATAATCAAAAAACGAAAAAGCAATTAGATCATATTTGTATGTGCGCAGGCGATGAATTTGAAATTGCACCTGAATCTATATTTTATAAATTAATTTTTATAGAAAAAGATAATTATTGTCCAAACTTTGAATTAAAGCTTTTAGAAAAAGAAAATAACAACGAATTAATTTTTAAACCACTTTTAATAAACAAAAATAATAATTTAATTTATAAATTTGAAATTTAAGAATATTAATAATTTTATTGTATTTTTAAGTTAAATTTTAAAATTTATTTACCGGCAGTTCTTAACTACCGATTATTAAAAATAAAGAAAGTCTAATTTATGAAAAAAATATTCAAACTAAGAACAATCTTTTTAATCACAATAACTATAATTAGCACAATAATAATTTTTAAAATTATTAAAAAAAATAATTTTTTAAATGGCACAAAAAATCAATTAATAATAAATTCAAAATTATTAACTAATAACGAATTTACGCAAAATTTTAAAGGTCTTAATTATTTTAAAAATAGAGACACCAGAAATAAATACGGTGCAATTTTATTAAAATTAGAAAACAAAACAGATAAAGAATATATCTTATATAAAAATGGTATAGATCTAAATATAGTAAAACCAGAAACAATTTGTAAAAATTTAAAATTTGAAGATTTTATAGCACCAATGGTTGCATCTGGACTTATAAGCACCAGCTTCATTTTTTATTTTGGTTTTTCTTATATTCCTAGTACTTTAGCCGCAATAGCAGCTGGAACAACTGCAAATAATGTTTTATCAGTAAATAAAATCAATAATAAATTAAAAACAGATGTTTATACAAAATCTTTTGATCTTTTGCATGGCATATTAGTTTTGCCTCACGAAAATATAAGCACAATTCTTTTTGTAAAAAAAGAAGATATAAAAGATTCTTTTAATCTTAAATTAATAAACAAAACAGATAATATTATGCAAAATTTCAATCTACTTCTTCAATCGGATCTGTAGCAGTTTCACGGGTAGGTGAACTTTCTGTAACAGTTGTTGTTGTCATATTATTAGGTTCGCTTGAACTTTCAATATCTATTTCAATGTCTAATTGTGTTTCTTGCTTATACTTTTTATCATGAGGTTCCTCATAAACATATAAAGTAGAATCTTGTATTGTTTTTTTAATCTCTAAAATTACAAAAGAATCATATGTATTTCCTGAAAAAGTTAAAGGCGATGCAGCAGTTGATAAGGTAAAAATAGGTAAATAATTACCTATTAAAAACTCTTTAGCCATAAAATCAGATTTATTTACAACATCTTGCCAGTGATATAAACCAGAAAATCTCTCTGTTATTCTATCGCCATTTTCCGCACGCTCCAAAATATTTCTTCTACTTTTTTCTATTTCTGTGAAAAATTGTTCTTGTGTAAATAGCATTTTTAAACCAAATTTAGAATGTTGATGCCCTCTAAAAATAGCCTTAAAATTACTTGTCTTAAAAAAATTTTCCATATATGCAGCACTTATGTGTTCGCTAGAACCACCTCTATACGCATTCGGTTCTCTATTAAAACACGAACCATCTTTTTTATATTGCTCATAATCTGACCATAAAAGCTGCCTAGCATCATCATCGGAAATAGAACAATATTTTTTCTGATTTATTAAAAAATTATTAAGATTAAGATCAAAATTTATTCCTCCATGATTACAAAGAACAAATTCTTCTCCACCTTCAACACCTATAAATAAGGCCGCTGGTAAAAATCTATATAATTTTTTAATTTCTTCTAATAAATTTTCATGAATCAACGGGTACTTTAATTCACATTCCATTTTAAAACCATAAAAATCAACCAGTGGAATATTTTTATCATCCGGTGAACATTCTTCATGATTTCCCTTTAAAAGAAAAACTTTACCCGGATTTTCTGTTGCAATTTTTAAAATTAAATATAAAACTTCAATCCCATATAAACACCTATCTGTATAATCTCCCAAAAAAACAAGATGAAAATTTTCTTTAATTATTTTAAAACTTTCGTTTTCAAAATAAAGACCATTTACAAGTAACTTTCGCAAATCATTAGACAAAGATTTTATACTTCCATGAATATCGCCAATAAAACAAATTTTACTATCTTCTGGCACATAAATTTTTTCAAAATAAGAGTTCAGACATGGATATTCCAAAAAATCAGCGTCATTAAAACTATACCAACTTTCGTTACATAAACATATGTTTTGCAGTTTTTGATTTATAAAAAAATTAATCAACCTAAAAAAATTGTCATAACACATTTTAGGGCATGGTAAACGAGAAGCTTCAGGGCAAGGCAAAGAAGATATTGGTCGATTTTTTTTCATCATAAAATCTAATAAAAGTCTAGATTGAGATTTTAACGATAAAAATAGGGGGTTATTTATAATTATTTCATTATGGCAGAATTTTATATTTTTATTTATATCTTCAACATAAAACTCCGGAAGAGAATCAAGATCATCCAATAATTCTTTTAAAGATGAATAATTTGCAGATAAATTATGTGCAAAAATCGCAACAAAAAAAATAATTAAGATTTTTTTTAAAAAATTCATTAATATTACACACTTTTATGTGCTAAAAAGGGGCCATATTTGTTCGATAAATAATTTCCTAAATGCCACCCGCCCCAAGAACCGAAACCTTTTCCTACACTTTTAACAAAATTATCTGCAATATTAGAAATTATTTTGTCAGCAAATTCAGTTAAATTTTCGTCATTAATAGTATTAGTTTCAATTGCCTTTTCAAGAGCAATAATGTCAGCTTTTTTAACAATACCAAAATTAATAATTAAAGAAAAAAAGATCTGTTTTGCTGCAATAAACATTTCATCTTCTTTTTCAGAAATTAAAAATTTAACTTCTTCTAAAAGCAATTTTTTATATTCAGGTATGTTACTAAAAAAATCTTCTTGAATTAAACCCGTTTTAACTAATAAAAATTTACCAACTCTGCCAAAAATTGATTTTAATGGTTTTCTGCAACCATATGCAACATGTTTTCCAACAAAACCTCCAAAATTTACAGACAAATAACCCAAAATTCTATTTTCTATAAATTCAGCATCACTCATGTTTTTAAAATCTGTTCTTCCAACATAATACCAATCCCATGGCTCCGGTTTAAAAATTTTATGTTTTTCCAAATTAGCTATATTTTTAGGAAAATATTTGTAGGCCATTATTGGCAAAATTGTATCAAAAGAAAACTTAAATAAATCTGGGTTTATGATACCTAAACTATAGTTCTCAACTTTTTCTAAAATTTCTGGGTCAACTTTTTCTTTAATTTTATTTTGCAAAAAGAAAATCCCCGCATCACCTGTATTTTTCATTAAAGACCAGGTCATCTCTTTAAATGGCTTATAATCATTAGGAAAACTAAATTTACTTAGTTCTTCTTTATTCTGCAAAAAATATTTATGAATAGTATTATAATAAATAAGAATTTGACATGTTGCTATAAATTTCCACATCAGACTCTTGACCACCATACTATTATAAGAAGTTATTTGAGCTTTCCCCATAACTTTTTCCAATAAATTTATAGGAACAAAAAGGGCGCTCCATGCTTTATCAACCAAAAATGCTGTCAAAACTGCAGGTTTACTTAAACTACTATTAAAATTAATTTTTACAGCATCAGAAAATTGAAATTTTAAAAGCTTAAAAAAATCAACTTTGTATAAATCTTTACTCTTGTTGTCATACTTAAATAATTGAAAAAAATGATCATAAAACATATAACCATTTTTAATATATGGTGCTAATTTAAGAAATACAGAAATAAACTTATTTAATTTATTTTCTTTTCCAGAAGATTTTTCTATATTTTCAAAATCTTCAAATCTATTTAAGCTGTTTTGCCAAAATTCTATTGCTTCGAGTAATTCTTTGCCATCTTGAGTATTAGTTTTTTTTAACGTATCGTTTTTTAAAATTTCTAATACTTGTTGTGTATCTTTTAAATTTTTAATTGCTTTCTCTATTTGAGGCTTTAAATAATCTAACTTGTATTTATAAAAAACTTGAATATCGTGATTTTTTAAAGATACTAAACATGTATACAAAATTTCTAAATCTTTTGTTAAATCGATATTTGAGTATTCCGTGCAAAGCAAATCAAATTGTTTATCAAATTCTTGATACAAAGACTCTAACTCTTTTTGTAACTGCTCTTCAAAAGAATTAAATTGAATACTAATAGTTAGTTCAGGAGAATCTAAAAATTCAGTAATTTTTTTTAAAAAATCTTGAAAAGAATTTTGTATATCACTTGGCTTATCTGTAGTGATTGCTCCTATTTTGAGCTGAATATCAATACAGTGATTCAATAAAAAATTAGTTGGTTTTTCTAGTTTTTCAACAAGCTCATTCCAAATTTCCCAAGTTTCAATAACTTTTTTTCTGCAATTTTCAGGTAAAAGCTCAAGCATTTTCATCTGATGCTCTACAACTTTTAGCATGGCATTTTGAAAACTACCTGTAATGTCTTGACCAGGATAAATCTCTTCCTTTTTTTGCAAAAATTCGTTAAAAGCATCTAACGTTTTATCTAGATCTTGCTTATCTTGCATATTTATATTTTGATTATCTGGCTGTTCTTGTTCCCCATTTTCACAGAAACAAATAGTTGATATATTTAAAATCAGAAAAAAATAGATTAAAAAATTTTTAATTTTCACTTAAATCCCCCAAGCAAAAAGTAACCCAAATAAAAAGTAAATTGATTCCAGCTAAAATATTAAATTATTAAGCGATAATTATCTATTTTTTTTAGATAAGTGTCAATAAGAATTCCCGCTATTACGTACAAAATTTGCAATCAAGCCAACCATGCACCAGAAACAAATAAGAGCTGTTCCACCATAGCTGATAAATGGCAATCCAAGGCCTTTTGTTGGCAAAAGACCTGATACAACCATAAAATTAATTACAGATTGCAAGCTTATAAGAAATATAAAACCCAAAACTGTAAAGATAGCAAACGAATCAGAAAGTTTTAAAGCTATTCTAAATCCAAAAAAACAAAATAAAAAATATAAAAAAACTATAATAAAAACACCAACAAAACCAACTTCTTCTGCTATAATTGAAAAAATAAAATCAGTGTGCTGCATTGGTAAATAAAAAAATTTTTGCCTTGAATTAGAGATGCCTACACCCCATAAAGAACCAGAACCTATTGCTATTAAAGATTGAATTATCTGAAAGCCACCCCCTCTAGGATCTGACCACGGATTAAGAAAAATCAAAATTCTGTGTAATCTATAAGATTTTGTTAATATCAAAAAAATTCCAGCAGGAATTGTCAAAAGCAAAGTAATAAATAAATAAAAAAAACTAAACTCTGCAATAAAAAATAAAAAAAACGCTGTAATCATAAGAGTCACAACAGATCCAAAATCTGGCTGTTTTAATAAAATCAGAAAAGTAACCCCTAAAATTAATAAAAAAGGCAAATAACTATTAAAAAAAGATTTCACATATTTTTCTTTTTTAGCTAAAAAAGCACCAATATAAATTAATAAAAAAAATTTTAAAAATTCACTAGGTTGAACACTAAAACCAAATAAATTTAACCATCGATTAGAACCATGCACTTTTATGCTTAATTGAGGGATAAAAGTCAGAATTGTTAAAAATAAACTTAATAAAAAAAATAAAAAAGCATATTTTTTTAAAAATTTTAGAGAAATAGATGCAAAAAAAATAAAACCTAAAGCAGCAGGAATTAAAAAAAAGAGCTGTTTTTTTAAAAAATAATTAGCAGAGTTAAATTTTTCTAAAGCAAAAACAGAACTGGAAGAATACACAAAAATTAGACCTATTAATGTCAAAAATATTGATATGCAAAAAAAAATTCTAAAATTTATTTTTAAATTATCTTGCTTCATAAAAATCCTATCGACTAAAATCTGCTCAATTTACAGCAACTATTTGTTTTATAAGTATTGACAAATAGTATTTATAAAATTTATTATTAAATTAGCAATTATTTTTTTATTGTTAACAAATTTTATAAAAAAAAGGGAGAATTTTATGAATTATTGTAAAAAGTTTTTATCAACAGTACTGTTAATGACATTTTTTTCAAATGCATTTCCCGCGATTAATTTTGAATATGCAAGCGGTTGGGCAAGTAAAATTGCAATTAATGGCACTAATATAATTTTAACAAATAAAAATAATGAAATTTGGAAATATAATCCAAATAAATCGGGCGGACAAAGTCCGTGGGATATAGCAGGTAAAATCCCTAATAATGTAAATGGGGTTAATAAGTTAGTCTTAGACAAAGATAACAATATTTGGATTATTAGTGGTGAAAGTATAGCTGGAGGTTATAAAGTTTATTTTGGCACTCCATTAGCTCCAGGACAAAATACTGATATAACTTTAAATTATGGAGCTGCAAATCTTACTAAAATTGCAGCTAATGGCAATCATTTAATAGGTATAAATAAAGATACTGCCGGCAGTTTTTGTTTTAAATATGATTTTACTGCAAAAACTTGGACAAATATTGGTAAATTACCTGATGGAGTTGAAGCTAGAGATCTAGCCGTAGATAATAATGGTAATTTTTGGATTTTAACTAATCAAGAAGGTCCAGGAGGATATACACTATTAAATGGTCTTATACAAGGCAATACCATTAGTTTTCAAGGAAATCCAGGCCGACTTACAAAAATTGCTACCAATGGGACAAATTTTATTGCTATAAACGCTGGAAATATCTGCTATAAATATGATGGTACAAATTGGATCAATCTAGGGACATTACCAGCCTATTTCAATATCGCGGCAGGTAATGTTAATGACCTTGCTGCAGATAATGTAGGAAATTTTTGGATTATTAATAACGTTACAACTGGCGGAGGTTTTGAAGTTTTCAAAGGTACTGTTACTACAGCTCCTACACCCTCTCCAGCTCCTGCTCCAGTAACACCCACCCCAGCGCCTGCCCCATCAACAACACCAGCTCAACAACCCGAAATAACAACAAATGCAAAAATTCCTGCAAAATTTTCTCAACCTGTATGGTTTTCTGGCTGGCAATTACAAGAAAATAATAAGGGTACAATAACTTTTGAAGCCAAAGGTGCAAACGACGCAATAATATTATTAGCATCTGATCAAATAAAAAAGGATAATTATCAAAAAAATGATCCTGTTTACCAATTAGTAATCGGAGGTACTGGCAATACCAATACAATGATCGGTAAAGGTTTCCAAGAACCAAAACCAGTAAATATTTCTGGTGCTCAAATGGATGCTAATAATTGGAAAAAATTTTGGATTACATATAATAATGGAAATATCAAAATTGGCAAAGAACAAGTTGATCAAAATCTAATAGCAGAATGGACCGATCCAAATACAACTCCAAATATAAAATATTTTGCTTTAACAACTTGGAATGTCCCAGTTGAATATCGAAATGTTACAACAAAATTAATTACCACAGCAGCTCCAACTCCTACACCAACTCCAGCCCCTGCTCCAACCCCAACTCCTACACCAGCAACAGAAAATCCTGAACAAAAAATAAATAAAAGTATAACAAGTGCAAATAACTCAACAGATATCCAAAATATTTTAAATCAAATTAAAACTTTATCTGGTAATATTTCTATAACAAATCGTGATACTCTTTATAACAAAATTATGACCTTAGTTAATAACATAGATTTAAAATTAATAAACGATTTAATTGGTGAAAATAAAATTAATTTTACAGGAGAACAACAAGTACGCTTATATTTCAGCAAATTCACAGACTTTGCTCAAGTAAATTTCATGTGGGGTAAAGTAAAAGAAGTTAATAATGCAGAAATTTATACAGCATTTTTTGATGTCTTAAAAAATATAGTAAGCAAATTGACAACATTAACTCCGGATCAAATAAACACTTTAAATAGCATTAAAAATGAAAATAGATTATCTGCAGAACAAAATAATGAAATACAAAACTTGATAACACAAATCACAAAAAAAGCTCCTACTACACCAGCTAGCAGACCTGTACCAAGAAGAAGATAATCAGAATAAATTTTTTATAAGCTCTTTAAATTGATTACCGCGATCCTTGTAATCTTTAAACAAATCAAAGCTTGCACCACTAGGAGAAAATAAAATTTGATCTCCTGATTGTGCAAGCTTTTTTATTTCGTGAATAAGAGAATTTAGATCAGGACTTAAAATTAAACTTTTATTAAATTTTTCAAACTCTTTATAAGCTACATCACCAAGACAAAGAATATTTTTTAAATTTTTAAATTTAGATAACTCTTGAAAAATAAAAGATCTATCTACACCCTTTCCTGTCCCTCCTAAAATTAAAATAATTGGTTTATTATTTTGGTTTAGCTTATTAACAGCTTGCAATGTAGCCTGAACAACAGTTGATTTTGAATCATTATAAAAATCAATATTATTTTTAGCATAAAAAAATTCTACTCTATGTTGTTGAATTTTCTCAAAATCTTGAGAAATAAATTTTGCGAAATTTTTTAATTTATCTTCTAAATTATTGAAATCTTGACCACAAAAATAAAGTGTAGTCAAAACAAAAAGCCAGTTTTGTTTAAAACTTATATTAGGTAAAAAATTTAAATCAAAGATTTTGTTTTGCTCTAAATATAAAAAATTATATTGATTATAAAAAATAGAGCAATTTTTAAAATCAAATTTTTTTAAAAAATTATTTAATAAAACTTTATCTTGGTCCCAATTACAAGAAATAAAAACAATATCACTTTTTATACTTTTTAATTTATCTATAAAAATATTTTGCAAAAAATTATTATTTTCTAAAAAAATATCTTGAGTTAAAAAATCTGTAGAAATTAATAATTTTTGACCAATTTTTTGATATTCAAAAATTTTACACTTAGCATCAAAATATTCTTGAATAGTTTTGTGCCTATCTAAATGATTTGGATATAAATTGTTCAAAATAGCAATATCTGGAGAAAATTTTTTATTAAGTTCTAACTGAAAGCTCGACAACTCTAAAACAATAGAATCAAATTTTTCTTGATCAGACAAAACATCTAACATGCCAGTGCCAATATTGCCCGCAATACAAGAATTAGGCAAAAATTGACCAAGTAAAGAAACTATTGTGGTTTTACCTAAAGATCCGGTAACCGCAATAGATTTTTTGATTAAAAAATCTGACAAAAAATCTAATTCACACAAAAATTTATTTTGAAATTTTTCAAAATCTTTATTTAAAATTTTACTTAAATTAACACCAGGACTTACAATAACTTTTTCATGAGAATCTAAAAAATTTTCTATACTAATTTCTGTAGAATCAAAGTAATTTGCTGTTTGGTAAGTTTTAATTAAATCTATCTCAGATTCAAGCAAAACTCTTTTATCCCAAACACCAATCTCATAATTTTTTTTTGATAAAAAATTTAGGACAGATTTACCGACAACTCCAAAGCCCAAAATGCCTATTTTCATAAATATGTAGAAACTAATTCAACCCAATTTCTAACTAAAATAAGTTCGTCTTCTAATTTTAATTCTTTCTTTAAAATTAAATTTAAACCATCCAAAACCCTTTGACTACCATGCATGCCAATTTTTTTAATAACAAAATCTTTTTTAAAGAAAATATTTAGTTTATCAAGAGTTTCTTTATGAGTTAGATCAATTTCCAACTTTTTTTTGTTATCAAAACTATTAATATTTTTTAATAAAATCAATTCAGTATATAAATTCAAAAATAAAACACGTGCTTTTTTAAATCTATACATATAAAACAAATGTCTATAAACCTTTATAGTTACATAAGATAAAACAAAAGCTGAAAAAAATACTAAAAGTATGCTGAGCAAAAGAGATAAATAATCCATTTTAACTACAGCTTGTTGAGCCATATCCTTAAATTGACTCATTTTAGACGAAGCACCCAAAAATGGTAAAAAGAAAAAAAAGCTTAAAAACATAATTGACCTCACATTATTAAAATTTTAAAAATTATTGTTAATAAAATTATTAATTCCAAGACTTATACCTTTAGCTAAAAGTTGTCTATATTTAGAATTCAATAATAAACTCGCTTCCCTTTTGTTTGTTAAAAATCCAACTTCTATTAAGTTTGCCGGAACTTTACTCCTAAGTAAAACGCGGAAGCCACTTCTTTTAATTCCCCTATTACAAATATCAATTTTTTTATTTTTAAAAAAATTAAAAATTCCATCATGAATTGTTGATGCTAATTTTTTAGATAAATCTATGTTTTTTGATAACAAATCATTAACTATTTTTGCAAGTTCTTCATCATTTTTATTTAAAACAAAAAAAAAACCACTCTTTTGTTCTGAAAAAATCTCATCACTATTTAAATAAAAAGTTTCAATTCCGTTCATTTTTTCATTATTTATTGATGAATTTGAATGTATTGATACAAATAAATCTGCCTTTAACTTGCTTGCAAGCTCAGATCGCTCAAATAAAGTAAGATCTTTATCTAAACTTCTAGTCAAAAAAACGTTATATCCATATTTTTTTAAAATATTTTTGGTTCTAATTGCAATATCCAAATTAACAACCTTTTCTTTTAATTCCCTAAAACCTCTTGCGCCCGGATCTTTACCGCCATGTCCTGCATCAATTATTATTCTTGTCTGGCTAGGTATTTTTTTTTTATCAAGTAAAATTTGATCTTTTAAAATTTGGTCATTTTTAGTGTACAAAAAATTTGTTTCCCTATCTTTTATTTTTTTAAGATCATTTTTTAGGTGTATAGAAAAAATTAATCTACAAGGTTCTTCCAATTTACTCCATCTAATCAAAATGTCCTTTTTTGAAAAAGCTATTTTTACAACAACCCTAGGACATGGGACATCCTTTTTAATCACAACAACTTCTTTTACAAAATCACGCAAATTTTTCAATTTTGCAGCTATTTCTGTTTTTTCAAAATCTTTTAGGTTCATACCTGGAAAAGATAATTCTAAAAATCTATCCTTTAAATTTAAATTTTTTTCAAAATACAATGGCTCAGAAAAAAATAATGTAATTTGAGGCACAAAATCTGCACTAACCTCTACATTATTAAGAGTATTAATATAAGAATCTCTTGCATTAGCAACAGATAAAATTAGTAGAAAAATTAATAATAAAATTAGTAAAAATTTTTTCATGACTTTCTCCCCCCTAAACGTATTTTTTAAACTCTCACTCTTAAAGTGCAATCGAAATTGCATGTTGTGATTGTTGTTTCTCATGAGTGGTAGCATTGTTAAATTAAACTTATTAAAAATGATTTCAATTTGTCAATTATTTTGAAAAATCACGAATTTTATTTATTACAAAAAGAGTTTTTTATTATTTCGTTTTAAACAAAAATTAAGTCATTAATAAGTCATTAAATTGAACAAAATGTGTGTTTTCAACAATTTCATGCTACAATCAAGATTATTTTTTAATTAATAAAATTAGTTAATGTTTGGGAAATAAAATGCAAATTCAAAAAAATATACCTTTGAGTGACAAAAATTGGTTTAAAACTGGTGGCAACGCAAATTTTTTTTGCCAACCAACAACAGAATCAGAATTTCAACAAGCATTAAAATTCGCCGACTCTAATAATCTTAATATTCTTACATTAGGCCTAGGCGCAAATATTCTGATTAGTGATTCAGGTTTTAATGGGCTTGTGATAAACCCCAAATTAAATAAAATTTTTATAGAAAATAATATGATTACTGCACAATCAGGCGCCTTTATTCAAGATTTAATAAATTTTTGCCTTGATAATAATTTTGCAGATTTAGAAGAATTTAGTCTAATTCCAGGCACTGTTGGTGGTTCTGTATATATCAATATTCATTATATAAATCATAAATTGAGTGATTTTTTGGTTAAAGCAAAAATTATAAATAAAAAAACTGGTGAAACTTTAAGCGTCAGTAAAGATTGGTTTGATTTTGGTTATGACAAATCAAAATTACAGGAAAAAGAATATTTTTTAATAGATGCAACTTTTAAATTAAAAAAAGTTGATGCAATACAAACTGCTTATGCCAAAGGCCGTCGTGACGAAATTATTAGACATAGAAAAAATAGATATCCATATTCTAATACATGTGGCAGTTTCTTTAGAAATTTTTATCCAGAAGAAATCAATTTTGAAATTAATGGAAAAAAAATTACTGCGGTTGCATATTATTTAGATAAAATTGGTATAAAAGGTGAATTGCGCGTAGGTAATGCAATTGTTTCAAGCCAACACGCAAATATGATTGTAACTTTACCTGGTGCAAAAAGTTGTGATGTGCTAAATTTAGCAAAAAAAATGCAACAGTTAGTTTTTGATAAATTTGGTGTAAAACCAGTTTCAGAGTGTCAGATCATAGGAGAAAGGTTGTGAATAAATTTTATAAAAATTTTAAAATTTTTTTTTATTTAATTATTTTTTTAAATTTTACAAATATTGCTGCAATGGAAGATCAAGCCGTAGATCAAGAATCACAAGATCAGCAAAAAAATCAAAATTCAATGGAAAAAGAACAAGAAGAGTTTACATACTTAAACAACGACAATTTAGACGATAGAAATTCAAACAATGAGAATAGTTGGTTAACAGAGACATTATTATTAATAAATTCAAAATATCCAGAAGAACCTAACTCTCCAATTTTTAGAAATAAAAATAAAATAGAACAACAAGAAAACAATATTTTAAAAGAAAAAATTTTTAAAAATTTTTTAAAAAAAATAAACCTAAAAACTATAAAGATGATTTTAAAGCATATTAAATTTGATATAAGAGAAGATCGCTTTAATTTAAAAAATTTTTATTACATTAGAAGATCTATTGTTGATATTGCCAATATAGCATCAAAAAATAATAAAATAATCAGAATTTATAAAAATTTTAGATTTGAATTTATAGATCCATTCAATTACTATTTACCAGCTACAGCTGATCTTGAAAGATTTTGTTCCGATTATTGGCCATAAACTGAATCATAAAATATAGATTATGAATTGTTGCAAGAGTTAACGCTACAAGTTCTTTAGCTTTAAACAAATGTGTAATATAAGCAAGAGTATATTTTTGGCACACTGAACACTGGCATCCAGATTCTATTGGCGCAAAAACATTTTCATTTCCACTTTTAGCAATTCTCAATAAACCATTTTTTGTAAAAAGCAAACCATGTCTTGCGCATCTGGTTGGATGCGAGCTATCAAAAGTATCTATACCAAGGGGCAAAATTCCTGCTATAGAATCAAGATCACCGATACCTAATAAATGATTTGGTTTGTCTTCTGGAATCTGTGGCATCAAAAATTCTAACATTTCAAACATCTCTTGCCTGTTCTGTCCAACACTACCACCAATAGCATAACCATCAAATGGTAAATTTGATAAAAAATCACAACTTTGTTTACGTAAATTTTTATCTATACCACCGTGAATTACTGCATATAACGCCTGATCTTTTGGATTTTTAAGATGTTCTTGTAAAGATCTTTCTTCCCATCTATGTGTTCGCTGTAAAGATTTTTGCAACTTTTCTTGTTCTGTGTGATAACCCGGAAGTTCATCAAAACTTACAATAATATCGGCCCCAATATCCTTTTGTGCTTGAATTGAAGTTTCTGGTGTTAATAAAATTTTTGAACCATCTTTATATGATCTAAAAAGTACTCCATCTTCAGAAATTTTTATCACGCTATTGTCATGCTTTTTTTTTCCCTTGCTTTTCAATTCTTCATGAACGCTACCATATGCAAGGCTAAAAACTTGAAATCCCCCAGAATCTGTAATAATCGGCATTTTACGATTTATAAAATTATGTATACCTCCTGCTTTTTTAATATGCTCAGCTTTTGGTTGTACCATAAGATGGTAAGTATTACAAAACATAAGTTGCAAACCAATTTCATCAACCATGTGATTATCAAGCGCTTTGATTGTACCATTAGTACCAACAGCTACAAAATTAGGAGTATCTATCACACCATGTGCAGTATGAATTCTACCAACTCTTGCTCTAGATTTTTTTGATTTATGCAAAACTTCAAATTTAAAATTACTCATATTATTCATGTTTTTTTATTATTATTTATTTGTTAATTTTTTAGAAAAATTAACAAATTTAACAAGATTAATAAATGGCGTAGATATTAAAACAATGACAATTTTGATAGCACAACTTATTGCAATAACAGACCAGATAGAATTCACTATACCGTATAGACCAATAAAAGCAAAAAGTAGAGTATCTATTAGTTGTGAGACACAAATAGAAATAAAATTCCTTGTAACAAGAAATTTATCTTGAAAAATTTTCTTTAAAAATTTATAAAACCACAGATTTAATATTTGAACAACAAAATATGCAATTATAGATGCTACAGTTAGCTTAGGCATAAACTTTAAAATATACAAAAAATGCTCTTGCATATAATCATACGAGTTGGGAACATAAATTAAGTGTATTTGTGACATAACAAGATAAAATATTGAAACAAAAAAATTAATATAAATTACTTTTTTGGCCAAATTTTGTTCAAAATATTCTTGTAACAAATTTATGCCTAATATGCTGCCAATAATAAAAACATCGCTACAAGTCGCATTCAGGCCAAAAAGTGTTATCTGTTTTGTAACAAACAGATTTGCTAAAATTACTTGCATACATACAAAAGCAACTAAAGCTTGGCTCCCAATATTAAGAGCAATTAAAACAAAAAATATTACAGTTATAATTTGTAAAAGAAAAAATAGTTCATTTAACATAATTTTAGCATAGCAGATATTTATACAACGAAAAAGCGCAGGCATAGTAAGTATACAAATTGCGCTTTTTTTTATAAAATGTAAAAAAATAATAGATATTTAAAATAAAAATGAAAGTAAAAAATGTCTGATAAAACAATTGTAACACTAGATAAAATAGTGGCTTTATGTAAAAGAAGAGGTTTTGTTTTTCCTAGCGCTGAAATATATTCAGGACTAAATGGTGTCTACGATTTTGGCCCAATGGGAACACTTTTAAAACAAAACATCAAAAAACTGTGGCTTAAAAACATAAATAGTTTTGAAGAAGAAGTTGTTTTATTAGACGGTTCAATTTTAGGTGCTCCACAAGTTTGGAAAGCATCTGGACATGTCGATAATTTTTCAGACCCTATGGTAGATTGTTTAAACTGCAAAAAAAGATTTAGAGCTGATGAATTTGATCTAGAAAAAGGCTGCCCTTCATGTGGTAAAAAAGAATGGACCGATGTCAGACAGTTCAAACTAATGTTTGAAACTCAAGTTGGCGCAATGGCAGATCAATCTAGTATAGCCTATTTACGTCCAGAAACCGCTCAATCAATATTTATAAATTTCAAAAATGTTTATTCTACAACCAGAGTCAAATTCCCGTTTGGTATTGCACAAATAGGTAAAGCTTTTAGAAACGAAATTACCCCAAAACAATTTTTGTTCAGGATGCGTGAATTTGAACAAATGGAATTAGAATTTTTCTGCAAGCCAGAACAAACAGATAAATACTTTGATATATGGGTACAAAGAAGAAAAGATTTTTATTTACAACTTGGCCTAACACCAGAAAAAATACGTCTAAGACCTCACGAAAAGGATGAGCTTGCACATTATTCAAGAGCATGCAAAGATGTTGAATACAATTTCCCATTTGGATGGAAAGAACTAGAAGGTATTGCAAATCGTGTAGATTTTGATTTATCTCAGCATACAAAATACTCGGGAAAAGATTTATCCGTTTTTGATGCTAATACAAAAGAATCTTTCATGCCAAATGTAATTGAGTGTTCCGTTGGTGTTGAAAGATTATTTTTAACACTGTTATTTGATGCTTATCACGAAGATATTGTAGAAAATGAAACAAGAATAAGTTTAAAATTAAATCCTAAAATTGCTCCTATAACATGCGCAATTCTACCATTAACAAAAGCAGTAGCGGAAAATTCAGAAAAAATATATTTCGAGATAAAAAAATCAGGTTATAATGTTCAATATGATCTTTCTGGTTCCATAGGTAAAAGATATAGAAGACAAGATGAAATTGGAACTCCAGTTTGTTTTACATTCGACTTCGACAGCCTAGAAGATCAAAAAGTTACAGCTAGAAATAGAGATACTTTACAACAAGAAAGAATCTCTATCGATCAAATTAAAGATTATTTAAATAATTTATTAAAATAAGCTTTTTTTACTTAAAAATTGCTAAATCATATGTTTGAAGGCAGGGCTTTGCTAATTTGTGCTATTATGAAATAATTATAAGTACGCTATAAACAATCTGTATATAAATTAATATGTACTTATTTGTATATTGTTTTTTATTAGTTCTTCACGCTTTTTATTTAAAAATTAGGTAATTAATATGAAATTTATAAAAAAAATTTATGAAACTGTAGGAATCAAAGTTAATAGTAAATATGCTACATGGTGGCTGGCCGGCATTTTTTTTATAGAAGCTTTTCTCTTTATGCCAATACATACAGTATTAGCTTTATATTGCATACATAATAATAAAAAATCTTTTTTTTATGCACTTATAGCAACACTTGCATCTGTAGTAGGAGGAATTTGTGCTTATTTTGCTGGTGCATTACTTTGGGATAGTGTAGGCAAAACTATAGTCAATTTATTTATATCGCAAGAAACCTTTAATCAAGCAATAGAAAAATATAAATTATATCAAAATTGGGTAGTATTTGTTGGTGGTTTTACCCCACTTCCATACAAAGCAATAACTTTATCTGCAGGTTTTTGCAGGCTCCCTTTAATCCCTTTTATATTTTTTTCTTTTCTATCTCGAGGGTTAAGATTTTTCATGTTAGCCGCTGCAATTAGAATTTGGGGTGAAAAAATAAAAAAATTTTTAGACAAAAATCTCAACCTAATAACTATAATCCTTTTAGCGATAATAATTTTAGTTTTTTTAATTTTAAAAAAATTTTAATTTTCAAGTTTTAATTTTATTGTACTAAAATTTTATTTGAGGGTTTTTTTATGTATACTCCGAAAAATAGTGTGAAAGAAGTAGTAAAATCTATGGGTCTTGTCTTTGGGGATATAGGCACCAGCCCTCTTTATACCTTTACTGCCCTTTTTTCTTACAATTTTTTAATACCAACGGTTAATAATGTTTTAGGAATAGTTTCTTTAATTATTTGGACATTAACAATACTTGTCACTATAAAATACAGCTGGCTTGTAATGAGTTTAAGTAAAAAAGCAGAAGGCGGCACTATAGTTTTAAAAGAAATTTTATCACCAC
The DNA here is from genome assembly GCA_041650475.1 of Candidatus Babeliales bacterium. GTDB lineage: Bacteria > Babelota > Babeliae > Babelales > UASB340 > JAIPGX01. The sequence goes on along the minus strand of JBAZLD010000004.1, from coordinate 14,050 downwards.
TTTTAAAATCAAAAAAAAAAGTTTTTTTCTTCACAATTTTAACTTTTATAGGTATCTCTCTTTTAATAGGAGATGGCGTACTCACTCCAGCTGTTAGTATTTTGAGTGCCGTTGAAGGTCTTAAGTTTATTCCTACTTTTGAACAACTTACAACACAAACTTTAGTAATAATAGCCTGTATAATTGCAATTTTATTGTTTTTATTTCAAAAAAGAGGAACTGACAAAGTTGCAATAACGTTTGGCCCCTTAATGCTAATTTGGTTCATATCTCTCTCTATTTTTGGATTAGTCTACATCATACAATTTCCCATGATTCTTAAAGCATTAAATCCTTATTATGGAATAAAGTTTCTTATAGATCATAAATTTTTAGGTTTTTTCATGCTTTCTTCTGTCATTCTTTGCGTAACAGGAGTTGAGGCTCTTTATGCAGACATGGGACATCTAGGAAGAAAACCAATCATGAATGCTTGGTATTTTGTTTTTGTCGCTCTAACATTAAACTACCTAGGCCAAGGCGTTTTTGTTTTGCAACATCCAGAAATTAAGGAAGTTCTATTTGGCATGGTTTCAAATTATATGCCATTATACTTTTACATTCCATTTTTGATTTTAAGCTTAATTGCATCTGTAATAGCATCACAAGCAATGATCAGTGGTGTTTTTTCTATAATTTACCAAGGAATAACAACAAGAATAATGCCTATTTTTAAAATTGATTATACATCAACTAGGCTTCGTTCTCAGATATATATAAGCGTCATAAATTGGTTTTTATTATTATGCGTATTAATAATAATTTTTATTTTTAAAAAATCCGTAAGTTTAACAGCTGCTTATGGCCTTGCAGTTGCTGGTACTATGACTATTACTGGAATTATGACAACAAGCGTATTTTTTATTAGAAAAAATTATTTTAAAGCAGCTGTTGCTGCAACAATAATCTTAGTGGATATTGCATTTTTATTTTCTACTTTCTTTAAAATACCGCATAAGGGATATATTTCACTTGTTATAGCTTCATTTCCATTAATTTTAATTTTAATTTATACATCCGGTAAAAGGAAAATTTATAAATCTTTAAGTCCAATGAGTTTAGATATTTTTGTTGACAGCTTCGAAGAAATTTACAATAAAGTTTGTAAAATTAGGGGTACTGCATTGTTCTTCACAAGAGAAATTCAAAAAATACCCCCATATATAATAAAAGCAATACTAATGGATAACATAATTTATGAAGAAAATATTTTAGTTTCAATTACGGTTTTAGATGTACCTTTTGGCATTTCTGGAAATTTCGAAAAAAATATATGCTCTGGTTTAAAGGCTTTTAAAATTAAAGCCGGATATATGGAAGTTGTAAAAGTTGAAGAGATTTTAAAAAAATCAGGAATAGATGAAAAAGTTATTTTTTATGGCATAGAAGATGTAATCACAAAAAACCCCATTTGGAAAATTTTCTCTTTCATCAGAAAAAATACATCTTCTTATGTGCAGCTCTACAAACTACCTGTTGAAAAATTACATGGTGTAACTACAAGAATTGAAATGTAACTACAAGAATTAAACTATAAAACAAAAAAGCCACAGATTTTTTATCTGTGGCTTTTTTTAAAAATTAAATTTTTTTTAATTTTTAGATACTTTCAATACGAATAACAGTAAGTGGCTGTCTATGCCCTCTTTTTGTTCTCTGTTTTTTACGTCTTTTGTGTCTATAAACAACAAGCTTTGGACCTTTTGTTTGTTTTATGATACTTGCCGTAAGAGAACCCTTTAAATAAGGGTTACCAAACTCAAATTTATCTTCGCCTGTTTTACGAAATAAAACTTCTGAAAATTCAACTTTAGTTCCAGCTTCACCCTCTATTTTTTCTATAGCTATAGTTTTTCCAGGAATCGCTTGATATTGCTTGCCACCTGTTTGAAAAATCGCATATTTTTCAAAAGTAGCTTTATTATCCTTTTGCATTTTAATTTAACCTTTCACTGACAAAATCTACTTATCTAAATTAAAAATCAAAAACAAACCGAAATAATTAAAAAACAAGTATAGCTTATTATTTAATTTTCAGGAAACAGCGTAATAATTTTAACAAAAATATGCTTACTGTCCAGCAAAATCACCAATTTTCAAACTGCAATATTTTTTCGAAGATTAAAATGGGAGTTCATCTTCAAATGCAGGTTTATCGCTAAATTCTACTTCACCGGTTCCAGTAGATTCACTTTTAGATCTTTTTGCTTTTGGTTTTGGCACTACTTGGTTATTTTCAAGATCACTTAATTGGCTAAATTGTTCTCCTGCAACCGTAGAATCTTTATCTAGAGTTGCGCCTGAAGATGCTGATAAAAATGTAACTCTATCAGCAATAATAGAATGCTTGCTTCTTTTTTGACCTTCATTATCCTGCCATGTGTCAAATTTCAAACGACCTTCAATTAAAGCACTGCTACCTTTTTTTAAAAATTGGTTACAACTTTCTGCTTGAGCACCCCAAACGTCAACATCTATAAAACAAACCTCTTGAACCATCATACCGGTTTGCTTATTTTTAAATTGTCTATTGGAAGCTAAACTTAAACGACAAAGAGCTTGACCTGAGGATAATTGTTTATAATCAGGATCTCTTGTTAAATTACCTATCATTATCACGCGGTTATAACTAGCCATTTAATAATCCTTTTAATTTTAAAATTTTAAAAAATTAATTCTAAACAAAATTTTTCAAATAAAATCTTTTAATACAAAAATATTTTAACAAATAAAATCATATAACAGAAGGTGATTTTTTATCATTATATGTTTTATTTTATTTAAAAAAATTTTTAATTTTACTAAATAATCCAGGCTTTTTAATTTCTGGGGAAATTTTTTCTATAATAGATTCACTAGTTTTTAAAATTTTATTTTCTTTTTCAATTTTCTTATCATTATAATTTTTTTTAAACCATTCATCATTAAACCATTCATCATTTTTAGTAAATATTTTTTTAATTCTATTTTGTACATCAGGTTTATCTTTATATAAATCAAGTATCTGTTTTTTTTCATCTTCAATAAAAAATATATAAAGATATTTTTTTGTTAATTCGTTATCATTTATATTTGGCTTTATCTCTTCTTTTGCTATTTGTTCAGTTTGGCTTTCTTGTTTATTAACTTGGTTAAGACTACTTTCATGCATTTCTGAATTATTAGAGTTGATATTTGGTTGGTCTAAATTAGACTCTAAAGGTTTTACTTTATCTGTTATTACATCAGTAACATTAGAATCAGTATTATCAGTTTCATCAGTAGCATCTGAACAAATTTTTTTTTCTTTTTTCAAAAATTTTAGAAACAAAGCACCACTAATAGCTAAAGATCCAAAAACACTTGTTATAATAATTACACCAGTTTTATGATCGGCAATGATTTCTAAAGGCCTATAAAAAAATATATCAGAAATTTTTGCACCAAAACCTCCAAATTTAATTTTTTGAGTAAGCAATACAGATTTAATCAACTCACTTAAAGATTCAATATTATCAAATAAAAAATCATTTTTTTGCTTAGAATCTAACTGTGCATTTTTTGATGAGATATAAATTTTTTTAATGTTATTAATAATTTTTAAAATTTTTCTTTTGTCCTTAAATTGTAAAATTTTTATATTTTTTACAATATTACATAAATCAAAAAAAGCCCGTGTAAGATCATTGCAATAAATATTTTCTTCGCTTGTATCTATCAATTCTTTATTTATAATTTCTAATTGTTGAAAGGCTACAGCTGGATCAAAATTGTTAACTTGCTTTTTTTCTCCAGCGATATTTTCATCTAGCAAAATTAAAAAATTTCGTAATGAATCAATAGATTCTTTTACTGTTTGATCATAATTTAAATTATCAAAAACAGTATAATGTTCAGTTACCTGATTTTTAATAGAAGCACAAATATTTGCAAAAACAAATAAGAAACCTATCTGAAGTAAATATATTTTTGTTAATTTTTTTATCATACGTGTGTTCACTTATTTTATCCTAAATTAAATTAATTTTTTTAACCATCAGTCTCATCGTCATTTTTTTGGTTAGAATCAATATCATGCTATGTTGTTGTTTTTTTGCGAAATAAAAAATTCCACACCCTCCTGAATCTTCCAGGTTTAACAGTTGTTGGTTGTTCTGTATTTTTTGGTTCTTGATTTTCAAAATTTACTTGCTCAGCACCATCTACAATATCGTTCCCATTTCCATTAGCATTTAGTTGATCAGCAACATTAGTACTATTAACATTATTACTAGCAGAACCAGAGGCATCAATTACTGTGATAGTATTAAATATAGTATTATCATCCATATTTGTTGGTAAAGTTACAGCTTGATGAGTAGGTACAGGTTCTATATTAGTTGGAAGTATCACGCTATTTTTAATATCTTGCTTATTTTTTTTCAATAAATAAAAAATTAAAGTAATATTAGAAACCGTTATCATAGAGGCAGCAATACCTGATATAGCCACAACTTTATTTTGGATCATCCAATTTTTTAATTTTTTTAGTTTATTTTTGATGGTTTTTAATTTACTTTCTTTAGTGCTAGAAAAATTATCACAAAAAATGGTGCTTTTTTTATCTAATTTTTCAATTGCTAAACTATTATTTTCTTTTATATTTTGATTATCTTCTGTTTTAGAATCTTTATTTTTACCCCCAAGCCAATCATTAAAAGGATTTTGCTTAACAATATAAGCAGGATCAACTAATCGATTTACATTTTCACTTCTTGGATAAAAATTAATTATACAAAAATTCAGAGATAATAAAATTGCAATACATTTAAATTTTCCCAACAACATAAAAAACCCCATATTATAAAGAAAAAACCAATATAATAAGCTGCTTATGATATCATGAAAACAGTTTTTTACAATATTTAAAATTATTTTTTAGAAAACAACAATTTTTCTATATCAAAAAGTTCTTTTTGAATTTTTTGATACATATCTGATTGACATAAAAAGCTTTTATATAAATCAAAAAAATACTTAAAAATATTATCCGATTTGCAATCTTGTTGAATAAATTCTTTAAACACAGGCCTATCTAATAACAAATTAGGCAAAGACATATATTTTACCTTAATAACAGTTCTTGCTAAAAAATATGTCAGCCATGAAGTTTTATAAAAAACAATAGATGGCACTTTTAATAATGCCAGCTCTAAAGTAATTGTCCCCGGTTTAGTAATAGCCAAACAACATTGGCTAAGTAATTTTAGTTTTTCTTTTTCATCTTGAACTAATATAATATCATGCTCCCCAAAATTATATTGCGCGGTTTCAAATTTTTTTAATTCTTCTTTTATAAATTTTTTTGAAAAAGATTGAGCAATTGGTAAAACAATTTTTATCTCAGGCCATACAAATTTAATTTTCTTAACTATATCAATAACAAACGGTAGTAATTTTTTTATTTCACTTGTGCGCGATCCAGGCAAAATTGCAATTTGATTTTTTTTATTTTTTAAAAAATTTTGATCAATCTGCCAATTACCAAAAGATTCTTTTAATTTTGAATAAACAGGATTCTCAAAATAATAAACTTTTAAATTATGTTTTTTATACCATTCAACTTCAAACGGATATAAAACAATAAGTTCATCACAATATTTTTTTAATTTTTTTATACGATTTTTACCCCAGACCCAGGTTTGAGGGGGAGAAAGATATGTGATTTTTATTTTAGGATTAGCTTTTTTTAAATATTTTGCCAACCTTAAATTAAAACCAGGAAAGTCTATTAAAACAACTTCTTCAAAATTATTCTGCAAAATATATTTTGTTAAAGTTTTTAAAAATTTCAAAATAAATGGAATTTTTTTTATAATTTCTGATATTCCAACAATATTTAATTCTTCTAAATTTTTGTATAGTTTGGCACCTGCATCTTGTAAAAAGGTTCCACCGATAGCCGTAACTTGTATTTCTTGATTATCTTCAAAACTTTTTTCATTTAATTTCTTTAGATACCAAGATCCTAATCTATCCCCAGAAACTTCTCCTGATACAAAAAATATTTTTTTCATGAAGCTTTATTTTTTATTTTTTTTAAGCAGCCATTTTTGCTTATTTGCTTTTTTAATTCGTGTATATTTTTTATTTGATTTTCCAGCTGTAATTTCACATTATTTATAATCTTTGAAGCATCTGCTAATTCTAATTTATTTGCATTTTTAAAAGGAGCCTTATTTTCTACTAGCGCTTCAACTTTTGAAAATAAATTTTTTTGTATTCCAGAAAGTTCTATTTGAATTTTACCAATTAACTTTGTTAATTTAGCACAATTATGCAAAGTACCTTTTATTGAATCACCAATATCTTCTTTTAATCTATTTCTTGATAATTTTTTTGTATACTGACTCTCATTTTTATTTGGAACAATAAAATTTTGAGAGTCAGTAGATACAATTTTTGTAAAATTAAAAAATAAAAAAAGATATAAAATTAATCTTTTATTATCTTGCATGCTTATTTATTTTTACTTATTCTTATTTCCAAAAAACTTTACAAGTTTTCAACATTACGATGTTTTTTGTATCTAAGATTATGTCCAACTGTTTCATTATACTTTTTACTTTGTTCTGTGTTATTAATATCTGTGTTATTAATAATTATCACATCTTGATTAATATCTCCATTATTTTTATTTTCTTCAGACTCTTTACTTTTTTCTGTGTTATTAATAATTATCACATCTTGATTAATATCTTTATTATTTTTAGTTTTTTCAGAATCATCTGAATTTGGATCTTTTACTTCTTTTTTGGGAGTCCAAAAATAATAACCACCTATACATCCAAACAAAGCTGTTCCTATTCCAGATACTGTTAAAATGGCACCTTTTTGATGATCTTTAATAAATTCTACAGGTCTATACCAAACTATATCTGCAAGTTTTGCACTAAAACTATTATCAAGCTTAAATTTATTGTTTGCTAAATTATTTATTAAAAAAGCTCTAAGCGATTCATTAAATTGTTTAATATTATAAATCAAGGAATCACTCATACTTAACATTTTATTTTCTTTGTCATTTTCCTTATCAATAATTTGAGAAATCTCATTTGTACATTTTAAAACTTCTCTAATATTTCTAAACTTTATTTTCTTATTAATTATTTCTAAGCTGTTTATGTTTTCAGCAGCATTACTTAATTTTAAAAATGCTTTTATTAAAAAATTATCGGCAAAAATAACATTTGTGCCTTCTTTGGTCATTAATTCGGCAGAAATATTGTCTAATATCTTATTTAAATCAAGAAAAATTATGCCTTCTTCTTTAATTAAATTTTTATTTAATAAATCCAAGAAATTTTTTAAAGAATTAATTGCATCGTCTATAATTATGTCATTACCACTATCTGTAGATTTTTGATCATTATTAATATTAAAAATATCCAAATTTTGATCACAATTATTTTCTATTGCAACATCTGCCAATAAGCAACAATTGTTGGATAAAAACAAACTTAAACAAATTGCAAAAATTTTGATTAAATTTTTTTTAAAAATATTAAACATTAAAAATCCTTCTCATTTTATTAATTTTTTATAAAAAAAGGGCAATACAAAAAGTGTATCGCCCTTTTTCAAATTTAAGTAATTTTAACAATTACTTTTGAGATTCATCTTTTTTAGATTCATCTTTTTTAGGTTCTTCTACCTTAGGTGCATGTTTTTTGTTATATGCTTCTGTCTTTGCTTTTGAAGTTTCATTCATTTTGGTTGTAACTTCTTCAATATAAAGAGCAGTAGCCTTTTCTAATACAACAGTATTTGTTGTATTTTTCATCAATTCTGTTCTATCTTTTTCTTCTTTATCTACCAAGCCATTTAATACTGCATCTGTAAGAGTAGTTGCAACTACATCAGCATTTTTTTCTTTTCTCAATTTAGCAAGCTTTTCATCATAATTTTCAACTTTTGCTAATTTACCATCTTTAACTTCAAAAAGCTTACTAAATTCTTTAGTCAAGTTTCTTACTGTTTTTTCTGTTTGAGAAACCTTTTTATCAAACATGGAATCAAATGCTTTATTTTGTCCTCTATAATATGCAAAATATGTTGCAACTGCAGCTGAAAAACCTGCTGCTACACCAACTGTTAACACATTATTTACAGTGTTTGATTCTTGTTTAACTTCATCTTTTGCAAAAACATTTGAAAACAATGCACAAGAAAGAATACCTGCAAGTATTTTATTGTAATTCATTATAAAACCTCTTTGTTATATAAAAACAAACTAAACAATACCCTAACAAAATTTCATTAAACTTATCTTCTTTACAAACCCTACTACCTTTTTTACTTCTTTAAAACCACTTTCTCCAAAACATTTTTGTGGCCCCAAAGTTGATGTAGTAAACATCTATTTTTGTACTAGTTACCTCCCTAATGTATAAACCCAAACAAAAAACATTTCAAAAACTTCACCAATTTAATTAATTTATTTCAACTAAATTTGATATGTAAGTATGTCCAAATTTTACAAAAATGCAAGCTTTTATATACAAAATTTTATTTTTTTTAAAAAGAACTTATTTTAATTTTTATTTAAATTACTAAAGAGATAATTTAAACCAATTTTTATATATTGCAATAGAGATAACATAGAAAAAAGAGTAAGTAAAGTCAAAAATATATGATAAGTTTTTTCAGGATTCCATTCAAAAAAACCACAAAGAAAAATCCACAAAATAAAAAGTATTTGAAAAAAAGTTGTTAACTTTCCCCAAATGGTTGGAGCTATCTGAAAATTAATATTGAGCAACAACATTAAAGAACTACCACTTAAAATAAAAAATTCGCGAAACAAAACCAAAAATACAAACCATTTTGGAATTAAAAAAGAAGGAGATTCTAAAAATGCTAAAGAAGCAAAAGAAGAAACCAATAAAATTTTATCTGCTATAGGATCTAGTATTTTACCTAAGTTAGTGTTTTCGTTTAAAAGTCTTGCTAAAAATCCATCAAGTAAATCAGATAAGCCTACATATAAAAACAAATAAAAAACAAGATACCATTTTTGATAAAAAATTCCTATAACAATAAATGGCACCAAAAATATTCTTGATGCAGTAAAGCAATTCGCTATAGTGAACCATTGTTTGTCTTTGTGAATATTTTTATATGCCAAAAAAAATTTTTTAAACATTATAATTATAATTAATAAATATTTTAATAATATTTATTACTCATGTTGCGTAATTTTTCTATTCTTTTTTCCATCGGAGGATGTGTAGAAAAAAGGTTTATCAAACCACCGCCAAAAAATGGATTAATTATAAAAAGACTTGCTGTACTATTTTGTGCATAAGACTCTGGTTCAATATGCTCCTCATTTGCACTATGTTGCAATTTTTCTAAAGCGCTTGCAAGAGCAAGCGGATCATTAGAAATTTTTGCACCACTTTCATCTGCCAAATATTCACGCGATCTTGAAATAGCCAGTTGTATCAAAGTAGCTGCAATTGGCATAACTAATGCCGCCAAAACAGCACCCCATCCACTTGATTTATTTTCCCCCGAATCTGACGATCCAAATATAGCCGTCCATCTAATCATATCAGCTAAATATGCAACACAAGTTGCAATTGTTGCAGCAATTGTAGAAACCAAAATATCTCTATTCTTAACATGTGAAAGTTCGTGAGCAAGAACACCCCGCAGTTCACCTTCATCCAAAACATCCAAAATACCTTGAGTTACTGCAACGGAGGCATTATGCGGATTTCTTCCTGTTGCAAAGGCATTCGCCATAGAACTAGGAATATACCACAATTTTGGCATAGGTAAATTTGCATTTTCACATAACTCTTGAACCATATCATAAACATAGACATAACGTGATTCATCGAGCGGTTGTGCACTATACATACGAAGCACAAGCTTGTCTGAAAAAAAATATGCCCCAAAATTCATTATCAAAGAAAGTATAAAAGCAAAAAGCAATCCCGATCTACCACCAATTGAATAACAAATCAAAAATAAAATTGCACTCAAAGATGTTAAAAAAATAAAAGTTTTAAGTTGATTCCAAAACATTTTAATGTCCTAACTTTTTATTAAATTATTAAAAATTTATTTTAATCTTCATATTCTATTTTCCAGTCATCACCATCAGAATCAGGATCTATTTTTGACTCTATTTTAGCCCCTAATTTAGACTCGACTCTTCTTATTTGATTATCGCTCTTTCCGGATTTTACGTCAACAAGTCTTTTAATTGTATTAGTAATATTATTTTGATCGCTATCTTGTTTTTGTTCATCATCGTCATCTAAATAAATAATATTTTTTTGATTTTTTTTCTTAATTTCTAATAATTTGGCACCCTGTTCTTTTACATTTTTTTGATAAATTTCGCCTTCTTCTTCTAAATTTCCATGCATTTTCTCAAAAGTTTTATTAATTTCAAATTGAAGCTTTTTTATTTTTTTTTGCAACTTCAATATTATCTGCACCCCTGCCAAATTTACTCCCATATTGTGAGTAAGATTAATAATTTCTTCTAATCTATCAACATCTTCTTCTGAAAAAAGCCGCGTATTACCATCTGTTCTTTTCGGGCTAATAAAACCCTCTTTTTCATACATTCTAATTGTTTGTTGATGAACAGAAAACATTTTCGCTACAACAGAAATTGAATAAAAACCTTTTTTTCTTTTCATAAAACAAACCTCTTTTTTTCCTTTCTTACTACTTTTCTCCCTCTAATACCGTCAAAAAAGCTTCTTGCGGTAGCTGTACATTACCAAGCTGTTTCATCTTTTTCTTTCCCTCTTTTTGTTTTTCTAATAATTTTCTCTTACGAGTAATGTCTCCTCCATAACATTTAGCAATAACATTTTTTCTCAAAGCCGAAACTGTTTCTCTTGCTATAACCTTTGCACCTATAGCAGCTTGAATTGCAACCTCAAACATTTGTCTTGGAATAACTTTTTTTAGTTTTGCAACTAAAGCTCTACCAACATAATAAGATTTATCTTTATGCACAATTACACATAATGCATCAACAGATTTTCCATTAAGTAAAATGTCCATTTTAACTAAATCAGATTCCTGATAACCTGCTTGTTCATAATCAAAACTTGCATATCCAGAACTTAAAGATTTTAATTTATCGTAAAAATCAACAATTATTTCGTTCAACGGCATCCTGTATTTTAATATAATCCTGTTTTCATCAAGATATGACATTTCAGATTGCTCGCCACGACGTTCTTGACAGAGATTTAAAACACTTCCCAAATATTCTTTTGGAGTAATAATCGTTGCGTTAATTATAGGCTCCAGAACTTCTTTAATTCTAACTCTATCTGGAAAATCCGAAGGCTTTTCTATAATCATTTCGCTATCATCAGTAAAGACAATTTTATATAAAACTGTGGGAGTTGTTGCAATAATAGAAACATTATATTCTTGCTCTAATCGTTGCTTAAAAACATCCATGTGCAATAAACCTAAAAATCCGCATCTAAAGCCAAGCCCCAATGCCGTAGAGCTCTCCTTTTCTACATGCACACTTGCATCATTCAATGTCAATTTTTCTATTGAATCGCGAACTTCTTCAAAATCTGCATTATCAACGGGATAAATTCCAGCAAATACCATTGATTTAGCAGGCTTAAATCCTGGTAAAGGCTGAACTTCTTGTTTAATTTTATAAAAAGTATCGCCAATACAAGCCTCTTTTACAGTTTTCATACCTGCAATAATAAAACCTACTTGCCCTGTATATAAAGCACCTTTAGGAAAGGGTTCTGGATACATTAAACCAATATCTAAAATTTCATAACTTAATCCAGAATGAAAAGAAACAATTTTATCCCCTTTTTGAACAGAACCATCTATAACTTCTATCAAACAAATTACACCCCGATAATCATCGTACCAAGAATCAAATAAAAGCGCCCTAAAAGGCTTATCTTTATCTCCAGCTGGTGCATTAATTCTTTCTATTATTGCTTGAAAAATATTTTCTATTCCCTGTCCTGTTTTTGCTGAAGCTAACAAAATTTCATTGGGCTTTATATCAAAAGCATTTTTTAATTCATTTGTAATTCTTGCTGGATCTGCAGTGCTCATATCTATTTTATTTATTATAGGTATAATTTTTAAATCTTGTTCAAATGCTAAATAAAAATTGGCCATAGTCTGCGCTTGAACACCTTGTACTGCATCTACAAGAAGTAATGCACCCTGACAGGCATATAAAGATCTAGAAACTTCATAGCTAAAATCAACATGTCCTGGTGTGTCAATTAAATTTAAAAGATATAATTCATTTTTATATTCATAAAATAACGACGCCGTCTGAGCTTTAACAGTTATACCACGCTCTTTTTCAACTTGAAGTTTATCTAAAAATTGCTCATTCTTATTTCTTGAAGAAATAGTTCCAGTTATTTCTAATAATCTATCAGCTAATGTAGATTTACCATGATCTATGTGAGCAATAATAGAAAAATTGCGAATATTTTTTTGTTCAAAATTTTTCAAATCTATATTTTTTATATCCATTCTATTTCGTTACATTTTTTCAGGTTTATTAAGTCCCAACAAATCTAAACACATTTCAAAACTGTTTTTTAACAAAAACATCATAAACAAACGAGCTTGACATAATCTTATATCAACTAAATCTATCACCCTTCTTTGTGCATAATAGTTGTGGAAAACATGTGCTAACTCAAAAGTATAATATGCAAGCATATGAGTTTGATAATTATCTTGAATACATTTTAATATATCTTGAAAAGATATTATTTTTTTAATCAAATCAAATTCTAGCTCACCAATGTTTTTCAAAATAGATTCAAGTTCTTTTTCTTTTATATTTTTATTAATTAATTTTGAAACAAAATCACTTAAATCTCTTTCTTGCTGAGCCTTTTGATAAATACTGTTTATTCTTACATATGCATATTGAATATAATAAACAGGATTTTCTTCTGTAGATTTAAGAGCCACATCCAAATCAAAATCTAAGTGCGCTTCTGCCTTTCTATTTAAATAGAAAAATCTAGCAACATCGCATCCTACAGCTTCTATAATTTCATGCAAAGTTGTAAAATTACCAGCTCTTTTAGACATTCTAACGACTTGATCTTGATTTTTTATATTAACGAGTTGATACAAAATTATATCTAATTTATCTGCATTATATCCTAAAGCGCGCATGGTGGATTTTAATCTAGCTACATAACCATGATGATCTTGACCCAAGACATCTATTATTTTATCATAACCACGATCAAATTTATTTTTATGATATGCTATGTCACCAACTATATATGTAAATTCACCATCGGCTTTGCGTAAGACTCGATCTTTATCATCACCAAATTCTGCTGATTTAAACCAGAGTGCACCGTCTTGGTCATACACAAGATCTTTTTCTTTCATCAACCTTAAAGATTCTGCAACTTGTCCATCTTCATGTAAACTTTTTTCAGAAAACCAATTATCAAAAACTATTCCATAATTTTTTAAATCGCGTTTTAATATTTCTAACAAATACTCTTTTGCATAATTTTGAAAAAAGAAATTATCTTTATTTAGTATTTTTTTGTCATACTTTTCTACACAAAGTTTTGCTAAATCTATTAAATATTCGCCCTGATAGCCCCCTTCTGGTATTTGAAGATTTTCACCCAACTCTTGTTGACATCTGATCTTAAAAGATTCACCCAATCTTACAATCTGACTACCAGCATCATTTATATAAAATTCTGTTGTAACATCATGACCTAAAAATTTCAAAACTCTAGACAAAACATCGCCGATTATACCGTTTCGACCATGACCAAGATGCATAGGGCCGGTAGGATTTGCACTCACAAATTCTATTAAATATTTTAATTTTTCTTGATTTTCTTGATTATTTATTTTAAAAAATTCAGTACTTTGGCCATAGAGTTCTAAAACAATTTCTTGATAAGCTTGATCATGTAAAAAAATATTTAAAAAGCCCGGGCCTGCAATTTGAATCTCTTTCATC
>JBAZLD010000003.1:0-113754 GCA_041650475.1 Candidatus Babeliales bacterium | reverse complement strand
GCCTAATTTACGTAATACTGCGCAAAGTATTGCATATGTTGATGCTTTGTTTAGTTTTGCAAATGTTGCTTATCAAAATAATTATGTTAAACCGGATTTTAATGATGAACGAAATATTATAATAGAAGCTGGAAGACATCCTGTTGTTGAGCAAAAATTAGAAAATAATTTTGAGCCTAATGATACAAATTTAACTGATTTACAAAGTTTGTGGATTATAACAGGGCCAAATATGGGAGGTAAATCTACATATTTAAGACAGGTTGCTCTTTTGTGTATTATGGCGCAGTGTGGGAGTTTTGTCCCATGCAAATCTGCTAATTTGCCAATTATTGATAGAATTTTTACTAGAATTGGTGCTGGAGATAATTTGGCAGAAGGAAAAAGTACTTTTTTTGTTGAAATGGAAGAAACGGCAACAATTTGTACACAAGCCACAAAAAATAGTCTTGTAATTTTGGATGAAGTTGGGCGAGGTACAAGTACTTTTGATGGAATGTCTTTAGCGCAGGCAATAATAGAATATATTTTTCAAAATATTCAAGCTAGATGTCTTTTTGCAACGCACTATCATGAACTAACGCACCTTGCTCAAAAATTTAAGGGTATAAATAATTATCATATGCTAAGTCAGAAAATAAATGATCAAGTTATTTTTTTGCATAAAATAGCAGCAGGTGTTAGTGGGGGAAGTTTTGGAATAGAAGTTGCAAAACTTGCATTGTTGCCTGAATCTATTATTAAAAGAGCAGAAAAAATATTAAAAGATTTAGAAAATAATAAAAAATCTGCTTGTCCTATTTCTCAGGTGCAACAAATTGAAAATTTAAAAATTTTTTAATTTTATTAAATTAACAAAAATAACAAAAATATTGCATTTAAAAGGCATAATGTTAGTCTAATACATTAAATTTGAATAAATTTGGTATAAAAATTTGGGTCTGGGGTTTGTTTGGGGATTTTTTTTGATTAAAATAAAACCCAGGCCTATCTTATTTTACGATTCGTAACTTTTTTTAAAAAAATCTATTTTATAATTTCAATGTGTAATCCTTACGTGTGCATTTGATTTAAAATTGATTTAATTTATTATTATAACAATTAAGTATTTGAAATAATTATTTAATTATTGTAAATTTAATTAGTTATCGTATTTAAAGGTTGTCGTATATTTTATTGTTTTAATAAATGGAGATTTATCGTGAAAAATTCAAAAAAACATTTAATCGCAATATTAGGTCTATTTTTAGGTTTCGGATTAAATTTTCAACAAAATTTGAATGCAGGAGAAACTTCTGATCAGCACCAAGCTAGAATAAATTGTCAAAAAGCATCAAAAAGAATTTCTGCAGAATGCAGAAAAACTTTAAAAGAATGTCAAAATACAATTAAAAAATTTAATAAAGCTGAAGCTAGATTAGCAAAATTACAAAAAAAACAATCATTAAAGCCCGGATTTTTTAAAAAAGCTTGTAGCTTGATTGCAAGAAATAAAAAGAAAGTTATTGTAGCTGGGTTGGCAACTGCAGGTTTAATTACTGCTTATGTTGTAGGCGCAAAACAAGCAGGATCTTGGAATCTTGATGCAGTTTATGCGATTCTTCACAATAATGTATCTAGTATTTGGAGTTTGGTTAAAAATAAAGCGTGTGATATTTGGCAATCGTTTAATAAAAATTTTGAGCAACAAGAAACACAATCTTTAAATTCGACTGTAAATAACACAGGTATTATCCAAGAACCAAGAGGTTCTTTTTATGAAGCTTTTGAAAATCAAAGAATGACAACACCTGTATCTGCACCTGTATCTGCACCTGTATCTGCAGAAACTTCTACAGAAATAGTAGTGTTACCATCAACACCAAAAAAATCTTTCCCAGTTATTGATGCTTTGAAGTTTTTGGGGATATTAAAAAAATAATAAAAAAACTTATTACTTGATTTTAACCCTTAATTATTATTACAATTTGGAATAATAATTAAGGGTTTTTATTTTTGATTAAGAGTGGTGTGGAGTGGGGTATGAAAAAAATTAATAAAATTTTTGTATCTATTTGTTTGTTTGTTATTTGTTTAAATTTTTATTCTTTAAGTTTTACTTTAGATTTAGATCTAGATTTAAATAATGTATTTAAAGAAGATCAAAAAAGCTTAATAACAAAATTTTGTGAGCAAGAACAAGAAGATTCCAAGAGTTCTAATAAAAAATATTTATTATTACTTTTGGGCCTATTTTCTTTTGCTGGAATAGGGGGAACTCTTTATTGTACTTTTTCTAAAATGCATGCAAATAAATCAAGAGATATTGCACAACTAAAAGAGGAATGTTTTGAACAAATAAAAGAAGTTCAAAAAGAAACAATCGAGTTAAAACAAAAGGTTTTAGATGTAATTAAAGAAGATCTTATGAGGCTTATATTGGCTAACCAAAAAGACATTGAACAATCTAAAATTCAAACTGATGCAATAAATAAAAAGATGAACGAATATTTTCAGTGTAATGCAAAAAATTTGCAAGAATTTGAAAAGGAGATGAACGGTAAAGTTGAAAGAATAATTATACAAATTAAAGAACAAATATCTGAAGAGGGTAAGAAATCTAGAAGTGTACAAGAGAAGCATTGTGAATCAGTTGAAAAACTGATAAAAGAAATGGAAGATGATATTAAAAAAGATGAAAATAAGGGATTTTTTAGCCACCTTTTTTCTATGGATGGAATTGATTTTTCCCAAAGCGCTAATATGATTCGCAATGTTACAAATCTTGGAAAAACTGTTGAAAATATTGTAAAAATAGTTTCTGAAGATGATTCTTCTGATAACAGGAGAACAGATGATCTTGAAGAAAGAATGGAAAGACTAAATTTACGATTTCCATCTGTTCCAAAAACAAGTGCAAGTGAATTTTTTGAAAAAAATTATGAAAGAATTTGTACTACTTAGCCTATACCGTTTAAATAGGTTTTAGGAAAAATCTAATTGTGAAGTTCAATTCGAGTTTTTACGTGATGTTTGATTTTTCTGAATTGAAAATTTTCCATATCAGATACCAAGCTTAATGCTATTCCAGTTTTTCCGGCACGTCCAGTTCTTCCTATTCTATGAATATAAGATTCAACTTCTCTAGGAATTTCATAATTAAAAACTACCTCTACATTAGCAATATCAAGGCCACGCGCTGCAATATCAGTTGCAACCAAAATATTTATATTATTATTACGAAATTTAGACATAATAAGATCACGTTTTGTTTGTCTAATATCCCCATGAATACCAGCAGCTTTATAACCTTTTGCATTAAGTGCTCTTGCAACATTATCGACTTTTCTTTTTGAATTACAAAAAACAATTGAAAGTTTTGGATTATATTTTGTAATTAAATTAATAAGAGTATTCATTTTTTCTGTTTGTTGTGTTTGTAGATAAATTTGTTCAATTGCTCTGGCAGTTATTTGTTCTTGTGCAATTTTGATAATTCTAGGATTTTTTTGATAATTCTTTGTTAAATGCATAATTTCTGGTGACATTGTTGCAGAAAATAGAATAGTCTGTCTATTTTTAGATGTTGCTTGTAAAATTTTTTCAATATCAGGCCTAAAACCCATATTGAGCATCTCATCCGCTTCATCTAAAATTACCATTTTTACTTGATTTAATTTTAAAGTCTCTCTTTTTATGTGATCAAGAGTACGTCCAGGTGTACCTATTATAATTTGAGGACCTCTTTTTAATGCACAAAATTGTCTAAAAATTGGTTGACCACCATAAATAGGTAAAGCATAAATATATTTTTTGTATTTTAAAAGTTTATTAAATTCAGCCGCTACTTGCATGGTCAATTCTCTTGTTGGGCATAAAACAAGGATTTGAGCATTTTTATTTTCAGGATCAATTTTTTCAATTGCAGGTATAGCAAAAGCTGCTGTTTTACCCGTTCCAGTGCTAGCTTGGCCAATAATATCTTTTCCTGTAAAAATTTCAGGAATAGCTTGTGCTTGAATTGGTGTAGTTTCGCTAAAACCCATATTGAGTATGGCTTTTAATAGATTTTTTGATAGATTTAATTCTTCGAATTTTAATTTTTTCATAAATAAATTTGTGTTTTTTATAATTTTTTAACTAACAGTAAAATAAGTTCATAAGTGTGAATATTGAGTAATTAATGTAAGAATAACATATAGTTTCTATTTGTCAAAAATTATTGTTATTTTTTAAAAATTACTATTTTTTTGACTTCAATACCAAAAGTTAATGTTAAGATAACTACCAAAATTAGAGCCCAGATAAGTAAAGGGAGATAAGTTGTTTGCAAATATGACATAATTGGCTTAAAAATGGTTATTAAAAGTGAAAAAAGTATCATTAATAAAAGCCAAAATATTGCAAATTTATTCGAAAATATGCCTTGAATAAAGAGAGGAGTTTTGTCTTGTTTAAGATTTAAGGCTAATAAAATATGCCCTAAAAGCCACGAAACAAATGCAGCCGTTTGCGCTGTTTCTAAATTATATAACTTATAAGTTAAAAAATAGATAAATAAAATGCCTAAAGATAAAAAAATACTATTTTTTAAAATATTTAAAATAAGTGGTTTGCCAAGAAAACTACTTATTTTTTGTGCTGATTTTTGCATAAGATCTGGCTCTGCTTGTTCTGTTACAAAAATGGTTGAAGAAGCTAGATCCATAAGCAATTCTATAAGTATTATTTGAATTGGTACAAATGGAAATGGTATTCCCAATAAAAGTGGTATTAAAAAAATAATGAGCAAAATAGTTTTTGCTGATAAATAGTAAGTAAGACCTTTTCTAAAATTATCTAGAGCTTTTCGGCCAATTTGTACGGCATTAACTATATGTTTATAGTTATCATCCGTTAAAATTAGATCTGAAATTTCTTTGGCCAAATCTGTACCAATTTGACCCATTGCAATTCCAACATTAGCAATTTTTAAAGCTGGGGCATCATTTATACCGTCTCCTATGACAGATACTATCTCATCATGTTTTTGCAATAAATTTACTAGTCTTAATTTTTGTGTAGGTTGTATTCTTGCAAAAATACTAGAATTTTTTATTTTTTCTATTAATTCAGTATCGCTCATATTATCAATTTGTTTTCCTGTAATTACATCACCCGAAATACCAATTTCTGATGCTACACTTTTAGCAGTTGTTTGATAATCACCTGTTACTATTAAAGTTTTGACATCTGCATTTTCGAGAGTTTTTATTGCTTCTTTTACTCCTGATCTTACGGGATCTATTAAAACTGCTATTGCTAAAAATTGAAGATTTTTTAAATAATCTATTTGTTTTTCAAAATTTTCAAAATAACCATATGCAACAACTCTTTTTCCTAATAAAGCTTGTTTATTCACATAATCTTCAAGTAATTTTTTTTGATCAAAATTAAGAGTAGAGTTTGAAATTATAACTTCTGGAGCAGCAGAAATTACATGTATTATTTTATCTTTATTTTGATAAACCAAATCACGCCAAGATGTTTTATCTGAAAAATCTTTAAAATCAATTTGTTTTAACTTTTTCTTAATCGGATCAAGTTTTTTGAATATTGCTTTATCTGTGGGATCAGAGCAATATTCAGGAATGGCTAATATAATTTTATTTTTAATATCGTCAGATAAAGTTGTTTGCTCACTACCATCGGCAAAAAAAAAATTTTCAACAGACATAATATTTTCTGTTATTGTTCCAGTTTTATCGCTTATTATTAATGTTACTTGACCAATTATTTCTATGCCACGCAACCGTTTTACTAGCACATTTTTTTTGGCCAATTCAAAAGCACCTAAAGCAAGAGCCATAGTGATAATAATTGGAGGTTGTCCTGGGATCATTAAAAAAGTAAGAGATAGCCATGTAAGAACCATTTCTTGAAAATTAAAACCTCGAAAAAAACCAATAAATGGTATTAATAGACTTGCTATAACGGCAAAAACTGCTAGAACTTTTGCAAGTTTTAGCATTGCTTGTTGTAAAATAGTTTTTTCTTTTTTTGTTTTTTGGACTTCTTTAGAAATTTTACCAAATTCAGTTTTTGAGCCAACTTGTGTAACTAATGCTGTGCCTTGACCGCTTAAAACAGTTGTTCCAGCAAAAACTTTTGATTCAATATGTTTGCTGATAGAAAACGATTCTCCTGTCAAAGCAGATTCATCTACTATAAGGCCAAACGAACTTAGCAATTTTGCATCAGCAGAAACAATTGTACCACTAGACAAAACAATAATATCACCCGGTATTATTTCTTCTATTTTTATTTCACATTCTTTGTTATTACGTATAATTTTTGCTGTAGGACGGGTAAGGTTTTTGAGTTTAGTCATTGTGCGATCTGTTCTAAATTTATTTATAGCTTCAACTGCAATATAGGCAAAAACTACAAAAATCATTGTGAATGCTAAAGCTAATTTATTAAACAATATGGCAATTACAGCAATACTTAAAAGAAGTATTATCATTGGTTCTTGAATGCTTTCAAAAATTAAAGACAAAATTGTTTTAGGTTTTTCTGGAATACCCCACAAAATTTTTAGATCATTATTATTAGATTTCATAAAAATCTCTTTTTTATTATTTTTTTAAATTAATAGATATTAGTTATCAAAACTTGAATTCTGTTTGCAAGATATCTAATAATTATTTTGAGTTAAAAATTTTTTTATAATTTTTTTTATAATTTGAGGGTTAAATGCTTAAGCAAAGATTATGTGAATATTTTAAATTTTTGATTAGTTTGTTTAAAACGAATATTAAACTCATGAGGGGCATGTGGAAATTGACAAAATTACCGCAGCCGGCAATTACGATATTTGGAAGCGCAAGAGTCGATTCTTCTAGCGAGATTTATCAACAAGCCCGTAAAATGGCAAAAATTCTTGCAGCAGAAGAATTTTCAATTATAACGGGTGGTGGCCCTGGAATAATGAATGCTGCAAATCAAGGGGCTGTAGATCACTTAAAAGAAAAACATTTTGAAGCTTTTTTAAAGAATAAAGAAATAATTACGGCCGGAATTGGCTTGATTAATTTGAGTAAAGAATTAAAAAATCCATTTGTTCAAGAATATATAGAAATGCAACATTTTTTTGCTCGTAAATGGCTATTGGTTAGATATTCTGTAGGCTTTGTTGTTTTTCCTGGAGGATTTGGAACTTTGGATGAACTTTTAGAAGTTATAACTTTAGTGCAGTGTAATAGGATGGCACGTGTTCCTATTGTTCTTATAAATAAGACTTATTGGGCTCCATTCTTGCAGTGGATTGAAAATTGCAATATATACGGCTGTTTTATAGATAAAGAAGATGTTGATATTATAACTGTATTTGATGATATAGAACTGGCTGCAAAATTTATTATAGAAAAATGTTGTACGGCAAAACAATCTGTTTTGCATAAAGATACTGATTTTAAAGAATAGTTTTTAATATTTTTATAATTTTTTATATTATTATAAATTTTATACATATTATTTTATATAAAAATAATCAAACATTTTTTAATTTATTTTAATTTATAAAACATTTATAAAACGGGATTTTTTATGATTAGAAATAGGAATTTTTTTAAAAATTTTAGAAAAAATAATTTTTCCAAACAAGATTTGTTTAACAATTCTTTTATTTGCTCAAATTATGAAAAATCTTTATTTGAAGAAGCTTGCTTAGAAAATATGCATGTTTGTTTTTCAAATTTTGAAAAAACTGTTTTTAAAAATGCAGATTTAAATTCTGCAAAGTTTAGATTTTCAAATTTGGAAGAGAGTGATTTCTCTGGAGCTGATTTAATTAACACAAGAATATCTAGTTGCAACTTAGAAGAAGCTGATTTTTCTAATTCAAATCTAACAGATTCGAAATTTAATTTTTCTAATTTTGCAGATGCTAATTTTTCAAATGCAAACTTGACTAACACAGATTGGTTAAGTGCCAATGTCAAAAACGCAGATTTTACGGGAGCTATTGGTTTGACTGATGCTCAAATTGAATATCTGAGAAAAAAAGGCGCAAAAGGCTTGTAAATTGTGTCTGATCCGTTGAATTTCAAGTAACATTTTCATCCTTATAGTATATTTTATTTACTATTTTTGTTTTATATCCTTGATGTTCTTTAATGGTTAAATTGTTATGATAATTGGAGTTTTGTAGTTTTTCATGGTATTTGCAAAACATACAATTTATACTTGATTTTGGAGCATTTGGATGCTTTAAGCAATCACTTGCATGTTTAATAATTTCTTCTACATCTGAATAATCTATTGTACAGGGTGAACAAGTAACTTCGAATTCTAAACAATTATTAAACGAAAGAAATGATTTTGATTCTTTGTGTCCGTTGCAATATACAAAATATCCGTTATTATGCACTTTATATCCATTCATTTTAAATAACCATGCATAAAATGATATTTGACGTTTAAAATTTTTGTACCAAGGATTTTTTTCGATGGTTTCACCTAGAGAAGTAGAGGTTGTTTTGTATTCAACAATAATTAACGCATCATCTTCGTTAATCCAAACATCATCAATTGCTCCGCAAAAAGTTAATGCTAAGTTTTTGTCATGATATCGAATGCCGCCTTTACCATAATTGCTTTCTTTCCATTTTGTTACACATGCATTTTCAAATGGTATTGCTTCTATTTTATTTTTAGCCATGATTGTTGGATGCGGTTTCCATCCGCGAAAGAAATTCATTTCTTTTTTTAATTTTTCATCAATAGTTTTAGATAGCTTGAAAGATTCAGGATCAACAGTAGGTCGTTTTATTCCAAAGAGAAGCTGATTGTAAAAACAGCGTTGACACTGTAAAAAAAGATCTATATTAGACCAACTAAGCTGTTTGATGATTTCTTGATTTTCCATAGATTCCTTAAAGTATTTAGATTTTTGTATATTGCTAATGAAAAATTCAATTGCTATTTGAGGCTAAATTGAATTTTTCATTAATATTCTTGATTACAGACTTTTAATTATCTATTCCAGAAGTTAAGGATTTGATTCCTTCGATCGAGATTCTGTAATTTTTCAGATAATTCTTAAATGCGTTAATAAATGGAATTAAATGTTTTATATATCGAAGCCTTATCTGAAGGCTGGTATCAATCAGAGGTTTACTAAATATTAGATTAGATTTACATATAATAGGTTTTGCTTCAATATCATGAAAGACTAATGTTCTTTCCTCAGAAATTAACATTAGGCGATAAGCCTTAGTATTTTCGTTAGTATTTTCCCAGCAAATATACCAACAAATTTGTGTTTGAAAACCGGCTATGTGAAATGGATATTCATTTTCTATATCTGGGGATGGTTTTTTTATGATGGGTTCTTCTTCTTCTATTAGAAATTTGAATTGAAAATGTGCTTTTAAATTGATTAAACTTTTTTCTACAAGATGTATTTTTTGAGATGCATAATCTAAGCTATTAAATAGTGCTTCAGCTTCTATTTCAAGCTCTTTAATGGAAATATCAATTTTTTCAAAATTTTTTAACATAAAATTCCTACTAATTTAAATTTTTTTTAAAATAATTAAAAAATAAATTTTAAGTGCATCAACACTTTACTAGCCTCTATCAAGAGTGAGGTAGCCATTCCAGGCAAAGAATTATGAGTCACCATAATTTTTAATTAAGTGAAAAAATATTATAAAGAATATTTTTTCAAAGTCAATATAAAAAAAATGATATATTTTTTAAAATTGCGAATGAATTAGATTCAACTTCGTTGAATATTTTGTTCATTATTATCATGAATTTGCCATAAAATTATGATATGAATTGTTACTATGAATTTTATGTGATATTTTGACTAATAAATATATTGCGTTTTAAATGGATTTTTATATTATTTTTTTCATTATTGCTTAGTTGTTAAATCTAGAAAACTTATTAATTCAGGAGGGTTATCATAAGTTTTCTCAAAAAATAATTCTGCTTCAGAATCTCTTTGTTTGTTATCGTTGTTAGCTTCTTGCATAGAAAGTCCTAATGGAGGAATAGGTATTTTAGAATAAAATTCAAAGTCTTTTTTAGATAATAACAGCATTTTGTATATGCATAAACGGGATATTTCAAATAAATCAAGCAAATCTTTGGTAAACTTAAAATCTGAGTTTAATAAATTTAATTGATCATTAGGTTGTTGTGACTTTGGAAGTTTTAGGTGTCCATGTAATTCGGGATATCGATGATATTCCCAAATGTATTTTAAGTGATCATTGATTATTTCTTTTGTAAATTGTTTTTTATCAGCTAGATAGGGAATGTTTTGTAAAAAATTGGCTATTCTTGAAGATACATTCTTACTTTGCTGCTTGCTTGGATTTCCAGAAAATGAATCCAAAAAGGGAAACATTTTTGAAAAAAGAGAGCTCTCGTAGTTTAATTTTTCCCAAAACGTTAGCTGGAAGAATGTAAGTAAGTTATAAAAAGGCCTAGGTTTTGCTTGTCTTGATCTAAATACATAATGTATCTTTAGTAATAAGATTTTTAATAATTTTAAATCATTTTCATCATAGCAAAGAAGATTATTATTAAAGTTGCATTGTTGTTTAATTGCATCAAGACTTAAATTGGATTTATAAACTAATTTTTCTGGTTTGCAAATAAAACCGTCTTGATCACCATAAATAAAAGCTCCTGAAGTATTTAAAAAAATAGGTTTTATAATTGAAAAAGCTCCACTTATAAGCCAGAATAAAACATCTTTTTCTTGAGTATCTTTATCAATTTTAATACAAGCATGTACAACCCCACATTTTAGTACGTACTCTGGATAAACATATGCAGCAAGTGCAACATTTTCACATTGATCAGAGAATTTGCCTTCAGCGTAATTAAGTGCATAGCTAGGTGTTTTGACTATTGATACTCCCTTAAAAATGTTTAATGGTAGTTTCTCATAAAGAGATGAGTTGAGTGGGAAATATGAAAATAGAAAACATTTGTCACCTTTGTTAAAGTGCGAGTCATGGGTAGAATAAATGCTTTTTTGGCACAAGTTTTTAATCCTTTTACTATTTTGAAATAAAAATTGTGCCCGACAGGACTCGAACCTGTGACCTACGGATTAGAAATCCGTTGCTCTATCCAACTGAGCTACGGGCACTAAAAAAGATTTTTTATAAAAAATGGTCGGGGCGGTCAGACTCGAACTGACGACCCCTCGCTCCCAAAGCGAGTGCGCTACCAACTGCGCCACGCCCCGTAATGACGACCATTCATCTAAAATTTTACTAAAAGATATCAAAAAATGAAAGATTTAATTTTTGTGGGGTGAGCGACGGGGATCGAACCCGCGACCCTCAGAACCACAATCTGATGCTCTACCAGCTGAGCTACGCTCACCATTAATGTCAAATATTATGTTGATATTATAAATTTTTTAAAATAAAAATCTAGTTTTTTTCTTACTTTACCTTTTCTAGTTTAATATCTTGATCTACAACGTAATTTTGTCTTAAAAAATTTAAAGCCTTTTTGCGAGTTTCAACTAAAGTAGGATTACATTTTTTTGCAAAATTTAACATATTAATCAAATTAATACAGGTTTTAATTTGTTCATCTTGATTTATTGCTTCTTGTTGTTTTTCTTCCCAACTTTTTTCTTTTTCTTCTTTTGATTTTGCTTGTTTATCTTTTTCTATCTCATCTTTTTTTACATCTTTTGGTGTTATATAATGTTTTAAAGAAGTTTCTTTGCCATAAAGTTCTTGAATCCATTTAATTTCTTCGGTAGGTGTTATTTTAGGTTTAACTAAAAAATCTGGCTTTATGCCGATGGCTTGAATTGATTTTTGGCTAGGCAAATAGTACAACATAGTTGTAAGTTTTAGAGCACAACCATTACTGATTGGTATTACTTCCTGAACTGAGCCTTTGCCAAAGGTTGAAGTACCTACTAAAAAAGCCATTAAATTTCTAGGTTTTTTATTATTAATGCTTTTAAACCCTTTGTTAGAATAATATTTTAAACATCCTGCTAAAATTTCTGATGCTGATGCTGTAAAATTATCTATCAAAATAAAAATAGGAATATCACTTTTTAAAACAGGCTCAGTGTTTGTATAATATTTTGTAATAATTTTTCCAGACCTATCTTTTGTTGAAACTACAAGTGACTTTTTATCAATAAATAGACCTGCCATATCAACAACAGAATCTAAAATTCCTCCTGGATTTCTTCGCAAATCTAGAATTAAACCTTTGCATTCACCTGCATTTGCTTTTTTTAATAAATCTTCTATTTGATTTGATGCATTTTGAGTAAATAATTTTAAAGATAAATAATATATTCCATGATCTTTAATATGATAGCAAATTGAATTTTGATCTTTTATTATTTCTCTTTTTATTTTAAATTCTATTGGCTTTTTTTCTCTTATGATTTTTAAATTTACTTCAGTGCTGACCTTACCTTTTAATTTTGTTAAAACTTCGTCCGTAGACAGACCTCTTAATTTTTCTCCATTGACTTCTATTATTTTATCTCCGGATTTTAAACCACCTTTTTGTGCTGGACCTCCTTGAATTACATCTACTATTACAAGCGCATCGTCATCTGGAGTTTTACCTATTATGCTTACACCTATACCAGAAAATTCGCCAGATGTTGATTCTAAAGTTGCCTTATAGCTCTCATTTGAGAAAAATGCTGAATGTGCATCTATATGTGGAACAGCTGCTTTTAAAGATTCTTGCACAAAATTTGAAAAATTAGGTTTTTCGTATGCTTTGTTGTTTACAAGTGCTATAACTTCAGAAATAGTTCTTAGCCATTGATAAATATCTTTTTCTGGATCAGTATTGATTTTCTGTTTGTTGGAATTGTTTTCTTGTGATGTTTCTTCTGGCAATAATAATTGAGGCTTAATTTTTGTTTGTGCTGTTGAAAAGGTTTGAGCTAATATTAAAGATGTTATGATAAATAAATAAAATTTTTTGATTTTTAATAAAGACATATGAATCCCTTCTCTTTTTGTATAATAATAAATATTGCTCCGCCTTCGCTTCGAGTAGCTATGGCGAGACAGGTTTGATTATAATGATTTTTTTGGATTATTAAAACTTTTAAAAATTTTTTTAAATAAAACAAATTGGAGTTCTAATGAGAATTAAAACTATTACTAGAAGTTTGTTTTTTATATTTTTGTATAGCTTTTTTTTAAATTCTATGATTTTTAGTGATATTGGAATTTTGAAGTATTTTGCTGTAAAAAAAGAAATTTGTAATCAACAAAATAAAATTATAAAACTGAAAAACAAAATCAAAGAAATAAAAAATAAAATATCAGATTGGCAAGAGGATGATTTTTATTTGGAAAAAATGGCGAGGGAAGATTTGCAGATGGGGTATCCAGACGAATTAATTTATGTAAAATTATAAAAATTCAGCAAATATTTAGCTTTTTTTTAAAAAATATTTATATTTTATATTTAATAATATTTTTAAATTCTTTATTGAACCCCTTTATGGGGTGACATTATGGTAGCCGACAGTTCTTGACTGTCGGAATTTAGGATTAATTTATGAGTAATAAAAATACAGAATCAGCTGTAACTGAAGATCAAATTAGATTAGAAAAACTAGAGCAATTAAAAAAAGATGGTATGTCTGCTTGGCCAGAATTTAAACCTGTAGATAGTACATGTAAAAAAGTTATAGAAGAATTCAATCAGAATATTTCTGAAAACAAAGAATATGCTTTGGCTGGTCGTTTAATGACTATCAGAGATCACGGCAAGACATTTTTTGCCAATATTCAAGATGTTTCTGGCAACTTACAGCTTTATATAAAACAAAGTGAAGTTGGTGATGAGCTGTTTGAATTTTTTAAAAATAAAATAGATGCTGGTGATATAATTTGGGTCAAAGGCACATCTTTTAAAACAAAAATGGGGGAAATAACTTTAAAAATAAAAGAGTTAACTCTTTTAAGTAAATGTTTGCATGCTTTACCTGAGAAATATCATGGCTTAGTTGATGTTGAGCAAAGATATCGTCAAAGATATTTAGATCTTATAAGTAATCCTGAAAGTAAAGAAAAATTTATAAAACGTTTTAAAATAATTCAATCTTTACGTGAGTTTTTGTTAAAAAAAGATTTTTTAGAAGTAGAAACTCCAATGCTGCATGTAATCCCTGGTGGAGCTAGCGCAAAGCCATTTATAACTCATCACAATGCATATAATATGGATCTTTATTTACGAATTGCTCCTGAATTATATTTAAAAAGATTAGTAGTTGGAGGCTTTGATAGAGTTTTTGAAATTAATAGAAATTTTAGAAATGAAGGTGTTTCTACAAAGCATAATCCTGAATTTACAATGCTTGAGTTTTACATGGCATATGCTGATTATAAAGATAACATGGCGCTAACCGAGCAATTAATACAAAAGGCTGTTCTTGAGAATTTTGAATCAACAAAAATTACTTATCAAGGACAAGAATTGGATTTTACTGCGCCATTTAAGAAAATTACTATGTATGATTCTTTAATTAAAATTGCAGGTTTTAGTAAAGATCAAATTTCTGAAAAAAATATAGATAAATTAATAAAAACTCAACATGTTGAAATAAATATAAATTCTAGTTATGGTGAAAAAATTTACGTATTATTTGAAAATTTTGTAGAACCTAAAATTATTCAGCCAACTTTTATAATTGGTTTTCCGGTAGAAGTTTCTCCTTTGGCAAAACGTGATCCTGAAAATAAAGATATTGCATCAAGATTTGAGCTTTTTGTTGCAGGTGTTGAGCTTGCTAATGGATATACAGAATTAAATGATCCTTTTGATCAAGCTGAAAGATTTAAGCAACAAGTTCAAGCAAGGGAGCTTGGAAATGAAGAAGCGCAATATTACGATGAAGATTTTATAAAAGCTTTAGAATATGGTTTGCCGCCTACTTCGGGTGTTGGATTAGGGATAGATAGACTTGTTATGTTTTTAACAGATACATCTTCTATTAAAGATGTCATTTTGTTTCCAACTATGAAGCCCGCCGTCGCTCTTAAAGAGCTAAGGCGCGGCGAGCAGCAAGTAAAAGAGTAGTTTAGTGCTTATTAAAGGTGAAAAATTTTTATGGAAGCTTAAAGACGTAGATCAAACAATTGTTAATACAATTGCTTATGATTTTAATTTAAGTTTTCCAATAGCACGG
Organism: Candidatus Babeliales bacterium; assembly: GCA_041650475.1. Classification (GTDB taxonomy): domain Bacteria; phylum Babelota; class Babeliae; order Babelales; family UASB340; genus JAIPGX01. The sequence goes on along the minus strand of JBAZLD010000003.1, from coordinate 98,567 downwards.
ACTTTATGTTCTCGTGGTTTTTTAAATAAAGAGCAAATAAGTTCTTTTCTTTTTACAAGTTTTCAAAAAGATGTTGCAGATTCAAAATTATTTAAAGATATAGATAAGGCAATTGAGCGTATATTGCATGCTATAAAAAAAAAAGAAAAAATTCTTATTTTTGGTGATTATGATGTTGATGGTATAACTTCAACAGCTCTTTTGCTAGTTGCTCTTTTGCCATTGGGAGCCGATATAAATTTTTATTTGCCCAATAGAATTAAAGATGGATATGGTCTTTCTGAAAAATTTGTACAAAAAGCTGCTCAAAATAATTATAAACTTATAATTACGGTTGATAATGGAATTTCTGCATTTAATGCTGCCGACTTAGCACAACAACTTAATATAGATTTGATTATAACAGATCATCATAGGCCTCATGATAAATTACCGATTGCTGCAGCAATTGTTAATGCTAATCAAGATAATTGTATGTATCCATATAAAGATTTTGCCGGTGTTGGTATTATTTTTAAGATAGTCAGTTTAATTTATAAAGAATTAAATAAAGAAATTTCTGATAAAATTTATGAACTTTTAATGCTTGGTACAATAGCAGATGTTGCGCCACTTACGGGAGAAAATAGATTTTGGGTACAATATGGTTTATGCAAAATTAATAAACAAAAAAGTTTAGCTATAAATGTTTTGTCTCAAAATAGTAAATTAAATAAAAGTTATCTAGATTCTTTGGATATTGGTTTTTCTATAGCACCACAACTTAATGCTCTTGGTAGATTAGATGATCCAAGGCAAGCTGTAAGTTTTTTAATTAGCTCTGACGAAGAACAAGTAAATAAAATTGGTAAAATTTTATTTGCGATTAACGAAGAGCGTAAAGAAATTGATAGAAAAATTTATCAAGAAATTGAATATGCAATTGAATTAAAAAAAATAAATTTAGAACAAGAAAATATTATAATTGCTGCAAATTCTTCTTGGCCTGCCGGAATTATTGGTCTTGTTGCAGGTAAAATAGTGCAAAATTATGGAAAACCTACTTTTCTTTTTCATTTGGATAATAAAAAAGGTATTTTAAAAGGTTCTTGTAGATCTATTCCAGAATTTAATATTTTTGATGCCTTGCAAGAAAATAAAAATATTTTGATAAGCTTTGGCGGACATTCATTTGCTGCAGGTTTATCTTTGTATCAAGATGATATTATAGCTTTAAAAGAGAATTTAGAAAAAAAAATTGCAAAAGAATTAGACCCTCAAGATTTGAAACCTAAAATTGAAGTTGATGCTGAATTAGAACTTACGGAATTAAATAAACAAATGCTTTTTGATTTACAAAGGCTTGAGCCGTTTGGTAATCAAAATAAACAGCCTGTTTTTTTAATTAAAAATGTTACATTGCAAAATAAGCCACAATTATTAAAAGATAAGCACTTAAAATGTTTTGTTTTTGCTGATGGTGTAATAAAACCTATAATATTTTTTAATAGACCGGATTTATATTTTGTTTTAAATAATATTGGTGATAAATTTTTTGATATTGTATGTAATGTTATAAAAAATGAATGGAATGACAAAATTTCAATAGAATTACAGGGCTTAGATATTAAAATTTAAGGGCGCGGTGCACCAGTTTTGTGCAACAAAACTTCGCACAGCGCTAACTCATGCTGGCCGGCAATGTGCCGGCAGATAAATTTTTGAGTATAATTTAATTAAGACTTCAATATAGTTATATTTATATATAGATTTTTTAATTGCCTGCAATGCAGGCCAATTTATGATAGCGCTGGGCGAACATCGTGGTGCCCTGCGTAAAAGGGTATTATTATGATTATAACGATAGATGGGCCAGCAGGTAGTGGCAAAAGTACAGTAGCAAAAAGATTGGCAGAAAAATTAAATATTTATTATTTGTATACAGGTTTATTGTATAGAGCTGTTGCATATGTTTTAATTAATACATTTAAAAAAAAATTATCTGATTTAGAATTATTATCTCCAAAAGATTTAGAATTTATAAAATCTATTTCATACGAATATTATGTTATTGGCAAAGAAAAGCCTGAGCCACAAATTTTTTATGATAAAGAAAATTTGACTGCGAATTTATACCTTTCTGACCTAGATCAACCTGCATCTATAGTTAGCGCAATACCAATAGTTCGTGAATTTTTGCTTGAAGTTCAACAAAATATTGCTTCAAAATATAGTTTAGTTGCAGATGGCAGAGATTGCGGTTCTGTTGTTTTTCCAAAAGCTGATTATAAATTTTATTTAACTGCAGATTTAGATTCTAGAGCAAATAGAATTTATACTGATAGTCAGCGTAAAAATTCAAATTTAACTTTAGAACAGATTAAAAAAGAATTACAGATCAGAGATAAAAGAGATATGGAGCGCCAATGCGCTCCATTAACAATTCCAAATAATGCTATAATTATTGATAATTCAAATATGACTGTAGATCAAACACTTGATGAATTTTTAAGATTTATAAAAAAGTAAATTTTATTTAATTTTATTATGGGGAAATTTTATGAAAATTTCAGCTTTAAAAAATATAGAGCCACAATATATTTTTGATGAAAAAGGCAAAAAAATTGCTGTTGTGCTTAGTGTAAGAGCTTATGAAAATTTAGTTGAAGAATTGGAAGATTTGTGTCTTGGTAAAATATCTGAAGCAATATTAAAAAAAAAAGAGAAGCGTTATTCTCTGAAAGAGATTAAAAAAGAAATTAGAAAACAAAAATAAGTATGAGTAAAATAGATATTGACTTAATAAATTATAAAGTAATTTTACTCAATACACTTAGAAAAAGTCTTTTTAAATTGCCTAAAAAAGATCAATCTAAAATTTTAGAAAAACTTGAATCGTTAGAAAATAATGAACAAGATTTATTGGACATAAAGAAGCTTAAAAATTTTAAAACTCTTTACAAAATTAGGTCTGGCGATTATCGAATTATTTATAACAAAAATGATAATAAAAAAGAATTTGTGGTAACACTTATTTGTCATAGAAAAGAAGTGTACAAATTACTTGCTAATTTGGAAAGTGCTATTTCTTGAATATATGCGTGGAATTTCCACGCATATATTATTATAAAAATTATGCCTTACTTACTTACACACTGAGAGTAAGAATCAAGTAGGCTATTTAAATTTTCAAGCGATAATGACATATCGGCCATAGCTTGTGCATTTAAACTTTGATGACACTGATATGCATTTAAGCTTGATCTTAAATTAAGAGTAAATGCTTTTAGTTTTTGCCACCCTGTTAATTCTTGTTGTGAAATTGCTTGATTAATAGCCCTAAGAGCTTGTGCTCCTTCAGGTTTTGATTTACGAATTAATTTAATTATTTTGGTAATCAAAGTTTTTAATAAATTTAGTAAATATTTTATACAACTTTGTTTTTCTGTTTTTGCTGTTACATTCTTACATGATTTAAATGTTTCAACTACGCTTTTTAATTTTTCATTTGAAAAGGTGTTAGCCTTAGCACCCTTTAGTACATGAAAGGGAAAAACAATGCTTTTGTTAATTGCTGAACAAATATGTCCACCGTAACCATGTAATGAAAAAAAATAATCTATAAGATATATAGTTGTAGTAATTAAGAGCAGTGTCTTTGTAACCTCAAATGTTTTTTTAGTAACTTCGTATGTTTTTTTTATAGTTCTACCCATAAATCTAAATGGAGCAAGTATCTTGCTAAAAACCCCAGATTTTTTTTGTTGTATAACTGTTTGCGCTGTGTTAGGTGTAGCAACTTTTGGAGTGATAGATACAGTTTCTGGGTTATGTATTATTATTGCAGGTGGTGGTGGTGTTATAAAGTGTTGTTCAGGACCAGAATAATTTGTAGTTGGTGTTCCATTATAATAAACTACTGGGTCAGCATAATCTGCAGCATTTATATCTTTTGCTATAAAAACAAAATTTAATAAAATTAAACTTGATAAAATAATTTTTTTCATATTGTGCATGCCTCCATTTAATTTTGATGTTTATTTTTTGATAAGAGCCGCAAAAGCTAACCTGCGGCTCTTATATTTCTTTACTACTGTTTATCTTTTAATTCTAACTAATGCATTAAGAATCTAAAATTGTAGAATTTGCATAAACTGGTGTGAAATCACAAGTAGGCTTAGATTTAAAATGCTCAGCTATTCTGTGATAAGTTTTTTTTGATAAACTTATTATTGCATCACAAACTTTTGGAGCTTGTGTTTTGGCAAATTGTACGGTTTTGGCAAATCCAGCTTTGCTTATGTTTGCTAATGGTGTCAAAACATGTTGTTGTGCCTCATTTCTTACTATTAAAGCAGCCTTTTTTGCAAAATCAGAAAGTTGACCAGCTGTGTAATATTTTTTCATCCATTCAGGTAAATTCCAATTTTTGGTTTTTGCAAAATGGTCTAAAAGTATAGCGACTCCAACCCAATAAGCAGTAGCAAGAGTTGTTACTCCTGCAACTTTAAGAGCTTTTTTTAATTTTGAGTCTGAATTTAATAAATCTTTATACTTATATGAACTAACGGCTGGATCATATCCAATGAATTTATATCTTGCATCCATAATATGTAAGTATGGGGATTGTGAATAAACAAAAAATTCATTAAATAATCCATGGAAGCTATGGGTAAAAGATATTAAATCATTAGGGTTTGCTTCAGGCTTAACAAAACTTGAGTCCATACCCTTTGCGGTAAAATTTAGCCCTAAACAAAGAGCAAGTAATAATAAAATTTTCTTTTTCATAAAAAATACCTCCGTTTTGTTCTTTATTTTATATTTTTTAATACAAAATTTTAATTAGTTTTAATTATTATTTGCAGAAAGTTCTTTTGAACCAATTCTGTTTCTCAGGTCTTACGAGATTAGCAATTTTGTTCAAAATATTTGCTGTTTTAGCGCGAACTCCTTGCACTACTGATTTAGCAAATTTTTTTGTTGCAGCGGTACTTGTTTTGGCGCCCTTAGATATTGCTGAACCAATTTTTTTTGCTTTATCAATAACCGCTGGAGTTAAAATGTGTTTTTGTACACCATTTTTTATGATTAAAACAGCTTTTTTTGCAAGATCAGAAAGTTGACCAGGTGTGTAATGTTTTTTCATCCATTCAGGAATTGTTATTGTTCCGGTTTTTGCAAAATGATCTAAAAGAATAGCTGTTCCAGCAACACTTGCTGCACCAAGAGTTAATACTCCCATAACTTTAAGAGCTTTTTTGAACTTTGAAGTTGTTAAACATTTATACCAATATAATTGACCATAATATGGGTCAAAAATTGGATTTATGTAGTTTTTTGGATCTAAGTATTCGTATTTTATTTTTTTTGAATTTAAATCTAAGCGTGGATTTGTTGAGAGAACAAAATGTTCTCCTTTGTCATTCACCACTTCATTAACTATTTCTTGTGACGCAGATTCAGTATAAAAATCTTCAGTTATTTCGGTGCTTTTATCTGTTGCTTTTTGACAACGTGTATCACGACCATTTGCTGTAAAATTTAGCCCTAAACAAAGAGCAAGTAAGAATAACATATTCTTTTTCATAAAAATCCTCCATTGAAAATTAAATACGTGAAAAAATATAAATATAAAAATATAAATATGACCCGCCAATTTGATGTTTCTTTTTTAATAACAAGAGCAGCAAAAAATTTTGGTGTTCTTGTTATTATTTTTTTAATTTATTTTTAATCTTTGAGTTTTTATTATTATTTGTTAATAGAAAATTCTGCATAACTTTCTGCAAAAAAATCTATTGAACCAATTATTTTTTTCGTCATATTTCATTAGTTTGTCGATCCACTTAAAAAACCACTTAAATGCATTAGGAGCGGCTTTTTTTAAATTGTTATAATCATTAAAAAATTCTATGTCTTTTTCGTCACAAGAATGCCAACATTCTGTTTTTAATATAGCAACAATCCCAGCAATTACTGCAACACCAGCTCCTACAAGAGTTAAAGCACCCATAATTTTAAGAGCTGTTTTAAGTTTTGAACTTTTTATAAGCTTATAAACGTGCAATTCACCAAGAATTTCATCTTGAATGGTCTTTATAAATTTATATTTTATGCCTTTTTCTTTTAAAAGCTCTAAATGCGAATTTCTTGATTTAACAGATGTTATGTTTCCTATAGTTTCTATAGAAACTATTTTTTTGCTTGAATCATCAATCGTCATTTGTGCTTTTGTAAAACAACTTAGCCCTAAACAAAGAGCAAGTAAGAACAACATATTCTTTTTCATAAAAATCCTCCATTGAAAATTAAATATGTGAAAAAATATAAATATAAAAATATAAATATGACCCGCCAAATTTCTTATGAAATTTAAACTTAATTTTTAAGTTTATAAATTAATTATAAAAAGTTATTTTTTTAATGCAAAAGGGGTAGGGGTAGTTTAATGTGATTAGTTGCTTATTTTGAAAAATAATAAATTTTATTTTTTATATTTTTTATTTAATTTCAAGTAGTATTTTGAATCGTTTATAAAATTCGTGCCGCTAGTTCGGCCAGTTCGCTTCTTTCACTCTTTTCAAGAAAAACAGTGCCAAAAATTGCTTCTTTTTTAAATTTTTCAGTGGTAATAGTCAAACCGTTGCTACTAAAATCTAAATATGGTGAATCTATCTGAAATGGATCACCAGCCAAAATAATTTTTGTGCCCTCTCCAGCACGACTCACTATTGTTTTAACTTCATGGGGATTTAAATTTTGAACTTCATCTATAAAAACAAATTGGTATGGTATTGATCGTCCACGCATATAAGTTATGGCTTCAAGACTTAAAATGCCTCTTCCTATTAAATTTTCTACCGCTGTTTCTGTTGAAGCGCTATATTTTCTGAAATCTTTTGCTTTTTCATAATATTTTCTTTTTTTAATTATTTTTTCTTGCTTTGTTTCTTGTTCTGGTTCAATTTGACTGAAAATGAATTCTAAGTTGTCATAAACTGGTTGCATCCAATATCTTAATTTTTCTTCAACTTCTCCTGGTAAATAACCTATATCTGCACCCAGTGCTATTACCGGTCTTGTTATTAAAAATTTTTTATAAAGATGTTCTTTGGCAACTTTTTGTAATCCCATTAATAACGTTAAAAAAGTTTTTCCCGTACCTGCTGAACCTACCAAAGAAACCATTTTGACGCTATCATCACGTAAAAGATCAAGGCACATTAATTGTTGAATATTTTTTGCACCAAAATTTGCTACTATTTTTGTATCTTGAACCTCTTTGAAATTTTTGCCAATTATATATCTGAAAAGTCTATTATTTTCTGGATTATTTTCGCTTTCCAAGATTATAAATTCATTTGGATATAAATTATCTACTGAAAATTTTTCTTGAATTAAAATTTCTGGAAGTTTATTTGTGGTTACTTTTCTTAAAATATCTGCTGGAACTTTTACTCTAAACCAACCCTTGTAATAATCATCTAAAGCAACTGTTCCCTTGGTATAATCTTCTGCATCAAGGCCAAGTGTATCTGCCTTTACTCGTAGGTTTATATCTTTTGTTACAAGCGTGACAGTATTATTTTCTTTTACTAAATTTTTTACTGTTTGTAAGATTAGATCATCAACAATATCTCCATAAGGTTCTGTTTTTGAAATATCTGTTGGAGTTGGTATAACTTTTAAAATAGCATTATTAGTGTTGTGATCTAATTTAACGCCAGTGCTTAAGCATCCCTTTATTCTTAATTCATCTAATGTTCTTATGACAAGTCTTGCATTGCGACCGAGTTCATCTAAATTTTTTTTAAACGTGTCTAATTCCTGTAATACTACGAATGGAATTACTATAACTACGCCTTTAAAAGAGAATAAAGAATTTGCATCATGTAATAAAACATTTGTGTCTAAAACAAAAATTCTGTTTGGGCGAAATTCTTTTTTATTTTCTAACTTATTTACTACTTGTTCCATAAATTTCTCCAAATTTTTAAATTGAAAATAATATTTTATTTAATTTTTATAATTAAAATAACACAGCAGTATTTATTTTTGTATTATTTTAAAAAACGAGTATATTATCGAATATATTATATTGAGTTTAGTTTAATTCACATTTTTATTTGTAGGAGCCGATTATGAATAATAAAGAAAAATTAGATAACTTGAGACATTCAGCGGCCCATTTATTGGCGCAGGCTGTTTTAGAATTATATCCAAAGACTCAATTGACTATTGGCCCTACAACAACAACAGGTTTCTTTTATGATTTCTTGCCAACAAGAAATTTTAAAGAAGAAGATTTGCCAATAATTGAGAGAAAAATGCATGAATTGGCAAATAAAAAATTTGATATTGTAAAAAAAGAACTTACAAAAAAAGAGGCAAAAAAACTTTTTGCAAAAAACAAATTTAAATTAGAACTTATTGATGCAATTCCAGATGATGAACAAATAACACTTTATTGCCAAGGTGATTTTTGTGATCTTTGTCGTGGTGGACACGTTGAAAATACCGATAAATTGAAATTTTTTAAGTTAACAGGTTTAGCTGGTTCTTATTGGAGAGCTGATAAAAATAATCAAGCTTTACAACGAATTTTTGGCATTGCATTTTCTACTCAAAAAGAACTTGATGATTATTTAAGAATGGTTGAAGAAGCAAAACTTTATGATCATAGAAAGTTAGGCAAACAATTGGATCTTTTTTCTTTTCATGATGTAGCACCTGGTATGCCATTCTTTCATAACAAGGGTTTATTTATATTCAATTCTTTAATAAATTATGTAAGAAATCTTATAAAAGATGAATATCAAGAAGTAAAAACACCAATGATTATGCATGAATCTTTGTGGCATACTTCTGGACATTATGCAAATTACAAAGAAAATATGTATTTTACAAAAATAGATGATCTTGTAAATTGCGTTAAACCTATGAATTGTCCAGGAGGTACTCTTATTTATAGCGAAAGACCACATTCTTATAAAGAGTTGCCAATAAGAATGGCAGAAATAGGTTTTGTTCATAGGCATGAGCTTTCTGGAGTTTTGCATGGTTTGTTTAGAGTTAGAGCTTTTCATCAGGATGATGCACATATTTATTGCACTCAAGATCAGGCAGAACAAGAAATTATTAAAATTCTTGAATTAGCAAAAACGGTTTATACAAAATTTGGTTTTAAAAATGTAAAAATGGCATTATCTACAAGGCCAGAAAAATCTATGGGATCTGATGAGTTATGGGAAAAAGCTACAGATGCCCTTAAGAATGCATTAAAAAAACATAAAATTGATTATATATTGCAAGAGGGGGAAGGCGCATTTTATGGCCCTAAAATTGATTTATTAATTCAAGATGCAATGGGCAGAGATTGGCAATGTGGAACTGTTCAATTTGATTTTAATATGCCTATTAATTTTAAATTAGAATATATAGATTCAGATCAAAGTAGAAAAACGCCTATTATGCTTCACAGAGTGATTTATGGTTCACTTGAACGCTTCTTAGGTATTTTAATTGAACATTACAAGGGTAGATTTCCATTTTGGCTTGCGTCAATACAAGCAAGAATTTTAACAATTACAGATGTTCAAAAAGATTATGCAAAAAAACTTATGCAAGAATTAAAAGCAGTTGGGCTTCGTGTTGAAATAGATGAAACTGGTGATCAAATTTCTGGACAAATTCGTCAGGCTCAAGAAGATAAGTTGCCATGGATGTTGATACTTGGTAAAAAAGAACAAGAAAATAATACCATTACTTTAAGATACCCTGACGGAAAACAAGAATCGGATTTAACTGTTCAAGATTTGATTAAAAAAATGGAACAAGAAAAGTAAATTTTTTAAATTTATTTTATTAAAAAAGGCGATACTAAAAAAAGTATCGCCTTTTTTTTAGATGGGTGGCAAATAGTATGATGTTGGCTCAGCACCAATTTCAAGTTTGTTAATTTGATCAATTAATTGCATTGGGTTTGTATTTTGATTTGTATTTTGAAAATTTCTAGATCTATATCTATCTAATAAATCTAAAAATTCTTGTTTTAAAGATTCATCTTCAATTAAATTCACAAGATCTCTAGCACTTTGATTATTTTTATTTTTTATATTTGGATTTGCTATATTAATTAATAATATTCGTACAAAATCTTTGCGTCGATTTTCGATCGCTATATGTAATGCTGTGTTGCCAGTTTCAGGATCTTGAGAATTAATATTTTTAATGCATGCTAAAAGATCTGGAAGAGAATATGTGTAACCTAATTGTGCTATTTTAAATAAATATTGTGTCATATTATCTTTTCGTTTGTGATTTAGGCTGTGATAATGAATATAGTTATTTGTTTCTTCTTCAATTATTTTTCTTTTTATTAATTCTATTGTTTCTGGATTCCTTAGAGGGCTTTCTTGTGCTATTTCTAAGGGTGTTTTTTCATAAAAAAGTAAATGATCGTCATCACAAATTTGATTGATATTTGCACCAAAATTTATAAGTAATGGAATTAGTTGAAATTGCCCATAATATGCGGCAAAATGTAAAAAATAAGTATTTTCATATCCAATCATTTTAGCATTTTCAGTTTTTTCACTAAAAAAAGTCAAAATTAATTTAATATTTTCTAGGTCACCTTCTTCTATTTTTTTTATTATTAAATGTATTCTTTCGTTTAGGTTTAAATTTTTGTATTTAAGAATTGTTATAATTTTTCTATCACAATTAGGATTTTCTTGTGCTATTTCTAAGGGTGTTTTTTTATAAAAAATTAATAAATTATTGTCATAACAAATTTGATTGATATTTGCACCCAAATTTATAAGTAATGGAATTAGTTGAAGTCGTTCACAATATGTGGCGAAATGTAAAAAATAAGCATTTTCATTAGAAGCTATTTTTTTATCAATATTTAAAATGTTATTAACATCTTCTAAATAGCCATATATTATTCTATCTCTTATTAGCTCTATTTTATCATCATCATGTAGAGTTTCATACAATTCTTCAATTGTTAGAGATTGTAATTCTACTTCTTGCATACATAAAATTTGTTTTGAAATAAATAAAAAAATAAATAAAAAAAATATTTTTTTTGACATAATTGCTCTTTATTTTAACTCTATCTACTTTTTGTTACATTAACTTTGTCGCAATATTTATTTATTTTACAAATACTGCATTTTGGTGATACAGAAGTACAAATGTTTTGTCCCCATTTTACTAAAAAATTATTTAAAGAAATCCAGTATTGTTCAGGGATAATTTTTTGTAAAGCTATTTCAGTCTTTTCAGGTGTTTTGGTTTTTATTAAACCTAATCGATTTGAAATTCGATGCACATGTGTATCAACACATATTGCTGGGATATTATAAGCTTGGCTTAAAACAAGATTGGCGGTTTTGATTCCTACTCCGGGCATATCTAATAAATCTTCTTTGTTTTTAGGCACTTTGCCATTATATTTTTCTAAAATTATTTTTGTAATATTAATAATAGTTTTTGCTTTATTTTTATAAAATCCAGATTTATAAATAATTTTTTCTAATTTGTCTGGTTTTAACTTGATTATTTCTTGCGGTGTTTTTGCTACAGAAAAAAGATTCTCGCAAATATGTATTGTCAGACTATCTTTAGCTCTTAAGCTCAAAATACAGCTTATTAAAATAAGATATGGGTCTTTGCCATATTTTTTTATAATATATTCAACAAGTGTTGGAGCAAACTCTTTTGTATTAGCTTTTAGTAAGCTAATAATTTTTTTTATTGTGGTTATGTTTTTCATATTATTATATTTATTTATTATTATTTAATTTATAATATCTTATAAAAATTATTCTAAAATTTAGGGAGTTAAGACATTGAGTACAAATTTGAATTTAAACAAATTTGAAGAAAAAATAAAAGATTTTTTGAGTTTTTTGGAAATAGAAAAAAATGTTTCACAAAACACTTTAAGGGCTTACAAAATAGATCTAGAGCAGATAATAAAATTTTGGAAAAATTTAGAAAACAAAGAATATAAAAATATTTTATCGTTTGATAATTTTGATAATGTCATAAGACGTTATATTCTTGCTCTATTTTATAAAAAAATTACAAAGACGACATTAGCAAGAAAAATTTCTTGCCTTCGTTCTTTTACGCTTTTTTTAGAATCTATGGGAATAAAATTAAAGTTAAATTTAAAAGCACCAAGAATTGATAAAAAATTACCAATAACCTTATCTGTAGATGAAATTTTTTATTTGTTAGACAATATAAAAAATGCGGATTTGCCTACAAGTTTTCCAAATAGAGATAAATCTATTTTTGAGTTAATTTATGCAACAGGAGTTAGATGTTCAGAAATTGTTGGTATTAAATTTTGCGATATTGATTTTGAAAACAAATTAATCAAAGTTTTTGGTAAGGGTAAAAAGGAACGAATTGTGCTTTTTGGCAAAAAAGCACAAGAAAGTTTAAAAAAATATTTAGAAATAGAGAGGCCAATTTTGCTTGGCAATAATAACTCTGATTACTTATTTTTAAATTATACAGGTACAAATTTAACTTCTCGTTCTGTGCAAAGAGTTTTTGAGATGTTTAGAAAATTTTTAAAAATAGATAGAAAATTGACGCCGCACAAAATTCGGCATTCTTTTGCTACGCATTTGCTTAGTCAAGGGGTTGATTTAAGAGTTATTCAAGATTTGCTTGGTCATAAAACTATTGCAACAACTGAAATTTATACTCAAGTTTCTTCTGCTCAGTTGGCAAAAATGTGTGATGAAAAGCACCCATTAAATAAATTTGATAATTTAATAAAAATATAAATTTAATAAGATATAAAAAAAATAAACCAGTTTTTTTAACTGGCTTATAAAAACAAAACTTTTTATAAATTTAAAATTAAATTATTTAAGTTAATCTATAGGTTTTAAACTACCACCTGTTACTATGCTTATTTGTGTAAATTGAGAAAGAATTTGATCTTCAGTTGATATTGTTATTGTTTGTTGTAAATGATATGGGCCATAATTTTTAAAAGTAAATCGTATTGGAGGAAGTGGATTTCCTGTAGATATTGTATTAAAGGTTGCTTTCAAAAACCACCAAATTGGTAGCCCTATTATAACAATACCTCCAGGTGCATTTTTAAATTTTGAATAAGTAAAATTAATAAACGGACACTTATAATCTATACCCAAGCCCAATTCTATATTTTTTTTGCCTTCATAAAGAGAAAAATCTGTGCTAGTAAAGAATATGAAATCAATTTTTATATCGAATTGAGTTTTGAAACCCCAAGAACTAATCTGGGATTCATATGTTTTTGTTTTTATTTCGCCTTCAGAATTTTTGTAGGACATTTTGAATGTAGGATTTTGCGAGTTATATAAAAAAGCGAGATTGGCGTCCCATGTTGTTGCCATGCCTGTCACTTTAAATTTTTTAAGCTTTTTTTTAATTTGGTTTTTTGCTTTTTTAATTGCATCTGTATTAATTTTATCTTTTGAGTCTTTTGAAGTTTTTTCTATGATTTTATCTACAGCTTGATCTATTTTTGTGTCAATAAATTTTGTAACTTCTTTTTCAGAAAATTCTTTGGCCAAACCAATTGAAAATTGTGTAGCAAAAAATGCAAGAATCATAAGATTTCTTATTTTCATGTTTTTTACCCTTTTTGAAAATATATTTATTAAAAATAATTAAACGCTTTAACTAAATTGCTCACAAGAAAAAACAATATTATAATAAGTTTTATAAATGTAAATTAAAATTAATAAAAGGTAATCTTTTAATTAACAGGTGTTTTATAGATAAAATATTAGAATTACAAAATAGAAATAAAAAAATATTTTATATATTATGCGTATTTTTTATTTCTATTTTAATAATAATTGCTCGTTTGTTTTACTTGCAAATATATCAGAAAGAAGAGTTATATAGTTTAAGTCAAAAAAATTACTTGCGAACAGAAGTAATTTTGCCGCAAAGAGGCAATCTTTTGGATTGTAATGGAATTTTGTTGGCTTCAAATAGACCTGTTTTTGATTTATGGTGGCAGGGAACAGGAAAGTGGGATTTATCTTGTCTGGACTGTTTGAACAAGATAGAAAATATTTTACGCATAGATTTTAATAAAGATTCAAAACTTGGCATGATAAAATCTGCAACTTTAAGATCTAAAAGATTGGTTTTAAAAACCGATCTTTCTTTTGAAGAACTTTGTCGAGTTAGTGAACAATGTTCAGATTCTGTAAATTTATTTATAAAAAAAAGTTTTAAAAGGGTATATCCACACCAAAATATGGCGAGTCATATTCTTGGATATTTAGGCCAAGATTCACAAGATTATTCAAAAATTGGATTATATGGTCTAGAAAAAATATTTCAAGAAGATCTAAAAGGTGAAGCCGGTTGCATTTTGAATACAATAAATTCAAAAGGTACAACAATTAGTCAAAAAACAGTAAATAATCCAAAATCCGGTAAAAATATAACTTTAACTTTAGATTTTAATTTGCAAAAAATAGCTCAAGATCTATTTCACCCAGATCAAAGTGGGGCTTTTTTGGTCATGGATCCTAAAAATGGGGATCTAAAAGTTTTTTTATCTTATCCTGATTTTGATCCAAATATTTTTTTAGAGTCTGTTAGTCAGCAGGATTGGATGGGAAAATTATCTTATAATAACCCATTGATCAATAGAGTAACAAGTGCTGCATATCCCCCTGCATCTTTGTATAAATTAGTTACATTTACAGCAGGGCTGGAAGAAGGAGTTATTAATAGTGATTCAAAATTTATTTGTAATGGTTATATAAAATTTTCTGGGCGTAAATATCATTGTATAAGACACTGGGGACATGGGGAGGTTGGAGTAAGAGATGCAATAGCATATTCTTGTAATGTACCATGCTTTGAAATTGCTAAAAAATTAAAATTGCAAATAAATTGCTTAGCAAAATATGCATATAAATTTGGTTTAGGAGAACATACTGGTTTTTTATTACCAGAAAAACCGGGTTTAATCCCAACTTTTGAATGGAAAGTTGGGGCAAAAGGTGAACCATGGTATAAGGGAGAAACCTTATCTGCTTCAATTGGACAAAGCTTTAATTTAGTTACGCCATTGCAAATGGCAAGAATGTTTGCCAGTATTTTTACTGGATATTTGATTAAGCCAAGAATTTTACTTGATTCTGAAATAGAAAAAACAGATTTGGATGTATCAAAAAATACTTTAAAAATTTTAAAACAAGGTACTCGGTTAACAGTATTACAAGGTTCAGCAAAAGAGCTGAATTTATTGAAAGATTTTGTAATTCATGCTAAAACTGGAACAGCTCAAACTGCTAGTTTGACAAGAAAAAGGGACAGCAAAAATCTTTATGAGCATGCATGGCTTGCATGTTATTTTCAATATAAAGATGATGATCCATTAGTAATAATTGTTTTAGTTGAAAATGTTGGTTTTTCTGAACCAGCTCGAGAAATTGTTTACAAGTTTTTAACTTGTTACAAAAAATTACGTTTAGAACAACAAATATAAATTTAAAATAAATATAAATTTTATGAGTAAAATTAAAGCTGCTTTTTTTGATAGAGACGGTACTCTCATAAAAGATGTAAACTATTTATCTAGCCTGGATCAAATAGAAATTGTTCCAGGAATTATAGATTTATGTATTAAATTACAAAATGCTGATTATAAGCTTTTTGTAATTACAAATCAATCTGGAGTTGCACGAGGTTTTTTTGACGAAACTTTTGTAAAAAAAACACACTTTTTTTTACAAAAGTTGTTTAAACAAAAATCTGTTATTTTTGAAAAATTTTATTATTGCCCTCATCATCCAGATAAGTCTATATTAGAAAAATATCTTAAAGATTGTGATTGCAGAAAGCCTAAAATAGGACTTTTTTTGCAAGCTGCAGAAGAATTTAATATAGACTTGTCAAATTCTTTAATGTTTGGAGACAAACTATTAGATATAGAAGCTGGCCGTAATGCTTCGTGCAAAAGTTTTTATATACAAAAAATTTTAAAAACAAAAGATTTAAAAAAAGGGTTTAATTTATGAATAGTAATATTCAAAATAAAATTGACACTTTAACAACTTCAACAAAATTTTCTGGAAACATAATATTTTTTTATGCTGTTGATATTGGAGATGAAATCGATCTTGAAAAAATAAAACAACGTTCCTTGGTTAAAGTTAGACCTGTGCCTTTATCTCCCTATTTTAAAGATTATCACATACCACTTAATTATAGTTTAACTGATTCAAAATGGTGTATTTCTAGTGATATACACCATTTTGGTGTTTTATCTTTTTGTTATAGAATTCCATTTGAAAATTCTTTTGATGAATTAAAATTAAAAGTAATTGATATTAAAAGTGAATTTGATCAGATAAATAAAAAAGATATGAAAGCTGTTTTTGATGAGATTTATTCTGCTATAAAAAAACCGCATTTTTATAATTTAGATAATTTTTATTATACAGTGCAGATTGAACCTATTAAAAGCGTTAAGCCGCAAGAATTTAAAGATAAATTTGGAAACTCAATAGCATCTTTGTTGCGACTTGAAACTCAAGTTCTTTCTGAATATCAAAAAAATGAAATTTTATCAGCTACAACTGGTTATTCTGGCGAAGACATGATTATTATAGATAGTGAAGCATCTTTTATTTATGATACAGAATACTTTGAGTCTTTAGAATTTTTGAGTTTTGCTAATATTCAGCAATTAGAATTACAGTGTTTTGACAGGCTTTTAGATCAAAAGCTTAATTATTATTATAAACAGCAATCTTACAAAGTTCCTTGGCTTGCATATATTCCATTATTAAGTCAGCGACTTAATTTACCAATTTCACAATTAATAGCTTTACAGGTAGACATCTCTGTTATAACAGAAAGACTTGAAAATAGTATAAAAATGGTTGGCGATTCTTATTTTACGCATTTATATTCGATTATTTCAAAACAACTTTCTTTAACAGAATGGCGTCAATCTATAAAAGAAAAAATGGGTATTATAAACGAATTTTATAATTTTTACCAAGATAGATTGGATATAATTCATGAGGAAATTTTAACAATTGTTGTTATTATTTTAATTGGATTTGAAGCTATTCTTATGTTTATAAAATAATATAAAAAAAATAATAAATTTTTAATCTAAATTAATTTCAAGGCCGTCATAACCAACTAAAATATTTATATTATTTTGTTTACTCATATTTTTTAATTTTATGCGTGCCTTTTTTGCACCATAATTGTAAAACCATGAACCGAAGTGCATAAAAAGAATATTATTTGTATAAGGCTTAAAAAAATTAATTAGATTTGGAATTCCCGTGTGACCGAATGGTTGGCTACCGTTATGCCTTCTTATACAACCATTTTTTTGTATAAAACTTGCTTCTGTTATAACGAGTGAAACTTTTTTTAATTTTTTTTGATTTTCTTTTTTTATCCAAAAAAGATCACCCGTATAAAAAATTTTTTGATTATTTTTTTCTATTAAATAACCTTGTGATTTTACTTTTAAACTATGCTCAGTTTTAATTGGCGTTATTTTGTAATTTTCTATTATTTTTGTTTTAGATTCTATGTTTATAAAATCAAAATATTTTTTTTCTGGCGCATAAAGATCTAGATCTTTTAATAATTTAAAATCAGGCGAATCTTTTTTTAATTTAACAAAAAATGCATGATCTGGATGCAAGTGTGTTATAAAAATTGCCTTTGGTTTATATTTTAAAAATTCTTTTTCACCAACATCGATCATAATTGTGTTATCAATAAGAATTCCTGAATGTCTTTTGTGATAAGGGCTAGAGGGTTCAATTTCTCCCCTGGTACCTAAAATTTTTATTTTCATGATTTTCCCAAAGTATTCAAATATTTTCAAAAAAATATTTTTTTAAAATTTACTTGAAATATAAATATTAAATTAATTATTTTTATATTAAAAGCACAAGTAATTTAAAAACAGCTTAAATAAATAAATTTAAAATAATTTTTATTAATTATAATTTTTTTTAAAATCATGAAGAAATTTAAAATTTTTACTATTGGCCACTCAACTTATGATATTAAAACTTTCAAAAAAATTTTAAAAAAATATAATATTAAACAAATAATTGATATTAGATCCATCCCATATTCAAAGCATAACCCACAGTTTAATTTTGACACGTTTTCAAAAACGTTAAGAAATTCTAAATTTGGTTACAGGCATCTTAAGATTCTAGGCGGGCTTAGATATGCAAAAAAAGACTCGATAAATGATGCTTGGATAAATAAATCTTTTAGAGGTTTTGCTGATTATATGCAAACAAAAGAATTTGAAAATGGCCTAAAAACACTTATAAAAATTGCTAAAAGAAAACGTGTAGCTATTATGTGTAGTGAAATATTGCCTTGGAGATGCCATCGATCACTTATCGGCGATGCCTTGTTAATTCGTGGATTTGATGTTAAAGATATTTACAATATTAAAACATGCAAGCCACATGAAATTACTAAGTGGGCGAAAGTTAATGGGATGCAGATTACTTATCCAAAAAATAAAAGCATCTTGAATTTTTGATTTAGATTTCTAAAAAACATGAATTATTTCGATTAATATTGCAAAATGGCATCGCCGATGCCATAATGAGACTCAAAATGGCATTATCGATGCCATTTTGTATGAAATTAAAAATTAAAGTGAGGTTTTTATATGAAATTTATTAAAAGATTTTTTGATGCACCATTACAAAGTTATTTTCTTTTTGGCCCAAGAGGTACGGGTAAATCAACTTTAGTTAAAGAATTATATAAAGATGCTTTATGGTTGGATTTATTAAATCCAGAGATTTTAAGAAGTTATAGTACCAGGCCTGAGCGTTTATTTGAATTATCTAGAGGTAATCCCGATAAACAAATTATTGTTATAGACGAAGTACAAAAAATACCGTCTTTATTAAGTGTTGTTCATGCATTAATTGAAGAAAATAAAAAAATACAATTTGTTCTTACAGGTTCAAGCTCTCGTAAACTTAAAAGATTTGGTGGAGATTTATTAGCTGGTAGAGCGCTTAATAAAAATCTTCATCCATTTATGGCTGCAGAAATTGGTAAAGATTTTTCATTAGAAAGATCTTTACAAATAGGCATGTTGCCAGTGTTAATGGGTATAAATAATCCATTAGAAGCTTTACAGGCCTATGTTGGTCTTTATTTAAAAGAAGAGATTCAAGTTGAGGGCTTAGTAAGGAATTTGGAAAGTTTTTCTAGATTTTTAGAAATTATTAGTTTTTCGCATACTTGCGTGCTTAATATTACGAATATATCAAGAGAATGTGAGGTAAAAAGAAAAACTGTAGAAAATTATATTGAAATATTGCAGGATCTTCTTTTAATTTATAAATTACCAATTTTTTCAAAAAGAGCCCAAAGAGATCTTAGTACTCATCCTAAAATTTATTTATTTGATGTTGGTGTTTTTAGGGCATTGAGGCCTAAAGGCCCTTTAGATAGAGTTGAAGAAATAGAAGGAGCGGCATTAGAAGGGCTTGTTGTGCAACATCTAAAGGCATGGAATGATTATAGTCTTGAAAAACATGATATAGCATTTTGGCGAACTCGTTCTGGATTAGAAGTAGATGTTGTAGTTTATGGACCTCTTGGTTTTTGGGCTATTGAAGTAAAAAATACAACAAAAATTCATTCTGCAGATATAAAGCCCTTACAGGCTTTTTTGCAAGATTATCATGAAGCAAAAGGTATTTTGCTTTATAGAGGCAAAGAAAGGCTTCTTAAAAATAATGTTCTATGTTTGCCTTGTGAAGAATTTCTTATGGGTATTAAGCCCGATCAAAAGCTTTGGGAATAGTGTATTTGGTCCAAAAATTTATGTTTTAATATATTATTTTGTATTATTTAATATTGGGTTTTTATTGAATCTTACCGATGTAACTAATGCCAAAAACATGAAAATTGTTGCAATTACAAAAACGGCACTATGGTTATAGATATAAATACCGGCAGTGACAAGTGGGACAATAGTTTGGTATATAGCTTGAAGACTTCTATTTACCCCCTGTAAGACCCCCTGTTTATTTTCATCGACAGCTGATGAAAGTTCTGCGTTATATGAAGGATCAAAAAGACCTTCGCTAATAACTAAAATGCCAATAGCCGTCATGAGTAAAATTGAGTTTGTGATATAGGCACTTAAGAAGATTATACACATACCAATTGTGAGTCCTACAAGTCCTGCTTGGGCTATTGTTTTTTCATTGAATTTTTTAAGAAGTTGCGGCAAAAAGAATGCACGAGAAATTATGTCGCATGCTCCGACGAGCATTAACATTATTCCAATATATCCCGGTCCAAAGTCAAAGATGTCCTTGACAAAAATACATATATTAAGATGAAAAATTGTTAGGCCAATTAAAAAAAAAGCTCCAATGATAAGCATTCTTCGAACAGTTTTTATGATAAAAATATTTTTGAAATTGACAAATATGTTGAATTGTTCTACAGATAAATGATTTATGCGTTTTTCTATGGCAAGAGATTCTGGTAAAAAAAAATGACTGAAAATAGTTATAATTAAGGTAATTCCACCGGTTATAAAAAATGGAAGGGTGGTTGATATAGTGCCAAGGAATCCGCCTATTGCTGGTCCGATCATTAATCCTATTCCCATAGCTGCTCCAACATAGCCAAACCATTTTGCTCTTTCTTGCTTTTCTGTACTATCTGCTATATATGCGGTGAGTGTACTGATATCACCTGCTGTTACCCCATCAATTATTCTACCCAAGAAAAGTACCCAAAGAGCTCCTCCAATGCCAAACAATATATATCCTATTGCCGAACCTAAGAGGCTTGTGACAAGAATGGGCTTTCGGCCGAAGCGATCGCTTAATGCCCCTAATAATGGTGCTGCAAAAAATTGGCATAAAGTATATACAGCAGCTAAACTGCTTATACCCACAGCAATTTGAGAATTAGGCAAATACTTTCCGATAAGAAAAGGCAAAATCGGAAATACTATAGTCGTGCCTATGGCATTAATGGTTATTATAATGATAATTGTCCAAAGTGCTGTTTGACTTGAAATAGATGAATGGCACGTTGTTTTGTTCATGTATCTCCTTTTATGCCAATGTTAAATGTGCCTAACAGGACTCGAACCTGCGACCTAGCGATTAGGAATCGCTCGCTCTATCCACCTGAGCTATAGGCACTTAAATATTAAAAATTTTTTAAACCAGAAATCTGGTCATCAAGCTTAGCTAAGAAATAAAGTAAACTGGCCTTGCCAGGCGACCTGTCCTGCGTAGCCACTCGGGCGAAGCGGGAAGCTCGAAGAGCGAAGACTGGTGCGCCTGGCAGGACTCGAACCTGCAACCTTCGGATTCGAAGTCCGCGACTCTATCCATTGAGCTACAGGCGCATAAATTTAAATAAAAAACTATTTTCTATGGCTTGTAGCGTCCCGTCCACCGTAGCTACGTTAGAGCGAAGGTGGAAGCTACAGGCGCATGAATTATTCATTTTTACCAGAAAAATCAGAAAAAATCTAATTTATCTTGATTTATTAATAAGCAATATTTTAAATATTTAAGATTAACTAGCGGTTCTACACTTATTTTATAAGAAAGATTATCGAGTTTGAATTTTTTGATCTTGCCTAAACAAAATCCTTCAGGAATATTAATCCTTGGCCACTAGATATAATTAAATCTTGACCTTCAACTTTTGATAAATGGCTTACATAATCCATTTTAAAGCTATTTATTTTATTTTTTCCAATGGCAATACCAACTGTTCCGGTATTATTTGTAAAAACAGAAACTTTACTACGCTTGTCTGTTATAAGTAAAATTTTGCTAAAATAACTATTAACTTCTACAACTTTACCGATGATCTGAAATTTATATATGGCAACCATGTTAAGTTTTATGCCATCTTTTGAGCCTTTATTTATCAAAAAAGAATGTTCTTCAGGTGAAATGTTTTTGAATAAAATTTTTGCTAATATTTTATTTTCTAGGTTATATCTTGATTGAAAATCTCTTAAATCTGAACTCAAATTATATTGTTTTATTGTTTCTTTTAATTTTAAATTATCCAAAAATAGATTTTCGTTTATATCTTTTAAAGCTTCAAGTTCAACTTTAAGTTCTTTTAAGTTTTTTCTTTTTTCAAATACGTTTTTTATGGGGTTAGCAATGCTGCTTGTAATTTTTATAATAGGGTAGTTCACTGTATTTGTAAGATTTTCTAAAAAACCTTTTTTGAAAAAAAATATTCGGTTTATTAAAAAAAATATTAATAAACCGGAAGTTAACAAGAAAACAGTTTTTTTTAGTAAGCTCATAGTTTATAAATAAATATTTAAGTATTTTTTTAAAAATTGATTTAAAATTTTTATAAATATATCAATATTATTATTTACTGGAAAGATAAAAAATTTGTATTTGATAAAATTATAAGCTTTATATAAACTTAAGAGCAAATTTAATTATATAAATAAGAAAACAGGAGAATGTAATGAATTTTTACAAAAATTTTTTTCAAAAATTATTTTTGTCAGTTTTTATTTTTTCTAATTTTTTAAGTTTTAATTATATTTTTTCTTATACAAACAAAACATATCTTAGACAGCTTGATCATAGTTTCATAAAACCAACAAAAGATACGTTTTCTGATTTTATAAAAAAACAATATGATTTTTATAATCTTGATAAACAAAGTACTTTTAAATTTAATTTGGGCCTTTCAGGTTTTTATTTTCAATCTACCAATGGCTCTCAAATGGGAAGATATTTTGGAGTTAATGAAAAAAATAATATAATTGTTGATTTTGCAAATACCAATGACGTTGATGTTTTACAAGGGTATTTGATTCATTGGCCTGCTGTTGCTGCAGGAATAACAAATGTTAATTTAAGCCCAAAAACAACACAATTGGGACTTGATTTAATTGGCACTTGCGATTTATCCAAAATTATTAAAAATTTGTTTTTAAAATTAAATGTTCCAATTTTGTATATAAAAAATGATCTTAGAGCCAAATTTACACCTTCTGGATATGATGCTGATGAAGATTCTTCTGTTTTGAGCAAATATTTGAGTGGAAATTATCAAGATTTAACGACTAATGATAGAAAACAAGTATATTTAGAATATTCAAAGATTAATGGTTCAAAATCCAAAACGGGTTGTTCTGATATTGATTTATATATTGGGTATTTAGCACGAGAATCGGATTCAAGTAATATTGTTTTAAAATTTGGCGTAACAATTCCAGTTTCTAATAAGCCTAAAGGTGAATTTTTGTTTGAGCCTATTTTAGGTAATAGTGGTCAGTGGGCAATAAATTTGGGTTTTGATGGTTATGTTAATTTGTTTGAGCAAGATAAGCATAAGTTAAATTTGCTTTTTGATTTAACTTATAAATACTTATTTGATAATAATCAAAAAAGAATTCTTTCTATAAAGGGTGCAAATTGGGGACAATATTATTTGTTAGGTAAAAACGGCACGCAAGATCCGTTAATTCCTGCCGCAAATCTTATTACACAGAATGTAAAAGTTTCTGGTTTAAATCAAATAGATGGTGATTTAAATCTTTTGTATAATTACAGCAATTTTGGTGCAATGCTTGGCTTAGGATTGTTGTTTAGACAAGATGAGCATCTTAGATTTAAAGATAGTTTTGTACAAGATACTTACGCGATTGCAAATCCTGGTTATGATATGAATACTCATGCTTTTGATCAAAATTATTCAGATTATGCTTTTGGTTCTTATTGGTTAAATAATAAAAATTTAGATTTAAGTTCTGCTCAGTCTGAGCAGGTTGTTTCTTATAAAATTAATGGAAATTTAGGATATATTTTTAATTTTGAAAATAGTTTTCTTATAGATTTAAGATTAGGGGGAGCTTATATTTTCGCTCCCCGCAATAGTAATTTTAGTGGATTTAGTATTGATTTAACTGCAAATTTTTGTTTTTGATATATAAGTAATTATTGATGCAAAATTCTTTCAAGATTGTTACAAGCTTGTGATAATGTTTGTATAGCAGCTATTTTAGTTTTAATTTCTTGTTCGAATCTTTCTTTTGTTGGATTTATTTGTGCAAGTAATGCTTGAAATCTGTTTTCTACTCTAAATAGCTCAGCATTTAAATCTACAAGATGCGGATTTAATCTTAATAACTCTTCTATTTTTAAATTGATTGTTGCAAGTATTAAATTGTTATTTAAAGTTAATTCAAATAAATTTAGATCATCTAATTCTTTTTTTCTTGCTGTTCTTGTTAATACCGCTCTTAAATTATTTATCGAATTTTGAAGATTTCCTAATAGATGATCTATATTTGCTGCATTTGCTATATTATTATCTGGATTTTGAATATAGATATTTATAATCTTATTAAAAAATACTTCCCAAAGACTAAATTGATTTCTTGGTCCTAATTTTTCTAATTTTTGCGCTTCTATTTTAGAGATAGCTTGAGTAATTATATTTGTTATTGAGGTGATTTTATCTTCAAATGAAGGTATAGCAGCAAATGTTCTTACTTCATTATTAACTAGACTATTTAATTCTGAGTTTAAATTTACAGCATTTGCATAATTTATTGTTGTTAGCGAAATTACGATGAATAAAAATTGTAATATTTTTTTATTTGTTTTTATCATAATCAACCTCTTAATAAATAAGGCAAGTCTTATAAAGACCTGCCTTATTCTTAATTTCTATTGTTATTGTTGCTGTTCTGCTTGAGGCAATAGTCTTGATGCAATTTTTATTGCAGTATTAATGCCATTTAATTGCTGCTCTAATGTTTTTACGCCTTGAATAATTTGTGCTGTTCTAGCCACAGAGAATGTTTCTGCAATTTGTGTTTGTATTTGTGATGCCACATTAATTTTATCGTGCAAATCTTTTTCCAAAGTGGCTTTTTTTGCTTGTGCACCTTTTATAAAAAGCAAATTTTGCAACATTTGCAGATCGGTTATGGACAAACTGCTTTTTAATGTTTGTGATAATGCTTGACGATTTGTGTTAAGAGATTCTCTAGTAACTTGGTCTTCTCCTATTAGTCTGGCTAAAGCAACGAATTTTTTTGCTTGTGCATCTAGCGTGGTTAAGGCAGCTTCATCGTTTTGTGGAAGAGCAATTTGCTCTTCTCTAAAATCTTCAAATACAAAATTATCTATATTTTCTTGTTGTTGTTGAGCTTCTTCCATTGCATTTGCATTGGTAGACAAAGATGCTAAGCCTAATACAAGTATTGCTATAAAGTTTTTTATTTTAAATATGTTTTTCATAATATACCTCTCATTTATTATTATTAATTAATTATCGATTGAAATTTTCACGTATTTCTTTTGGAGATTTTTTTAAATATTTTTTTACAAAATTTACTACGGATCTTATTGCTCTATCTCCCGTATAGCTGACCAGTGTTGTTGCTCCCATTAAAACTGGATCAAAAACAACAGGATTTACGTTGTTTGTTGCAAACCATATATATGAAGCAATTGTTGGAACTCCAGTTGTTATATATTTACTTAAAAATAGTCTTTTTAATAATCCTGGATTAGTAATATTAAAATGTTTTGCAGGAGTTTCTATTTCTGGAGTATTAGTCTGTATTGCAGAAGTTTCTGTTGTTGTAGGAGCTCCTATTAGGGTAGAAGTTTCTGGAGCTTCGGTGTTTTGTGTAGATGCATCAATTTTCACTGTAGGTTGTGCATTTTGTTCATCATTTTTTCGTGTAATAAATTGGTGCGCAGCAATTGCTGTTGCTGTTCCAAGGCCACCAATGATAGCACCTGGAATTAACTTTTTAAATAATCCTGAAGATGATGATTCTTCTGAATTTTCTGTTTGTGTAGATGCATCTTTAGTTTGTTTTTCTTCTTCTACATGTATACCTTTTGAAGTTGAAGGAATGGAAAAGTCTTCAAAATTAAAACTGTCAATATCGTTTATTTTGAAATTATTTATTCTCAACGTGTAATTGAGTTTTTCTATTTGAGATGCAATAAATGGTACGTACCAATCATCTCTGATTTGAAAAATATAAACATTAGAATCATTATCTTCTGATCTGTTTTCTAATAAAGTAATTTCTATGTTTTCTGCTTGTCTATTCAATATGTTTTTATTAATTTGTATTTTTACACATTTTCCAACCATTGATTTAAGAGTTAAGATCAATGGATCATTGCTATCATAATTAAATTCTTGAATATTAAAATTTGATGCATATGCATCAATTCTTTCCAAATTTGTTATATTGCAAATTATCCCATTAATAATAGACTTAATAATTTTTATAAAAAAATCATAATCGATAGGATTTTGATTTAAATCTAACCTATAGTAATTTTTTAATCGATCCGGTGTAAATTGCTCTTTAAATTCGTTGACAATAAAACTAAAAATTGTGTTTTTAATTTCTTCATTTGTACTTTGAAAAATAGAAGGGTATGATTGTGCTAATCTTCCTGATATATTGTCTCGATAAATACCAAAAAGACTTTCTTTACCACCTAATTCTTGATCAATTGCTATTTGTGGATTGTCCATCAAATTTTGTGATTGAAGAGGTGGCTCATTTTCCATCGCTAAAATTGAATTATAAGATGTTATATTTAGCAATAAAGTTATGCTTAATATTATGGTTTTTATGATAAATTTTTTATTCATTGTTTTCTCTTTTTATTTAATTTTGTTTTATTGTTCAAATATTTTTGAACATAAATTTGTGCAACCTTGAGTACATGCTGGAATTTTTGCTCTAAAATAGGTTGCGTCTCTTAAATTTAAACCAAGATATTTCTCGACGACACTGATTTCATCAGGACAAGTTAGGCATTGAATTTGTGGACATTGTGGGTGTTGAATGGCAGTATTAAGTTCGTTTTGTAAATCAGTAATTTCTGTTTGATGTGCATTTTGTAATCTTTGCATTTCCCCTGTAAATTGTCCTAATTTATTAAAAGCAAATACGCCAAATTTTTGAACCGCATTTCGAACACATGGACTTGTAAAATAGGCAATTGTTGTTAAGGCTGTTGCGCCAGCTGCGGTTGTTAAAACAGGGTGTTCTTTTACAAAAGCTAGTGTTTTTTGCAAAATATGTTTTGGAATTCTTTTAAAAGCTGATTGTTTAAGGGAGGTAAAATTTTTTTGTATTCCTAGAGTATTAGTTTTTGTTGGAGTTGTACTAGTCTCAAGTGAAGCTATTGTTGTAACATCACTAGTATTTGTAGGAATTGCGCTAGTTGGAGCTGTATGCTGTGTATCATGTTCTTCAGGGTGTTGTTCAATTTCTAAAGATTGAGGTGCTTCTTCTCCAAGGCCACTGCCTAGTGGTGTAACAGTATTGGTAGTAGTTGTTGTAATTTCAGGTTGCTCTATTTCCATTTTCATGCTTGCTTCTAATTCTTGATCTGTTTGTGTTGCAATGGAATTGGCTGGTTTAGGAGTTGTTTGGGTAGAATTGTCAGAATATTTTATGGATGGTTTAGTTGATTTTTTTTTGGGTTTAGGTGCATTTTCGGGTGTATGTTTGGCTTGTATGCCATTTGTGCCAACAGTAATATCGGTTTTGTTTTTTTTAGGTGGTACTGCAAAAACATCACTTGAAACACAAATAAAACTTGCAAGCAATGTAAACGTTAAAATTTTTTTTGTTTTATTTTTAACAAAACTATTTATCACGATAACCTCCATTTAAAATTTAATTAATACTCTTTTTTAAAATTTGTATTATTGTTAATTTTTATTTTGTATTAATTTCTGTTCTATGCTTTAATTTTTAATTACTAATAGTATTATTACATAATAAAATAAAAAGTAAAGTTCTTTTTAAATATTTAAAAATTTATAATTTTTTTAAAAAAATAGGGTTTTTATTAGAAATTTGAAGATAAAAAAGCAAAAATATTAATATTTTTATGTTATAATCAAATTATATAGTTATTTTTCTTGAAAATTGATTAAAAATAGTTAAAAAATATTAAAAATTGGAGAAAAACAAATATGGATAAATTATTAAATAAATAGGCTTTATTTATATGAAGAAGCCGTGGTTTTATTGAAAAAATACCAAATTATTGAATTCTGAAAATTAAAAAAATATAAAAATTAGAATTTTATGGGTGAATTAAAAATAAAATGTTAAAAATTTTACCATCTTAATATAAAGATTTTAAAATTTTGCGCATTTCTTCTTCACTTTGAGATCTTAAGAGCTGCAATCTGATTTGGCTGGCATTTTCTATTTTTTTAATATATAAAGGCACCTGTTTTTTAAATACTTGGAAGCCATGATTTTGGCCATAAAATTTTGAGCATAAATCTAAATGTTTTATTGCATATTCAACCATTTGTTTGTTTGTTATTACAAATTTACGCCCCTGTGATTCTTCTTTTATTTCATGAATTTTCCATGGTGTGCCATATAAAGCTCGACCTATCATAAAACCATCAACACCTGTTTTTTCATAGGTGAGTTTAGCTCTATCAAAATTATTTATATTTCCTGAAAAAATTACAGGAATTTTAAGCGTTTCTTTAAGTTTTTTGACCAAATCAAAATCTAAGTTACCAATAAAGCCTTCGGGCTGTGTTCTGGGGTGTATAATTATAGCTTTTACGCCTAATTCTTGAGCTAAAGTACTTACTTCAAGTGCATTTTTTTCTTTAAAACCGGCACGAATTTTAAGAGTTAGAGGTATTTTGGTTTCAGGTGAATGTATCCGGCAACTTTGTGTAATAGTTTCTATAATTATTTTTAATTGAGGCAAATTTGCCATTAATGCTGATCCTGAACCAGATTTTATTATATTTTTTGCAGGACAGCCTGCGTTTAAGTTTAATATTTTAATATTTCGTGAAAAAATTTTTTGTATGGCTGTATCAATAAAATCTGTTTTATTGGCAGAAATTTGAAAACAAAGAGGTTGTTCTGTTATATCAAATTTTAAAGATTTTTCATCTTTTTGATGGGCTATGCATGCAACATGACGCATTTCTGTAAAAAGCAATTCTTCTTTACAAAATTCGCGAATTAATTGCCTAAGTGGCGAATCAGTGACGCCATCTATTGGTGCAGACATAAATCTGGGAATTTCTAGATCACCTATTTTAAATTTTTCTAACCAAAAATTTGAATTCACTTGTCCCATTTTAATTTTACCCCAAAATTTTATTCAAAGCCCTCTGGATTCTTTAAGTGATGTTCAGTATTTTGCTCATATGCATATGCAACTTGATAAATAATTTCTTCTGATAATCTAGGTCCCATGAACTGAAAACCGATTGGCAAATTTTCTTTTGAAAATCCACATGGTACAGAAAGTGCAGGGGTGCCTGTTATGCAGTTTGGTACGACAAAATAGTCTGCCATGTACATAGCAAGGGGATCTTGATTTGTTTGGCCTATTTTGAATGGCAAAGTTGGGGTTGTAGGGCTTATTATAAGATCTACCTGTTTATAAGCTTGCTCAAATTCTGCACGAATTAATGATCTAACATGATCTGCCTTTTCATAAAAATCACCTCTGTGGCTGGAAGATAAAACGTAGTTTCCTGTTAAAATGCGTCTTTTAACCTCCATACCAAAACCATCGTGCCTGGTTTGCGTATACATATCATGTAAATTTTTGGCCTCTTTATTTCTCATACCATATAAAGTTCCATCAAAACGGGCCAAATTTGATGCTGCCTCTGCTCGACTTATAATAAAATAAACAGAGATGCCATATTTTAAGTTTGGTAAGTTAATATATTTAATTTTTGCACCTAGTTTTTCTAAAATTTTTATTGTGTCCTGAAATTTTTCTTTTATTTGTGGATCGACACTATCAGATTCTAAAGCGTCTTGTAAAACACCCAACGTTAAATTTTCGGGCAATTTCCCTGTTAAATTTTTTGTAAAATCTGTTTTTTCTTTTAATAAAGAAGTCGAATCTTTTGGGTCGTGGCCAGATAACACTGTTGAAATAAGTGCGTTATCATAAACAGTTTTTGTTAGTGGTCCAACTTGGTCATTTGAAGATGCAAATGCTACTACACCATATCTAGAATGTGTACCATATGTTGGGTATAAGCCAACTAAATTACACCATGATGCAGGTCCTCTTATAGACCCGCCTGTTTCTGTACCTAAAGCCCAAGGTACCAAGCTGGCCGCAACAGCGGCTGCAGAGCCTGAGCTTGATCCACCAGGAACGTGTTCTAAATTCCAAGGATTGTGAGTTGGGCCATAAGCGGAAAATTCTCCCGTACCGCCCATTGCAAATTCGTCGCAATTGGACCTGCCTATAATAACACCGCCTTGATTTTTTATTCGTTCTGTTACTGTGGCATCGTATGTAGCTTTAAAATTTTGTAAAATTTTAGAACCACAAGATGTTGTGCGATTTTTTTGACAGATATTATCTTTTAATAATCCAGGGATATTATTTAAAAGGGCGTTTGTATTTTTATTGTCGAAAGACAAAGAATTTTTGTCAAAAATTTCTAAAATTGCATTAAGTTTATTATTGTATTTCTGAGATCTATTTATGTAAAAATCGATTAATTCAGACGCACTAATTTCTTTTTTTTCTAATTTTTCTTTTATTTCTTTTATTGTTAAAAATGCTTTCATTAGTATAAATCTTTAAATAATTTAAAAGTAATATAAATTTTTTAATTTAAAATTTTGGGGACAACAAAATAAGTATCTTTTGTTTTAGGAGCTTGCTCCAAAAGATCTTTTGAATCCGTAGGAATTACTATGTCTTGCCTAAAAAGATTAATATTTTTTACAGGAGCTGATTCACTAAAAATTTGTACTGTATTAAGTTCGTTTGTATAGTCTAAAACAGCTTTTATTTGTTTTATTAACGGTTCTATTTCAGATTCATCTAGTTTAAGACATGAAAATTTTGCTAATTTTATTAATTCTTCTTTGTCGAATTTTATCATAATTTGCTCCTAAAATAAAATTAATCTCTTTATAACTATATTTTATAAAGAGATTAATTTTATAGCAAATTTACCAACTAAATCTTATTCTGCCATTTTGGAGTTTTGATTCTTAAAAGATATATGAGACCAATTATGCCAGTATTAAGATAAAAAGAACCATAAACTAAGGCAAATTTATAAACAGGGTTTTGAATATTTAAATTTGAAAAAATATATGAGAGTGGGCCAAAAAATAATAAACAACAAAAGAATCTTACCCACATAACCGTTCTTACGTCCCCAGCGCCTCTTAACGCTCCAGCCAAAATTAATTGAATAAAATCAAATACTACTAATAAACTAATAATAATTAAAACAGGAGAAGCAAAATCTGTAAACTTATGTTTTGGATCAAATAATCTAATGAAAAATTTTGAATTATAGCACAAAAATATAAGTGACATTGAAACAAAAACTGAAGTCATGAGCATTACTTTTTTAATATTCGCTTTCGCTCCTACAGGATCTTTTGCACCAAGCCTATTACTGACTAAAAAAACTATAATTTGTGCAAATGCTACTGCAGGTAAAAAGGCAAATCTTTCTAAATTTTTTATTATATCAAAAGAAGAAATGGCATATTTTCCCAATGGCGCAATCATTTTGCTTAACCAAATATATGACCATGCTATTGAACTTTTGTCTATCATAATTGGCCAGCTTAAATTTAAAAGATGTAATACTTTTTTGAAATTAAAAAAACAAAAAAATGTTTTTGTAAAATATTTTTTATAATTTTTATTAAATAAAATATATAAAATAGCAAGAATTATTGTTACTGAATATTGAATAATAGTTGCCAAGGCAGAGCCTGTAAGCCCTAATTGTGGAAATCCAAATTTTCCCCATACAAGAATATAATCAAATAATATAAAAATTCCCGTTCCTGTAATCTGAATTGCCATAGGAATTTTTGTATTTTTTAATGCTTTCATAAAAGCAAAAAAACCTAAAGATACAAATGTTAACAATATTCCAAGAGATTTGAGCCTTAAAAATGGCGCACCAATTTGTATCATTTTTTCTGGAACACCAAGCCAACCAAAAATATAGTTTGCCCCGAAAAAAATCGCTAAAAATTGCATAATACCTAAAATTATTGTTGTCCAAAATGTATCACCTAAATCTTTTCCACATTCAGTATGCTTTTGGGCACCATTATGATGGCCTATTATAACCATGGTTGCTACAGGAATTGCTTCTGCAAATTTTAACAAAGAGTGTATAAAATTATTTGCCATTCCTAGTGCACCATAGGTTGTGGTAGATTTTAAGCTTGCAATAATATAAGAATCTATAATTGGGGGAAGAGATATAAACATTGTTGCAAAAATCATTTCAGGAAGCCACAAATATAAAATTTCTCTTATTGATTCCCCGTTCTCTCTCATTATTCTCATTTTATTTTTATTCATGCACTTCCCTTTTTTTTAGTGTGCCAAACTGATATTCTTGTTATATTTATTCATATTTTAATTTTAAATTTTAAAAATACTTTAGAGGAAAAGTATGATCTTTGCAACTTTTAGATTTGTAATGATTTTTATTTTTAGATTTTTAGGAAAAATAGCTTTTTATTGCTCAAAAAAAAGAAAACCTATTGCAAAGAAAAATATTGATTTGTGTTTTAAAGTAAAAAATAATTTTGATGTTAAAAGAAATGAAAAAATATTAAAAAATAGTTTTATTTCTCTAGGACATGCTTTTGCAGATTTTTTGTTGTTAAGATTTTATAATAATAAAAATATAGATAAATATGTTCATGTTAAGAATATAAACTATTTACATGATGCTTTAAGTTTGGGACATGGTGTTATTATTACTACTGCACACTTTGGGAGTTGGGAATTAGCTGCGCATTATTTGGCTTTAAAGAATTATAAAAGTTTAATTTTATATAATCCGATAAAAAAACATGATTGGCTTGAGAAGTTAGTTAAAAATAATAGAGAGTTAAATGGCAATATTTTGATTTCTAAACATAATGCATTATTACCAGTTTATAGACAATTAAAAAATGGCAAAACTGTTATTTTTATTATTGATCAGCACTGTCATCCTAGCGATGGTATAAAGGTGCCTTTATTTGGTCATAATGTTTGGACTCATACTGCTTTTATTAAACTTAGTTTAAAAACAGGTGCACCAATTTTGCCTGGTTTTATATTTATCAAAAATTTGTTTAAATATGAATTAGAAGTTTTTAAGCCATTGTATCCACAGGATTATAAAAATTTTGAAAATCCTGTGGATACAATGGCTCTTGCAAGTAATAATATGCTTGAGCGTGCTATTTTGAAAGATGCTGGTAGTTGGATGTGGCAACATAGAAGATTTAAGGATTTATGAATAAATATTTTTTTATTTTAACTTTTATTTTTAGTTTTTGTTTTTCTAAAAATTCAGCTGAATTTTATAATTTAAAATTTCAGGTTGATTTAGATAAAAGTAGAGCTATTTTAAAGGACAATATTATGATGTCTTGTGACAATCCAAAAATATTTATAAAAAATTGGCAAATTAAAGCCGAGCCTGTATCTGAGTATCTACAAGAATTTAGGCGTAATAAAAGAATTTTTGTACAAAATTTAGAAATAGAGTTGAAATTAAAAATTTTAAATAAAAGTAAAGATAATGATTTAGATCAAATAATTAAAGATTCAAAAATATTTTTATCTTATTTTATTTTAGATTCTAATGGAAAAATAAGGCCTAAATTATTTATTTATATGCCTGAATGTTTTTTAGAAAAAACATTCAGGCCCTGATTATTTACAATTTATCTATAAATTATATTTGTCATCAGAAAAATCTTTTTTTTCTGAATCCACATCTTTTCGTTTTGCTAAAAGTTTCTTTTTTTCTTTTAATAATAATTTGACCATTTTATCTATTGTATTATCAATTGCAAAATACATGTCTGTGCCTTCATCATGTGCCGACAAAGAAAATTGTGGTGTTTTTAAGTTTAACGTTACTTCGTGATGTGGATGTTGAGCATTTGCTGTAAGCTTTAGGTCCGCATTCATGGGTGTTGAAAATTTTGATTCTTTTAAAAATTCTTCAATTTTATTTAATTTTTCATTTGCGTGCTTAGTCATTGGCTCTGACTGTGGCATATTAATAAACGTTATTTGTTTTTTCATATCTTTCACCCTTTATTTTTTTGTTTTATAAAAAACGCTTAGAAATTTCTGAGTAAAATTGTTTACCCAAGTACATCTCCTTTGTGTACTGATTGTTTATTATGTCTTTAACCCCTCCTGTTGTAACTATTTTACCGTTTATTATTACGTAAATTCTTGTAGCAATTGATAAAAGTTGATCAACATTATGATCTGATATTAACACAGCGATATTATTTTTTGCCAGATCTGAAAATATTTTTTTTAATTCATATATTGATTTTGGATCAACCCCAGCAAAAGGCTCATCAAGTATTATGACATTAGGATGCATTAAAATGGAACGTGCAACTTCTAATTTTCTTTTTTGTCCGCCTGAAAGAGTTACTGCTAATTGCTTTTTATGTTCTGTGAGGCCTATTTGTTCTAAATTTAATTCTAATTCTTGATTAAAAATTTGCAGATTTTTATTTTGCCAATATTGATGGTATTGATATATCAATTTTAAATTATCTAAAACTGACATTTGTTGTATTAACGATGTTTGTTGAGGCAAATATAAAATGCCATGTGATACTCTTTTGTAGATTGTCCATTTATTAATAATATTACTTTGTAAAGTTATGACATTGAGTTCTTTTTCGGGATCATGTTTTGGCGTTTTTAATAATCCTATTATTGTTTTTAATAAAGTAGTTTTACCAGCTCCATTTGGTCCAATAAAGGCTATAACTTCGCCTAAATCTGCATACAAAGATATGCTATCTAATATTTGTTTATTTTTATAAAATTGATTTAAATTTTTTATTGCAAGATAAGCCATCAAAAATATTTTTATTTAATTATATTTTCTTTAATACAAACTGTATAGGACAACCCTTAAAATCAAAGTGTTTTCTTAAAACATTTTCAATAAAACCGAGCTGAGTTTCTTTGAACCATTCAGGCTTATTTACATGCAAAATGAATGTAGGAGTTTTTGCTTTTAAGGGTCTTATTTTGAAAAGTTTTATTGACATTTGATTGTGGAACATCGGTTTTTTTTGCCATTCCGTTTTTACGATTTCATTAATTTCCATTTTATCTATTTCTTGATTTAATCTTTGCCAGAGTTTTTCTATATTTAAAATTATTTTATGAACATTTTTTTTGTCTTTACATGAAATCCATATTTGTGGAATTTTTTTTAATAAAAAATCATGTTTTTGTAATTCGTATTCAAAACTTTTTTTATCGTATTCACTTAATAAATCTATTTTATTAAAAATAATTATTATTGCTTTTTTTTGTTCATATGCATAAAACAATAATTTTAATTCTTGGTCACTTAATTGTTTTTCGGATGCATCAACAACCAGCAAAATAATGTCTGATATTCTTACTGCTTCTAGAGAACTTTTAACCATTAAGCTTTCCAAGTCTTCGCTTACTCTGCTTTTTTTTCTTATACCAGCAGTGTCTGTAATTTGTATTAAATCACATGATGTATAAATAGGCTGACTTATAGCTTCTCTTGTTGTTCCCGGAATATCTGTGACTATAGAACGCTCTTTTTTTGATAAAATATTCATTAAAGAAGATTTGCCTACATTTGGTTTACCTAATATTGTGACTTTATATACAGGTTTGTGATCTTCTATCAGCTCAGTTTTTTGTTTTATGTTTTCTGTAATTTTTTCTAATAAATCAGCTATTCCTGTACCGTGAATTGCTGATATGGGTATAATTTGATCAAAACCCAATTTAAAAAATTCTGGATAATTATCTTGATATGCGTTTATATTATCGGCTTTATTGAGTAAAAGCAAAACAGGCTTTTTGGTTTTGTGTAAAAGTTTTGCAACTTGCAGATCTTCTTCTACTAAGCCGTTTTTTGCATCACAAACAAATAAAATTAAAGAGGCTTTTTCAAGTAAATTTATTACCTTTTGCTGTACCTGTTCTAAAATTGGATCTTTTGATATTTTTTCTTTTTTAAAAGGTAAACCGCCTGTATCTATAAGTTCAAATTTTTTATCTGCCCAATCTACTATTTCACTTATGTAATCTCTAGTGACGCCTTCTTTATTAAGTACAATAGTTTTTGTATTTTTTGTTAATCTATTAAAAATAGTAGATTTGCCTACATTTGTCCTACCAACAAGAATGACTTTTGGATGAGAAATAATTTTTGCCATATTTTTATTTTTTATGCTTTTTAACTTTTTTTAAAAATTTTGTAATTTATTATATTTTTTTTATTTTACCTGGGAAATATTTTGTTATCAAGCTAACTTTGGGCCAATCTTGCATATTTGTGATTTTAAAATAGTTTTTTGAATTTGAACTTGTGTTATTTATACTATTTTTTGTAAAATTTTTATTTGTAATATTATTGTTTATATTAGTAAATTGTGTGTTTTCTTGTTTAATTTCGGGTTTAACTTCTTTTTTAGAATCTTGTTTATTATCTTGTATTATTTGTGTAAAATTCATATTCGTAAATTTTTGATTAAAGACTTCCAAAATTGCTTTTGTCCAAAGTTCTTTTGTTTCTTCAAGCTTATTTTTAAAAAAATTACTGTTATTGCTCAAAGCTATATTTATTAATTTATTTTCCGTGTCAAAATTTAAAAATTTAGCTTGGTTTAAAATTGTCGTTAATAATGGATCGTTTAATTGAGATATTTTGTCTAAAAAAATTTGCCAGCTTGTATTGCTGTAGTTTGTTTGTTTAACTTCTATAATTTTCTCAGGTTCTTGAGTTTTTATTTTTTGATCAATTTGCTCGATATTTGTTTTATCAAAATTATTACTTTCGGCTGTTTGTTCTGTGTAATTTAGTTGTTGGGTGGCAGTTAAATTGGTCGAGCACAAAGCAATTAATTCTTTTAAATCTTTTAAATTTTCTTGTTGGCATATTTGTAAAAGTACTGTTTCTAAAAAAATTGATTTCTGGTGTGTCCTTAAAAAAATATCTTCTTGAAACCATAAAATTTGCAAAATAGCATTTAATCTATTAATAGAACATCTATTTGCTATCTCTTTTAATTTTTCTTTATTATTAATATAAACTGGTAAATTTGCTGTTTCAAATTTTACCCAGATCAAAGATCTACAAGTTTGTATTAACATATCCCATAAATTTTGAGCATCTCTTGTATCAAAAGATATTGAAATCAAATAATTCAATAAATTTTTACTATCTTGTGCAATTAAAAAATCAAAAATATCAAATAACTCTTTTTCGCTTATTTTGCCTAATACTTTTAAAACTGAATCTGCCGTTATATTTTCTTTGTTAAAACGAATTCTTTCTAATAAATTTATGGCATCTCTTGCAGAGCCTTGAGATTCTTGAATTATTATGTTTAGGGCATTTTCTTCTATATCGATATTTTCTTTAGAGCAAATTTCTTTCAAGTGTTGTTTTAGGCTGTTATTATTTATTGATTTAAAAATAACCTGAAAACATCTAGAAAGCACTGTAGATGGGAATTTTTGTATCTCAGTTGTTGCTAAGATAAATAATGCGGTTTTTGGTGGTTCTTCTAAAACTTTTAAGAAGGCATTAAATGCAGCCTTACTTAACATGTGTGCTTCATCTATTAAATATATTTTTTTTGTGCCAAGTATAGGCATGTAAGAACATGATTCTAAAATTTGACGTACATTTTCTACCCCTGTGTTAGAAGCAGCATCTATTTCTATAAAATCTGGATGATTACCTGATGCCATTGATTTACAAGAATGACATTCAAGACATGGAATAGAGAATTGGGCGGGATTTTCTTGAAATTTTTTTAAATTCTGACAATTTATTGCGGCACCAAGAACTCTTGCTGTTGAAGTTTTGCCACATCCTCTTTGACCTGCAAAAAGATAAACGGGAAAAAGTTTTTCTAAATAAATACTATTCTTTAAAATTTTAACGGGTATTTCTTGTCCAATAATTTCATCAAAATTTCGTGAACGCCATTTTCTGGCTAAATTTAGATTACTAATTTGTTCGTTCATGTTAAATACCGTTAAAAAATTTAGGAGCGGTACAGAGACAAATAACTCCTGCTGCTTCCTTCCGGACCTGACAGATTAAGCCACCCATCAACTTACCGCTCCATCTTTTAAACACTTATTGAGACCGTGCCAGACGTAGCCCGTAGGGCGAAGACTGGCGGAGAGGGAGGGATTCGAACCCTCGATGCCCCTCTCGGGACATACACGATTTCCAATCGTGCGCTTTCGACCACTCAGCCACCTCTCCTAAAAAATTATTTTCTTGAAGTACTCTTTGTTGTTTTTGAAGCTTTATTATATGATGCGTTTTTATCTTTGCCAACCTTTTTATTAGGTTCAATTTCTAATTCATCTTCTGCTTGCAAAATTTCTTCTTTAATTGCCGTTTCTTTTCTATGATTTGTTTCTTTTCCTGGCTCTATAGGCATTGTTGCAATATCTTCTTTTTGTATAGAAATTTTTGCTTTTTTATAAGTTTTTTCGTCTAAAGATTTTTGCTCAGATTTTTTTTGAACAAATTCTTTTTTACCTTCTTCTACACATTTAGCTAAATAATTTATTATAAAAGCAATAGAGCGTGGAGAATCATCGTTCGATGGAATTAAAAAATTTACTCCGCTTGGATCTGTATTTGTATCAACCATTCCAACAACAGGAATATTGACACTTAAAGCCTCTCTAATTGCAGAGGTTTCTTTTTTAGCATCAATTATGACAATTGCTCCAGGAGGAAAACTCAAATTGATAATACCACCTATATTATTTTCTAAACGATCTATTTCTTTTTGGATCATACTGAGTTCTTTTTTCTTATAACGGCTAGATCCTCTTTTAATAACATCGTTTAAGTGCAAATAGCGGGTTATGGCTTTTTTAACTTGATCAAAATTTGTTAAAGTACCACCGATCCATCTATTGATTACGAATGGCATATTTAGTTCAACGGCATGTTTTTTGATGATGTCGGTAGCGGCTTTTTTTGTGCCAATCCACAGAATGGTTTGTCCATTGCTTGCCAAATTTTTTAGATATTTTCCAGCTCTTTCTAACAAAAAAGCTGTTTTTGCTATATCAATAAGATGAACGTTATTTTTGACGCCCCAGATAAAGGGACGCATTTTTGGATCCCAACGGGAAGCTTTGTGTCCAAAATGGACTCCAGCTTTTAAAAGTTCTTTTAAATCGATCATTTAAAACCTTTCAGGGTTATGACAATTGCTTCTTGGGTATTCATAAAATTTAATTTTATAAATTAACCACCCGAGTAAAAGAAACAAGATTCAACAATTAAAATAATACGTAATTTAATATAAAATTTCTTAATTTTTTATGCTAAATATATACTAAATATTAGAAAATAATATCAAAAAATAGTTAAAATTCAAGATAAATTAATATTTATTGTTCCTGATGTTCTTTATAATAGGCTATATAATTTTTGATTCCCCGAATTATTCTGTTGATTGGTGTATAAATAAACCAATCAAAACAAATTGGTTCTGCAAAAATTATTAAACCTGTAAATATACCCAAAATATAAGTAAAGTATCTTTCTTTTTCTTGTTCAGTTAAAAATGGATTAAAATAAGTTAAACTATTTGCCCAGACTGCAAATGATATACTAAAAGGATTAAGAATCCGAAAAAAATTATCTGATTTTATAATCATTGGAAAAAATACCCTTATTGCTAAACCCAAAAACCATTTTGTTAAAAAATTGTTTAATCTTAATGGATTATGAAAAATAGATTCTCTGCAGAATTCTTTTCTAATAATATTTTGTAATCTTGGACCATTATAGAAATCTATGTTTTTAATATATTCTTCATCTATATCTAATTTAAATGCACCAATTTCGAATAATCTATTTAATTTTTTGGTTGCTTCGTTATTATTCACAAAATTATACAAAACTTGTTTTGCGAAAATTTTTAATACATGTCTAAATTGTAAATAATCGGCAAGAGTAATA
Source organism: Candidatus Babeliales bacterium (assembly GCA_041650475.1). Classification (GTDB taxonomy): domain Bacteria; phylum Babelota; class Babeliae; order Babelales; family UASB340; genus JAIPGX01. The sequence goes on along the minus strand of JBAZLD010000003.1, from coordinate 58,448 downwards.
AGTTCTTCAGATTTTTTTTGATTAAAATATAAAGTTTTTGCAAGATATTTTATAACATTGTTCTCACTCTTGCCACGATGTTGCATTTTAAGAAAAGTTAATTCTATTTTTAGAATAGTTTTTAAATTTTTTATATCGATATTAAAATTTTCAGGATTATGTAATGTAATTGTAGTTAAATTTTCTGTTGTTTGACCGAATAATTGATTGAATTCAAAAAGATTTTTAAAAAAATCTGATTTTTTGATTAATTCTTGAGAAGTTTCTACATGGCTGCCATTTTGATTAGCTATAGTTAAAGTTTTACCTGCTGGATTAAGGCTAGTAGGAATAATTACTTGATTTTTGTTGAATAAATTATTTAACAATCGGCCAACTCTAGTTTGTGCTAAAGCGTGGCCAAGTTTTTGGCAAACAGGCGCTAAATCAGCATAGTTGCCACCGGCTTGAACATGATTAAATTCTGCGCAACTTAAAAGTGTGCACAAAAATAAGATTTTATAAAATTTTTTTAAAAAATTATTCACGATAAACTCCAAAAATGTAAAAAAATGTAAAAATAATATATTATTATAAATAATTACAAGTATAAAATATTTAATTTTATGGTCAAAAAAAATAGAAAAAGTGCTTTTTTTATTTGAAAAATACCTTTTATATAAAAATTATGAAAATTTATTAATAAATTTTTTACAAATCTTCTTGCCCAATAACAGTATTATTTTTTATAACTTTATCGTATTTTTTACCTACAAAAAAGGATATAATAAGCCATACAGCCGAAATTCCAATTGCATATAAAGAATCTAACCGAATTACACTGACGGTATCTTTAAATTGTGCAAGCCAATTGAAAGTAGATCCTGAAGTTTTTGATAAAGATCTTCCGAAAGATTCAATCCATGCCTTTGATTTGAATTTTACATCTTTTGTTGTGGGAATATATAAAATTTCTTTTACTGGCGCATTAAAACCGTAATTTAAGGCTCTTAAAACAACCATTATTATAAAAATTGTTGTAATATTTGGGTAAGTTAAAAGCATTAGCATTAAAACTATGATAGAAATTGGCATTATAAATAAGCATTTTCTTACTCCTATCAATTTTAAAAGAGATGAGGTTCCAAATAATGCAAAAATAAATCCTAATCCTTGAAAAGCTGCAGTATATAAAAGCATAAATGAACTCATTCCTAAGACAGTATTATTATTTGCAACAGACATTAGAACTTGCATTTGATAATCAAGTATTATTGAAATTAATTCATAGGAACAAATAATACCAAAAATTCCAAAAACATATGGTTGTGTAATCATGAGTTTTAAGCCTTGGAATAATCCGACTTTTACTTTTTTTTGTTGTTTTTCTATTTTATATGCAGCTTCATAACCATGAAGTAATTTGTGTGGAATCTTTTTAATAATTCTTGATATAAAAAAACATGCTAGTAATAAAAATAATGACATTAGAACCATTAGTACAGGTATACTTAAAGTTTCTTTTTGCGTTAATTTTTGCATTAATAGCCAGCTAATAATGGGTGATATTATTCCTCCGACTCTTGATATTGCTACTATTATTCCATAATTTTCTTTTGCATTATTTGGCGTACTAATAGAGTTTGCAAAAGCCCAAAAAGTACTGACTACTAATGTTGAAAATAAATCTAAAGCTAAATAAAAAACCCAACCAATTATTCTGTATGTTGAAGTATTGGTATTAGATAAACCAATTGTTGGATGCCAAAAAAAAAATGCAAAAATTATACATAAAATTGCATATAAACCTAAGAAAAAATATATAACTTGAGATTGTCTTAATTTATCTACCAATTTTGAATATGGAAGCATAATTGGAAACAAAATAAGAATAGAGATCATTTTGGCTATTGGTGCATATTCCTTGCCAACTAAGGCAAAAAATACAGATGTCTTTAAGGGTCTTAATGTAGAATATGATGCAATTATGAAAAAAAATGATGCCCCAAGAAGTACGACTTTTAGGGCATTATAATATTTTTCTGTATTTTTGAAATTTTTATCTCGAAAAAGAAAAAAAAAATTTTTTATGGTTGTTAACATGTTTATGCTTTCTTTTGATGTCTAAGCTTCATCTGTTTTTTCTGACCCGTCACCGATTACTTTTTTATTGTCCACAGCATTTTGTAATGTTTTTCCTAAAAAGTAAACAATTATTAACCAGAATCCTAAAAGTCCAAGACTAAATGATAAACTTGTAATAATCGCAAACATTGGAGTTGCCGTTTTGATTGATAAATTGAATACAGATCCAAAGCTTTTTGCTATTCTTGATCCAAACGCGTCTGTCCAAGCTTTTGCTTTGAATTTTATATTTTTAGTTGTAGGTATATAAAGAACTTCTCTTGTTGGATGGTTTAAAGCATAATTTAATGCTCTTAAAATTATAAGAGTTATTATAAACATATTTGCTGTTGGAAAAACGAATGTTGTAATTAATAGTATTATGCTTAAGACAGGAAAAATAAATAAAGAAGATCTTATACCTAAAACTCTTAAAAGAGGAGTTGTTCCAAATAATGTTATGCCTAACCCCACTAAATTCATCATTAGATAATAAAAGGCATAAAATGCGGTTAAACTTCCAGCAGTATCATGCGTAGCTGATGCTGTTTTTAAAACTCTATAGTCAAATATTACAATTATCATTTCATAAAAAACTACTAAAGAAAAAATGCCAAAAACATAAGGATTTTTAATTATTATTATTAATCCATCTATTAAATTTTTAGCTGATTGTATAAAAGCTGTTTTTTTTGAATGTTTTTTTTTCTCTATTTTTTTTTCCAGTTGATATACGGCTTCATAGCCATGCATATAATATCCTGGAACCTTTTTCATTAAAAAATAAATAGAAAGGGCCGCCCCAAATAAAAGTAAACTTCCTACAAGAAGAGCATTTGGCAATAAAACAGATTCTTTAATTGTTGTATTTGAAGTAAAAATCATATATAAAAGACCTGCAGTTATTATGCTACCTATTTTGGAGCCGCAAACCAAGAATCCATAATAATTTTTTGCATCTTTTGGTTTGCTTATTGAATCTGCAAAAGACCAAAAAGTTGTTGACAAAAAGGCATTAAAGCATTCCATAAAGAAATAAAAAAACCAACCCGTTAATCTTGCCGGATTGGTTTGTGTATTTGCTACGCCATAAACAGGATGTGATAATAGATAATAGAAAATTAATCCTATTGCTCCATGAAATATGGTAAAACAATATAAAAGCTGATGTCTTCTTAAAATATCAACTAATTTTGAATATATTATTACCAAAGGAATAAGTATAAAAAGACCAAAAATTTTTGCATTAGGGACTAGATCTGCACCAACCATTTTAGCGAAAATAGACACCTTTAAGGGTCTCCAGATTGAAAGGCAACCAGACATTAAAAGAAAAGTGAGCGATAAAAATAAAACTTTTAAACGAAATTCCTTTTCTATGCCCCACAAAGTCCTAAATTTTTCTGATAATTTATTTATCATTTATATCCTATTTTAAATAGATAAATTATATTATATATGTTAGGAACTCAATCTTTGATGTATTATAAATCCTGATTGAAGTATAAATTTAGTAGCTGAAAAGTCAAAAAAACATTAAAAAAATATTAAAAAAAACAAATTTAAAGGCTTTTTGGGTTAAAAATTTAAAGTAAAATATTAAGTTTCTTGTAAGATTTGGCTTTTTAAATTACTATATTTAATATAAACTTAGAAATTAAGTTGAGTCTGTTTGGCTCATAAAATTAAATTAAAAAATTGATTATTGATTATAGAGAAAAAAGAGTATGGAAAAATTATATAAAAATGTTGAACCGAAAATTTTGCCTGTTCTTCCTTTAAAAAATTTGGTTGCGTTACCCAAAAGTATAATCCCAGTTGTTGTTGGAAGAGATATTTCTATAAAAGCTGTAGAATATGCTTTAGAACATGGCAAAGAAATGTTTGTTACTGCTCAAAAATCTATAGAAATTGAAAATCCTTCTCAAGGTGATCTTTTTGAAGTTGGAACAAGGGCTACTATTTTACAATCTGCTGTTTTGCCTAATAATTCAATAAAGATTTTAATTGAAGGAAATTGCAGAGCAAAAATTAATAAGTTTGTTCATGAAGACCAAAAATTTAATTTTTTAATGGTAGAATCTCGTGATTTATTACCAATACCGTTAGAAGAGACCGTTGAAAATAAGGCTTTATGGCGAAATATTTTTGATTTATTTACAGAGTATGTACATTTAAATGAAAAAGTTCCTGAAGACATTTTGAATATTTTAAAAGGCATTCAAGATTTTGATTATTTAATGGACACTATTGCTGTTCAAATCCCGTTAGATTTTCAAACCAGACAAGAAATTTTAGAGATTGTTGATTTAAAAGTGAGAGCTTTAAAATTAAGTGTTTTGTTAGAAAATGAATTAGAAGTTTTAAGGGCTGAAAAAAACATTAGAAAAAGAGTTCAACGTCAGATAGAAAAACATCAAAAAGATTATTATTTAAATGAACAAATGCGAGCTATTCAACGTGAATTAGGAAGAGATGATTATCAACAAGAGATAAATGAGCTTCGTGAAAAAGCTAAAAAATTAAAATTACCAGTTCAGGTGCAAGAAAAAGTTGATGCAGAGTTAAAAAGATTAGATACAATGCAGGCTACTTCTCCTGAAGCCTCAGTTAGTAGAAATTATGTAGATTGGCTGTTATCTATGCCTTGGCACCAAGCAACAAAGGACGATATTAGTTTTGAACAAGCGCAAAAAATTCTTGATTCTTCACATGCAGGTATGAAAAAGGTAAAAGACAGAATTATTGAATTTTTGGCTGCAAAAAAATTTGCTGGGGCTAAATTAAAAAAATCTCCAATAATTTGTCTTGTTGGTCCTCCAGGGGTTGGAAAAACTTCTTTGGCTATTTCAATTGCACAATCTTTGGGAAGAAAACTTGTTCGTATTTCTTTAGGTGGAATGCGAGATGAGGCTGAAATTAGAGGACACAGAAGAACTTACATTGGTGCTATGCCGGGTAAAATTATTCAAGCTATGAAAACCGCAAAAGTTATTAATCCGGTAATAGTTCTTGATGAAATAGACAAAATGGCTACAGATTTTAGGGGTGATCCAGCATCTGCATTATTAGAAGTTTTAGATCCGGAGCAAAATAGAGAGTTTGCTGATTATTTTTTAGAAGTTGGATACGATTTATCTAAAGTTATGTTTATTACAACGGCTAATGTTGCAGATAACATTCCATACCCATTATTGGATAGAATGGAACTTATTTATCTTTCTGGGTACACTCAACAAGAAAAATTAGAAATTGCTAAAAAATTTCTGTTACCAAAACTTTTCCAGGAGTATGCATTAAAGACTGAACAAATACAAATAAGTGATGATATTATCAAAACTATTTTGGAAGAATATGTAAAGGAAGCAGGGGTTAGACAGTTAGAACGTGTTCTTGCTACTATTTTACGAAAATCTATTCAAGAGTTGCTTGACGATAAAAAGGTAAAGACTGTTTGTGTTAGTGCTGAAAGTCTTGAAAAATGGCTAGGACCTGCAAAATTTAAAAAACCTGATAAAAATTTTGTAGAAAAAATTGGAGTTGTGACAGGTCTTGCTTGGACTGAGGTTGGTGGTGATTTATTAGAAGTAGAAGTTGCTGTTATGAAAGGAAAGGGTGCATTGACTATTACCGGACAACTTGGAGAAGTTATGCAAGAATCCGCTCAAGCTGCAATGACTTATATTAGATCCCGAGCTAAAGATTTGGGTTTAAAAGAAGATTTTTATTCTGAATTAGATATTCATATTCACGTACCTGAAGGTGCAATTCCTAAGGATGGGCCTTCTGCCGGCATTACAATGGCTACAGCTTTAGCATCTGCTTTAGCAAAAATTCCTGTTTATAAAGATGTGGCAATGACCGGTGAAGTTACGCTACAGGGTAGAGTTTTACCTGTTGGGGGATTAAAAGAAAAGCTTTTGGCTGCGATTCGAAATGGTATAAAGAAAGTTTTTGTGCCAAAAGAAAATTTTAATGACATAAAAGAATTTATCAAAGAATTGGATGATTCTTTAGAACTTGTTTATGTTGACAACATGGATTCTGTTCTTTCTGGTGCTTTAACTAAATTTCCTGTAGAAAGAAAAGAAGAAAAAAAGAAAAACAAAAAATTTGGGAAAAAATCTAAAACTAAAAAAAGCATAAAAATTGAGAATAAAAATAAAAAATCAAAAAAATAATTTTTAACTAACTTAGAAATAAATAATTTATTAAATAGAAAAAGCGTTGCAAATTTGCAACGCTTTTTCTATTTAATTTAAATTTAATCGAAATTTATTTTAGTATTCTTCTTCTTCTCCTTGGGTAGCTGTACGTATTTTTTTGAGTCTTTCTGCTAATTCTTGAGCGGCTGTTTTAGGAGCTCCTGGTTTTATTGCTTCTGGTTGTTTAGATTTTGTAGCTGCGCCTGGTGTCATGTCTGTGATACGTTGTTCCTCCGGTGAAACACGCCTTAATTTAAAGCCACCAGTCTTGATTTCTTCAATAGGCGTAGTTGGCCTTTGAATAATAGGTGTGGCTTGTTTTTTTTCAGGTATTGATGTTTTTTTCAATTTAAAAGCACCGCTTTCAATATCCTTTAAAAATGATGCCTTTTGAGCTGGTGATTCAATTTTAATATCTTTTCCTTTTGCTACTTGCTCTGCTGCCCATTCTCCAGCCATTTTTGCAGCCTTTTTTTGTTGTCCTTGGATTTTTGCCATTTCTTCTGGCGTTGGCAATGGAGGTGCTACTGGTATTAATCCAGCTTTTGGAGTTTCTGGAGTAGTTGGCAGTGGCGGAGCTTGAGGAATTACGCCGCTTGGTCTTATTGAAGGAAGTGTTTTTCGTGTTATTGGAATCCTAATAACTTTTTTAGCTGGAGTAACTGGCGGTGTTGGCAGAACAACAGGAGTCTCAGATATTACTGGTGCAGCAGGTTTTTGTACTTTTTTTGCTGGTGGCATAGGTGGTGGACCTTTTTTAATAATTTTTGGTGGTATTTCTTCAAATCTAGATGGAGGTGGAGTAGGTGCTAACTTTTCTTCTCTAGATGGAGGAGGTGTAGGAATCGTTATTTTTTCAATTTTTTCCCAACCTTTGGAAATATCGGTTTTTTGACGTTTAGCTGCAGGTTGTTCAGCTTTTTTATCTTCAGAGATATCGGTTATTTTACGCTTAGAGGGAGGGAGAGGTGGTGCTGGTTTTTTTTGAAAAGTAAGACCTTTTAGAGCTGTAGGAATTTGTGGTGTACCGGGTGCGCCTTCTATTCTCATACTTCCACGTTCAGCAGCCCCTGTTGGAATAGCTGTTCGTATAACTTCTTTATCTACAAGTGATCTTTTTTTGAAAAATCTGGAAATAAAATTTGATTTTTTAAGCGTTTCTTGATTTTTTGGGTCAGCAAGAACTCTGGCTTCAGCATTTTTGCGCAAATTTGGATCATTTACTCGTTTTTGTATTTTTCTAGCCCCAAAAATGTTTTTAAAAAATGCAAAGCGTCCCTTCGCGATCTGTATTCTTTTAGGTGGTTGCGCTGCTGCCTGAACTTGAGTTTGTGTGTTCAAAAGCCCAAAAATTAAGCCGAAGAGCAAAATAATTTTTGTTCTTTTTCTCATAAAAATCTCCTTTCTTTTTATTAAAATTTATTTTAGTTTTACTAAATTTTATGCGGCTGGCGCCATTTCTTCCTGCCCACCGCGTTCTTCGATTTCGCGTGCCATTTTTTCTAACTCCTGTTGTCTTTGTAATTCAGGAGGTGTTAGAGGAAGAGGTTTTTTAGGAGGTAAAGATTCAGGAACTTCAACTTCTTGCCAACCTTCTCCAATTTTTTCTTTAGGTTTTTTGCCAAAACGATTTTTTATTGCTTGAAATCCAGATTTAGTAGTTTTTTTAAATCTTTCCCAGAGTGTAGGTTTTGTAAACTTTTCCCCTGCTTTTTCTAAATCAGCCTTTATTTTTGCTTGAGTAGCTTCACGTTCAGCCATAATTTCTTCACTAGTAGTAGGTTTTTCGACTTTAACAAAAGGTTCTTTTGGTAATATAGATTGCTCTTTTGCTTCTGCTATCCCAGCAGCTATTTTTTTCTGTTTTGCTTTTTCAATCTCTGCCTTAAGTTCCGGACTAATTTCCCCACGTGATTTTGCAGGCAAAGAAAAACGACGTTGTTGTTCAGCTTGAATAGGACTTATTTTTGCAGGCAAACTCTTGCGGCGTTCTGTTACGCTTTGCTCAATTTTAGCAGCCGCAGCCTTTTGTTCTTCTAATGTTCGTTGTGCTCTTGTTTCTAAAATTTCTTTAAGAGTTTCTGGCTTGTGTTTTGGAAGCTCTTTCAGTTCAAATTCTTTTGGTTCTATTTTTATTTTTTCTTCAGTTTTATATTTGTTATATGTTTTTCTGACACGCCACCAATCTGTAATTTTTCTACCGATAGCAGCTAATGGACTAGTTAATTTTGTCATAAATTTTTGTGCTTTGCCCATTTTTTCATATTTTTGGGCTCTTTCTTTATTTTCAGCTTCTCTTTGTGTTGCAACTTCTGCTTTAATATCTTGTTTAAGTTTACCTCTAGCTTCTTTCTTTTCTTGTTTTGTTTTTAGTTGTTCTGAAGTTAATTTAGGTCCAAGTCCTAATTTTTTTTTAATAAATGAAATTGGTCCAGCGTGAACTACTGTTATGTTATTTGCAAAAAGTGTAAAGATTGAAAAAAATAATAAAATTTTTTTTATCCCCATTTTTTCCCTTCCTATTAAAAAATTAAATAAAATACCTAAACTCTTGTAATTTAAGTCTAAGTTTTTTGAATTATTGAAGTCAATAGATTTGCTTTATTAAAAATTCTAGATTTTTACGCACAAAATTCGCTTCTTTCATTAACCAATTTTGCGCATTCTGTTCCATAAGATTTATTTTTTCTTTATTTTCTAATAAATTTTGTGTGTTAGACAAAAGTTTTTGTGAGTTTTTTACTTTAATAAGAGCATTTGCAAGCTCTAAATTATCAGCATTATCTTTACAATTTTGATAATAAGGTCCAATTATAGAAATTTTGCCCCAAGCAGCAGGTTCTAATAAATTATGACCACCGACTGAAACAAATGTACCGCCTAAAAAAAAAATTGTGCAAATTTGATATAAGTTAAAAAGTTCGCCAAATTTGCAGACTAATAAAATATCATGATTTAATAATATATTTTTTATTTCTTGATAGTAATTTTGTGAATTTATTTGTGTTTTATTGTCCCATAAAAAATATTTAAAACCAAAGTTTTTTACCTTTTTTTCTAAATTATTTTGCCAATCAAAGTGTCTGGGTGCCAGTATAAGCTTAAGATTTTCAAAATATTTATTTAAATTTTTGAACAAATCTAAATAAACATCTAATTCCCACTCATGAATTGATCCAGCAAGTAAAATATTAAATTTTGAAAAATTTTGATTGTTTTTTAAATTATTTTGTAAAAAGTTTTTCTTTTCTAAAACATTTAGAGCTTTTATGTTTCCTAATATATTTATTTTATTTTTTTCGACACCTAATTTAATAAAAATTTTTTGATCTTGTATGCTTTGTGCAAAAATTGTTTCAAAAATATTAAAAAGGGGTTTGAATAAAAATTTTAAGAAAAAATATTTTTTCTTAGATCTTTGACTTATTCTTGCATTTAAAAGATAAATTGGTGTTTTAAAAAAATTAGATAAAATAATAAAATTAGGCCAAATCTCAGCTTCAATTATTATTATAGCGTTAGGTTTTATTCTTTTGTAAGCAAAAAGCATAGGAAATAAAAAATCAAAAGGCATAAAACTTATCTTGTCTGCGAATTGCAAATTTTTTTGGGCCATATTTTTGCCCGTAATAGTTCCTGTTGTTATATAACAAAAACTATTTGGAATTTCTGTTTTTATTTGTTTTATAAGATTTTGAATTGATAGCACTTCGCCAACAGAAACGGCATGAAGCCAAATGATTTTCTTACTTTTAGGTGTTTTAGGTACAATGCCTATTCGTTCTTTAAAAGATCCAAATATAGATTTTTTTTTGATCCAACGAACAAATAAATAAATTATTATTATAGGCAATATTATTACTTGTATTATTTGATAAAATAAAAAAATTAAAATGATTTGTAAGTTCTTAAGAAATTTTAATAAATATTTCATATGCTAATTGCATTATAAGTTATTGCAGACATTAATAAAATTAATATTAAATATAATACTAGAGCATTAAATTTTTCGAAAGAATTAATTTGTTTAATTCTGTGATCATTTTCAAGATTTTCAAGTTTATAAGCTATATTACAGAAATAAGTATGAAAAAATAGTATAATTACGGCACAAAATACTAACAAAAAATATAAAAAATCTGCTTTATTGAAAGTACCTGATGGAGGAGAAAGTTGTAAAATAACTGTCCTAAATAAAATTAAAATAGGCACTGACGCAGTTGCTGCTGACATTCTCATGATATATGGGCTTAATGGCATTAATAAAGATAATAAACTAATTAAAAAAATTCCAAACATTGCTAAGTATAAAGTTATGGTTTCTCTTAGATTTATATTTTTAAGATCGATACTGAAAAGAGCACACGGATAATTTATTTTTGATGATTCATTATCAAATTTTATTTCGGTTTCAAGATATCCAGCTTGTACAGTTGTTTTTTCTGGGCGCCAGTTTGAAATCGAAATATTTTCAGATAGCTCAAAGTTACTATCTATTGTAGTGAAATAAAATTTATCGTACATTACAGAAGTGTTTTCTAAAATTATGTTTAGTCTATGATCCCCAATTGGATAATTTTTATGATTTAAGTCTGGAAATTTAAGTGATACTTTTACTTGAAAAACTGCTAAATCTTCTTTATCGTTTAATTTTTCTATCGAAGGAGAGGATTTGTAAATTATTTCGCTTTCTTTAAAATCGAATTTTTCTATCATATTTATTAAATTTTTACCTGATGGGTATTTGAACCAGACATAAGCGTTTATTAAAAAATTATTTTGTGTAAAAGAGAAGACAGGAAAATTGATTATAGATAGTCCTGTAGAAACTTTTGTAGAATTCTTTTTGATGCTGTCTGTTATTTGTTTTAGTTGTAAAATTTTTTCTGGATATATATTTCTTTGATGGTTCCATAAAAATATTAGTGAAATGTACAATAATGTTAAAAAAATAAATAAAAATTTTATTTTTATATTTTTTAGTAGGTTAAAATATTTGCTTAGCATGATTTTTCCCCTTTTTTATTTAAAAAATTAATTTAAAACAACATATCTATGTTTATGTTTATAAGTCAAGTTTAGATAACAAATGTTAAATCTTAATAATAAAATCTTCTAATTGATAAATTGTTAAGGCAGCCAAGACTTGCCATTGTGACCCATAAATTAGTGTTACCATAACTGATTAATGGTAATGGTATGCCAACAATAGGTAAAATTCCTATGACCATACCAATGTTTATGCATACAGATGGAATCAAATGGCATATTAAACCTGTAGCAATTATTTGTTCAAATAAAGTGGGCAAATTTACTGCTATGTAAAAAAATCTTATAAATAAAAGAGAAAAAAGTGTAATTATTAATAGACTTCCTAAAAAACCCCATTCTTCACAAATTACAGAAAATATAAAATCTGTATGATCTTCAGGCAAAAATGCAAATTTGTTTTGCGTTCCTTTTAAAAAACCTTTTCCGGATAAACCTCCAGAACCTACTGCTATTTTAGATTGTTCTAATTGATAACGCTCTTTTCTGGTATCTCCCTCACCTAACAAAACGAGAATACGTTGTTTTTGATAAGTTTTTAAATGTTGCCATAAAAATGGTGCACATATTAAAATAGATAAACCTAAAAATATAAAAAATTTTTTTTCAAGTCCAATTATCCAAAGAGTTGTAAGTCCAGATATTAAAATGATTATGGCAGTGCCTAAATCAGGCTGTTTTAGTACAAGAAAAAAACTTATTAATATTATAATTAATGGAAAAATATATTCTTTAAATTTTGATTTAAAACTATTTCTAGAAAAATTATTTATTCCAGAATTGGGCAAATATTGTTCATTAAAATAATATGCCAAAAAAATTGGCAAAAAAAGTTTTGTTAATTCTGAAGGTTGAAAACTAAAAAAATACAAAGACATCCAACGTTTAGCTCCCATACCTATAAACCCATTTAAAAAAGTGTAAACTAGTAATATAAGTGTAAAAAAATATGCAAGATACCCTTGACGGTCAACTTTGCGTAAATCCATAAGACAAAATAAAAAATATATAAAAATGCCTGAAATTGCACCAAATAATTGTTTGCTAAAATATTTAGAAAATGGCATTTGTGGGCTATATGTAGAGCTAAAAACGAATAAAAGACCTATGGCTAAGAGTGTTAAGGTTAAAATGAAATTTATCCAATCAAAATATCTAAAATATCTTCTATCTATCATATATATTGGTTTTTTTAAGGTTTTTTAGTATTTTTTATTAACTTAGTAATTTTATTATTTTTTTTAAAAACTTATTTTACAATTTATTTTATTATGATACCAAGAAAATTAGAGTTAAGAAATTTTTTAAGTTATCCAGACCAGGGTCAAGAAATTGATTTTAGTGAATACTCTTTGATTTGTCTTTCTGGAAAAAACGGAAATGGAAAATCTGCACTTTTGGACGCTATTACTTGGGCTGTTTGGGGACAGGCAAGAAAGATTTCAGGGACCGTAAAGCCTGATTTAGGCCTTTTAAGATTAGGGCAAACTCAAATGGTTGTTAGCTTTGAGTTTGAATTTAATAATTCTGTCTATAAAGTGCGTAGAGAATTTTCTAAAACTTATGGAAAGCCATATGTTGCGTTGGACTTATCTGTATTTGATCAGCAAAAAGACAAATTTATTTCTTTATCAGAAAAAACTATAAAAACAACGCAAGATAAAATTGAAAAGCTGTTGGGACTTGATTTTGATACCTTTGTAAATTCAGCATTTTTACGTCAAGGCTTAGCAAATGAATTTTCACAAAAATCACCTAAAGATAGAAAACAAATATTATCAAATATTTTAGGTTTTTCTTTTTATGATAATTTGCAGCAACAAGCATCTGAAAATGCAAAAAAGTTATTAGATGAAAAAAAGATTTTAATAAAAATTAAAGAACAAGCAGATCTAGAACTGCAAAAAGAAGATATTATAAAAAAAGATCAAGAAACAGAAAATTTACTTATAACAAAGATAAACGAAGAAGTATTCAACTTAATCCAAAATCTAGAAAATAAAGAATTAAGCAAAAATAATTTTTTAAAACAAAAACATGAATATACGTCTTTACTTACACAAATAAGTACTCTTGATAAAAATTATAAAATTAAATTAAATAATTTAAGTAATTTAATTATTTCTTGGAAAAATGTGCATTATAAATCTTTAAATTTATCTAATATAGAAAATTTAGAACAAGAGAAAATTATTTTGCAGAATCAAGATAAAGAATTTTTGTTATTACAACAAAAAAGTTTAGCTTTACAAGAAGATATTCTGTATAACAAAGAATTATATCAAAAAGAATTTAATAATTTAAAAGTAAATTTAGAAAAAAAATTACAAGAATTTAATTTTGGTGTAAGGCAAAAAGAGTTAGAGTTTAAACAAATTTTAAATTTATTGTGTGAAAAAGAACAAAATAAAGCGCAGCTAGAAAAAAAAAATTTGCAATTTAATCAAGAATTACAAGACATAAATAAAAATTTAAAAGAGCAAAAAAAATTTGAGCAAGAATTTACTTTTATTCAAAAGAGATTTGAAAAAAGGAGGGCCTTTTATTCTATTCTTATTCAAAAAGGTAATTGGCTCAAATCTCAATTAAAGGAATTAGAAAAAAAACAGGATTTTGTTTGTACTCAAACAAGTCCGTCATGTCCTCTTTGTGAACAAATGCTTTCAGCAAAAAGAAAACAATTTTTAGCTGTAAAATTTAGTAAAGATTATCAGTTTGTAACTCACAGAATTAATCGTATAACAGTTTTGATAGAAAAATTAAAAAACATTTTGTTAATTGGTCATGAAGAGTATCAAAGTTTTGTTAAAAAAAGTGATTTTTATAAAGATTTAATTTTAAAAAAAGATAATTTAGAAAAAAATATTAATATATTAGAATTAGATTTGCATGAAATTATAAAAATTATTCAAGATTTAAAAAATCAACAAGAAACTTTAACTAAAACGTTACTTTTAGAAAATAAAGTTCTGCAAAATCAACAAAAACAACTTAATATTGTTTTGCAAGAAGATAAAAAAATCCAAGAATTATCTTTATGCATAAAAGAGTTAGAACAAAAACAAAAAAATTTAAATTATGACAAAAATGCACATAATAAGTTGAAAGAAAATTTAAATTTATTAGAAAAAAAGCTTCAGGATTTAGATTTTTTAAAAAAAGAATTAGAAACTCAAAAAGATAAAAAAGAAAAAATAAAAAATTTTATTATTGAACTTAAAGAATTAAAAAAAGAACTTTTAGATTTTTTTAATAAAATTAAAAATTTAAAATTTGATTTATCTTTAGAGACAAAAATAGAACAAGAAATTAAAAATATAAAAATTGATATCAATTTAAAAACAAAAGAAAAAGAAGTTATATTACAAAAATTAGGCAATATAGAAAATGAATTAAAACGTTTAGAAAAGTTAAAAAAAGAAAATATAGAATTTGATAAAAAAATAGAGTTGTTAGAAGTCGAATCACAAGATTATCAAATTTTAGCCCAAGCTTTTGGTAAGAACGGGATTCAGGCTTTGTTGATAGAAGAAGCTATCCCCCAAATTGAAGAAGAAGCAAATAATATTTTATCTAAATTAACAGATAATCAAGCTCAAATTTTTATTGAGTCGTTGCGTGATTTAAAAAATGGCGGAGTAAAAGAAACTTTGGATATTCAAATTTCAGATTTAGCAGGAATTAGGCCTTATGAAATGTTTTCTGGGGGAGAGGCTTTCAGAGTTGATTTTGCTTTGCGAATTGCTATTTCAAAATTGTTGGCAAGACGTGCAGGTACAGCATTACAAACACTAATTATTGATGAAGGTTTTGGATCACAAGACGAAGAAGGTTTAAACAGATTAATGGATGCAATTTATGCAATAAAAAAAGATTTTTCAAAAATTATCGTTGTTTCGCATTTAACTGATTTTAAAAATAATTTTCCGCATCACTTTGTTGTAGAAAAAGGGCCTTCAGGGTCTATTGTCAGAGTTGAACATCGTGGTTAATTTAATCTGTTCAACAGATTCTTCATCTTCTAATGTAGAAATATCACCAACATTCTTATTTTGAGCTAAAGCGCTCAAAACTCTTCTCATGATTTTACCAGAACGAGTTTTTGGTAAACTTTCTACAAAGAAAATTTCTTTTGGTTTAGCAAAAGAACCTATTTGTATTTTAATATTTTCTATAATTTCTTCTTTAATAATATTTTTATTTTCTTGTGTTGTTAAAATATCTTTTTTAAATTCAATAAACGCTACAATAGCCTGACCAGTTAAATCATCTGGAATGCCAATTACTGCGCACTGAGACACCTTTTTATTTTGAATTATGGCATTTTCTATTTCTGCAGTTCCTATTCTGTGTGCAGCTATGTTTATAACTTCGTCAGCTCTGCCTAGCATCCAAAAATAACCATCTTTATCTTTTATTGCATAATCACCAGAATAGTAATAATTTTTAAATTTTGACCAATAAATTTCTTTAAATCTTTCTTTATCGTTATATAATCCAATTGTTAAACCCGGCCACGGTTTTTTTATTACTAAAAAACCACGCGTTTCGGGCTTAGTAGGATTTCCAAAATTATCTACTATTTCAGCTTGTATATATGGCAATGGAAAAGCTGTTGACCCTGGTTTTAATTTTACAAGATCAAGTCCTGCCATAGGGCTTATCATAAAGCCGCCTGTTTCAGTTTGCCACCAGGTATCTATAATTGGACATTTTTTGTTTCCAACGTAGGCATTAAACCATTCCCATGTAGTAGGATTTAATGGTTCGCCTACTGAACCTAAATTTTTTAAAGAGTTTAAATTATATTTTTTATTAAAGTCTTGGCCAAACTTCATTAATAATCTAATTGCAGTTGGAGAAGTATAAAAAATAGAGACTTTGTATTTTTCTATTATCTTCCACCAAATTTCATGAGTTGGATAATCAGGGGCTCCTTCATATAAAACAGAAGATATGCCTGAAATAAGTGGAGCATATACAACATAAGAGTGACCTGTGATCCAACCTATATCTGCTGTGCACCAATAAACAGAATCTTTTTCTATTTTAAATGCCCAATTAAAAGTGGAATTTGCATAAGTTAAATAACCTCCAGTACCATGCATTACGCCTTTGGGTTTGCCTGTCGTTCCGGAAGTGTAAAGAATAAAAAGAGGGTGATTAGATTCAACTTTTTCTGGCTCTATATAATCTGGAGTATCTTGAATTAATTCATGATATAAAAGATCAAAATCTTTTTTTAATAAAATATTATTAATATTTAAGTTATTATTATTATTATTATTTAAAAAATTATTATCGAATCTTTTAATTATTATCGTGTTTTTTACAAAATTAATAGTATTCTCTTGAAGAGCTTTATCGACTGAACTTTTTAAATCAATAAATTTACCACGTCTTACTGTAAAATCTGCAGTAATAACAAATTTTGCCTGACAATCTATTATGCGATCTTTTAATGCTTGACTACTAAAGCCAGAAAAAACTACCGAATGAATTGCGCCCAATCGAGTAATTGCTAACATTGCGACTATTGCTTGAGGAATCATTGGCATGTATAAAATAACCCGATCATTTTTTTGTAGGCCTAATTTTTTTAATGCATAAGCAAATTTATTTGTTTCAATAAATAATTTTTCATATGTCCAAATTTCAGATTGACCAAGTTCATTTTGCCAATATATTGCAACTTTATTTTTAATTTCAGTTTTCATGTGTTTGTCTAGACAAGCAAAAGAGGCGTTTGTTGTGCCATCAATAAACCATTTGGCATAAGGCAAATTCCAATCTAAAACTTTTGACCAGTTTTTAAACCATGGAATATTTTTTGCTTGAACAGACCAAAATTTTTCAAGTTCTGATAAATCAAAATCTGGATAGTTGCTTATCATTATTACGCCCTTTATTAAATATATGCATTTATTAAACTAGAATCATTATATGCGCAAATTTATCAGAAGGATATAAAAGTTCAATTGGGTAAGTGTCGGTAAGAGTTTATAATTTTTTTAGTTTAATAAATTGATTTTAACTTGTTATTGATTTTAACTTGTTCTTGATTAAAACGATCCAATTCAAAATCAATTTCTTGTTTTAGCTCATTAAGTTGATAAAAATATTTTTCTTTTTCTTTAAAAAAGAATAAAGAATTAAAATTTTTTAACGCTTTTTTCACAACTTTTTTTTCTGCAATTATAGAATTAAATCTATCTTCTTCATATCCTAAAGATTTTTTGATTATATCTAATAAAAACTGAGCTTTTATTATTATTATGGGATTGATATTTGGTATGTTATTTGAGTTATTATTAGCTATTTCAGAAGCATTTTTAAAAGCTTTTTTAATATAATCTAATTTGAGTAAACAAATTTTTGCAATTTTATATTGTAAATATATTTTAAAGTTGTCGAAAATTTTATTATCTAAAATAACAAGATTATTGATTATAGCTTCATATTGGTACAGTAGATCTTTTGGATCTACATTATTTTTTTCTCTTTTTAATTGAATAAAATTTAAAATATTATCTTTAATTAAGCTTATTTGTTGAATCATATTTACACTGAAATCAATAAGATTTTGGTGAGTTCCGTCTAAATATCTTTTTATATCATCAAGATCTTCTTTTATAAAGTCAGAATTATAGAAATCTGTTTCAAAACTTATGCAATTATTAAAGTGCTCTAAAGCTTTTAAATAGTCTTCCGGCTGATAGCTGTAGAGTAAAATTTGTCCCATGATACAATTTGCTATTGCAATTAATCTAGGTATTAAGTGAATATCAGATTCGTCTACTTCGGTAAATTTAAGTATGTTATCTAAAAATAATTTTAAATAATCATGTGCTTTTAAATAATTTTGATTGTAATAACATTGCTTACCTAATTCAAAAATGGCTTTTAAATATGTAAGAGAATGATTTGAATCTATTTCTTCAAGACTAAGAACCAATTGTTCAAGGTTTTTTTGTTGATCAGTATCTGAAAATGTTCCTACTATTTTGTAATTTGGATAATAAGAATAAATTTCATTAATTTTTTTATTTAATAAATCAATGGAGCCTTGTGGTTCAATTTCCATTTCACTTATTTCTTTTATTTTTACACAAAAAAGATTTGAAATTGCGTTTAATAAGATTAATAAAGATAAAATACTTGTTGTTAAAATTTTTTTTTTCACGATATATCTTTCGATTTATTTTTGTTAATATAGTTAATATTGATTAAAAAAAATATATATTTGAAATTATAATATAAATTTTTATTTAAAACAAGTGATATCATAATTTATAATATTTGACGCATTTTGCAAATTTTTTATTTTTATACAGTAAAATATTAACCATATTTGACAATTTGAAAATATATGATATAAAATAATTAGTTTTGCTTGATTTTAATTTTTTAAAAATATTTTTTTATTAAAAATTTGAAGATTTTTAAAATTTATGAAGGAAATAAAATTATTTATGAAAAAATTTATTTTGCTTTTATTATTTATTTGTTTTTTACCGTCAATAGGTATTTATAGCATGCAAGATCAAAATTCAAGACATCATCCAAGACAAGAACATGAAGATAGTAGTTCTGATAGTGACAGTGAAAGTTGTGATTCATCTAGTGACAGTGAAAGTTGTGATTCATCAAGAAAAATGCCTCTTAGATTAGATGATGAAGAAAGCATCGAAGAAGAAAATTCTAGTATTGATGCTTTAAATAATGCCATTGTTGATAGTCGTCTTGACCTTGTTAAGCATCATGTTCTTGAAAAAAATATAGATCCTAATTCAAAAAATGAAGATGGTGTTGCTCCTTTACATATAGCCGCAAGTTCAGGATCTAGAAGTATTATTGAATTTTTTGTTAATCTATCTGATATAAATTTAAATATACAAGACGCTTTTGGCGATACACCGTTGCATATTGCATTATCATGTGGATTTACTGATATAGCAAAATTACTTTTAATAAAAGGAGCGCAGACAAATATTCGTAACGATAGAGAACAGACTCCTATATTTTGTCTTTTAGAAAGATTTTTTTATGAAATAATTATAGATGAAGATGAGGACAATTCTCTTATTAAAATTGATTCTAACGGAATCCAATGTTTTTATGAATTAATTGATGTTTTAGCAGAGTGCGGTGCCAAATTCTTTTATCTAGATTATGAAGGAAGGACATTATTAGATCTCGTAATAATTAAATTTAAAGAACGTATTGATGCTTATGGAATAGAAGAGAGTTTCGAATCTTTTCCTGATTGTTTATATGATTTGTTTTTAGATTTAATAAAAATATTAGTAATTTATGATTGTGCCTATCCAACACTATATGAAGGTGATGAGCAGAAAATAGCTTTAAGAAAATTTACTAATGAAAGCCTTTCTAATTTTATTAAAGATTTTCCTGGAACATTAGAATCTTGGTCATATTCTTTAACAGAAAATATTAAAAATTTGATTCGGATACGTCAAAAATTATCTAATTTAAATAAACTCGATGCGATAGAACAAAGCGATTTAAATAGGATTATTATAAATGTATTACCCAAATATCATGTTTATTATTTAGTAAAAAAGTTAATAGAAAAATGTGGCTTTGATATAAATAATCATGAATTAAGACATACTATGATGCATACAGCAGAAGATAGTAATAACAAGATTATGGTTAAGTTTTTTTTACATAAAAAATTTAATAATATAACAAAAAGTATTCTTGATAGACAAATTAGTGGCTTATTAAATAAGAAATTTTAAATAAAATTCAGTTTTTTAAAATTTATAAAAAAGTTTTTATACTTTCTTATAAATTAGATTTTTTAACAAAAATTTCTTTGCGATAATAATAAGCTAAAACAAAAATTGTTATTATAAATAACAAATGCGTGAGCGGCGACATTCTTAGATCTTTATTTACCCAAAATGGTAAAATTTCAGGTGGTAAAAATAAAACAAAAGGAGCTCTGCGTAAAACTACTTTTACAAAAACCAATCCAGCATGTGCTCCTATATTTGCATAAAGTTTTTTTGTTCCAACAAAAATTATATTTAATATAATTCCTAACAAGAATAGACCTAATCCTAGTTCCCAATTTTTTGTAATTAAATTTATTGGATTATGTAAATCATGAACTAACATGAAAATAAAAGATGTAAAAATAATACTTGTGATTGGTTTTAAATTTTGTACAAAAAAATTATAAATTGTGCCTCTAAAAATTAATTCTTCTGTCCAAGCTAAAAAAAAAGTTGCAATAAAACCGAATAAGGTTTTTAAGATTAAAGATATAGAAAAGTAGCCCCATTTAGGGTTATAATCTAAATAACCAGCCGAATAAAATATTGCCAATAATAAACTGTGCAATAAAAAAAATATAACAAAATATTTAAAAAAAACTTTTAAAAAGTTTTTATCTTTAAAAAACAAAAAATTTGTTTCAAAAAAATTTTTTAAGAAATTTTTTGGTTGAATATAAATTAATAAAATTATTTGATAGATAACTAAAAATGTAAAAGCTATTTTGCCAATATTTTTGTTTGCTAATAGGTTAAAAGATGGGTCAAGCCAACAGGCAATAGGCTGAAGAATTAAAAAAGAAATGAAAATAGAAAAGGCCGATAAAATCATCGGCCCTATAGTCTTAAAAAAAATTTTTACTACTGCTCTCATTTTTAGCGAAGCTGTTCTTTAAGATGTTTGCCTGGCTTAAAACGAGGTGTATTTATTGCAGGAAGATTAATACGTTCTTTTGTTGCTGGATTAATTCCGACTCTTGCAGGTCTACGGGAAATCCAATATGTTCCAAAACCTGTTAAAGAGACTTTGTCACCTTTTTTTAATGTTCTTTCTACGATGCGTGTGAATGTTGCCAAAACTTTAGTAATGTCTTTTTTACTAAAATTTGTTTCTTCACTCAAAGCGTTTATCAATTCGCTTTTGTTCATGATTTTGACTCCCTCTATTATAAGTAGTGAAAAGTTAAAATATAATACAATTTTCTTTAATAAAATATTAAACTAATTTTAAAGCTCTTTTTTTAAAGATCTTTAAAGGGAAATTTAAATTTTGTTTTAGTATTTGTCAAGAAAAAAGGAAAAAAAGCCTTTTTATTTATTAACAAGGAAAGATTTTTTAATGTTTATAGATACACACTGTCATTTGAATATGATGATTAAAAATGTGATTGAAACTTTTTTGAATGACCAAGAGTTTAAATTTATAAAAAATATTTTAGATCAAGCTAATTTAGTTGGTGTTAAAAAATTTATTACTATCGGTACAACTGTTTTAGAAAGCATTAATTCTGTAAATATAGCTAAAAAATTTTCACAAGTATTTGCTTCTGTTGGCATACATCCATGTGATTGTAGTGTAGATTTTTTAAAAAACTTTGAGCAAATAAAAAAATTAATAAAAAATAAAGAAGAAAATAAAATAGTTGCAATTGGAGAAACAGGATTAGATTTTTTTCATAAACCATTTGATAAGCAAAAACAAATTGATGCCTTTAAAGCGCATATTGAACTTGCCTGTCAAAATAATTTACCGATAATTGTTCATGTAAGAAATTCTGCGCAAGAAGTACTTGAAATTTTGGAAAAATATAAAAAGGATGTTAGAGGGGTGATCCACTGTTTTTTTCAGGATAAAAATTTTGCTCAAACAGCATTGTCTTGGGGTTTTTATCTTGGTATAAGTGGACCTATTAATTATCCCAAAAATCAAGAGTTAAGAGATGTGGTTATCGATTTACCAATAGATAAAATTTTATTAGAGACAGATGCACCGTTTTTGCCTCCTCAAGAATTTAGAGGTAAACAGAACAATCCCGCTTATATACCAATTTTTGCTAAAGTAATTGCTGATTTGAAGAACGTAACATTAAGTGAACTTGAAAAAATAACCACGCAAAACGCCGAAAATCTTTTTAAGATTTAAATTAATTATACAAAATAGCCCCTTAATAAAGGGACTGAAATTATCAGTCCCTTTATTTAATTTGTAAGGGGTTTGTTTGGGGTTTGTTTGGGGAGTTTTAAATTTTGTATTTACAACCTTTAGATTATATAAAATTTTTTGTACTATAATTTTGTAAATTAGTATTTCAATTTGAATATACCGTAAGTATAGCAATTGAAAATTTAAAGTCAAATAAGCCGATAAATACGTTTTTTCGCAAAATTGATTCGCCGAAATGTTTCTATTTGTATTGATTGAGGGATATTTAAGTTTTAAGAAAAATTTTCATTATTTATGGCATTATAGGCATCATCTATTATTTGATGATCAAACTTTTCTGTTCTTAAAATTTCTATAGCTATTGTTTGATCTGTTATTCCTGATTCTAATTTAAATGGATAATTTAAAGAATTATTTTGACTTTTTGTTACGCAAACTTTGCCATTTTTAAATATTCCATTAGTATCTACTTCAAGTTTAGTTAAAAATGGAAAATGACTAGCAACCATTGAAATATTATTAGGAATTTGTGCCAAGTATTTTCCTATTGCGTATCCAGCTGCTTGGCCTTCCTTTGGATTTGTACCACTAAAAATTTCATCCATCACTACAAAACTAACTTTATTTGGATCTAGAGTTTTTATTGTTTGCAGCAAAGATTTTATTCTTAAAACTTCTGATTTAAATAAAGAATTACCAGATGCAATATCATCAGTTATATTCAAATATGTATCAATATAAGAAAATGGTTTAAGGATAATTTCTTGGCATGGTGCTATCCCCAATGTTTGAGCAAGTAATAAATTTACCATGATGGATTTTAATATTGTTGATTTTCCTCCAGCGTTTGGACCAGAAATTATCATATTTCTATTCGAATCTTTTTTCCCTAATTCTATATCATTTGTTATAACAGTTTCTGGATTTATAAATGGTGTCCAAAATTCTTTTAAGAATATATACGGATTATCTTGTTCTATATATTGTGCA
Source organism: Candidatus Babeliales bacterium (assembly GCA_041650475.1). GTDB lineage: Bacteria > Babelota > Babeliae > Babelales > UASB340 > JAIPGX01. Next base: position 35,133 of record JBAZLD010000003.1, on the reverse strand, counting down.
AAAGAATATCTTGCATTTTTGTTATTTTCTGTTTCTTTATATAATTTTGCAATTGACATGTATGCATCAAGTTCTCCTAAAACTTGTAAAACATCTGTTAAATTATCTTGTGTTTTTAGCATTAAGAATGCAGAACTTAATATTTTGCCGCGTGAGATTAGTAATGCCAATATTTGAGAACTATTATGCTTAAACGTGCTTGATTTTAATTGTTTTAATAAATTGTCGAATTCTTTGTTTTGGCTAGAAGATCCGTCAAAAAGATATTTTACAGTATTTAAGCAAGTAAAATTTTCTTTTAATATTTGATTTTTATCTATTAATTGTTTCGTGTCTAACAAACAATTAATACTCATTGCTGCATTTTTTAATTTATCATGTGCTAATTTTAGCGCTTTGACCTTATCTATTTCATTTTCAATATTTCTTTTTATATAAGAGATTTCCAATAAAATATGGGCTGCATCCCACGTCATATTTTTAAATTTCATGAAGCATGAAAAAGCTTTTTTTACTTGAAAAAATGCATCATTCCATTTATTTTCAGACCAGCTTTTTGCTAATTCTGGATACGCTTTTTTTGATGCTGCTTTTTTTAAAATAGACCAATCTCTTTTAGTTTGCTCGTAATCTAAAAACATTCTTCTTGTTTCGCCGCGCAATGAATCGCAAGCTAGTAATAAATTAAACAAAGTTAAGCCATTTAAGGCTATAGGATTTTGATTAAGTTTATTTTTTAAATCGTCTGGAAACATTTTTTTTTGTAAAAATCTAGGAAACATATTTATTGGAAAAAATGGGTAATAACTTTCTGAACCAAAAATATTTAAAGAAACTTTTTCATCCCAAAAAGATAAAAGTCCAGCTTCAACTTTTTGAAAATATTCCAAAATATTGTCAATTTTTTTAAATAGCTCTTCGTTATTGATTAATTCTTTTATTATGATTTGTCTTCTTTTAAGTTCAGAGACATCTGTTGTTGGTTCGGCTAGCATTTTTCCTAACATTGCTGTACCGCAATCTGTTCTAGTTTTATTTATTTTACCCAAAAGATTTATGCTTCCTGTGTGTTGCCCTTTAAAGAGTTCTAAATCTGTCCACAAATCTTGTCCAATTATGCATTCATTTTTATTTATGTCTTTTTTTCCAAGTTGATTTTCATTAAATAAATCGAAAACTATTTTTTTTCTATTAAAACTTTCTGTTTTTTGACTTAATAAAAATCTTACTTTTTCTCTATCTACACGGCCATCTGTAAATAAAACACTTTTGATTTCTTCTTTTGTTAAACTTGGTCGGCTGATTGATGGAAGATATTGATTTGATATTTTTTCAAAAACTGTTTCAGTACAATTTATTTGAATAGTATTAAGTAAAAGTACTATAAGTAACAATATTTGAGATAATATTATTTTTGATTTTCTAAAAGAATTTATTTGCACAAGCGTCCCCAAACTTAAAATTTTGTTTTTTTATATTTAATAAAAAAATAGCTTTAAATAAGCCAAAATATTAGCATAAAATATTTGATTATGCAAAAAAATAACCCCTAAACGTATATACTTTTAGGGGTTATTTTATGATGAGGTTATATATTTTATATTAGATTACTAAAAATTGTCTGATTAAAAAATTTCTTTGATCTGTTGATATATTTTTGTTTTGTTCTTTGTTAAATTTAACTAAAGAAACAAAATAATCTAATTCAGCAACGTTTTTTATTATTGAAATAAAATAAAGATTTTCGTTTTCATAATTAAATATTTTTTCTAAATAATTAAATTTTTGTTCTAATTCTGCTAAATCTGTTTTGTCTGTTATTGTTTCCCTTGTATTTTCTATTGCAGTTCTAATTTCAGGTTCTGTATAGTTGTTTATTAAGCTTTCGATTTGATTGGATAAATTATTAAATACTGTATTACTTTTTATAATATTATTTATTTCTTCAAGACTATTTAATATTTTTTGCATGTTTTCTATGTGCTTAACTAAAATATCTTTTTTTATTTTACGAAACCTTCTTATTGCGTATTTTTTATATAAAAATTGTAAAGTAGGGTTTATGAATGGCATAAATTTTAAGGTTGGAAAGGCTACAGTTGCCCAAAAAAGCCCAGCATCTTTTAATGTTGATGGTTTTATTAAATTTGCTGGTGAAAAATGTAAAGAAAATTTAGATTTAGTGGCTGAGTCTAAAAGGGCGTATTCAAGTAGAGATATTTCAGTTTCAGGGAAATATACTAGTGGATTAGGTTGTAAAATATTACTTAAACTATTTTGAAACAAGCCCGGAATACCTATTGATGGTATGCCAAAATAAAAGAATCTTTCTTTAAAGCTAGCAGCTCTTCCTGCTAATTTTTCTAAACCATTAAGCCCCCATATGTGAGATGATGCTATAGTCATTGTTTTTAAAAAATTTGCCCAAGAATTACTGTTAATTACAGCATCTATGAAATTTATTTTTTTAAAATCGTTGTTTAATGTTTTAAATTCTTCGAAAAATAGCTTTTCAGCTTGTGCAAAATTATACAAAGCTTTATCTAGCTGATTAAAAAGATCTTGATTTGAATTTAAAGCATTAAATTTTGCTGTTTCAGTATTTAAATCTTTTTTTGATAACATGATTGCTAAATGTGCCTTAGCAAAAGAACATTTTGTTTTATCCATTATTTTAAATAGACAATTATTTGGATTTTCTTGATTTGCATATAAATTAAGTCGCGTTATTTCTTCATGAGAAATATCATGAGACATATTGGGATTTGCGTCAAAGCTATTTAGCTTTCTTTCTATTTGAAGCGCTATTCCTGTGTTAAATTCAAATTCGATAAAAGATTTTAATCGATCTATATATTTTTTTACAATTTCTAATTTTGAATTTAAATCAGGAATATTTGATTTATTTTTAATTAAGTTTTCTAATTCAGTTTTTTTAGTTTTTAATTTATCGTGCAAATCTATTAAAGATTGCAATTTTGTTTTTATTGAATTAGAAATTAAATTCCAACATATATTTTCTGGAGTTTTTGATGCTTGGTCGAGAGGGTTTGGATCTTGATCAACTCTATTGTCTGTATTTTGCATGGCACTTAAGTTGCTATAACATACAAAAGATAAATTTGTAATAAAAATAAGATTTACGAAAAGAAAAATTTTTTTATAAAAATTAAAAAATTTCATATAAATAACCTCCAAAATTTAATAAATATCGATAACTTTATTAAGTATAAATCAGAGATTTTTGTAGGTCAAATGCTTATAAACTAATAAAATGCTATTTGAATTTGTTTGTGAAAAATCTTAAAATTATTTATATTTTTTAGAATTAAACCATTTTGTGACAGCTTTATCTAAAAAAATATGTGATAATGCGCCTATTTCAAAAAATAAATAGCTAGATAGGGCTTCGTATTTTAGTGACTGTTTGAAACTAATTACTAAAAAAGTTATAACTAATGGTACTAATAGAATAAACCATTTTTTGTGAGTTAGAGCTCTGTGGTTGCTTAAAATTGGAATAAAAGCAATTATTACAATCGCAGACAAAACAAGCCAATTTTGTAGAAAAATAGTAAAAAGTATTACGAAAAAAAATAAATAATAAATAATTTTTTGAATTTTACTTTTTGTATCTATATCAGGAAAAAGTGAGCCTAATAAGCAAAAACCAAAATATAATGGCAACAGGTGTTTGTTAAAATTAAAAATGCTAAATTTGATAAGTAAAACAATAAATAAAAGAAATAAAATAAATCCTGTAAATAAATGAGCTTTATATTTTGGCATCTTCTAATTTACTAATTTTTAATCTTGAAAGTTTTGTTTGTGGATAATAAAAACTTAAAATTTTTCTAAAATTCCAATCATTATTCTTTTCCAATTCAAATTTTCTTCTTATCAATTCTTTTGCTCCCCATTGACATAAACCCATCTGGTGGCCGTGTCCTTTGCCATCTACTATAATTCTATCTTTTATTTTTTTTATATCAAAAGTTTGACTTTGAATTTTATCTTTTATACTAAACCACAAATCTTTACCAGTAATATTAATATTTTTTTTTGTAAAAACTAGTTTTATTTTTCTAACAAGTCCGGCCTTATCTTTGTCTGTAATTTTTATATCTAATAAACGACCTAATTTTTTAGGGTCATTAAAATTTTTTGAAAGTTTAGGGTATTTTTTAAAACATGAAAGCATTGTATCTACGGAAAAATCTTTATGCCACCTATAAAGTTTATAATCTTTGCAATAATTACATGCATTTTGTCTTGCCAAGTAAGGGGCTTTGCTAAAGTTTAAAGATTTTGTATTTGCAGGAATAATACCACCACAACACGCATCAAACATAGCTAATGCTATTTTACCGTTGTACGTTAGAACTAAATCTTCTGTTTCTTGAATGGCTTTTCTTAAAAAAGTGTAGTAGTGAACTCCACTATATACCTGATTGAAATTATTATTTTTTATATCATACGGCTTGGGATTTTTTTTATTTTTTTTTAATTCAAGCATTGTATGAATAGCATACGTTCTTGAAACAATAGCTTGAACTTTTTGCATTTCTAAATGCCAAGATATATTACTTTCCGCTTTTAATACGGAATATAAATAATCATTTAAACCAATGTTATTTATTAAATAAAGAATATTTTTTTGGGGTATTATACTTAAAATTAAATCACCTTGATACACTTTGTCATTAATATTAAATTTTCCAGATATTGGAATTAATTTAATATCTTTGGATTTTATTTTTTTGAATACTCTTTTATTTTCATGAAAATAAGGTAAATAAATGTTATTATCTTTAATAACTATATCTAAAATTTTTTTTTTAAATATTATTTTTTTAAAATTACTTAGATCTTCAATATAAAAACCGCTTTGGGTTTTTATTTCATAAGTCAGCTTTTCTTTTAAATTTTTTTTTTCTTCTAAAAGAACTTTAATTTTTAAACAGCTGGTTGTTAAATTATTTATTGTATTATTTTTAATAGAATTAGAGGTTTCGGTTGATGAAGCTAATGGAGAAAAAAGAATAAAAAAATTAAAAAATATAATAATTTTTATAGTATGTTTATATTGTGTTTGTTCAACAAGCATAAAAATCCTGCTGGTAATTTATTTTTTTTATTTATCCCCTCATTTGAAAGTTTGTCTGCAATTTTATTTTTGTCCCTTAATACATGTTTTATTTCAAAATTTACGTTCTTAAGTAATAAATCTATCAAATCTTTTATCTGTTTTAATACAGAATTTTTAACTTTATATAAACCAGATATTTGTCTGACAAGAAGTTCAGAATCAGAAGTGATTATTAATTTAGGTTTTATATCGAGATTTGTAAATTCTTGCAATGCAAGAAAAATAGCTAAAACTAAAGATAAATATTCAGCCTGATTATTTGTTTTTTCTCCAAGATAAAAACCTTCTTTTACTATTTCTTGATCATTTTGTTTAATGTAAACACCTGCTCCAGCTTGACCAGGATTTCCTCTGGATGCCCCATCTACAAAAATTTCCAAAGGCACATTACTAATAAGTTTCTTTTTTTGCATTGTTTTCTTCTTCTGGATAATATAAAAATCTATAACAATTTCTGCAAAGAAGAACTCCAGATTTTTTTAATTTTGATAAATCTTGTTTTAAAATTACATAAAAGCATGCACTACAAGTTGTTCCTGAAACTGGAACTATTGGATCGCTGACTCTGTTTTTCATTCTTTCGTATTTTGTTAACCATTCTTCAGGTACATTTTTTTTTGCCACTTCTTTTTCTTGAAAAACAATATTTTTTTGTTCTTCAAAATCTTTTAAACTTTTTTGTTGTACTTCTATGCTTTCTTTTAATTGTATTATTTTAGATTCTTTTTCTTTTTTACTTGCATCAAGCTTGTTTTTTTGTTCTTCAAGTTGGTGCCATGCCTTCATTAAGCTATCATCGTGTTCGCTAATTTTTCTGGATAACGATTTAATTTCTTTTTCTATCGCAGAAAACTCTTTAGGGTTTGAAGTATTATCTAAAAGATTTCTTTTTTCGGTTTCTTTGTCTTTTAATTCCTTTGCTATTAATTCTTGTTTATCTACGTTTTTGCGAAGTTGCAAAATTTTTTGATTTTCTTCTTCGATTTGAGTTTCTAGTTTTGGAATTTCCTGTTGATCATTGGTAAGCAGTTTTTTTGCTTCTTGTATTTTATTTTTAAATTCTTCAAATTTTTTATCAATGTCAACCAAAACTTTTAAATTTCTCCACAGAGAACTTCCGACCATGTCTATCCTTTTATACCCAAACAAGAACAATTGTGAGTAATTTTCAAGAGTTTTTAAAGGTACCTGAGACTAAACAGTTAAGAAGGTACCTTTTTTATTTATACTTATGATTACAACTTGATCGGTTGGTGGGCCCACCAGGGATTGAACCTGGGACCTTTCGGTTATGAGCCGACTGCTCTAACCACTGAGCTATGGGCCCGCAAACTTCTAAAGCTTGAATATATTGTAAACCAACTTTTTTTATATGTGAAGCAAAAAATCCTTTAATCTGCAACAATACCCAAATTCATTATCATACCAGCCAAAAATTTTACTTGTTTTTCCGACAGTTTTGGTTATTAAACTATCAAAAATACAAGAATGAGAATTGCCTTTAAAATCTGAGGATACTAATGGTTTATCGCAGTATTTTAAAATATTTTTTAATTGATTTTGTGAATAATTTTCAAATATTGTATTTATTTTTTCTACAGTTAAGTTCTCTTTTGTTGTAAAAGTAAAATCAGTTAAAGAAACGATAGGTGTTGGTACTCTTATTGCTATTCCAGATAATTTACCTTCTAAATCTGGATAAATTTTTGTTATAACTTTATCTGCCCCAGTTTTTGTTGGAACCATATTTAAGGCGGCGGCTCGTGCTCTTCTAGGGTCTTTATGTTCTATATCAAGCAAAACTTGATCATTGGTATATGAATGTATTGTTGTCATAATGCCATTTAAAAGTTCAAAATTTTCTTTTAAAACTTTGATCATTGGAGCAAAACAATTTGTTGTGCAACTTCCTAAAGATACGATATTGTGTTTTTCGGGATCATATTTGGTACTGTTTACTCCGGGTATTATTGTTATATCTTCATCACTTGCGGGTGCTGTAATTAATACCTTTTTGGAGCCTGCTTGCAGATGTAATGAGGCTTTTTCTCTTTTAGTAAAACAACCGGTTGCATCTACAACCCAATCTATTTTTAGTTCTTTCCAATCTATTTCTAATGGATTTAATTTTTGTAAAATTTTAATTTTATAGCCATTTATATCGAAATTATTGCTGTTTGTATCATATTTAATAGGCCCTTCGAATTCGCCCATTATTGAGTCGTATTTAAATAAGTGTGCAATTAAATCAGGATCTCCTGGTCCTATGTTTATTGCGGCAACTTCTATTTTTTTTGTAGCGATTTTATCTAAAAGTAATACGCGCAAAAATGTTCGACCGATGCGTCCAAAACCGTTAATTGCTATTCTCATTTTGCTCCCTAATATTTTGTTTTTTTTATATATTCTAAAAGATCTTTTATGTCGTCGGCTGTTTTATCTGTTTTTTTATCTATTGTTTTTGTGCTTGTTAAAACATATGGTGTATATTTTTCTATTTCTGGTTTTAAATTTTTTAAATTTTCTTTATTCAATTTATCTATTTTATTAAACACATAAAGAATATCTTTATTTAAATTTAGTTCTTTTAATGTTTTTTCTACAACTGATATTTGTTCTTGCCAGTTGGGATTGCTTATGTCTATAACATGTAACAATAAAGAAGCATAATTTAATTCATCGAGAGTAGATTTAAATGCCTCTATTAATTGGTGTGGTAGTTGACTTATAAATCCAACTGTATCAGAGATTAATGCGATTTTTTTGCCATCAATAAAAAGTTCTCTGGTTGTAGTATCCAAGGTAGCAAAAAGCTTATCTTCTACTAAAACATCACTTTTTGTTAAAACATTTAACAAAGAAGATTTTCCTGCATTTGTATATCCAACTAAACAAATTAGGGGTAGCTTACTTTGTAATCTTTGTTTACGTTGAGTTTCTCTTGAACGTTGTAAAGTATCAAGACGTTTTTTTGCTTGTCTGAACTTATCTGCTAAATATCTTTTTAAAACTTCTTTGGCTGTTTCTCCAGGCCCTCCACGAACACCAATCATACCTTCTTGTTGTGCTAATTCTATACCTTTGCCGGCTAATCGTGCTTTTTGATATTCTAATTGTGCCATTTCTACTTGTATTTTGCCTTCTGCTGTATGTGCAGATTTTTGAAAAATTTCTAAAATTAATTTTTCTCTATCCCATACTGTGCATTCTAAAATTTCTTCAAGATTTCGTTCTTGCAATGGGGTAAGTGATTGTGAAAAAATTATTTCATCGATTTTTTTTTCGTGACAAAAATCAGATATTTCTTTTAATTTACCTTTTGTTAAAAATGTTGATTTATCTATGTTTCTTAGTTTTATATATAAAATTTCGTCGTATTCCAAGCCCAAAGTCTTTATAAGACTTAAAAATTCTTCATAATAAGCATTAATATCCTTTTCTTTGTTAAGCGGTGTTATTACACCCGCCAACAAGATTTTGGGACGCATTTGATTTGTGGGTATTGCTTGTTTTTGAGCCATTTAATTTTCCTATAAATTTATTTTTCTAAAATATCAATAATTGCTTGGCCGAATTCTTTTGTAAATTTTGGACCCTGAGATGTTATAATTTTTTCTTCTGATAAAATAACTACCCCTTGATCTACGAATTCTACATTATGTTTTTGTAAAATATCTTTAGCTTCTTTACTTGGAAACACTGTTGCCTTTTTATTTTTTAAGGTTTCAGTTTCTATTTGAGCTATTACAGCATAGCAAATAGTAGCAACTAATTTTTTGTTTTTATTAAAATGTTTAATTATATCTTGAATTTTTTTATTGTCCCATAAATATTCTACGCTTCCAGGTCCTCCCGGAATTACAAGAGCATCGTAAGTATCAAAATCAGAATTTTTTAAATCATTTAAAATTAAATCTGGCTTTTGTTCATAACCGTTAACTCCTGTTGCAATATCTTTTGTAAAACCAGCGACATGGACAGTGTATTTATTTTTTAACAAATTATATGGCACGCTAAATTCTTCGTCTCTGAAATTTTTAGGCATTAAAATAAAAAGAACTTTTTTATTCATACTTTCTCCAGGGTTCTTAATCATATTTTTATTAAAATTATTTATTTTGTTAGTATTTTTAGGGCCAGCAAAATTTTTTTTATTTTTATTATAAAACTCTAAAATATATCTTGGGGGTTGTCCAGCTGGATAAAAAGTTTTTATTAATTTAAATCCGGCCTTTTTTAGCGCATAGTAACTTCTTAAGTTCCACATTTCAACGTGTGCGTCAAAACTGTCTGCATTAGTTAATTTAAAATATTCATCAACAATAAGCTGTGTAGCTTCTTGAATTCTGCCACCGCCCCAATAATTATTATTAATCCAGCAAGAAAATTGTCCTGGATCTTTTGGATTTTTTTCTCGTATTGAAATAGATCCTATTAACTTGTTATCTTTGTTATCAAAAATCATATAAAGCAATACTTGTTTAGCTGCTTCTTTTTGTAATTTTTCTTCTAGATAATTTTTTGTCCATTCAAAACTTGCATTTTTAGGAAAATATAAAGGTTTTCTGACTATTTCAGGAAAAGACATCTCATGATAGCTTTTAAAATATTCTGGACGTAATCTTTTTAGAGTAACTATTTCCCCTTTAATTTCATCTGGTCGTGAATCTATTTTTTTTAGAACATATTCTGTTTGATTGTTATATGTGTAATGGTTTTTATAAAAATAAAAACCAAAAATAATAAGTATGCTTGCAAAAAGAAAAATTAAAGAATATTTAAAAAATTTGTTTTTAAATATATTTTTAAACATAAAAACCCCTAGTATTTATAAAAATAAAAATTAACTCTTAAAATAATAAATAACTTAGGGTCTTTTATGCAAGTAGTATTTGTGAACTCGATTTATAATTCTTTTAAATCTTCTAATTCTTTCTCGAGTTCTTCTTGATTACCAAGTTCTTGATTACCAGGTTCTTGATTACCAGGTTCTTGATTACCAGGTTCTTGATTACCAGGTTCTTGATTACCAGGTTCTTGATTACCAAGTTCTTGATTACCAAGTTCTTGATTACTAAGTTCTTGATTACCAAGTTCTTGATTACCAAGTTCTTGTTCGTCAATTTCTATTAAATTATTATTTAAATATATAGTAGCGCCATTTTTTAATAAATATTCGATTTGTTTTTTTGTTAATTTATTGTATGTATAAGAATATATACACGTATTTTGTACTATAGCTCCAGCTAAATTTGTTTTTTTAAAATTTGGGTTATAAATTATTGAGTTTGAAAAATTTGTATTATTTAAATTTTTAATATTAGAAAAATCGCAATTTATAATAATTGAATTTCTAAAATTTGTACCAATTAAAGATGCTCGGTGAAAGTTTATATCAATAAGATAACAATTATTTAAAAATGCTTTTTGCAAAATTGCTCTTGAAAAATTTACATTTGTTCTAAAATTAACGTAATTTTTATTGTATTGGAAAGTAATTTTTTGCCATAAGGTTTTGAAAAAACCTAGATTGCCGGAGATATTTGCTCTTGTTAAAGTTGCTCCTTTAAAATCTGTTCCAGATAAAAAAGCTCCAGATAAATTAATTCCTGGGGCTATAATTCTTTTACAATTAGCTTGATTTAAATTGGCTTGCGAGAGATTTCCATTGGTTAAGTCTGTTCTATGTAAATTTGCTTGCGTTAATTGAACACCTGGTAAATTGCATTCTATTAAATTTTCAGAAGCTGTTTTTAAGTTTGATAGATTTGTATTTTCTTCGAATACGAGATTTGAACCACCTGTTCTAGCTTTTTGATAATTTTCAGAATTTTTGCTTAACAAAATATTATTTGTATTTAGTAAAAAAATTATTATTGCGAAAATCATTAAATTTTGTTTTTTCATGATATGCCCCTTTATTTAATATAAAAAAATATAAAAAAATTTATTTAAAAATCTTTTCGATTAAAAAAATTATATTTAAAAATATTTTAAAGTAAAGCTTTTTTATTTTTTTATATTAAATTCAGATAGAATTAAATTTTAAAGATTAATAAATAATGCTAGTTCGTTAATTATTTAATAATTATAATTTATAAGGGCATATTTCCAGATTTTTTGGGTAAATGTCTTTCAACTTTATTCAAAGATATTTTTAAAGCTTTTACTAAACAATCTCTTGTTTGATTTGGTTCTATAACTGCGTCTATATATCCAAATTTTGCAGCTATATCTGGATTTAAAAATTCTTTTTCATATTCATCTTCAAGATTTTTTTGTAAAAGTTCTTTTTCTTTTTCATCACAAACTTCGTTAAGTTTTTTCCCATGCAAAATAGCAATTGCACTTTTTGCACCAAGAACTGCGATTTGTGTATTGGGCCATGCGAAATTAAAATCTGCACCTAAGTGTTTGCTGCCCATCACAATATAGGATCCACCGTACGCCTTGCGTAAAATTACTGTAATTTTAGGAACTGTTGCATTTGCATATGCATAAATAAGTTTTGCGCCATGTCTTATAATACCATTATGTTCTTGTTCTATTCCTGGCATAAAACCAGGAACATCGACCAGTGATATTATTGGTATAGAAAAACTATTACAAAAATTTATAAATTTAGCAGCTTTGCATGATGCATTAATATCAATAGATCCAGCATTAATTTGTGGTTGGTTGGCAACCACTCCGGTTACAATGTTATCAAGTTTTGCAAAGCCTATTACTATATTTGGTGCGAATAGTTCTTGAATTTCAAAAAAACTGTTTGTATCAAATATATTATTTATTACATCTTTTATATTGTAAGCAAGATTACTGTTTTGTGGGACTATTTTTTCTAAATCTATATTATCAATTTTATTATTAAAGTTTGTATTGTTAAAAATATCTTCGTTTAAATTTATATTTGTTTGTGATCTATAATTATTGGGTAAATAAGATAATAATTGTTTAACGCGTTCAAAACATTCATCTTCGCTTTGTGCCATTATATGACAAAGACCTGATATTTGATTGTGTACTAAAGCTCCGCCAAGTTCTTCTTTGCTTATTGTTTGATGTAAAGCTTGTTGTATAACATTAGGACCGGTTACAAAAAGATTACTGACCTTTTCTACGGTAACAATAAAATCTGTTAAAGCTGGAGAATAAGTTGCACCTCCAGCGCAGGGGCCCAGAATTATAGAAATTTGCGGAACTATGCCAGAAATTTGGACATTGCGTAAAAAAATTTCGCCATAGCCTGCAAGGCTATGAATCCCTTCTTGAATTCTTGCGCCACCGGAATCTATAATTCCTATGATTGGGCAACCAATTTTGACAGCCAAGTCCATAATCTTACAAATTTTTTGAGCATGAAATTTTCCAACAGAACCACCCTTGAGATTAAAATCTTGAGAATAAACAGCAACCTTTTGATTATTTATTGTTCCAAAACCAGTTATAACGCCATCGTTTTGATGTGCATTTTCAATAAATGGTGAAGACACGAGTTGATCTATTTCTTGAAAACTATTTTGATCTAACAAGATTTCAATACGGGTTCTAGCCGTATATTTGTTAGAATTTTCTTGATAAATTTTTGTTTCTGCTTTTTTATTTAAAAAATTTTTTTCCCAAACAAAATTATTTTTCACTGTTATTTTCCTGAAGTAAATTTTGATTATCTCTATATTAACCCTAATATATTATGCTTTTAAAAAAAATTCGACAAGCTTAAGGTGAATATATATATTTAAATTTGTATTATTTTGTAATTTAAGAGAGAAGGGGATTGAGATGTCAATTCAGACAAATAGTGCAGATTATAATCAATCGTGTGTTGCATGGTTTAAGTTGGCAGATCTTGTTTCTAGAAAAGAAAAAGAAAAAGCACTTAATCTTTACAGGTTATTATCGCACTCTTTTGAAGATAAAGCCTATGCTTTGCAATTGGAGGGGGATATCTTATGGTCCCTAGAAGACAATCTTGCTTTAGAGAAATATCAACAAGCTGCAATTTTATACAAAAAAGAACAAAAAATTATAAGTGCAATTGCAATTTATGAACATCTTTCTATTTTAGAGCCATCAAACTATGATTTTTTATCTACATTGATTTTTTTGTACTCGCAAGTTGACTGGGAATCAAAATTCGAAGAAAAATTAATATTATTTTTAGATTTTTTTAATAAAAAATTAATCACACAGGATAATTTTATTGTCGAATTAAAAAAAATCATTTTTCAGGGAGATAAAAAAATTTCACCATTTACTAATTTTTCACAAGAGCCCAAAAAATGGATCTTAGATTCTTTAAAAAAAATTTTAAAAGATAAATATATTTTTATAGAACAAATAATATAAATTTTTTGAAAAATAAAAATAAAATTATATCGAAAACTCTATTTTTACACCAAGCTTTTCTAATTCTTTTAAGTTTTGAATATTATATTCAATATAATCTTGATATTCTAAACAGAGTTTTGAATTATTTTCTTCAAATATTAGGTTTATATTTTGTTTATTTTTTTTATCTTGAGAAAGTATTTTTGTTTTTATTTGTTCCAAAAAAGTGTCGGTAAAATTATTTGGTAGTATAAGAGTTAAATTTTTTATATTTTTATTGTCGTCAAAAATTTTCTCAACAGGAATAAGTTCATTTACTTTAATTTTACACTTGATTGGTGAAGAAATATCTAAAAAACCTTTAATAATAAATACGCTATATTCTTCTAATATATTATCTATTTTTTTATAAACACTTGGAAAAATTATTAATTCAGAATGCGATGTCATATCTTCAAATTGGGCAAATGCCATTTTTTCGCCACTTTTAGTAGAAATTACTTTATGTTTTTGTAAAAGTCCAAAACATGTGACAAGAGGTTCTTTTAGACTTTTGATATTTTTTATTAGTTCAAGAGCCTTATCAAAAGTTGTAGATTGAATCCAATTTAAAACAGTATAATTTTTTAATGGGTGTGAACTTAAATAAAAACCAGCATACTCTTTTTCTTTTTCAAGCTTTTCTTTATCTGTAAAATCTGGTAAATCCGTAAATTTATAAGATTCGTTTTTTGTATCTGTGTCTATGTTGTTATTATTTGCATTTGTTGAACCGAAAAGTCCCATTTGTCCGGTTTTTATTTCTTCTTTTGTTGCGCTAGCAATTTTTATTATTTTTTCAAGTTCAGCAATTTTTTGGGCTCTGTTGCCAGGTATGTTATCCATGGCTCCAGCATAAATTAAACTTTCTATAACGCGTTTATTTACCGTTCTTAGATCAATTCGTTTACAAAAATCTAAAAGATCAACAAAATCTTTTTTTATTCTTTCTTTCAAAATGTTTTCAAGAGCAGCTCCACCGACGTTTTTAATTCCATGTAGGCCAAAAAGTATACTATTATTTTGGGCACAAAAATCTATTTGCGATTTATTTATGTCTGCAAGAGTTATGTTTATTCCCATATCATTTATTTCTTGTAAATAAAAACTGAATTGAGTTGGATTGTTTGTTTCAAAAGAAATCAAAGCAGCCATAAATTCTGTTGGAAAATTTGCTTTTAAATAAGCTGTGTGATATGCGATTAAAGCATAAGCTGTAGAATGGGATTTATTGAAACCATATCCTGCAAAATATGCCATTAAATCAAAAAGTTCTCCGGCTTTTTTTTCATCAAATTTTTTTTCTTTGGCGCCCGCAATAAAAAGTTCTTTTTGAGAGGCCATAACTTCTGCTTTTTTTTTACCCATTGCACGTCTTAAAATATCTGCGCCTCCAAGAGTGTATCCGGCAATAGCAGAAGCAATTTTCATTACCTGTTCTTGATAGACTATAACACCATAAGTTTCAGACAAAATAGGTTCGAGTTCATTAAACATGTAAGTTGTTTTTTTTCTGCCATGTTTACGCTCTATAAAATCATCTACCATACCTGAACCAAGAGGCCCTGGACGATATAGGGCGTTAAGAGCAATTAAATCTTCAAATCTTTCGGGTTGCAATTTACGCATGACTTCTTTAATGCCTTCAGATTCGAACTGGAAGACTCCATTTGAATTACCGGCCCTCAAAAGGTCAAATGTTTTTTGATCGTCCAATGGAATTTTATCCAAATTTATGTTTATAGAAAAATTATTTTTTATATTAGCTAACGCTCTTTCTATGACTGTAAGATTTTTTAATCCTAAAAAATCCATTTTTAAAAAACCGATATATTCTAACTCTGTCATAGCATATTGAGTTACAAGTTCGTCAGTTTTCGGTGGTATATAGAGGGGCAAAACTTCGTCTAATGGTAATGGTGAAATTACAACACCAGCAGCATGTTTTGATGCATGTCTTGTTAATCCCTCTAATTTAAAACAGATATCAAATAATTTTTTGATTTCAATATTATTATTGAGCATCTCTTGCAATTTAGGTTCTTGTTCTATTGCGTCTTTTAGTTTGATTTTTAATTGATTAGGAACTAAATCTGTTAAAGCATTTGAATCTTGAAATGGGAATCCTAATGTTCGTGCGACATCTTTTATTACCCCTTTTGCCATCATTGTTCCAAATGTAATGATTTGGCAAACGCATTCATGCCCATACTTTTCTTTTACATAATTAATAACTTCTTCACGCCTTTGTATGCAAAAATCTATATCTATATCTGGCATACTTACGCGTTCAGGATTTAAAAATCTTTCAAAAAGTAAATTGTATTTTATTGGGTCAACATTTGTAATTTCAATAGCCCATGCAACAAGAGATCCGGCAGCAGATCCTCTTCCAGCTCCAACTGGAATATTTTGTTTTTTTGACCATCTTATAAAATCACTAACGACCAAAAAATAACCAACAAAACCCATTTTGATAATTAAATCCATTTCTATATTTAATCTATTATCATATTCTTGATATTTATTTTTTGGAATTAAGTCTTGATTTTTTAAATTTTGTAAGCCATCAAAGCATAATTTTTTAAAATATGATTCTTGAGTATATCCATCTGGAGTAGGGCATACAGGGAACATTAGTTTGCCAAATTCAAATTGGAATTCACAGGAATCTGCTAATTTTCCTGTGTTCCAGACAACTTCTTCTTTATCTTTAAAAAAATCTAAACATTCTTGAGTTGTTCTTACATAGCATTCAAAATTTTTAAAAGACATGCGATCTGTATCAGACATTTTCTTTTTTGTTTGAATTGCCAAAAGTATTTCGTGCGCATGATAATCTTCTTTTTTTAACATGTGGGCATCGCACGTTGCAATGCAATTAACACCCATTTTTTTGCCAAGTAAATATAATTTTTCGTTAACAATTAATTGCTCTTTTACTTTTTCGGGCATTAATTCAAAATAAAAATTTTCCTGACCAAACGTATTCAAAAACCATTCTGTTCTGTCTATTGCTTCATTTTCATTTTCGGTTAGTAATAAAGATGGTATATGGCCGCCCAAACACGCAGTGCTTGCTATTAAACCTTCAGAGTGTTTTTTTAGAATTTCATAATCAATTCTAGGTTTAAAATAAAAACCCTGTTTATAAGAAAAAGCTATAAGCTTGCACAAATTTTTATAACCAGTTTTATTTTTTACTATCAGGACGATATGATTATATTTTTCTTTTACATTTTTTATTTTTACATCAGGCGTAAAATACATTTCAATGCCGAGTATTGGCTTTATATTGTATTTTGCGGCTTGTTGAAAAAATGTAACTGCACCAAAAATATTGCCGTGATCAGAAATTCCTAATGCTTGCCAGTTTTGTTCTTTGGAATATTTTAGTAATTCTGGAATTTTAATAGCGCCATCTAATAAAGAAAATTCTGTATGCAAATGTAGGTGTACAAAATGTTTATTCATGCGTTATATATAATTTAGATTATTTTAAAATTGATGCACGAGATATATCTCGTGCATCAATTTTTTGATCTTTTATCCCTCGATTTTTACTTCAATAGATCTTAATTCATTTGCTTTTTTATCATGAAGAGTATCGACTTTTTTTGTAAAATCATCTGTAATTTTTTGTAATAAATCTGTAAGTCTTGTTGCAAAATCTTCAGAGATACCCTTAGCTTTTTCTGCGTCTCTTAATTGATTGTGAAATTCTTTTCTTACGGTTCTTATTCCAACTTTACACTCTTCAGTTTTTTTATTCAAAATTTTTACAAGTTCTTCTCTTCTGCTAGAGCTCATCATTGGTAATTGTAAACGAATTAAAGTTCCATCATTTATTGGATTTATGCCAAGATCAGAATTTTTTATAGCCTTTTCTATATCACCGATGATTGTTTTATCCCATGGTTGAATTGTAATTAATCTAGCATCGGGTGCTGCCAATGTTGCCAATTCTTTTAATGTCATTATTTGGCCATAACATTCAACTTTTAAACTTTCTACCAAAACTGTAGATGCTCGTCCTGTCCTTATGCTAGCAAGTTCCTTTTCAAAATGCTTAATAGGCTTTTCCATCTCAATTTTTAAACTATTTTCAAAATTTTTTGTATTACCTTCTGTAAATATAATTGCTTCCACGATACTTATCCTTCATTTATAAATTATAAATATTTTTTAACAAATACTGCTTCCGAAATCTGCATCTTTTGTTGCATTAATTAATGCATCATCTTTAAAAATATTGAAGACTCTTATTTTTATATTGTTTTCTTGAGCTAAAGTTATAGCAGTCAAATCCATAATTTTCAAATTTTTTTCTATGTATTCTTTATAAGATATTGTTTTATAAAGAATACTACTGGTTTTATCAGGACTATCACTGTAAACTCCATCTACATTTGTACATTTAAAAACTTCTGTTGCTCCGATTTGTAGGCAGCGTAAAACTGCATTTGTATCTGTAGTAAAAAAAGGGTTTCCAGTTCCCGCCACAAAAATAATTATTTTATTTTTTTTTAGTGCGTCTTGAATATTTTCTTGATTAATAATATTTGTTATTTGAGGGCATTCAATTGCACTTAAAATAATAGAATCTAAATTTTGTTTTTTAAAAACATCCTGCAATATTAATCCATTTATAATTGTTGCAAGTATTCCCGCACTGTGACCTGTTGTTTTTGATAAATTAAATTGTTTGCCATGCTGATTTCCACGAAAAATATTTCCGCCTCCTATTACTATTCCTATGTTATAATTTTTTTTTAATACTTTTATTTGGTTTATTATTTTTTCGATAAAAAACCCTTCTACATTTTGAGAAGGGTTAAAAATTGTGCCGGTTAATTTTATTAAAATATTATTCATAAAATTATTAATTTTTATTATCCACCTATAGAAAGTCTCTTAAAATTTTTAACAACAATATTCAAACCTGTTTTTTTATTATATTGATTAATAAGATCTTTAATTGTAATTTTATCATCTTTAATAAAATTTTGATCCAACAAGCAAACTTCTTGATAAAATTTACTTATTTTTCCTTGTGCAATTTTTTCTATCATATTTGCAGGTTTTCCACTTGTTGCAAGCTGTTCTTTTATTATTGAAAGTTCTTTTTCAACAATTTTAGGATCCAAATCTGAAGAACTTATAGACATAGGGTTTGTTACTGCAATATGCATACAAATGTCTTTTGATAAAGTTTTTAGATCTTCAATATTTTTTTCTGTAGGTTTATCTGTTTCTAGTTTAACTAAAACACCCAATGTTGCGCCAGGGTGGATATAGGCATTAACTATTCCATTTTTTTCTACTGTAAATTTTACAAAATCTTCAACTTTTATGCATTCACTAATTTTTGCTACAAGATCGTTTAATCTATCATAAATTGTTACATTTTTGTTTGATAGTTTTTCTTGTAATAAAGCTTGACCAACACCTTCCATAATTTGAGGACAACATTTTAAAATATGTTCACAAACTTCGTCTGCAAAATCTTGCATATCTTTGGTTTTGGCTGCAAAATCTGTTTCACAATTAATTTTTACTATTGAACCTGATTTAAAATCCGAGGCAATCTTTGCTTGCAAAGTCCCTTGTAAAGTTTCTTTTTCAGATCTTTTTAGGGCTACAGCAGCTCCCTTTTTTCTTAAAATTTCTATTGCCTTTTCCATGTCTCCATTGGCTTCTTGTAGAGCTTTTTTGCAGTCCATCATTCCAACTTGAGTTTTTTCGCGTAGTTCCTTTATTAATTCCATTGTAATTTCTGCCATTTAAATACTCCTAATAATTTGTTATATACTTTTATATATGTTATAGTCTGCCAAATCTTGTTTATTTTACAAGAAAATACTATTTCTTTTTGACAAAAGTGTTCTAAAAAATTAGGATATATAACAGTTTATTGGACAAGTTTAAACGTTAATTGTTGTTTAGTAGGAGATAATTTACTATGCCAGTACCAAAAAGAAAGGTGTCTAAATCTAGACGTGACCTTAGATCTGCGAATAAAGGAATTAAAGTTAAATCTATTGCTGTTTGTCAAACTTGTCAGGCTGCAATATTACCGCATCAAGTTTGTAAAGAATGTGGGCATTATAAAGGTGTAAAAATTTTGAGAACAAAAACCGATAGAATGTACTCTAGATCTCAAGTAAGACAAGAAAAAGAAAAACAATATAAAGCAAAAGAAGGTGTTCAAAAAGATAATACACAGGAAAAATCAAAAAAATAGTTTAGCCATTTAAATTTGAGGGAGAAATTTTGTGGAGTTTTCTAAAAAAAAGAATATTTATTTAATGGACTATGTAAGAAATTTTTATGAATTTACATTAAAGTATAAAAATCATTTATTTGTGTTACTTTTGTTTGCTATAGCCTTTTTAGGTTTAAGTATCGGTTACCTTTTTTATAAAGCTGGCTTACAAAAACGAGCACAAAAAGATTTGGTTAAAGATATTACAATTTTACAAGCTCCAGTTCATACACCTGATATGAAAAGTGAAGCTTTGAAATTGGATTCTGAATTTTTTACTTCACAAGAAGAAAAATGGACTAAAGTTTTACAAAATTTTGAATCTAGTTATCAAAAAAATAAGAGCGCGGGGATTGCTCCGATGTTTTTAGCTTATCAAGCTGAGGCTTTAATTAATCTTGGTAAAATAGATAATGCTGTTCAGGTTCTAAAAAAACTTGTTGAAATTTCTCCAGAATCTGTTGCAAAATCTTTTTATAAAGTTAAAACGGCTTTAGTAGGTATTGATAGTGATAATAAAGAATTAGAAAAAAATGGTTTGGAAAATTTGAGATATATTGCCTTAGATTCACAAAATGCTGTGCAGCCAATGGCTCTTTATTATTTAGGGCAATATTATTGGTTTGTTAAAAATTTTGATGAAGCTAAAAACTACTGGAATCAACTGATTTTAAAATATGGGAAAAAAACCGAAAAACATTCTGAGTGGGCCGATAGAGCCAAAATTTATTTAAAACTTATATCTGTTAAATAAGAAAATAAAATAAAAAAGAGCCTCAAAATTTTGAGGCTCTTTTTTATTTTATTTAGTTTTGATTAGATGGTATTAAATCTGTTGGCTGTTCTTCAGTAGTTATAGGCTGAGCTTGTAATTCACCAGGTTTTTCTTCTTCATAAGCAGGCATAGTTGAAGGCATTTCTTCTTGTGTTTCTTGTGTGTTTTGTGTGGGTTGCATTCCTTCTGTGTTATCCATTGCGTTTACGCCAACAGCAAAAACAAGGGTGATTATTATTAACCATATTTTGTTCTTCATAAAATCCCTTTCTTTTTTCGATATTATTTTATGCAATAAAAATTTACTATACGTAAATATATTAAATCATATTTTTACCTATAAAATCAATAGATTTATAATAATAAATTACATATAGAAATTAAGTTAAAAAAATAATATTTTTATATTTATGAATAGAAAAAATGCAAGAAAAAGCTTGTTTTTTAATGTATTTACTTTATAATAATAAAATACAAATACGAAATAGTATTAAAATTTTTCATCGTTATTTAATAGTTATTAAATAAAAAGAAATAAATGTTAAAATTGAGCATTAAAAATACTAAAAAATAAATGGAGTTTTATCATGAAAAAGATTGGAATAATTTTCCCTGGTCAAGGGTCACAGTTCATGGGGATGGGGAAGGATTTCTACGATAGTGAACGCATAGTACAAGAGTTGTTTGAAGAAGCGTCAAATTGTCTTGATCAAAATTTTGTACGGCTATGCTTTGCAGCTTCTGATAAAGAGCTTCGTCAAACTGCAAATGCGCAGACATCCATTTTTCTTTTAAGTACGGCTATTTTTTCAGTTTTGAATAAAAAATATGATATAAAGCCTGAATTATTTGCTGGTCACAGTTCTGGAGAATATACTGCTATTTATTCTGCAGGAGGTATGACTTTTCCTGATGCTTTATATTTGTTGAATAAAAGAGCAAGTTTTATGCAAGAATTTACGGCTAATCAAAGCGGGGGTATGCTTGCCGTTATTGGTATGCCTCAAGAAATTTTAGAAACTATTTGCTTAAAATATGACAATCCAGAAAGTGAAATGCACGTTGCTCAAATAGTTAATTATAATTCACAAGATCAATTAGTAGTTTCCGGAACTTTACCTGAATTAGAAGCAATAAAGTTTGAAGTTAAAAAACATAAAGCTAAACCTATTATGCTTAATGTTGAGGGAGCTTTTCACTCCAGATTAATGAGAGAAGCTGAAAAAAATTTTAATCTTTATTTAATTAAAGTAGATTTTCAAGATCTTAATGTAAGATTAGTAAATAACGTTAATGCTGATATTGTTTTTGACAAAAATCAAGTTAAAAATTCTTTATCAAAACAAATTAGTTCCCCTGTTCTTTGGTGGCAATCTATGCAACATTTCAAAGATATGGATCTTATTTTAGAAATAGGACCTTCTGGGAAATTATCAGGTTTGTTAAAAAAAGAATGGCCAGAAAAAAATATTATGGCTGTATCAAATGTTCAAGAGATGTATGATGTTTTGACTTTTTTAGAGAAAAAAATTATAACAGATCAAATTGAAGAAAATGTAATGCCAGTTGATATCGTAAAGACTGAGATAGAAGAAAAATCACAAAATAATATTTCTTAAGTGCTAGGTTAATTATTGAATAATTTATTTTAAATAATTTAAATAAAAATTTAAAAAATTATATTAATCCGCCATTAATATCAATAACAGAACCTGTTATATAATCAGCTTGACCGCTGGTTAAAAAATAAACAAGATTTGCAATATCTTGTGTTTCACCAAATCTTTTTAAAGAAATGCGATTTAAAATATTTTCTTTTATTTTTTCAGACAATTTATCTGTCATCTGAGTTTGAATAAAACCGGGAGAAATCGCATTAATCATTATATTTCTAGAACCATATTCTTGAGCTAAAGTTTTTGTCATAGAAATTACGGCAGCTTTGCTGGCTGCATAGTTAGCTTGTCCAGCATTTCCTGATAATGCAACAATTGAACTAATGTTAACTATATAACTTTTATTTTGTTTAATCATACGTTTTATAGCTTGTTGACAGCAAAAAAATGTACCTCGAGCATTAACAGCAAAAACTGAATCCCAATCTTTTTCAGAAATTCTTATTGCTAGATTATCTTTTGTAATACCAGCATTATTAACTAAAATATCTAAATTTTGATTTTGTAAAATATTATAAACTTGCTCAAAGCCATTTTTTATGGATTCTATATTTGAAATATCTACGCAAAAATATTTCGCACCAGCGTTTTGTAAATCAAAAACTTTTTGATCGTCTTTATTTATATAATCAAAAACAAAAACGCTATTATTATTATTATCCAAAAATCTTTGTACGATTGCTCGTCCAATACCCTGTAATCCGCCTGTAACAATTATATTTTTTTGAAGCATAAAATTCTTTCTTTTTTAATTTTGTAATTTTTTAAAAAATTATAGAATTTTTTGAAAAATTAATATAGTCTTAAAAACTTCACTGTTTCTTTATAAATGTAAAATAAATAAAAATTTGTTGGGAGATAATATTTTATGGCTTTTAGTAAAGAAGATACACAATTTAAAGTTGTCGAGATTATTGCTTCGAAATTGAATATGCCACAAGAGAATATTGATATTAACGCAACTTTTCAAGAATTGGGTGCAGATTCTCTAGATATTGTTGAAATGATTATGGGATTTGAAGAAAGTTTTGGCATTGAAATTAAAGATGAAGATGCTGAAAAAATTAAAATTGTAAAAGACGTAATAGATCATATTCATCAAGCAAGAACCAAATAATAAAAATTATGTCAGAGAAGAATAGAGTTGTTATTACCGGCATTGGTTTAGTGACTCCCCTCGGTGATAACACAAAAACTACTTGGAATAGTCTATTGGAAGGCCGCTCAGGCCTTTCTTTATTTGAACACCCAGAATTGCAAAATTATAAATACAACGTTGTAGGATTAGTTAAAGAAGATAAAAATTTTTTAGATTCAGTTTTTCTTCCCGCAAAACAACGCAAAACAGATAGATTTATTCAATTGGCAGTTTTAGCTGCGCATCAAGCGATGCTAGATGCTGGGTTTTCTACAACATACCCAGAAACCAGAGAAAAGTTTGGTGTTTGTTTGGGTGTTGGCATCGGCGGTCTTTCTTCAATTAAAGATTCTGCAATACAAGCACATACAAATGGTGTTAAAACAGTTTCCCCCTTTTTGATTCCAAAAGTTATAAGTAATTTAGCTCCTGCATGGATTTGCATGGAATGGAATTTGCAGGGTAGTGTTAGTGCTATTGTGAATGCATGTTCTTCTAGTGGAGATTCTGTTGGTTATTCTTTTAGAATGATTCGTGATGGTTATGCAGATTTTATGCTTACTGGTGGTACAGAGAGTTGCATAAATCCTCTTTCTATTGCAGGATTTGGCAATATGAGATCTTTGGCTACTCTTTATGGCGGACAAGCGCAAAAATCTAGTCGACCATTTGATAAAGATCGTACTGGTTTTGTTATGAGTGAAGGGGCGGGGATTTTGATTTTGGAAAATTTTGAACACGCTAACAAGCGTGGTGCTAATATTTATGCTGAGATTGTAGGATATGCATCAACTTGTGATGCGTTTCATATTACTGCTATGCATCCAGATGGCACAGGTGCATGTAATGCTATAAAAATGGCATTGCAGGATGCCCAGATAGATAAAAATTCTATTGGGTACATTAATGCCCATGGCACTGCAACCAAAATGAATGATGTAATTGAAACTAAGATTTTAAAAAAATCTGGACTTTCTCATGCCCTTGTCAGTAGTACAAAATCTATGACGGGACATCTTTTAGGTGCTGCTGGAGGCACAGAGATTTCTTATACCGCACTTGCATTAAAGCATCAAGTTGTACCACCTACCATTAATTTAGACAATCCGGATCCTGAATGTGATCTTGATTATGTGCCACATGTAGCAAGACAAGTAAAAATCGATTTTGCTATGTCTAATTCTTTTGGCTTTGGTGGAGGCAATTCTGTTGTAATATTGAAAAATTATAGATAAATTTGCTTACAAATAAATTTTTCTTCTTAAATAAGATTTATAATCTATTATTTGACAAATAATATCAATAACAAAATTTTTGGCCTGATTTGCATTTAAAGAAATTTTATTATTTTCAGAATATTCTTTTAAATATTTTGAAAATAAATCATGAAAAAATAATGGAATTTTATCTTTATTTTGTTGCCAATTTTTTAGAAATTCTAACAAAGTATAATAAAAATTTTTATTTCTTTTTTTAAAAAACAAATTAGTTAAAAAATAAGATATAGAAAATGTAATAGAGAATATACTTGAATTTATCAAAAATTTTTTATTATCTAATTCTTTTAGTTTTTTATTAGAATTGTTTATTAAAGTGCTTATATAATTATTTTGATTGTTTAATAAATCTTTTTCTTTATAACCCTTTAAAAAATCCAAATATTTTCGTGAATAATCTACAAAAATTTCTTTACTTTTAAAAGAGTATTTTTTGTAAATAAAAAAGTAGTCTATTATTTTGCAAAAAGTAACAGTAAAAATTAATGGGGCGCTAATTTGTAAAAAACTATTTAAAATTTTTATTTTGTAAGAAATAAATTTTTTTTGAGGCGTAAGTTTATTTTGTAAAAAATTACACTTCTCTATTTCTTGTTTTATAGACTCATAATCACTGTGATTTTTAGTTTTTATAAAATTATTTTTATTAATATTTTTATTAATATTATTGTTACTAATAAAATTATTGCTATTTGTAGAACTAATATTTGTCGTGTAAAAATTAAAACAAATAAAAATAAAGATTAAGAAACTAGTTTTTGAACAAAACACTTTTTAATTGCCTACAATTTTTTTAGATTTGAATTTCAAATTTGCTATTAATTTTAAGTTTTATATTTTATTCTAAATTCAAGTTTTTACAATAGTTATGATTATATTATTTAGCTATAAAATAATTTGTTTAAATTATTTAAAAGCTAAATAATATTTTATCAAATAAAAAGACGGTCACGTATGACCGCCTTTTTATTTATTATGTATTATGTAAAAAATATAAGTTTAATTATTGTTGCTGAATTGTTGTTATGTGAAAATTTTGTGCATCAGATGGAATTGATAAATTATCCAAATTTGAGAAATAATTATAAGCTTC
Organism: Candidatus Babeliales bacterium; assembly: GCA_041650475.1. GTDB lineage: Bacteria > Babelota > Babeliae > Babelales > UASB340 > JAIPGX01. The sequence goes on along the minus strand of JBAZLD010000003.1, from coordinate 9,390 downwards.
TTTTATTAATGGCATTGATCCTAATAAAAGACCAAATTCTAATCCTGATATAACCATTTTCTTCGTGAAACCTTTAAAAGCTGTCCATCTAGGATGCTTTAAAGCTGATTCCAAAGATTTTTGTTCTCTTACTATTTTATTTAATTCTGTAGTTGCAGCCCTGAAATTTTTTTCAGTTTTTATAATTATTTCTTGGTGCTTACGAGTTGTTTCAGAAAGCTTATCAAGCTCTTCTTGAAGTTTTATTGCTTGTTCTGATTGTTGGCCTTGGTTTTGTACTAATTGTTCTTGTTCATTTCTTTTTTGATCATATTGTTGTTGTAACATTGCCAATCTTTGTTGTTTTTCTTCTTGAGCTCTTTTTTGTGATTCAATATGTTTTGCCCAGAATTGATACCATTTTAATGTTTTAGCAATTTCTTTTTTTTCTATATTACTTGTTGTTGTTATATCTGAAGATGCTGTTTTACCAGAGTCACTGCCTACTGTTGGAGTTTCTAATTCTGGTACAACTGTTTTGTTAGTTTCGTTCAAAAGATTTGAAGCAGCTGAAATAATTTCTTGAGCTTCTGTATTGTTTGGATTGTAATTTTCTAATGGTGCGCCGGCTGTTTTAATTGCATCAGATTCTTCTTCTTCTTCGCTGCCTGGATAAATTTCCTGAGCGGCATTGTCTACCCCATTGGTGTTATTAATGTGATCCCATATTCTTCTGAAAAAACCTGGCTTTTTAGCTTTATTTGTGTCTATTGTTGCAGGTGCTCCTATTGGGTTTTCAAGAGCTGTTAAAGTGCTGCTTGAAGAAGAATTTATAGAATCTTGTACAGATGATTGTATTTCTGTAACTTGAGGAGCTGGTGCGACTGTAACTTCTTGTGGTGTATCGATAGGTTCTAGTCCTGCACCGTTATCAACAGTTGGTGTTGTGTTTGTAACTGCTGCTTGTGGTGTAACAATAACGATAGGTGTTGCAAGAATTAAGCTATTTGCATAAATTTGAGAATTATTTGTTGTAATGTTCAAGCTTTGTAGTTGACCTAAAAGTTGGCTTGCAAGATCTTTTTGTTCTTGAGTTTTGTTTCTCAAGTTATTAAATTGTTCAAATAACTTTTCTGCAAGAGATGCAAGTTTTTGACCTCGGTAGCCGTTATTAATATGAGCAATTAAGTTAGCCGTGTTGGAAGGAAGTTGTGCTGCATTTAATTTTGAAACATCGACAGATTCTACTCTTTGAGCCAATATGCCTAAATTTAGAGAATTGTTTATTTTTGGCACAGCAAAATATTGTACACCAAATGCATTTTGTGCACAAAACATTGTGAAAATTAAGACTAAAAGTCTTTTAAACGTTCTTACGTTTTTCATCATAAACCTCCATAAAAATGGTAAAATGATTAAAAATAATAAATAAAATAAAACTATACTATAAAAAATTCGAATAAGATCGAAACAGATCCCTGATTAATTTTGTTAAAAATCTAGGAACCTAATTTAAGATCAAAAAAATTTATACTGGTTCATTATTTGATGATACCTCCATATATTATATAAATTATAATTTTACGAATATTTAAAACTAATTTACTATCTTGCAAATAAAATATCAAGTGCCCCCTAGGTATAATGTGATATAAATAAAAAAAGCTATGAAAAATTGCTTTTTTCATAGCTTTTTTTATTTTTTAAATTGAAAACTTTTCAATTAGAAAGAAATTCCTAATTTTCCCCAGATTGCCCAATTCTCAATTGCGCCATTGTTGCTTGAGAATTCATAAGAAGAACCAAGGCCTAGCATTACAGGGTATCTGCATTGATTAAAAGCGTATCCAAGACCCCCATAAAATTTGTGTGTAATTTGAGTTGGAGTTTTAAGTGCTTCAAGGTCTAAATTGCTTGAAGTGATAAAGTTTTTAATATAAGTTGTATCAATATTTGCTGCAGCAAAAGCACCCGTTGTATCAAAATCCGTTGCGGCTATAGCATAAGTATTAGCTTCCCAGCTATTTTTTAACGAAGCATTTTCACCTTCTTTTGCGAAAATATTATATCCAAGATCTAATGTGAAATTTTTGGTATTAAATGCAAAAGCTGCCATACCTTCAAATTCAAGACCAGGGGTAACTTTTACATCTCTTGTTAAAACATTTGCTAATGGGAAGAGAACTTGTTCACCGCTTTTTCCGCCTAAATAATAGTGACCAAATGGAATTTTTTTCCCATCATCTTCTTTAAGACTAATTGTTCTTTTTTGTGTTGTTCTAAAAAGATACTTGAGATCAGCGTTAAGCAAAAATTGAATAGAATCATTTTCTTCTTGCCATAATCTACAAGTAGATACAAAACCACCACCAAAAGCCCAATATTGACCATTACCTGCAATTGGTTCGAAGATATATTGACCTTTTGCTTTATTGCCGGTTGGAATTACTACATCAAGTTTTAAAGCAACTCTGTTATGTTTGTGCTTAAAAATATTGTAACCTATTGCAATATCTATATCTGCAACACCTGTTTTGCTTTTTGAGTTAACTATTTTGGCATGAGTTAATGCTGCTTGTTGATCTTCCGGAACTGCTGTAGAATTTGCAGAGCTTACATTGCCGTTTAAGTAATCAAGAATGGTTTTACCATAACGAGGATCTCCAGCGTTATTAAAAGGTGTTAGGGTGCCTATATTATTTAAACCCATTTTATTTTTTACGTTAACTATGGGCATTGCTGCTTGTAAAAAAAAGTATTTTAAAGATTGATAATAATCTATTCTAAGACCCCAGATTTCTTGACTTGGTTTAAATTGTATTTCTCCAGGAACCACTGGATCTGCATCATGAATGTGAAAAATATATTTATCGTTAATACTGTCAGGATATGTTGCATTAGTAACAACTTGGTCATATGTTGCTGCACTTATATAATTTCTAATTTCATCTGCATTAGATGCATAATATCCAAAATATTGTCCTATATCCTTTTTATCAGTTGAACCTTGATAAAAACCAGTGAGTTGAAAACTGGGGCTAAAGCCTTTGAGCTTATTGATCTGCATATGCCAGGTTGTATACTCCATTGCCATATTGCTTAACTGAGGACGTGGAGTCATAAAAGTTTTGTTTGTATTTGTTTTTGAAAAAATTGGCCCGCAAATCAGGGCACAAAACATTAGAGCTAAAAGTATTCTGTTTTTCATCTATCTCCTTTCCTTTTTGTTTGATGAAATAAAACTTTTTACCAAAATATATTTTATAGTATTTGTATATTTTTATAAAATTTCAAGATTTAAAAAAAATAAACTGCAAATAAAAGCATGCAAACTTTTATTATTCTTTGTTTGCTGTTATGTAACATAAAAGTATATTTTAATTTAGCCTTATAAAAATTAGATTTTGAATCGATATTTATAATAGAACACAGGTTTAGTTTATGCTACCAAACTAGCCTTTGAAAAAATTAAAATAAAAAAAATCTTGAAATATATTTCTGGAGACGCTATTCTTAGGTTCGAATTAGTTGAATACAAACACAAGGGTAGGTAATAAAGCGTCAGCTTTCGCTCAAAGAGCTTTAGCTGGACAGGTTAATTATTGAAATCAAAGAAAGGAGGAGAGCTTAACTATCTAGTTTTTCTTAAAATGTATTTTATTGGTAGGCATTAAAAAACGGGAACCATTTTGATTTTTTTAAAAAAATTAAAAAAATCTTTTTAAATTTTCTTACATTTAACCGTTTTTTGAAAATTTCAAGACCTTAAACACAGCTTGAAATTAGTTTTTAGATTTGTTTGAAAATATCGTTAGTGTAATGGAGTTGAATATAAACGTAGGAAAAGGAAATCATGAAAAAACTCTTAAAAGGTTTGTTGTTGACGGCTTGCTTTGTTGGCACAGCTGGTGCAGCAACAAATAAAACTTTCTTATTGCCAAGATCTCATGGCGTAAATAAAGCAATGGAATATACAACTTGGAATGAATTAATCAACATGGATAAAGAAGATCGTTTTGGCGCTAATTTTCAATTAATTGGTTTTTACCAAGGTTCAACAAATGATGCGACAAGAGGTAAATATTTTGGTGTAAATGACAAGAGTAGTTTTGCATTCAATACAACTGCTCCAACAGCTTCAACTGATGTTTATTCTCTTCTTGTAATGCACCATCTTAATAATACAACTGATGCTGCAACATTAAATGTAAAAGCCGAGCAACAAGCCGCTGGTGCAAAAATTTTCTATTATCAAGATTTAGAAAAATTAATAAAGGGTTTATACCTAAAAGCTAACTTGCCAATAGTTTGGGTAAGTAATGATGTTAAATTTTCATCAGGTAGTTTAACAGGATTTAATACAGCTGATATATCAAATTATTTTAAAGGCAATTTTAATGGTTTTGATACAACCCATAACTATCAATTAGCTTTAACAAAAGCAAAAATAAATGGCTCTCAAAGTAAAGCTGGCGTTGCAGACATTGATATCGTTCTTGGCTATAAATTCTTAGACAAGGCAGATTATCATATGTCTATTAATCTTGGTTTTACAATTCCAACAGGAACTAAAGCAAATGGAAACTATCTTTGGGAACCAATCATTGGAAATGGTCAACACTGGGCATTTGGTGGCGGTTTAGATTTTGGTGCAACTCTTTGGGAAAAGAATGACCAAAATATTAAATTTGAACTTGCCTTAGACTATAGATATGTATTCCAAAATTCAGAAACAAGAGCTCTTAACTTTAAATCTGGAACAATATCTAATCACTGGAATAATAATTGGAGTCATTATCATCTAGTTGGTAAAGCTGGTGAATTTGCACAACCTGCAGCAAATATTACAACATTAAGAGTAAATGTTGAACCAGGAAGCCAGCTTGATGGTATTGCAGCATTCAGATATAACAATGGCGGATTTAATATCGAACTTGGCTATAACTTGTTCTGGAAAGATACTGAAAGTGTAAAATCCAAAGACACTTTAGCAGCTGATTATGGAATTATATATCCTACAGCAGATCTTGATAATGCAGTTATTGTAGATGGTGCAGGTATATGGTTTCAAGCTGATGGAACAGCCAATACAACAGATTTTGCTACTAATGCAAAAGAACTTGCCAATTCAGATTTAGATTTCAAAGGTGCTGCTTCTGAATCTCAATTAACAAATAAAATCTATGGCGGCCTTGGCTACATCTTCAGAAATTGGGAATACCCAATGTTATTAGGTCTTGCAGGTCACTATGAATTTGCTTCTCGTTCCGGTGTTGAAAACTGGGGCATCTGGGGCAAAATCGGCGTAGGATTCTAATCCTACCAGCCGTCGCTATAAGTAGTTATGGCGCGGAAGTGATTTTGAAAAAGAGTCAAAAAAGATTTTGAAATATAAATCGAAATTGATAAGGCGCGAGAAATCGCGCCTTATTTTGTTTTTGCCTTATTTTATTGATATAAAATTGATTATATATATTTTAACCTAGCATACGCTAGGTTCTAACAAACTTTTAACTGCACGAAGCGCGCAGTTAATTGGAATTTAACATATTTTTTAAAAATAAATTTAAACTTATCTTAAAGACGATTTAATTTAATGTAATATTCAAATTCGCTGCGCGTTTTCGTGTAGCGAATAGTGTGTTAGACCCTAGGGTAACCTAGGTTTAAAAAAAATTTCTATTCTTTTTTTAAATTTTCTCCCTTTATTATCCGCCCCATTTCTCGCCTTTACAATATTTTTTTCTAAACTCTTGAAATTAGAAACCAAATATTAGCATTAATATAAAAATGTGGTATAAATAAAAAAGAGTGTAATGTTTTTCAGTATGTAAGGAGAGGAGAGATTTTCATGAGAAAATTTATAGCACTTAGTTTGCTAACATTTCTTTGTTTTTCTGGTGTTTTTGCCGTATATACGGATAAAACTTTTTTAATGCCAAGGAGTCAAGGCATCGATTTGCCAATGGAATATACGACCTGGCACAGAATAATACATCATTCTTCTAATGCAAAGTATAATGGTGGTTTACAGGCTGTTGGTTTTTATCAAAATTCGACCAACAAAAGTGATTTGGGAAATTATTTTGGATTTAAGCAAAATGGAACAATTTATAATCAAATCGGTGTTTCGCAAACGACAGCAAATGATGTAAAATATCCAGCCGGTTTTGTTCTTAATACAAATGATATAATTCATGATTGGAGTTATGTTGATCATGATACTACAAATCGTGTTGCTAAAATTACTGGCAGCTATACTTTTAAGCCAGAACAAGAAGTCTATGGTGCAAAACTTTATTTTCATCAAGATTTAGATAAAATACTTGATGGTTTATTTTTTAGAGCTAATGCGCCAATTGTAAGCGTTAGAAATGATATAAATTTAACATTGAAAGATGCAACTAAATTAAAACAACAATTACCTGTTGATGATGTTTTAACTGGTGCTGAAGTCTCCATATTAGATTACTTAGCTGGCCGCGTAGAAAATACAGATGTTTATAATAAACAGGCTGCACTTAAATATGCAAAGTTAACAACAGGTTCTCATAGTTCTACTGGTATTGCAGATATCGATTTATCTTTGGGCTACACTTTTATGGAACACAAGCATTTTAGAGGTGCATTTTTAATTGACATGATAATTCCTACAGGTAAAACACCAAAAGGCGAATTTATTTTTGAACCTGTTCATGGCAATGGACATCACTGGGGCATTGGTTGTGGATTAGATTTTGTAATCAATCTTTATAAAGGCGAAGATAAATCATTAGATATTATGTTTGTTGGAAAATATAATTATCTTTTTGAAGGTATAGAAAAAAGAACATTGAATTTCAAAGCCTCTAATGGAACATATTCTCCTGCAAATCAATATTTCCAAGCAGGTGAGGCTCTAAAAACAGGTGTTTTCCCTATGGCCAACATTTTGACTCAAGATTTAAGAGTAACTCCTGCTAGTGTATTTGATGGTATTGCCGCACTTGCACTTAACTGGAAAGGTTTCACTCTTGATCTTGGTTATAACCTGTTTGCAAAAGCAGTTGAACATGTAAGTTTAAGAAATGCTTGGGAAAATGATAAATATGCAGAAGCAAACTGGGCTTATGATACTGCTAATGCTTTTGATATTAACGATTATGGAAATGCGGTAGCTGATGCAAAAGCATATTCATATGATGGATCTGGAGCATCTGATACTAATCCAGTAAATGCTGCCATTCAATTAAATATGCTTAATTTAGATCATGCAAAAACTCCAGCTCAGCTTACAAATAAACTTTATGCTGGTCTTGGCTATATTTTTAGAAGAAATACATACCCAATTCTAATAGGTATTGGTGGTGATTATGAATGGGCAAGCAAAAATTCTGCTTTAGAAAATTGGGCAGTTTGGGGTAAATTAGGTTTTAGTTGGTAATTTAAAATAAAATCGAGTATTGCGGTTAAAAAACTTCGATACTCGATTTTTAATTGAAAATTTTTTTTTAAAAAAAAGGGAGAATAAAGAATGAGAGTAAATAACAATAGTATAAAAAGTTTTTTAATCGCTTTTATATGCTACGCTCTTTGTGGCACAGCCAGTGCAACTATGCATTCTAAAAAAACTTTTTTTATGCCAAGACCTCAAGGTTCAAATTTGGTTACAGAACTTTCTTTGTTTCATGATCACATTTTTAATGTAGATAATAAATTTCACAGCCATGTTCAAGCTGTGCCTTTTTATCAAGGAAGTATTAATGGGACACCAATTGGTAAGTATTTTGGTGTTGGAAATGGAAGCAATAGTTTTACTATAGGAACAGCTGCAGATGTTCAAGTATCTAGTAAATATTTATTTCACAACAGAAGTACAGATTGTCCTTCTGGAACCATGATCTTTAATCCGAAACAAGAAGTTTATGGAGTTCGTTTAGATTTTTTCCAATCTATAATTGATCCAGGGAAAAAATTATTTCTAAAAGCTTCTGCGCCATATGTTAATGTTTCAAATGATATGCATTTTAAAGTTTTAGAAGAAACAGAAGATACTCGTCATGAAACTTTAAGTAATTTTTTTCATGGTGATGCTATTTCTACTTCTATGACTTCTACACAAGAGGCTTTAACTAAGGGTAAAATTTCAGGCAGGAGGTCGAGAACGGGCTTTTCTAATTTAGATTTTAATTTTGGATATAAATTTGTTAATAATAAAAAATCTCATTTATTTGTAAATGCATGCGTAAGTTTGCCTACAGGAAATAAACCTAGAGGAGAATATCTTTTTGAACCAGTTTATGGAAATGGTGGTCACGTTGCAGTTGGATTAGGTGCTGATGCTTCTTATAAATTATGGAAAAGAGAAAGACATTGTGGTAAAGTTACAGCTGCATTAAATTATAAATATATTTTTGATGGATCTGAAACAAGGACAATTCCAGTAAAAAGTTCTTTAGGTTCGGATTATAGAGGTTATACATTTGCTCATTATTATTTGAGTGTAAAAAATGGTCAGCTTTCTTCTGCAGGCTTATTTCCAGCTGCAAACGTTTTGACTCAAAAAGTTACTGTAAGACCTGGTAATGAATTAGATGGTCTTTTAATGCTTAATTTCAAGACAAAGAGATTCTTAATAGATCTTGGTTATGAAGCTTATTATAAAGAAAATGAAGCAATAACTTTAAAAAATTGGAATGATGATGTTTATGCAATAGTTAAAGATGATTTTATTTATAATAGAGTAACGGGCAATTTTGATATAACTAGCGATGCTGCATCAATTTTAATCAAACTCAATAGAGAAAACTTAGATATTAATGGTGCAGGAACACCTTCACAATTCACAAACAAAATTTTTGGCAGTTTAGGTTATAAATTTAGCATGGGAAAATATCCAACAACATTTGGTCTTGGTGGTTCTTATGAATTTGCAACATCAAATAGCGAATTAGAAGGATATGCTATTTGGGGTAAATTAGCGATGTCTTTTTAAGAGATAAAATAGATATAAAAAATTAAATTGATTTTAATTGTTAGGTCGGCAGTAAAATGCCGGCCTAATTTTTGTTTTGATTTTTAGCACCTAGGTTACCCTGAGGTGCTAACACACTTTTAGGCTGCACACAGGGCGCAGCCAACATGAATTTTATGAAAAAATTATTTAAATAACGCGAACTCGATAATTGATTCAATTAATAAACTAATATGCGCGGGGCATCCAGGCTTTGCCAACCGCCGTCGCTTTCAAGCTATGGCGAGTCAAGAGGCTACACCGGACAGACCAGTTTTAAAAATAAAACTTCGTCCAGCGCTAACTCATGATGGCCGGCTCTGCCGGCATAATTTTATTAAATTTAAATTTTAAAACATAATTATAAAATAATATTTGATGTTTTAAAAATTAATTACTTTGCCTGCAATGCAGGCCAA
>JBAZLD010000002.1:0-115689 GCA_041650475.1 Candidatus Babeliales bacterium | reverse complement strand
AAAATTACGCAAGATAATATTGCGGCATATACCTTTATAATAAAAGGTTGGAATGGAACAAGAACGGTATTAAAGGATCAAACGCTTTATGGTAATGAATTAGTAGCAAAGGAATCGGTAACAGGAGATCCTAATATTTTAGGTGATTTAAGTGAAACAGAATTTAAAGAATTTTGGGTAAAAATAGATAAAACAGTTGATGGTCAAACTGTATTACAATTGGGGCAAGATGATAATATTATTATTAATTATACTGATCCAGATCCAGCTTCTAAAGGCTTGAATAATATAAAATATGTAGGTGTAAGTAATTGGAATATTCCAACTGAATATCGTGATATAAAAGTTACATCTTGTTCTTCTGTAGCACCTTTATCTTGTGCTCCAACATGGAATGATGCATGGCATTTTACCAAACCGGATCAGGCTACAATTAAATTTAAAGCAAAAGCCTTACATGATGTAATAGTTATGTTGAGCCCAGATAAATCTAGTTTGGCAGATTTTCCAGCTTACACATTTGTAATAAGTGGTTGGGCAGAGCAAACTGGCATAGGTACACGAACAATTTTAAGAACAGTAAATGGCAATAATGGTGGATTTGAACTTGGTCAAATTACTTATTTTATAGATGCTCAAGATGGTAACAAATTTTTGCCTTATTGGATTACTATAAATAAAATTGACGGAGGAAAAACTGTAATTAAATTAGGTCAAAGCGAAACTGTAAATAAGAATGTAATTTTAAGTTGTATTGACCCAAATCCTGCTGCAAACAATTTAACTAATATATCATATTTTGGATTAAGTAGCTGGAATGTTCCAGTTGAATATAAAGAAATAAGTATAGAAAAAGCTCCAGAGAATACAAAAGAAAATTTAGAACAAGCTGGATTTAGACAAGTTCAAGGAGCACTTACTCAAATAGCATTAGGATCTGCTCCAGAAATTTGGGGAGTAAATATCGAAAATAGAGTATTTAGATGGTCTGGTTCAGAATGGTTTCAACCCAAACCAGATGCAATTTTAAGACAATTAACTATAGGCCAATATGGATGTATATGGGCTTCTGGAAGTGATAATTCAATATGGCAATTGGAACGTAGTACAAATAATTGGTATAGAGTAGATGGTTTAGCAAAAAAAGTTGTTTTAGATAATTACAATATGGCTTGGGTTATTGGTCAAGATAATTGTCTTTATAGGGCTACAAATAATACTTCATGTCATCCTAACTGGAAAAAAGTATCTAACGCAAATCTTACTGATATAGCGGTTAAAGATTCTACAGATATTTATGCATTAAACAATGAAAAAGTTAATAATGGTTATAGGTTTTATGTAAATAATAAAGATTTATCAAATAATGTAAAAGCTGTTATTATTCCTGGAGATTTTACAACTGGTGGTGATGCAAATTCTGTTAATAGGTTTATAAATGATTGGGAACAACCCTTAAATCAGGCCTTAAAATATACTGATGGCAAACTTTACGTGGGGCCAGGAAATCACGATAATGATTCCGTTGTGTGGTATAGATATACCGATGCATTTAATTATTTATCCGACAAATATGGTGATTGGTTTTATTCTTTTGATATAGAAGGAGTACATTTTTGTTGTGTAGGTGGTTACCCATCTAATTGGGGAATAAGATTACCATCATTCCCATTTGTTGCAGGACTTTATTGGTTAAATGGAGATTTGGCTCAGATAGATGCTTCAGCACCGGTTGTTATTTTTTTCCACTATCCTGTTGTTGGTGATTATAGTGATTGGTGGAGCAAATCTGAAAAGGACGGATTTTATAATATAATTAAAAATTATAATGTAAAACTCATTATTACGGGTCATACACACGCTTCTTATGCCTCAATATGGAGAGATAGATTTCCTGTTGCAAATGTAAGCGGAACTTCATGTTTAGCTTGTAAATATAATCCTGCGACGCAAGATTTTAATAAGACTTTTATTGATATATATAACGGCCCTGTAAGTTGGGATGCTATGTATCAAAGTCTCCCAGAACTTAATCCGGCTTAAATTAAATAGATATTTCTAAATAAAAGGCCCGAGTAAATTAAATTTACTCGGGCCTTTTATTTACTTTATTGCTTTTTCTTTTTAAAAAAATTTAAAATATTCTAGGTAATTGGGACGATATATTAAATTTAGGGTTTTTAAAGGGGGCGTCATGAATAAAAATATAAAAAATATAGCTGCTACAATAATAATTTTTTTAACCGTCGTGGCTATTATCTATGTAAAATTTGTTCAAAAAAAAGAAATATTTAAGCCAGTCAAAGTTTTAAAAGAAAAAGTGCATTCACTTAAATTTACAAAAAATATTTATGAATCCGCAAAAACTATTTCTGCTGATTTTTTTACTAAAAGAGATAGAGATAATAATATTGATTCTTTAGCTATATGGCATGGTCCCGATGGTCAAAATTGGTTACTAGCAACTGCAAAATCTACACATAAAATAATAATTTACGATGCATTAACAGGAGATTTTATAAAATATTTTGGAACTCAAGGCGGGCAATTAGGAGAACTTTTAAGACCTAACGGTATTTTTGTTATAGATAATTTTGCTTTTATTACTGAAAGAGATAATAAAAGAGTTCAAGTTTTTTCTTTGCCGGATTGCAATTCTTTGGGTTTTATTGGAGAAAATAATTTAAAAAGACCATATGGTATTACTATATATAAAAATAGTCTTGGTAATTACATAGTCTATGTTACAGACTCATACATAACCAAAAATTTACAGGAAATGGGGGACCGAGTTCATATATATCAAGTTGATATAAAAGATAATATTTTGAAATCAGAATTTATAAAGAAATTTGGGGATACTGCTGGTGCTGGAGTTTTATATAAAGTTGAATCTATTGCAGTTGATCCAGAAAATAATAGGCTTTTTGTTGCTGATGAAAGTCCAAAACAAAAAAATATAAAAATTTATGATTTAGATGGATATTTTTTAAACCAATTATTGGGTGAAAATATGTTTGCTTGTGAACCTGAGGGAATATCAATTTATGCAACTGGTGCAAAAATTGGTTTTGTTGTTGCAACAGATCAAAGTATAGCAAAAAATATTTTTCATGTTTTTGATAGATTAACATTAAAACATTTGGGCTCTTTTAAGGCAGAACAAACAAGCAACACTGATGGCATAATTATAACTAATAAACCGTTTGGCAAGTTTGTTCAGGGCGCTTTTTATGCAGTAAATGATGATGGCAACGTAACTGTTATTGCTTGGATAAAAATTAGTGATTCTTTAAAGTTGAATAAAGAAATAGAAAAAGAAGTAAAGAGAGAAATTCGAGTAGCAGGCGTGCAAGCATAAAGATCTTTTTACATAAAATTTGAGTAGAATTATGAATAAATATTTAAAATATTTTTTAAGTCTTATTTTTGTTTTTTTTATAAATTTTCAATTTATTTATACTTTTGATTATCAAATTTCTTATCATATAAAAGATATAGAAAAATATATTGAAACAAATAATCTTTTTGTTTTTGATATAGATCAAACAATACTAGATTCTTATGTAAAAAATTCTGATAATCATGAACTTGAAGTTAACTTAAATGTTGTTATAAAGTTTATGACAAAGTTGGCTTTTAAAAAATATAAATCAGAATTTTTACAAAAGGTTTATGATAATAATGTAAGCCTTTTTCAAAGAGGATCTATTTTAAAAATATTTCAAAAATATATAAAAAAAAGAGTTGAAGACAAAGTTTTTAATCCACAAGGACAAATTTATTCCAAAATTTTTGTTAAACCTGTGGAAAAAAAGATGCTTGAGTTAATAAACAAAATCAAAAATTTAGATATAAAAATTTTAATTTTTACAGCAAGACCTTGGAAATCAAGAGAAATTACTTTAAAGCAACTTGATTCTTTGGGTATAGATATAACTGAATCCGGCATTTATGATCAAGAAATTGTAAATCGAACGGCACAAAAAGATTCAAGATTTGGATATAAAGATTGTGTTTTGTTTTCAATGCCTTCAATTTTTTCAGATGATAAAGTTAATAAAGGCAAAATTTTAATAGCTTTTTTTAATGCTATTGATTATAAGCCTATAAAAAAAGTTATTTTTGTAGACGATAAAAAACAAAACATATTAAGCGCTATGAAAAGCTTTAAAGAGAATGATATAAAATTTGAGGCCATTTGGTATAAAGCTTGTAAAACTTATGTAAATTTTAAATTAAATAATAAAAATTTAAATTTTTTAGATTCAGTTTGGGGCGAAAACTGGAGACAAATAGATTTAGATATTGATGCAGTTGTTGATCATATTTTGAATAAATTAAATAAAAAGTTAAGATATAAAAAAATAAAAACTCAGAATTTCAGTAATTTTGTTAACATATAAAATGTATTTTAAATAATTTAATTAATTTTATTTATTATGAATAAGATAATATTAGAAGTTCAAAATTTAAGTGTTTCTTTTGATCAAGAAAAGATACTTAGTGATTTAAGCTTTGATGTAACTAAAGGTGAAGTGTTAGTAATTCTTGGTCCAAATGGAGCTGGAAAGACAACACTTTTAAAAGCTCTTTTAGGTTTAGTTCCATATACAGGTAAAGTTGAATGGAAAAATAAAAAAATTAGTTATTTGCCACCCCAAGAATTATTTGTAAGAAAAGATCTTCCACCTTTAAGTATTCAAGATTTTTTTGAATTCAAAAATGTATCAAAATCAAAAATAATTGAATTTTTAAATTTAGTTGGACTAGATCCTTCTATATTAACAAAACAATTTAATACTCTTTCAACGGGTCAATTTCAACGAATGGTTATTGCATGGGCATTAATTGACGAACCATCAATTTTGCTTTTTGATGAGCCAACATCTGGAATAGATTTGGGAGGAGAAGAAACAATTTATTCCCTTTTGCATAAATTTTGGAAAGAAAAAAAATTAACAATTTTATTGGTTACGCATGATTTAAATATAGTTTGGGACCATGCAAGTAATGTTTTGTGTTTAAATAAAAAGAAATTATGTATGGGTAAACCAGATAAAATTCTTTCGCCAGAAAAATTAAAAGAGTTATATCATTCAGATGTTAAATTTTACAGTCATGAGCATAATTGAGTATAAAAATGATTAATTTACAAATTATTTTTGCTTTAATAATAGCCACTTTTATTGGTGGAATTGCAGGTTATATTGGGTCTTTAATGGTAACAAAAAGAATGGCTTTAGTTGGAGGAGCTTTTGGACATTTAACTATTCCAGGGGTTACTTTAGCAGTTATTTATGATCTTGATGTTTCTTTAGGCGCATTATTATTTTTATTTGTTGGAATTATTTTAATTTGGTTTTTGGAACAAAGAACTAAATTACCAATGGAAGCTTTAACTTCTGTTGTTTTTTCATCATCTCTTGCTGTAGCTTTTCTTTTTCTGCCTGAAGAAAAAACTATGCAAGTTTTGATTGGTGATATTTCTAAAATATCAATTCAAGTGACCTTTATTACAGTTATTTTGTCTATAATAATTTTTTTTGTTATAAAAAAAATTTATTCTGGATTAGTACTTATGAGTGTTTCTAATGATATTGCAAGTTCGATTCATATTAATATTAAATTATATAACTTTACTTATTTAATAAGTATAGCACTTGTTGTAGCTTTAGGGGTAAGAATAGTTGGTGGACTTATGACGGCAGCTCTTGTTGCTATCCCAGCCTGTACAAGCAGAAATTTTAGTAAAAATTTGTTCCAATATTCTTATCTATCTTTATTTTTAGGTAGCTTAGCAAGTTTTTTGGGAACTCTTTTATTTATTGTTTTCGGATTTTCAGCAGGTCCATTAATTATAATATTTAGTAGTTTTTTCTTTTTTATTTCGTTATTTTTTAAAAAAAATTAAAAATTTTAAAGAATTTTAAAAATATTGATTTTAATATTTGACAAACTTAATATATTTTTTATATTATGAATATATATTCATAATGTTTAATTTGTTTAATTTTTTAAAAAAAGAGGTTTTTATGCCAAATTTTGATGGAACAGGCCCAAATGGATTAGGCCCTTTAACTGGAAGAGGTATGGGTAAATGTCGTAGAAATTTATCTAATCCTAAAGGTTCAGGCTTAAGACGTAGACTTTTTCGTGGTAATTGTCGATTTATAGATGATCAAAATGATTATCAAAGTCTAAGTGATTATAAAAAAGAGTTAGAAAGAGAACTTGATCTAGTTAGTAGAGAATTAGAAAAAGAATAACAAATGGTTAGACCTTTAAAGCAAAGAAAACTTTTTTGTAATCCAAATATAGTTTATTTTAAGCCTCAAGGAATCCCATTAAGAGAATTAGAAGAAGCTGTTCTTTTGATGGATGAATTTGAGGCTATAAAATTATATGATGTTGATAATCTTTCTCAAATGGAAGCTGCCAAAAAAATGGGAGTTTCTCAACCTACTTTTGCAAGAATTTTAGATAGAGCTTACAAAAAAATAGCCAATGCTATTGTTTTTGGAAAAGCTATAAAAATTGAAAAATAGCTTTTTAAAAAACTGTTCTTGGCAAAAACTGGAGACAAATAGATTTAGATATTGATGCAGTTGTTGATCATATTTTGAATAAATTAAATAAATACAAAAACAAGCATTTGCGGCAATTTGATCGGCATAATGTAGTCAATTGTTCTATATAAATTTACATAATTTTTTAATTTTATATGTGTCTTTCTTAGATAAACACTTTATTCAAATCAAAATAAAATCGATCTTATTCTATTTTAAAAATATATTCAAAATTTTAAATTGATTTTTAAAATATTCATGATATCTTTTACAACTAATATTTTGATAACATCAAAATTTAAAAGGAGAATATCATGTAAAATTAAGATTTATTTCAAAATTGTAAAAATTTTTTCGATAATTATAAATTCTATGTTTCAAGCATAAAAAAGGATGATTACATGTTCAAAAAAACGTTAAGTATGTTGTTTATTGTCTTTACATTTGTGAATGCTTTCTCAAAAGTAAAAGTAATGGAAATAGAAAAATCTAATTTATTTGTTCCTTCAAGGCTTGGAGAAATAAGAGTATTTCATGATAAATATGGTTTTCATATAATAAAAGATGAAAAAATTTATGATGTTCAAAATTGTTTTGTGGATAAGGAAATAAGAAGTCTTTCTAATAAAAAATTAAGTTATTTTTTAGGAACAATAAAAGATGTTGAAATTAATGGCGAAAAGATAACTTTTACTAAAATTTCTGGTGAAAAATTTGAAAACATAGTTAAAGAATTAGATAGTCCAATTGTTAAAAAATTAAATACTGAAGATTCTTTGAATCTTATTAAACAATTGACACCAAATGCATATCTTTTTATTAATCAGATGAGTGACGGAGAATATTGCATACATGCTAAAACAAGATTGCTTGGTGGTGGACCTATTTGTGGATTTATTAGTTATTGGCTTACAAAGACTTTATGTTATGGAACTGCAGTAGCTGCAACTTCAACAATAGTTGTTGCAACTGGTGGTGCAGCAGGAGCAGCTGTAGGTGCCGCAACTGCCGCTGCAACATTGGGGGCAAGTGCAGGAGCAACTGTTGTTGGAGGTGCTATTGCTGGAGCTGGACTTGCAGCGGAAGCTGCAGTAGCAACTGGAACAGCGGTAACAGCTGTTGGAGGAATTACAGCAACTGTTGCTGCTGTTGAAACTGCTTCAACTGCAGTAGGAGCTTTTTTTACAGCTATTCCTTTTCTTCCTTAAAATCTAGATTAGTTTTATATGTATAAAAAAACTCAATATATCATTAATTATAACAAAAAAAGTACATTGCAGGTATTAATTATAATGCCTGCAATGATTTTAGGTATGTTATTTTTATTTTCAAAAATTTATAAAAGTACTAGCTCTTTTAATGGATCAAATTTTTTTTTGTTTTTAGTCATCTTATTTTTAAAAATTATTTTATGTTTTGGAATAGCAATATTTATAATTGGAACAATTTATTCTATTTTTCTTCTTTTATCTAAAATTCCTGCCACAATTATTGATCAAAATGGAATTTGGATAAAATATTATAATTTTATTCCTTGGGAAAATATTGATCAGGTTTCTTGTTGTCCAATTGCTGGAAATATAGAAAGTATTTGCATTAAAGTTAAAAATCCGAATTTAGCAGTTAAAAATTCTGATTGGCAAGGTAAAATGAATTTCTTTTGGGCAAAATTATTCAAAAGAGAATATCATATATTTATTTCAAATGTAGATATTAATAATAATGATATTTTGTTGTTTATTAAAAATATATTAACTGAAAAATTTAACTAAATTGAGGTATAAATGTGGTATTGGTATGAACTTTTATTTATAGGAATAACATCAGATTTGATTTTAAATATCTTTTTTAAAAAATACATTGATAGAATTTCATACAAACTTAAAAAGTATTTAAATCAAAAAATAGGTTACAACCAACATGGTAAATAAATATGTTATTTTGGTATAAAAGGGTATAAATAATGAGTCAATTTGAGCATTCAATAATAGCAATTATGCTTTTAATAATAGTTTGGCAGTTATTTTTAAGAAAATTTTTTTTAAAAAAATAAAATTTTTATTGATTACAAAATTTTAATTTTTATTTTTATCCCTAAATATCCAAGAACAAATTCCTTTGGTCCAAAGTTTGTGTAGTGCAAATTCTCCTGCAGTAATTATGCCGCCCAATAAGAATCCGTGAAAATAATCTTTATTTTTGAAAATATCCCAGATTACTCTTGGATATTTTTTTATTCCTAACGATACTAATGGTCCAAATTTTACTAACCATTTTCCAGTGACAAGAACTCTTTTGCGCCAATTGATTGGTGTTTTTTCTAAATTTCTTAGTTGATCATTAAAAATAGTCATAAAGTTTGGTATAACTAAATTTTTTTTAAAACTTAAAAAAAAATTTAATGAATGTTCTTGTGTAATTAGATTCAATAAATCAGAATATATTTCTTTAGCAAAAGATTTTTCGCTGTTTGCTCTTTTTCTAAATTCTAAGCATTCAGGACTTTTAGGATCTCTTTGATATAAAACAAAATCTATATTATTTTTTTCACTGAAATAATTACGTAAAATTTCTAACATCTTCATTTCAATGTCTTTGTTTACGTCTTTATTATTTAGAAATTTATATAAACTATTTTTATCTAAAGGATCATTATATTTAATATCGTTGGCAACTAATCTGGCTAAACAATTTTTTAATCTTGCAGCTAAACCATTAAGCATGATCTCATATGCTCGTTGTTGTAATTCATAAATCGTATTTTCTTTTAAATTTCTTATTCTTTGGAACTTAGTTCTTATATTTTCAGGTAAATTATAAGTAGTATAAATTAAATTACCTGTTGTTTGTGCTAAATTTGAAATAATTTTTTCAGTTTTACTGGTAACAAATTTGTTCAAATTTCTTAATACACAATTTTTTATTTTGCATAAAAATTTTTCATCGATTTGTAAGATATTTTTGGTTATTTCTCGGATTTTTATTGCAAAATAATGGGCTTTAGTTTCTTTTTGATCTGATGCAGAAAAGTCTGATAAAAACAAATTTTCATTTTTGGAGAAAATTTGATTAAATGCGTTTTCAAATATTATACTAATATATTTAATTGCATCATTTTCACTTTTTTCGGCTCTTGTATTGTCGTTATCATCATAATCATCAAAAACTTCAATTATTAAATTAAATTTTTCTTTTTTTATAAGATTGAAAAAATCTAGATAAAGTATTTCCTTAAAATTAGATAGTAAATATCTTTCTTCGAATTGATTTGAATTTATATCTTGATCTTGCATTGCATGAATGGCTGATAAGGAAATAATTAAAAAAATTGAAAGCAAAATTTTTTTAATTATATTTTTCATATAACCTCCAAAAATAAATCATTATATTAATAAAATAAAAATATATAAATTTTCTATTATTAAATAATATTATAGCATGAAAAAATAAAAGAAAAAATGGTCATTTTTATCAAAATAAAGTTAAATTTATAAATTACATCCAAATTTGATCTTTAGATATTCCAAATTTGCGAAATAATTTACTTATTTTTTCATTTTTTAAATCGCATAGTAAATTTAAATAATCACCGCAAGCATCCCACCCAATATACCTAATTCCGCCATTTTTAAGTAAAAATTTAATAGAATTAAGTTTTTTTTCTTTAGTTGCATGGTATAGGGCTGTTAACCCATCTTTATTTTGCATTTTAATATCAGCCCCATGTTTTAATAGCATATCTGCTAAAATAAAATTTTCTTCTTGAATTGCTTTAAAGAAAGTATCATTTATTGTTTGACTAGCAGAAACATAAAGCTCATATTTTTTGTCACATAATTCTCGCATTCTCAAAATATTACAAAACAGGCATTTATAATTACTTTTTTTAAAACATAATTCTTTATTATAAATTTGACTAAATTCACTTGGTAATAATTGCCAAAAGCGTCTCCATTTAAAAGATTGTTTGTTTTTAAATAAACATTTTGTTGTTATATTTAAGATGTCGTAAAAAGTTAGCTGTGAATTTTTATTGATATCTTTATCAAACATAATAATTTTTTCTATTGCTAAAAGAGCAAAAATAGATTGTTTAGGCTCTTGGCTATGTAACAAACTTTGTGCTAAACAACATAAATCTTCTAAATTATTATTATATTTTTCTAGGATGCAATACTTAAAAATATCTTTTGGGAGATTTGAAACAATATCGCCTACTTTATTAAATTGTTTTTTAATAGAAGATTCTTTTTCATCTGCAAAAATATTTGAACTTATTAGTATTAGTATTAAAAAAATAAATTTTTTAATTTTTAGCATGATTAATAAACCCCTAAAATAAAACATAATTATTAAATTTGAAATAAATTTTATATAGAAAAAATATAAAAGCAAATAGCTTTAATGAAAAATATTTTTAATTATTATTTTTATTATTTTTTTAAATAAATAAAAAATCCCTTGAATTTTAAAGATTCCAGGGATTTTTTATAAATAAAATTAAATATTTTTATGAAAATACAATATCTTTTGCAATCAAATATATTACAGCCATCTTTATAATGGAGTAAGAATTATCAGAAATAAACCAAGATTTCATTGTTTCTAATTGCTCACAAGACCAAGTTTTACACTGGCTATTTTTTAAATCATGTCCCGTAAACAACTCATATCCGGCATCGTAAATTTTTTTAATATAAGGAGCTAAGATTGTATGTACATTTTTAAAACTAGGATGAGATAATTGTGCGCGAATTTTATTTAAATTCTCTTTAAAAGATAATTCGCCAAAACCGCCTTGGGATCCCAAATATATTTCAGTAATACTTAAAGCAATATAAATTAAAGCTAATCTTCCAATTTTTGTACTTGTTAATTTTTGATAAATTTTTTTAGGTAATTTTTTTGTAATATCAAAAACATATCGAGCTAATTTTGAACTAACAGAATAAATTGTTTTTTCAGTATTTTTCCAAGAAAGCATGTTATATAAATTGTGCCATATTTTCCAACTAAAAAATTCTGAAGTCTTATGCCAAATTTTTCCAGCTATAGAAAGTTGTTGCCAAAAGTTATCACTTTCTTTTATATATTCTTTAACTGAATTTTCTAAAGATTTTAATATTTCTTTGTCTAACGGAATAAATGTGTTACCTGTTTGATTTATGTATTCTAAAATCATTGTTTTAATTTGTTCCATTTGAGATAAAACATTTTTTTCAAATTTCCAGTTTATGTTTTTTAAATTTTGAGAAATAGAATCATGTATTTTGAAAAATTCTCCTAAATCAATAGAGCTTATTTTTTGATTTTGATTATTTGATGATTCTGTTTTATCTTTTTTATTAAGCTTTTTATAAATAGAATATTTTAATTTTGTTAAATTTGCTTGTATTAAAATTTGCAAGTTTCTCAAATTATCATAACAAGAAAATTTTTCTAAAAAATTGGTATTTGTAAGAAGATTTTCTTGTGGTTGAATTTCTGAATCAGCAAAACTTATTTTTGAGAATATTAAAAAAATAAGAATTAAAAATTTTTTAAAATTTTTCACAGGGCCTCCATTTAAACTTAAAGAATTATTATAGTTTAATTTTATACAAATATTATTTGAATGTAAAAAGGGTGATTTTGTTCATAATATTTGACAATTAAGATTTTTAAATTGTTAAAAACTGCAATTTTCTTGGCAAAAACCTTTTTATTTACTATATTTCCCCTTTGCTTTAGTTATTTAAATATTTAATAATTTGGGTTTTGGGGTTTTTATATGTACTCAAAAATATATTCAGCAACTACAATTGGAATTTCGGCAAAATTGGTAGAAGTTGAAGCAGATTTATCACCAGGCATGGTGAATTTTTATATTGTTGGTTTGCCAGATAAAGCCATAAAAGAAAGTAAAGATAGAATTAGATCTGCTTTAAAGAACAGTGGTTTTAGGTTTCCAGAAAAATTACTTACAATTAATTTAGCACCAGCTAATTTAAAAAAAGAAGATGTTTTATTTGATGTTCCAATTGCAATTGCAATTTTACAAGCTGATCAAAAAATAAATATTTCTAGTGATTTTTTAGAAGAGACTCTTTTTTTAGGTGAACTTGCTTTGGATGGCAAAATTAGGCCAGTCAGAGGCGTTTTGTCTATAACACATAGCGCTGTTAAAAAAGGCAAAAAAAGAATAATAATTCCAAAAGAAAATACACGAGAAGCGAGTTTAATTAAAGGCATAGATATTATTGGTGTTGAAAGTTTAACTGAGTTAGTTGCATATTTGCGAAATGAACAGGATATAAAACCTGTGCCATCGACATTTGATTTATTTAAAGAAAAAATATCAAAACATCCATTAGATTTTAATCAAGTTAAAGGTCAGTGGCAGGCAAAAAGAGCGTTGCAGATAGCAGCTGCAGGGCTGCATAATATTTTGTTTATAGGCCCTCCAGGTTCTGGAAAAACTATGCTTGCAAAAAGGCTTGCAACAATTTTGCCATCAATGTCTTTTGATGAAATTATTCAAAGTACAAAAATTTATTCTATTGCAGGTTTATTAAATAGAGAATCTTTAGTTTTACATAGGCCATTTAGAAATCCACATCATACCATTTCTCAAGCTGGACTTGTTGGTGGTGGTTCAAATCCAAAGCCAGGAGAAATAAGTTTGGCACACATGGGGGTTTTGTTTTTAGATGAACTTACAGAATTTAAACGTTCTACATTAGAAGTTTTAAGACAGCCTTTAGAAAGTAAAAAAGTTTTAATTTCAAGAGCAAATATGTCTGTTGAATATCCAACATCTTTTCTTTTAGTTGCAGCTCTTAATCCATGCCCATGCGGTTATTACGGAGATAAAAAAAAGAAATGTGTTTGTTCTTATCAACAAATAAAAAAATATTTTAATAAATTATCTGGCCCGTTGCTTGATAGAATTGATTTGCATATAAATGTTTCTTCTGTAAATTATGAAGATATCCAAGATAGTTCTACTCAAAATAAAAGTTCAGCTGATATGTTCAAAGAAGTACAATTGGCCGTTAAAAATCAAGAAGCAAGACAGGGTGAGATAAAAAATGCATTTTTAGATTCAGATAAAATTGAAAAATATTGTATCTTGACACAAGATGCACAAGATACAATGAAAATAGCTTTTGAAAAATTGAATTTGAGTATGCGTGGATATCATAAAATTTTAAAAATAGCTAGAACTATTGCTGATTTACAAAGCTCAGAAAAAATAGAAAAGGCGCATATTAGAGAAGCTATTTTGTATCGATCTTTAGATAAAGATTCTGATACGGCATAAATATTAAAAATATGATTTTAGGTATAGGTACAGATATAATAAAAGTCTCACGTTTTGAAAAATGGCAAAATTTTTCTAAAGATCAGTTATTAAGAATTTTTTCTGAGGAAGAACTTGAAGACTGTAAACTCAAAAATTCTGAAAACAATTTTTGTAATCAATATAATCTAGAATCTTTAGCAGCAAGATTTGCAGCAAAAGAAGCTTTTTTTAAAGCTTTTAGTAGCAGTTTGGTTAAATTAAATTTTACACAAAATACTTTTTCTTTTATATTTTCTTGTCAACATGCTTGTGTTGAAAAAACACTTTTTGGTGTGCCAATTTTAAAAATAAATTGGAAAAAATTTGAAAATAAAATTGAACGTAAATTGCCAAATTTTGATATTGAATTGTCATTTTCTCATGAAAAAGATTATGTTGTTGCTTTTGTAATAATTTCTAAAAATTATCAAATCTGAAAATTTTTACTTGCATATGCTTGTATATGTATGTATGATAAAATTATGAATAATTGACAATTGTGAAATATTTTATAAGCAAAGATAAAAATAGATGTTGAATATTACTAGTAACTTATAACGTAAAGAAGGGAATTTTATGAAAAAGCTTATGTCTTTATTTTTAGCAGGATTGATGTTTGCAGGAATTTTTTCAACAAAAATTTTTTGTGTCCAAGGATTATCAAAAGATGAACGATCAAGTTCTTTATTTTCTGCACAGCAACCAATAGATTTTAAAAATAATACAGGATCTGATCTTTACATGAGATTGATGTATACTCGAGCAGATGAATCATCTCGTATGCCAAGAATGGAAGCAAGAGAAACATTAGCAACTGGTCGCACTATGTATTTTGATTTGGCAGATTATTTAATACAAAAGATTCAATTTAGTCCAGATAATTTTAGAAGTCCTGATAAAGTAATTACTGTTGATTTGTACGAATTAGGAAGTGGACATTTTTCAATTGACTTGAATGAAGATGGTTCTTTAAGTTGTGAAAGCGCAAGTTAAAAACTTTCTAATTTTTAAAAAATAAAAATAGGGTAGAAAAGGTATTTATCTTTTTCTACCCTATTTTTATTTTATTATATTTTTATATTTTTATAATAAAATATGGCCAATTTTTTTAAAAAAGCTCAAAAAAAAAGCTTCTTTTTATCATTAAAATTTGCAAATAGAAATTTTTATATTATATTAATAATATATTTAGTTTATATTTTTTTAACCAATTTTATATGGGATTTATTATGAATAAGTTTAAAAAAATAATTTTTTCTCTATTTTTGCTATTTTTAGTCGGCCAAAATATTTTTGCTAACAAAATTGTAATGAGTATATATCCTTCAAGTAGATTTTTGATTTCTATTCATAATGGATGTGATTTAAAGGATCTTTCTCTTATGGATACGTTTTTAGAAGGTTTTGATTTTAAAAAAAATCAAGTTGAATTTTTTTTAAAAAATTCCCCCTGTAATGCAAATGCAACTTTGCTCTCTCTTGTGTATAATACCACTTTATTAGATAATTTAACATTGGATGCAGAAATGCTTATGCAAGAATTAAAAAATGGAAGTATAGATTTTTACCCACTTTTTTTTCACAGGCAATTAAATTTTTTAGCTTTAGACGATCAGTTGGAAATTTTCCTATACGATAATAATTGTGCAAATCCCGTTAGAATTGATTTGCCCGCTGGGATGGCTGAAAAAATTTTGAGATATATTTCAAATGATCTTGAAGATGAAAATAGGGATTGCGGTAATTTTTTTAAAGAAGTTTTTTGTTTAAATTCTGAAAACACTATTGATATACCAAGTTTCTCTGATCGAATTAATATGGTGAGACCTGGAGATGGCGTTTTGCTTTATCATAAAAATGAAAATGGAGATGTGGATAGAAACCATTTAGCAATTGCTTTAAGACATGATATTTATATTTCAAAATTTGGAAAAGGAAATTTTATAGGCATTACCGATTTAGAAACGTTAATTGATAACTATAATTGTGATTATGTTTGTTTTGATTTTGAAATAATTAATCCAAATAGTTCTGACTGGGTTCACCCTATAAGAACTTATTTTTTGATTAAAAATTAAATTTTATTGAATAAATAATTTTTGTAATTATTTCAATTTTAATTGTTTCTTAGAGATTTCAATTTTAATTTACTTCTAATAATTGATTTCGATCAATAATTATATCTAATTTGCATGTTTTTAAAGTTTCCCAATCAGCTGGGTCTTGAAGTACTTCAGTATTTGTAAAATTTACTATGCTAATTTCAGGTATAATAATATTATGCTTATTTTCTAATTCCTTTGTTATTCTTTGACCAACACTTTCGATACTTTCTCCGTGATTTATATCTATTGTTATATAATCGTCAATATTGATATTCGACGGTATTTTTTTACATATAAGCATTGTTGGATTAAGATATTCAAATGTGATTGATATTTGTGGTTCTATTTGATCAACTTCTTGTTCTATTTGTTCTACTTCAATTTGTTCAGTTGTTTTAATTTGTGAATTGGGTGTATTAATTCTACGGCAACCCAATAACCAAATGTTTAGATTAAAAGTTCTTTCTTCTTCCCAATCAATTGGATCTAATAATAAAAGACCTTTTTTAGTATTAAAAATATTAACTTGTGGAATATCAAGATTATATTCTTTTGCTAGTTTTTCCTTGATTATTTGTTCAACGGTTTTAAGTTTTTCTTCTTTATTTATATTAAGTGTTATATAACTTGTAGTTACTTCATTTGTCATAATTTCGTCTATAAAAATTAATGGATTTATAAGATCAAATCTAATTGAGATAGTTTCTTCGGGAATTTCTGCTTGCAAATTATACCCACAAGTAAATAAAAATATGGCAACAAAGCTGTTTTTTAATATTTTTAAAAAATACATAAAAACCTCGATACTTAAATTTGTTAATAAAAATAAAATTATATATTAGATAGTTTTGAGATTAATTATTTCAAATAGGTTTTTGAATTTAATGTTGATTTGATTTAATTGCAATACTTTAAATTAATATATGTAAAATATAATATTTTTTTAAAATTATTCTATTTGATCTAAAATTCCAGGATTAACATTTAATAATTGATCACGATAAATCCAGATACTTAATTTACATGTTTTTAGATAATTCCAATCAACTGAGTCATACAGTGATGCGCCACTATATTTTGAAAGATTGTAAATAGAAATGTTGGGAATCTTTATTTTATGTATTTTTTCTAATTCTTCTCTAATTCTTTGTTTAACAGTGTTAATATCTTCTTGAATTTCTATATCAAGTGTTATAGAACATATTTGTGGTGGGACTTCTCCGTTTATAATATGTTTTGGATTTATATATTCAAATGTGATTAATTCAGCTTTTAAATTATCTATACAAACAAATAAAAATATAATAATAGTGCTAAATTTTAATATTTTGGAAAAATTTATAAAATCTTTATTTTTAATTTTTTTCATTAAAACCCTTCTTTTTTGAATAAATAATTAATAAAAACAATTAAAAAATCAAATATTTTTATAAAATTTTTATATGAAAATAAACTCTTGATTTTAAAGAGATGTAAAATATATAATAAAATTAAGCATAATTTGATATTTGTAATTATTTAATTTTACAAAATTATTTTATAAAAAATGATTTCAAAAATAGAAGGTGAATGGATTAATCTAATATATTTAAAAAAAGGGAGAAATTATGAAAAAAATGCTAACTATGATGTCTGTTATATTTGCATCGATTTTGTTAAGCGGCTCAGTGGGGGATGTTTATGCTCGTGAATATAGACATCGTAAAATGGATAAATATCCAATGAATTGTAAAGAAGCTTGCTTCGTTTGTGCAGAAGCTTGTAAAGATTGTATAAGTGATTGTAAGGCTGTTTCAGATTTAAATGATAATTGTAAGCCAGATTGTGATGGGTGTATTAAGGCTTGCGAAAATTGTAAAGAAAAATGTGAAGCTTGTAGTCAGAATTGTACAAAGGAAACAAGAAAAGCATGTAAGCTTGCATGTAAAGCTTGTATAAAGGCTTGCAAAAAATGTAGCAAAGCAAGCGAAAAATGCGAAGAACAATATGATAACAAAGATAATGAAAATGCAGAAAGATTACATGAAAGATGTATAGAAAGCTGCGAGCTTTGTATCTTGGCATGTAATGACTGTATAAAAATATGTTCAGGTAAAAAAATGGGAATGGCATATTCAAAAAGGGCTAGAGGTAAGGCATATTCAAAGGGTTATGGTTATATGTGTCCAAAATGCAAATGTCCTTGTGAAATGTGTCCAATGAAAAATTGGGAAAAAAATAAAGTTGAAGACTAAATTTAAAATATTTTAGTTTTTAAAACAAAATAAACTTTTTTATTATATTTATATAAATTAGTTTAATTTATTTATTTAGATTAATTCATTCGCATCTTAATTTTAAAAATTCTTGAAAGGCCGTTAAACGGCCTTATTTTTTTGAAAAATATAGCTTTTTTAAGTATAATTTTTGAATTCTTTATAAAAATGTAATATTATGTACATTTTTTATTTCTATTTGATATTTATATTTTTTTATATATATTAAATATTTATATATCACTTTTAATTATGTTTAACATTTGAAAAATTATAGGAGTTGTGAAAAAGCATGAAAAACATAAATTTTATTAAAAAAATTACCATTTTTTTATTGTTTTTGTTGATAAATCAATTTTGTTATGCAGGTGGAGGATGTTCAAAATCATTGCCGCCTATTGACAATAAACTTATAGATTTAATTGCTCTTGAAAATCATGTGAACATAGATTTATCACCAAATATTATTGGTGAGACTGTTGCTGGTGTTATTGATTTTTTTACTGAAAATTTTTCACCTAACACAGTTTTTTGTTTGAATGGGGATACACATAATCCTTATGCTCCTAGATTCCTTAAAGGTATTAATTTTATTTCCAGTGGACAAAATATAAATGTTACAGATGCAAGTTTGGGTATTATAAGTGATGTATGTAAAAATTTAGAATATATAAATCTTGCTAAATGCCCAAGAATAAGTCATTTTGGTGTTTTATCATTAATACAGAAATGTGAAAATTTAAAAGAAATAATTCTTCCTATTTTTTTTATTTCTAAAGATATAAACGATGAAATAACTGAAAGCGTTGTAATTAATGATACAAGTAGAGAGAGAATCGGTATTAATGGTATTATTAGAAGTATGATAGTTGGTGCTGCAGAAATGTCTATAACAAATGGTATGGTTGTAGATATGATTATTAATTTACTTAAAGCTTTAGTTAATGAAAATTTAAGAGATTATAAGAAGAATTTAAAATGTATAAAAATATATGTACAACCTATTATTTCTAGTCAAAACTTAGCTCAGCGTCAACGTAATGCTAATCAACGTCTTTATTGTAATAGTCAACAATTGAAAGAAAGAGTAGCTAAAGAAAAAAGAGATAAAGATAATCTTATTAAAAATCTTAGTAGAAATATAAATAGTTTTGTTACGCAAAAAATTCGGCAAGATCAAGCTTCATTACAAGATCAACCTTTATTAAATTGTGTGCAGAGATTAAATGAGGGAAGATATCCCCAAAATCGATTAAATATATTTATAAATGATCGAGAATTTAGATATAAATAGTGGCGTGTTATTATAAACAGGGAGAAATTAATATGAAATATATAATAAATATTAGAAAAATTAAAAATATTAAAATTACAAAATTTTTGTATATATTAGCTATAATTTGTGCATTTTTATCTGCTAATCAATTTTGTTGTGCAGGTGGAGTATGTTCAAAATCATTTTTATCTTCAGTTCCTTTTCCTGAATTATTTTCATCAGATTCAGATCCAGTTCCTGGTATTATACTTGGGCAATATCAAGCTAATAGATGTTTAAATTTATCTAAAACCTTGGGTGCGCCAAAGGATGGAACAGATTCTTATTTTAATTACATAAATGATAATGTACGTAATTTACAAGACGAAAAAATGTATAGAACTATATATATAAAAGAAATTATACTTGCAAATTGTAATGGTATAACAGGTACAGGGTTAGCTATTATAGGTAAATTTTATAAAAATTTAGAAACTATAAATTTAGCTAATTGTCCAAATGTAACTATTAATGGAATTTTACCTATTATAAATAATTGTAAAAAATTAAGAAAGATTCAAGTTTCTATTGATTTTGATAACAGCGAAATATTAGCATATTTTAGAGAAAATAAAAATGTTACTTTGGAAAGAGTTAATTTAGAGATTATGCAAAAATCAGTGCAAGATGAATATGACAAAATGCTACGAAATGCGGGATATTATAATACGGAACATTATGATGATGATGATACAAAAGAAAATTTGTAAATAGGTATGATTTAAATTTTTTAATATTATTGAAATTAGTAAATTAAATTTTTTATTAAAAATCTTTATATCCAATAAATTTTTTTATGTAAATATTTTACAAAATTTTCATTTAGGACGTATAATTTTTTTAAATTATTTAACTAACTTTGGAGGAGTTAATATGAAATATATTAGAAACATTAAAAATATTAAAATTATAAAGTTTTTAGCTATAATTTGTGCATTTTTATCTGCTAATCAATCTTGTTTAGCAGGTGGAGGATGTTCAAAGCTTTTGTGTGATGATACAAATGATGAATATGTTTTTAATCCTGTTCTTAATGCGGCGCTTCGAAAGCAAATTAATGCTGATGTTAAAAACAATAAACGTCTAAATTTATCTACAACTTTAGGTGCGCCATCAATGGGAGCAGATTGCTTTTTTGCTTATAATAGAGATTTCTTAAATAATAATATTTTTTTCTATGGAGATATGAGTCATCAAGACCCTTATAAAGCAAAATATATAGAAGAAATTATACTTACAGGTTGTAAGTATATAACAGATATTAGTTTGGAATGTATAAGTAAAAGTTGTAATAATTTAAAAATTATAGATCTTGTTGGGTGTGAAAATATAACTGTTACTGGACTTTTAAATATTATAAAGAAATGTCGCAAATTAACTACTATTAAAGTTTCATGTAATCTTGATAATATTCAGTCTGTATTAGATTATGTGAGAAATCATAGGCGATTGGTTATTATAGATATGCTTAATCCAGAAGGATATGCATGTAATTTAAGAAGAACTCTTTCTTCTAGTTGGTAATTTATATAAAAAAATAAATTAAATAGCTTATTAAAACCCAGGATATAACTATCCTGGGTTTTAATTTTTTTATCAAAAAAACTATATGACTTAAGTTAAAATTATTAAAAAAATTTTTATTTATATGATCATAAAATCATAAATTTCACAAAAGATTGATTTTAAATATAAAAAAATTTTTAAATTGATTTTGGTAGGTATGTTTTTTTAGGGAAGGAAAATTTGTGAGTATAAATTTGTCAATAATCTTTCTACTGGCTCTAGCAAGTCATAATTTAGAAATTAATAAAGAGATTAATAATACGAAGGGGCAGACAAATTCCACAATTAACTATAATTTTGTAAATGAATATTTTTATGATGCAACACAATCTCCAAGTTTAACTAATTTGCCTATTGAAATTTTTGAAAAAATTGTAGAAGAGTTTGAAATAAAAGATTTTTATAGTCTTATGCTTGTGTGCCAGATTTTAAAGGATCTTGGACAAAGTTGTAATCCAATCTTTAATATTCATGATTATAAATGTTATTTTGATCAACTAAATCATAAAAAAGAATTAACTAGTAAAATTTTAATTAAATTACTTAAAAGATTTCCCAATCTTATAGAAATTAATTTAGGCGATATGAGTCTTTTTTTTAAACATTACACTAATGATAGAGTGTTGGAAGCTATTAAAAATTGTCACAATTTGCGAATTTTAGACCTTAAAAATTGCAGAAAAGTTACTGATAATGGCCTATATCATATTTCACAAGGTTGCAATTTGCTGCAAAAAATTAATCTTTATGGATGCAAAAAAATATCAGATCAGAGTTTATTTTTTTTATCACAAGGTTGTCGCAACTTGCAGGATATAGAATTTTGTTTTTCTGAAAATTTAACTGCTGTAGGATTGCATTGTTTAATCCAAAATTGTCGCGATTTAAATAAAATAAAACTTTGGAATTGTGATAGTGTTTTTGATTCTGATTTAGATTTTTTAGGTCAAATGTGTCCTAGTTTGCAAGAGATTGATCTTTTTAAGTCTGAAACGATAACAGATAATGGATTAATAAATTTATTTAGATTATGCCAAGATTTAAGAAGAGTTAAATTGTTTGGTTTTAAAAAAATAACAGATCAAACTATTATATTTTTAATCGAAAATTGTTCGAAGTTAGAATATCTTGATATTAGAGAATGTGATTTAATAACAGAAGAGTCGTTAAGAATAATTAAAATGAAATTACCAGCACAATGGCCGCATATGCTTACTATATTTGCAGCCAATAGTGATAAATTATTGCAAAGATAATGAAAAAACTCGGAAATATTTTATCAGGTTCATTAGTTGAAGGTCTTGTAATGAGACTAGATGCATCATGCCCATTAGAAGATGTAAAGACTGGAAAATTTGTTTCTATCGTTGGAAAAAAACATACATTTTTTTCTTTAATAACAGATTTAGAATTAGATGTTACAAATCCAGATATTTTACTTTTTCCTCCTGATCAAGAAGAAAGTTTGTTGCAAGATATTTTAAAAAAAAGAGATATTTATGCAAAAGTTAAACTGCGACCTATGTTGATGTTAGACAAAGATAATAATTGTATGCCAGTAAAAACTATTCCTGAACACTTTGCTGCAGTTTATCAGGCGAGTTCAAAAAATGTTGCTCAAATTTTTGGAGATTCAAAACAAGATCAAAATTATTTTAATATTGGTGTGCCTTTAGATATGGATACTCCTGTTTGCATAAATTTAGATGCATTTACTGAACGTAGCAATGGTATTTTTGGAAAAAGCGGTACTGGAAAAACTTTTATAACAAGATTAATTTTAGCAGGTTTAATTAAAAACCAAAAAGCTGTAAATCTTATTTTTGATATGCATAGTGAATATGGTTTTCAGGCAAGAAAAGAAGGGGGAGGTTTTTCTTTTGTAAAAGGCTTAAAAACTCTTTTTGCAAATAATGTAGCAATTTTTTCTTTAGATCCAGAATCTACGCTTAGACGTGGATGCAGCCCTGATGTTGAAGTTGTCTTGAGTTATCGAGATATTCATATTGAAGATATAATTAGTTTGCAAAATGAACTAAATTTACATCCAACGGCACTTGAAGCTGCATATTTAATTGTTAATAAATTTAAACAAGATTGGTTAAAAGTTTTATTAGGTCAGGGTGAAAATATAAAAGAATTTGCTCAAGAAATTGGAGCACATCCAGAATCTATTGGAGCTTTATATAGAAAATTAAAAAGATTAGAAAATTTTTCTTTTTTAAAAAAAGATTTTTCAGGCGAATCTTTTATAAAAACTCTTTTGAGTTATTTGGACAAAAATATTAATGTTGTTTTAGAATTTGGTAATAATACTTCTGTTTTATGTTATCTTCTTGTTGCAAATATTATTACGAGAAGGATTCATGATGTTTATATTACAAAAACAGAAAAATTTTTAGCATCTCAAAATAAAAGTGATGAACCAAAAAAATTGATGATTACTATAGAAGAAGCGCATAAATTTTTAAATACACAAACTGCAAGACAAACAATTTTTGGTGTTATTGCACGAGAAATGCGAAAATATTATGTTTCTTTGTTAATAGTTGATCAACGTCCATCAAGTATAGATTCAGAAATTTTATCTCAGATAGGCACAAAAATTGTTGCATTGTTAAATGACGAAAAGGATATTCAAGCTGTTCTTACTGGGGTTAATAATAGTAATGCTTTGCGATCTATATTATCTACACTTGATACAAAAAAACAGGCTCTTGTTATGGGGCATGCTGTGCGTATGCCTGTGGTCATAAAGACAAGAGATTATGATGAAAATTTTTATAAAGATATAGGGGCTTTTGTAAAAACAGAAGATATAAATAAAGTCATTGAACAAATTTTTTAATTATTTTAATTCAAAAAAAATTAATTTTCTATTGCATAATTCTAAATTTTTAATAAAGTTTTATTTCTAGAGTTTGTAAGTATAATTTTTTAGTAAGAAGAAAGGGTTTTTTGTGAAAAAGTTTTTATTACTTGTTGCTGTTGGAGTAATTTTTAGCGCAAATTTATTAAATGCAGATGAAGATAAAAGTCAAAAAATTTCAGGTTTGGTATCTATAGATAGTATTGGCTTGATGCAAAAATCTAAAGAGGGACAAAAACTTTCTGCTTCGATGCAAAGCAAAATAGAAGATTTTCAAAAAACGGTTCAGCAAAAACAAAAAGAATTAGTAAGTTTTCAGGAAGAAGTTTTAAAACAAGAAAAAGTTTTAAGTCAAGAAGCTTTGGAAGAAAAAGGTAAAAAACTCGTCCAAATGAAAAAGGATGCAGAACGTTATTTAAGCGATAAAGAGCAAACAATAAAAGATGAATTAGAAAAACAACAAATTTTATTAAGAAACAAACAAATGAAAATATTTGATGATTTTTGTAAAAAAGAGAAATATTCTGTGGCTTTAGATAGCAGAATGCCTGGCGTATTATTTGTTTCTAATTCTGTTGATGTAACAGATAAGGTTCTTAAAGTTGTTGATCAAAAATATGATTCAGAAGTTGTTAAGGATTTAGTTGCAAAAAATGATTCATCTAAAAAAGCTGAATCAACAAAAACGGCCAAGAAAGCGTAATGCAACTTAATTTAACTTTAAGTGAAATTAAGAATATTATTGGAGCATCAGAAGTAAAATTACCTGATGCTTCAATAATATGTGACTCCTTTTTGATTAAAAATATTTCTTCTTTAGAAAATGCAGATTCGCAGGATCTTGCAATTTTGATGGATAGAGGAGAAAATTCTGTATTTGATAATATTGCTTTTGAAAAGATTAAAAATAGTAAAGCTGGTTTTATTTTATCAAAAGATGCTGTTGTTCCAGGAAAAAAGTATTTATTGGTTGATGATCCAATAAAAGCTTTTAGTGAACTCGTAAATTTTTTAAATAAACAAGACTTGCAAAATAATTGTGCAAAATTTATAAATGATAATGCTTTTATAAGCAAATCTGCAAAAATTGCACAAAGTGTTATTGTGCAATCCAATGCTGTAATTTTAGATGGGACTATAATAGAAGGTGATAGTTTCATTGGGGCACAGTCTTTTGTGGGTAAAAATGTTTTTATTGGATCAAATGTAAAAATATATCCAGGAGTAAAGATTTTAGATAATTGTATAATTGGTAATAATACCATTATACATTCAGGGACGGTCATTGGCTCTGATGGCTTTGGATATAGCGTAACAAAGATGGGTTTAAAAAAAATTCCACAAATAGGAATAGTAAAAATTGGCCAAGATGTAGAAATTGGAGCAAATTGCTCTATAGATCGGGCAGCATTTGATCAAACTGTAATTGGCAATGGAGTAAAAATAGATAATCAAGTTCATATTGCTCATAATGTGATTATCGGAGATCATACTGTGATTTTGGCGCAGACAGGAATTGCTGGAGGAGCAATTATTGGTTTTGGTTGTCAAATTGGTGGCCAAGTTGCTATTAAAGATCATATAAAAATTGGTAATGGTGCAAAAATAGTTTCCAAATCTGGTGTCATGAAAGATGTAGAAAATGGTCAAGTTATTTGCGGGATTCCTGCAATACAATTTAATCAATGGAAACGTATGTCTATAATGTTGACTAAATTGCCAGAATATTTTAAAACTTTGACAAAAATACAAAATTTTATTGAAAATAAAGAATCTAAGAGATCTTTTTTTAGTAAATTTTTTAAATAAAAAATTATTTTTAGGGTGAGGGAGAGTAATGATTGATTCTTTAATAGTTAGCCCAAAATATTCTGAATGGGGTAAATTTTTAGCTTTTAGTTTAAATCAAGAATTAATAACAATAGAAATTGATAAATTTGCAGATACAGAAAGTTCAATAAAAATTGATTTTGCAGAAAAAGATTTTTCAAATAAAAAAATTTTTATTGTTTGGCAATTTTATTTTTTTTTGAAAGAAAATTTCTGTGATAATTACATAAATAGTCAAATTTTTGATCTTTTAATTAGTATAGATTTAATAAAACAAAAGGGGGCAAAAGAAATTATTTGTGTTTTGCCATATTTACCATATTCAAGGCAAGATAAATCTGCATGTAGAAAATTTGTTGGACCAATAGATTTACTTGGTAAAATTTTAAAAAATATTGGCGTTAATAACATTATTGTTTTAGATTTGCATGAACCAGAAATAAAAAATAATTTTGCCCTAAAAATAATCGAAATAAAAACGATAGAATTTTGGGTAAATTTTTTAAAAAATTTCAAAAATAATTCAGATAATTTATGTATTGTTTCTCCAGATAAAGGTCGAGTTGAATTTGATAAAGAAATAGCCAAATTACTAAATATAGATCTTGCACATATAGAAAAAACAAGAATAAAAAATGATTTTTCAGTTGCTTTAAAATTGAATGGGGATGTAAAAAATAAACATGCAATAATAATTGATGATATCATAGATACCTCAAGAACAGCAGTTAATGCTTGTGATATTTTGTTACAAAATGGTGCTAAAAGTGTTATTGGTTGCTTTACTCATGCAATATTTGCATCTGAATCTCTTGAAAGAATAAAAAATAGCAAATTTAATAAAATATTTATTACAGATACAATAACTTTTGATCCAAAATTTTTAGAAAAAAATCATAAAATTAATATTTTATCTATAAAAAATTTTTTTAAAGAAGAATTTTTGAAAATTTTAGTAAGAAAATAAAAGATTATGGAATTTAAAAAAGAAAATATTAAGGCAATAGTAGGCCTTGGAAATCCAGGCCAAAAATATTATAAAAATAGACACAATATTGGTTTTAGGATTGTTGATGAAATTGCGAATAGATTAAATCTTTCTTGGTTAAAAAAAGACAATCTTGAATATGCAAAGAATTCTTTTTATTTAATAAAGCCGCAGACATTTATGAATAATTCAGGTCAAGCTTTGAATTTTTTATTAAAAAAAGGAATTTCAGCTGAACAGATTTTGGTTGTTCATGATGAATTAGAAAAAAAGTTTGGGGATGTTGTTTTAAAATTTGGAGGAAGCGCAAAAGGTCACAATGGATTGCGCTCTATTATTAATGTTATAGGCACAGATTTTTACAGACTTAATTTTGGAGTGGGGCGTCCTCAAGACAAGGATCAAGTTTCAAATTATGTTTTATCTAACTTTAATTCTGAAGAAGAATCTCAGATAGAATTTTTTATAAATAAAGTAGTTGATTTAATCCTAAATTCTTAAAATTTTTATTCAAAATAATAGACCAAAATTAATTTTTTTTAGATTATATTTTGGTATTTTATTTTTTAGTTTTAATCCTAAAAGAATAAATTTTATTTTAGTTTTCTTATTTCATTTTTTTCATTTAAAATTACATTTCCTTGGATAGGGTTCTGGAATTTTCTAGGATAAAAATTTTTAAAAATAAAGAAAGGTTAATCATGAAAGGGCATATAGCTCGCATTTGTACATCTTTTATTGATATCCCTGACAAGATTGCTATCGCAATATATTTTGCGGGTTGTTCGATTAGGTGTAAAAATTGTCAAAATAAAGAATTATGGGATAAAAATTATGGGCAAGAATATGAATTGCAAGATGTTTTAAAAAAAATAAAAGAGCATGAATTAGCAGATTCGGTTGTTTTTTTGGGAGGAGAGCCTACAGATCAAATAAATTTTTTAATTGATCTTTGTGGAAAAATAAAAAAAGAAGATAAAAAATTTATAGCTTTATATTCCGGAAGAGAATTTGAAATTTTACCGCAAAATTTACTTGAAAATTTAGATTTAATTGTATGTGGCCCTTATAAAGAAGAACTTCATGTACAAGGTTGGCCGGCATCATCAAATCAAAGAATTTTTAGAAAGGAAAATGGACAATGGCATTGCTAGATAATTTTTTTAATTTTTCTGAAAATTTTAAAAAACTTTATCAAAGTATAGATGTAAGATTTTTGGAACATGAGGGTATTGCTCCTAGTAATCTAGATATATCAATAATGTCGGATAGATATTTTAAGGAGCGCGTTAGTGACATGTCTGTTGATGATAATGCGAATCATTTACAGGATGGTAGATCTTTTGGAAATTACATTTCTGAAATGAGTAAGAGTCATTTAAAACTTTTAGGTTACCATGACTTGCATAAGATTCTTACTCAAGAATATGGACAAGAAAAGGCTGATCAAACAATAAAAGCTATATGGGAAGGGGACTTGTATTTTCATGATAGTACTGCCATTCAAGTTCCGTATTGTTGGGCATATTCATCGCTTTTTTTGTTATCAAGAGGTAATTTTTGGGGACAATTGCAATCTTTTCCTGCAAAACGAGCTCGATCTTTTATTGATCAAGTAAAAGAAGTAACAATAGAAATTGCACAAGAAATTGCCGGTGCAGTTGCAATTGGAGATTTATTTGTTTGTTATTCATATTTTATTCAAAAAGATAATTTAGATCTTACTGATCCGGTCGTTAGAAAAAATATAGAAAATGATTTTCAATCTCTTGTTCACACTTTAAATAAAAAATTGCGTCCATCACATCAATCACCATTTACTAATTTTTCTATTTTCGATAGACCTAATTTAGAATATTTATTTTCAGATATGGTTTTTCCTGATGGTTCCAAACCAAATTTTGATATTATATTAGAAATTCAGAAAATATTTTGTGATTGGTTTTGTAAGGGAGATCCTTTTACAGGATTTCCATATAGATTTCCCGTTGTAACTTTGAATTTACGTATAGATGAAAATAGAAATATTATTGATAAACAAGCCTTAGAATATTATTCAAAAATAAATTTAGACAAGGGTTGTTTTAATATTTATATTTCTTCAGGCAATAAAATTGCTAGTTGTTGTAGACTTGTTAATGATCTTGAGTTGGCGGGATGTGATAGTTTTGGTAATGGAGGTATTTCTTTAGGATCTCATAGAGTTGTTACTATTAATTTGGCAAGATTAGGTAAAATTGCAGGAAATTATCAAAACCTTCTTGATTTATTAAAGACAAAGCTTGAACAATCAAAAGATGCTTTAATTGCTCACAGAAAACTTTTAGAACAAAGACGTAAAGATGGTTTTTTGCCATTTTTTAGATACGATTTAATGCATATGAATCGTTTATTCAGTACATTTGGCATAAATGGAGTATATGAATGTATACAAGAACTTGGTTATAACATAACTTCTGATCATGGTAAAAGATTGGCATATGATTTGCTTGAAACAATAAGAAATTATGCAACTGAATGCAGCAAAAAGTATAAGTGTTCTTTTAATGTTGAGCAGGTTCCTGCAGAAAGCTTAGCAATTAAATTTGCAGTTAAAGACAAAATTATGTACAACATGGAATATTCTTTGTATTCAAATCAATTTATACCATTATGGATTGATTGTGATGTTGTAGATAGAATAAAACTTGATGGCGAATTTTCAAAAGTTTTAACAGGCGGTGGTATTTCTCATCTTAATGTTGGTGAAAAACTAACACATCCCAAACAGATGGAAAGCTTAATTAATTATGCAGTAAAATGTGGATGCGAGCATTTTGCAGTTAATTATAATTTTTGTGTATGTATAAATAAACATGTAACAATAGCTGGTCAATCTAAAATTTGTAGCATGTGTGGTAAAGATATTGCTGATTATTACACAAGAATTATTGGATATTTTACTCCGGTATCTGCTTGGAATAAGGGTAGACAAAAAGAGCATAGAGCAAGAATTTTTAAGAAAGATATTTTTTCTGACAACATGTTAAATATTAAAGAAAAAGAACAAATAGATAATTTATAAAATAATTAAATTAGAAAAATTATATTATTTTATAAAGCCCGAGCGCTCATCTTGTGAGAGCTCGGGCTAATATTTATATAATTTAAACTAATTTTTAATTTGCTGATTTAATATAGCAATAAGTTTAAGGAGTTCGTGTTTAAAAGATGCTAAAAAGTGTTCAGAATAATCACCTTTTTGCCAGTCATGTATATTGTTGTCAAATCTTAAATGTGTTTTGTCATATATTAAAAATACTATTTGCTCATATAACTGATTTAAAAATTTAATATTTAAATTTTTATCTGCTAAAAATTGTAAGATAGTATTTATTTCTCTTTCATCTAAAAGATGTTTTTCAGCTTTAAGCTTTATAAAATTAAAAATTCTATTTAATAATTGAGGGTTTGGTATTATTTCTTCAGTTATTTTGTTTAAGAGTTCTGATTTAAGAATTTCATTTGTTTGGTTGTTAATACCATTTATACAAATGCTTTGAAGATTTTCAGTTTTGATTATTTTTTTAATTAAGCAATTAAAATATTTTTTAATAAAAGAATTTAGATCAGCTGAAATGTAATGAAAATAACGGCCATTATTTTTTATATCTTTTAAATAAAAAATTAAAAGCTGATCATATATTTTTTCTAAATTAATATTATTTGTGTTAAGTTTTTCAAAAAAGCCTACTATCAGGTTTGCTTCTTGATTATTTAAATGCTGTTTTATTGCTTGAGAAAATATAAAGCGTATTATATATCGAATATTTTGCTCTGTTATTTGTTCTGGATTACTTACAAATCTATTTAAAGTTTCTATTGTTGGATTGTAATTTCTTATGGAATCTCCCCAATTATTTAATTCCTCATCGCCTATTCCAAAATTATATGGATCTTTTTCATAATCTACAACAGAGATATTATCAGAATCAGGATCAGAATCTTTAACGTGAAAAATTATTTCTGTTTGCCCTTCAATTATGCCAGTATTAGAATTTTTTGGATAAAAATTTTGTTTATAATAAATTTGCTCACAAGTATCAAAGTTAGATTCGTTATATGGTGGAAATTGTTGTTCTAATATCATGCCATTTAAATTGCCAATAAAAAATACTAAATTAAAAATTGATAACGTAAAGATTGTTGAGTAAAAAAACTTTTTCATAAGAACACCCCTTTTTTAAGAATTTTTGGAAAAAACTTACCACCCTTTAGGGAAAACAATTGAATTTTAGGTAAAAAAAATCCAATAAGTAAAGATTTTTGGTATTTTTTTGAAAAATGCTGATTTTAAGATTAAATTTAATAAATAAGATTTTGTGTACCGCGGGGCATCACGTTGTTCGCCCAGCGCTACCACAGGTATGCCTGCATTGCAGGCAATTTTTTATATTAACAGAATTTTTGTTTAATTTTTGACTTATTGAATTTTTAATAAAATTATTTTTATATAATGTATTATTATTGGGGGATTTATGGCATCTCATGTACATTCTTGTTTATATTACCACTTTGTTTGGACAACAAAAAATCGTTTACCGTTTATTAAAAAAGATATAAAAATTATTTTGTATAATTTTATTGGGTCTTTAATAGAATCTCGAAATTGGCATTTACTTGCAATTGGTGGTTCTATAGATCATATACATATTTTAATTAAAAAATCTTCAAAATATGAAATTTCAGATGTTGCTTGTAAAATAAAATCTTATTCTTCTAAATTTATTAGAGAAAAATTTAATGAAAATTTTAGCTGGCAAAAAGGATATGCTGTTTTTACTATTGACAAATTTTCATTAAAAAAAATTAAAAATTATATTAATAATCAAGAGATAAGACATTCTAAACAATCTTTCGAAGAAGAATATGAGTCATTATTATATTTTTATGAGTGCGAATTTGAAGAAGATGGTTTGGTAAAATAATATGTATATTAATTTTGCCGGCAATGCCGGCTATTATGAGTTAGCGCTGGGCGAACAGCGTGGTGCCCCGCGCAATTACTTGGGATATTTTAAATTATAAAAAGATTTATAATTGATAATTATGACAAATAAAAATAGTATTTTTAAGCTTAAATATCCGTTTCTTCCTTCAGGTGATCAACCTGGGGCTATAAAAGAATTAAACAGTTCTCGTCCTGGTAAATCCGTACTTTTGGGGGTTACAGGATCTGGTAAAACTTTTACGTTGGCCAACGTAATAGCTAAGCAAAATAAGCCTGTCATTGTTATGTCACCTAACAAAACATTGGCTGCTCAGCTTTATGAAGAATTTTCTTTATTTTTTCCAGAAAACAAAGTTTGCTATTTTGTTAGTTATTATGATTATTATCAGCCAGAATCTTATTTGCCTGCTCAAGATATTTATATTCCAAAAGAAACAAAAGTTAATTCAGAAATAGAACGATTGCGAGTTGAAGCAACAGCTTCGATAATAAATAGACCTGATACTATTATTATAGCCTCTGTTTCTGCAATATATTCTTTGGGAAATCCGTGGGATTATAGAGATTTGACCCTTAGTTTGCAGGTGGGTGAAAAAGTTACGCGAAAAGATCTGATAGATAAACTTGTTTTTATACAGTATAAACGTAATGATATGCAATCTGAATCTGGGACTTTTAGAGTTTTGGGTAATACTATTACTATAAATTTACCATATTTAAATAGTAAT
Organism: Candidatus Babeliales bacterium; assembly: GCA_041650475.1. GTDB lineage: Bacteria > Babelota > Babeliae > Babelales > UASB340 > JAIPGX01. The sequence goes on along the minus strand of JBAZLD010000002.1, from coordinate 83,150 downwards.
TTGAGACTAGAACTTTTTGGCGACAAAATAGATTTAATAGAACTTGTAGATAAGCATAATAATAATGTTTTATCTAGAATAGATAATATTTTAATATTTCCTGCAAAACATTTTTTAACTACAAAAGAAAAAATGAGTAAGGCTATTGAGAATATTAAAAAAGATTTAGATATTGAATCTGAAAAAATGCAAAATCCGTTATACAGGGAGCGTCTTATAACTCGAGTTAACCATGATATTGAAATGCTAAAAGAAACAGGATATTGTTCTGGAATAGAAAATTATTCAAGATATTTTGATGGTCGATTACCTGGACAAGCACCATATTGTTTATTCGATTTTTTTGATAAAGATTATTTATTAATTATTGATGAATCTCATATTGCAATACCACAACTTGTTGGCATGTATAAGGGTGATAAAGAGAGAAAAAGATCTTTGGTAGAATACGGTTTTAGATTATCTTCAAGTTTTGATAATAGGCCTTTAAAATTTGAAGAAATTGAAAAATTTTTTAAAGATGTAATTTTTGTTTCTGCTACACCGGCTCAATATGAACTTAAAAATGCTGATAATATTGTAGAGCAGATTGTTCGTCCTACTGGTATTTTAGATCCACAAATAGAGATTAAAAAAAGAGAAGGTCAAATAGACAATCTTATAGAACAAATTAATCAAACAACCAAAAATGGTTATAGAACGCTTGTTACAGTTTTAACAAAAAAAATGGCTGAGAATTTAGCCAAATATCTTCAAGATAAAGAAATTAAAGTTTGCTATATGCATGCTGAAATAAAAACTCCACAAAGAACCGAACTTATAAATAAATTAAGAATGGGAATATTTGATTGCCTTGTTGGAATAAATTTATTAAGAGAGGGTTTAGATATTCCAGAGGTAGCGCTTGTTGCAATTATGGATGCTGATATTGAAGGTTTTTTAAGAAATACTAGATCTTTGGTGCAGACTGTTGGTCGTGCCGCAAGGAACACAGAAAGTAAAGTTATTTTTTATGCGGATAAAATTACAAACTCTATGCAACAGGCTATTCAAGAAACTGAAAGAAGGCGGGAGATTCAAAAAGAATATAATAAAAAACATAATATTGTGCCGCAAAGTGTAAAAAGAGAAGTTACAAAAAGTATATCTAAGTTACAAGAACAAATTGCAAAAGCATCTAAATTAGGTTCAGGTAAAATTAAAGAAAAATTAGATATTAAAGATAAAAAAGAGGCGCAGCTTTTAATTGAGCAACTTGAATTACAGATGAGGCAAGCAGCTGAAAATTTGGATTTTGAACAAGCTATTGCATTAAGAGACAAATTGTTAGAATTGCAAAAATTGTTTAAATAGCTAAATTTATAATAATTTATTTCTGGCCAATTAAAATTATTTTAAAGACAAAAATAGGTGAATTTATGAAACTCTCTATAGCCTGGATTTTTGACCATATAAACGCTGATTGGAAAAAACAAGATATAGATTTTCTTGTTGTAAAATTTAATAAAGTTGTAGCCGAGATAGAAAAAAGTTACAAAATAAATTTTGATTTAAAAAATTTTGCTGTGTGTAAAATTTTAAATCAAAAGGCTGGATTTTATAGAGTTTTTATACCTGAGTGGGAAAAAGAGTTTGATTTAAAAGAACGTGATGATTCGCGAAGTTTTTTAAATTTGCCAGCTAAAGATTTGATTTATATGGTTCATAAATCTGGGGATAAAATAAATTGGGCCACTTTAAAAGATTTTAATTTGGACAAAGAGGGTTTGATTCCACCACTAGATATAGATCAAAACGATTTAAGTGGGGGTTGGAAAAATAAATTTGAAACCCAAGACGTTATAATTGAAGTTGATAATAAATCTATTACGCACAGACCTGATATGTGGGGACATAGAGGTTTTGCACGAGAAATTGCGGCAATAATGGATTTACAATTTAAAGATAAGCAAGAAGAATTAAAAGAATTTTTAGAATATAAAATAGTTGATTCTTATAAAGATAAAGCTAATTTTACTAAAGAAAATTTAGTATCAATAGAGATTGAAGATTTAAAAATATGTCCAAGATTTGCTGGCATTTATTTTGAATCTATTGAAAATAAACCAAGTAATCCATTTATTATGAGTAGATTACTCAAAATTGAACAAAGACCAATCAATGGCATAGTCGATCTAACGAACTATTTAATGCAAGACTGGTCTCAACCAGTACATGTTTATGATGCACAAAAAATAAGTGGCAATAAGATTATTGCAAGATTTGCTAAAAACAAAGAAAGATTAACTCTTTTGGATAATACTGAATTAGCTTTAACAGATAAAGATTTGGTTATAGCTGATGCAAAAAAGCCTTTGTGTTTAGCGGGAGTTATGGGTGGAGTTGATTCTGGAATTAATGCTGATACAAAGTCTGTTTTTTTTGAATCTGCCAATTTTGATGCAGCAACTATAAGAAGAACTTGCATGCGTAATGGTTTGCGAACCGAATCTTCAAGCAGATTTGAAAAAACTTTAGATTCTAATCAAAACATAGAAGGTATTTGTAGATTTTTAAAATTAGCAAAAAATTTTGGGATTAAAATAAAATCTGCAGATAATATTTTATCTGTTGGACCTGAAACAAAGCCTACCACCATAGAAATTAGTCATGAATTTTTAGAAAAACGTTCAGGTTTAGAGTTAAACCAATACGACATAGAATTTACTTTAACAAGACTTGGTTTTAAAATTGAAAAAAATAAAATAGAACTTGTACAAGATTTTAAAAAAAATCAGGATATTATTTATAATATCACCGTACCTACGTTTAGAAGTTCCAAAGATATTAAAATAAAAGAAGATATTTTAGAAGAAGTAATTCGATATTATGGTTTTGAAAAATTAGCTTTAAAAATTCCACCGATAACAAAAGAACCGTCTGATCTATCTAAAATTTTTAGACAACGTAAGATCAAATATTTTTTATCTAACGTAGTTAAAATGATAGAGCAGCAAAATTATGCGCTTTATGATGAGCAATTTTTAGAATCTATTATGCTTGCAGATATGCCTGTTACATATCAAATTATTAATCCAGTTTCACAAAATAATAAAAAACTTTTGACTTCTCTATTGCCAGGTTTATTTAAGAATATAAAAGATAATTTTGCAAATAACGAAAGTTTGAGATTTTTTGAAATTGCAAAAATTTGGCCTGTGCAATCCGTCTTCGCCCAAGGTGGCTACGCCGGACGGGATGCTGAGAGAGTTGACGTGATGAGTTCCGAAATAGAAGAAAAAAAATATTTATCAGGCATTATTTTTGAAAAAAGGAAAAAAGTCGATTTTTATGAATGCAAAAATTATGTTGTTGAATTATTAAGTTCTATTGGCATAAAATCTGATTTAATAATTTGGAAACAAGCAACAAAATTTGATAGCTGGGCAATGCAATATCAAACAGCAGATATTTATTTTGAAAACATCTTAATTGGTCAAGCAGGCAAAGTGGATCCTCTATTTTTAAATAAATTAGATGTTTTGCCAGAAAGTGATGCGTTCTTTTTTGATCTTGATGCAAATTTTTTAATCAATTTTGAACCAAAAGTTATCAAATTTGAAGAATTGCCTAAATATCAAGAAACTTTTTTTGATTTAAGTTTAATGGTGCCAGTAACTTTAACGGCAACAAATTTAGAGAAAGAATTATATTCTGTAAGTGAACTTGTTTCCAGTGTTAAATTAATAGATTTTTTTGAAAAAGAAGATTGGGGTGATACAAGATCATTGACTTTTAGACTTTGTTTAAATCATCCTGAAAAAACATTAGAAAAAGAAGAAATTGATAAAATTTGGAATTTGGCAGTCGAAAAATGCAAAAAATTAGGGGCAGAGCTTAGGGCTTTATAAGTAATTCGTTCAAATGGATTCGACCAGGCTCACCACGAACGGAAAATATGAAAAAAAATAATTTAATATCTTACGTTAGAATTTTTTTTGCTACTTTTTTTGTTGATCGTATGACAAAATTATGGGCATTAAATAATTTAGCTGATACTAAAATAAAATTAGCCTCTGTATTGAATTTAAGGCTAGTGCATAACCGTGGTGTGGTTTGGGGCTTGTTTGGTTCTAGCGAAAAATTAGGCTTTATTATTCTTACAGCGATTGTATCTTTGATAATTATTTTATTTTCTATTTACACTTTTTTTGAATATCGCAAAAAAGAAAATATTTTTTTTAATATTTTAATTTTATCAGGAGCAATTTCAAATCTTTTGGATAGATTTATATATTTTAGTGTTACAGATTTTATAGATTTACATATAAAATCGTGGCATTGGCCAGCATTTAATTTTGCGGATTTATTTATTTTTATAGGTGTTTTAGGAGTTTTAGGGAGATATTGGTATGGGAATTTTAAGAAGAGTTGAAGAATATTGTTATGATATTTCTACATTAGGTAAAATTGGTTATTGGCCATTTGGTGGCGTTATAGCATCTTTGTTTGCTTTTCCCGTAATAATTATTGGAAAATTATTACGTAGTTTTAACATTACATTTTTTAATTGGGTCACTTTATTAGCAGTAATTTTTGTTTTTTTAGTAGTTTGGCTTGCATCAAAATTTATTTCTGAAGAATTTGCACAAAATATTGTAATTGATAAAATAGTTGGACTTATTGTTACATTTATTTATGTACCATTTTATTTTAAGCTAGCTGTTTTTGGATTTGTTATTTTTCATATTATAAATTTTGCAAGAAGAGCGCTTATTTATCGTAACATATATCATAAAACAGAAAATCTTCCATTTGGATTAGGTATAATCTTAGGAGATGTAGTTGCTGGTATTATAAGTAATTTAATTATACATCTTGTTATTTGGATGACGGTTTGATTTTACGATTAGTTATAAAAAATTTAAAAAAATTTTTTTTCCCAACCTTTTGTCGGTCTTGTAATCAGTTGACAGATCAAGATGCAATTTTTTGTAATAATTGTTTTAGAAAAATTAAACCTATTGTATCGACTTATTTAGCGGTTACAAAAAATAAAAATATAAAAGTTTTTTCTGTTTCTGATTATCAAGACCCTTTACGTTCATTAGTTTTAAAAAAAGCTTTTTCAGATATTTTAGCCAGCAAACAATTAGCTAAATTGATTTTACAAAAAATTCCTATAAAAAATTTAGAGATAGATTTTATTGTTCCGATACCATTACATTGGACGCGTTATATAAAACGTGGTTATAATCAATCACATGTCATGGCAAAATATTTGAGCAAAAAAACGGGCATTCCGGTTATTAATGTTTTGAGACGTAACAAAAAAACTATTTTTCAATCACAATTATCTTTTAAAGATAGACAAGATAATCTTCTGGGTGCCTTTGTTGTAAAACCAAAATATTTAGCAAAATTAAAAAACAAGAATATTTTATTTGTTGATGATCTTTGTACCACTGGCGCAACATTAAAAAATGCTGCAAAAGTTTTAAATAATTTTGGAACAAAATCTTTTACGGCTGTAGTTGCTTGTCGGGTTGTGTAATTTGAGTTATAACTCCATTTGTCATGATAATATTCTGATCTTTTAAATCAATTTCTGCATCTTGTGCATCCAAGATTATGTTATTATAAAATTGTCCAGATAATTTTTCTAAATAAGCTTTGTTATTATTTTTATTAATTATAGCTTTTTCAGATTTAAGTTTTGCTATTTCTTTATTATCTTTTATTAAATTACAAACAATATTTAGACACTCTACTTTATTTGTCTCTTTATAAAGTTTTGCTGATTCTGAATTAATTTTCCAATTATAATTGTTGTTATTGTCAACCTGTTGAAAATTAAAATCCTGAATTACAATTTGTGCTGTATTTAAATTATTATTTACTTTTTTTTTATTTATTTTTTTATTTTCTGTTTTAGAAAAATAAAAAAGAGTAAAAGCAATTATAATAATTGGTATTAAAATATAAGTTGATTTAAGTAAGTTTTTTAAAAAATTTTTTATTCTTATTACCATTTATTTAAATGAATTTTATGTTTAAAAATTATTCAAGAGATTTTGTAATTAATTCTTGCACAAAGTGCTTTTTTTGAACATATAAAATTAAATCTAATAATAGCCTGAAAGCATTATTATTTGATTTTTTAGGTATTAGTAAATCTGCTGCATGTTTTATATAAAATGGAGTATTATCTGGACATGCAAATATACTAACTACATCTTTTACTTGATAGTCTAAAAAATCATCACCAAAATGCAAAGTTTCCTCTTTTGATATTTTATAATCTTTTTGTAAAGTTTTTATTTTTTCTGGTTTGTTTGTAGAACCAATTATGCACATATCGTCAGGAATACCAAGCATTTTTGCACGTATTTTTGTAACTACATCATTTCTGCCGCTTAAAAATGCGATTCTAATAAGATTGTTTTTAAGTGCTTCGCTCATTGCAAAACCATCTTGAACAGAAAATTTCTTTGATACAGTATCTGCTCTATCTGGAGTTATATAGATATAACCATCTGTTAATGCACCATCAACATCTGTTATTATTAATTTAATTTTTTCTATTTTTGAAATTAAATTTTTATTTTCTAAACAATTTTTAAACCATATTTTGTTTTGTGACATATTTGATCCTAACTGTTTGAATAAATTAATTGTTATTTAGTAATAAATTAAATTTTGTTTTTTTATCTTACTTAAAAAATAAAAAAGCCTCAAAGTTTTTTAACTTTAAGGCTTTTTTTAGAAAATTATTTTTAAATTTAGTTTAATTCTTCTTTATCATTGCTATTACTATCTTCGTCGTCGTCTTCTTTCTCAAAAAAACTATCATTACCATTAATTAATTGATCAGCAAAACTTATATCTTCTTCTTCTATTGGCTTAAAAGTAGAGTTACCAATTTTAGTATCAATAAATGCTTTTATTTTTTGAGCACAAGTTTCTGCTGTATTTTCATTTCTTAATTCAGGATCTTGATTCTGAACATAAAAATCATAATTCGCTTTAGGATATATATAAACTTTTTCGCTTTCATTAAGAAAACCAAATATACTTTCAAGTCTGGTTTGAAATTTTTCTTGTGTGTATGTTTCTACGCAGCCGTGTACTAGTGGACTTGTAGATATAGATCTGATATTGTCTTTAGTTAAGCTCCCAAGCGGTCCTCTTGGACTACAATCGCTTCTTGGTGAAGTTGAATACATTGTACTATATGGTACTATGACATTTGTAAATGCATCTCTATGATTTTCAGTATCAGAATCTTCATTTCTTTTTTTTAATCTTTCTAAAATTTCATTAATATGACAATAAACTAAAATTGAATAACATTGAATTTTTTTTGATCTTATTTCAGAAACAAATGCATTAAGATTATCGCCTCCCTCATCTAATACTGTATCGCAAATTACATTTATTCCAATATTAGCTTTTTCTATTGCTTTTATGCATAAATAATAATTAATTGAGCTTAATTGACCTTGCTTTTTATTATAGGCGGTTTCGAATTTTCTGAAATTTCGTCCTGTGAGTTTGTTTATATTAAGACCTTTCCATTTCATTTCATCTAATGCTAAATGTTCCCAGTCACTTTCTTCGCATGAATCAGTTTCTTCTATTTCTTGATCTTCTGGAATATTAAGCATTAAGTGATGCAAATGATCTGCAATCGTAGTTTTTCCAGATGTTGATACACCACTAATTATAAGAATCTTTCCACTACCTTCTTTTACTGGTGGAAAGATTTCATTTACGGTAGGAAGCAATCCATCTCCCATTGCAAAGTTTGCTGAAAAAAAGAATAAAATGGCTAAAGTAGCCATTAAATATTTTTTAATATTTTTCATAATATAACCTCTTTTAAAAACATGTTTTTAAAAATTATTATTTTATTAGTTTCTTAATTGTTTCTTCTGCTTGTGCATAATTATCTATATATCCATGAACAAGATGTAATTGATCTTTATTTATTGTATTTTTTATTGCAATACATTTCATGTTTGCTTTTTGGGCAGCCATAAAACCATGAATAGAGTCTTCAAACACAAGGCATTCTTCTGGTTTTGCATTTAATTTATCTGCTGTATGTAAAAAAACCGCTGGATCTGGTTTTAATTTGTTTCCAACATGTTCTGCGCAAAATATGTTTTTACCAAAAAAATTTTCAAAATTCATTTTTTTATTTAGCGTTGCAAGTGTATCACCATCAGCATTGGTTGCAATTCCTGCTGGAATAGAATTGTTTTTTAATTGATATGCAAACTCTTGAAAACCTTTGATAAATTCAACATTATTTAACATCTGAGGTTTTGCAAGGACAATTTTTTCTTGCATCATTTCTTCTATTGGATTTGCAATTTTAAATTCTTTTTTCAATATTAAACAAGCTTTTTCAAGCCCTATCCCAGAAAGAGAATCTAATATTTGTTCTTGTTGTTGGGAAAGTGTTAAAAAACCTTTTTTTTGCAAATATTGTTTTGTTATGTTTTTCCAGATTTTTTCTGTGTCGATAATTGTGCCGTCCATATCAAAAATAACGGCTTTTATATTATTTTTTATTATCTTCATAATTTTTTTGACCCTCCCCAACTTCAGTAATTTTTAATGTTTTTGTATTAAAATTAAGCATAAATTATAATAATTTATTAAAGCTATTATGTCAAATAGTCAATAAATTGATCTTGTTTTTATTAAAAAAACGGTATATTTTATGTTTAATATTTATAAAATTAGAATTTTTATATAAAAAAGGGTTAAAATGCAACATCTTGCCATAATTCCAGACGGTAATAGAAGATGGGCAAAAAAGAATAAACTACAAACTTTTTTAGGTCATAAAAAGGGTTTGTCAGCTTTAAAAATTGCTGTTGAATTTTGTTTAAAAAATAACATAAAATATCTCTCTTTTTATGCTTTTTCTATAGAAAATTTTAATAGATCTCAAACAGAAAAAAACTATTTATTTAATTATTTATTGATTGAAGAATTTTCTTCTCAATTGCCTGAACTAATAAAACAAGAGGTAAGTGTAAGATTTTTGGGTAAAAGAGATTTATTTCCAATTAATACTTGTGACCTTATTGCTCAAACAGAAGAACAAACAAAAAATTTGAAGAAATTAATTTTAAACATTTTGTTTTGTTACAGCGCTAAAAACGAAATTTCTGAAGCGGCAAAAAAAATTGCTCAAAAAGTTAAAGCAGGTATTTTGCTTGAAGATCAGATAGATGAAAATCTTTTTAGTCAGCATTTATTAACTGTTGGTATACCTGATCCCGATTTGATAATAAGAACCAGTGGTGAAAAAAGAATTAGTAATTTTTTACTTTTTCAAGCTTCTTATAGTGAATTTATATTTTTAGATTGTTTGTGGCCAGATATTACGATGGCAGATTTTGATAAATGCTTGCATGATTTTAAAAACATAAAAAGAAATTTTGGATATTAAATTTTATTTTTGGGAGAGTTAATGTCTGGAATAGTTACTGTAATAGGTGCGGGAGCATTTGGTACTGCTTTTGCAACAGTTTTAGCAAATAATAATTTTGAAGTTAAATTATGGTGTTATGAGCAAGAAGTTGCCCAAGACATTTTAAAAAACAAAGAAAATTTCAAATATTTACCAAACATAAAACTTAGTTCTAATATAATACCCACTAATAATTTGCAAGAAGCACTGTTAGGTAGCACGTGGGTTTTTGAAGCTATACCTGTAAAATTTTTAAGACAAATTTTATTCGAAGTGAAAAAATTTAGAAAAAAAGATCAAATTTTTGTAGTGCTTAGCAAGGGCATAGAACAAAAAACATTTTTTTTGCCTAGCAATATTATAAAAAATGTTTTAGGAACAAATACAAAAATAGGTGTAGTTTCGGGACCAAATTTTGCACAAGAGTTAGCTAATCAGTGTTATTCAGCTTCTACTGTTGCATGTTGTAATATAGATTTAACGCAAGAGTTAGCCCAAAATTTAAAAAATTCATATTTTATGCCATACATGTCTTGTGATGTCATTGGAATTCAAGTTGCAGGTGCTCTCAAAAATGTTTTAGTTTTAATTGTTGGTATTGCTCGAGGATATTTGAGTAGTCAAAATACTATTGCATTTTTACTTACTCGTGGTTTTGCCGAGATGGCTGAAATTTGCAAATTTTTAGGAGGGGAATCCAAAACTACGTATGGTTTAAGTGGGTTGGGTGATTTATTTTTATCTTCAAGTAGTTTGCAGAGTAGAAATATGACTGTTGGGCAACTTTTAGGTGAAGGCAAAAGTTTACAGGAGATAGAAAAAATTTTGGGAATTTTGCCTGAAGGTATTAATACAGTTCAATCTGTTTATCAACTTATACAAAAACACAATCTTAACTTGCCTGTATGCACGGGTATTTATCAAATTATTTTTGAAAATAGATCTTTTAATAATTTTTTAGATGATATCATGAATTCTGACTTGGTGTGGGAATAGGTTTTTTTATTCCCCAGTACACACTGGGGTCTAACACTCTGTTAGCAACACGAAACGCGCAGCTAATTTGAACTAACAAAATATAAAAAAATAAAGAAATATATATTATTTCATTTTGACCGCGCCCCGTGTGCAGTCAAAAACTGTCGGCAATAATTAAAAATCAAAATTCTCTTCAAACTCTTTAATAATCTTATTTTTATATTTGCTGTTATATTTTAATTCTAAACTCTCTACTTTTAGAGTGCCAAAATTTTTTAATATAAATGGTCTTAGTTCAAATTCTAAAAATTTATCTAAAGATCTTTTATATTTTAATAAGCCATAATCTGTAATTTTTAGCTTGTTATCGTGAACTGTTATATAAAGTTTATCTTGATATATTAGTTTTTCTGGTCTTGTTAAAGTTTGAAAAAAATATAAAACAAAAAAATTTATAAATAAAAAAAGAGTTAAAGCTAATAATTTTTTAGTTTTAGAATTTATTTTTTTGTGACCTAAAATTAAAAAGGATATTAAAAACATTAAAAAAAGTATTATTAAGCTTGGTTTTGCAAAACAAAGTAGCCAAGAACTTTGTCCCCAATCAAGCATTTTTTCCCAAACAAAGGCCAATTTGTTTAATAAAAATATTAAAAAATTATTGGGCATGTTAAACAGTTCTGTAAAAAATACCAGAGAACTTAAAATTAAAAATATTGCTAAAATTGGTTCAAAAATTAAATTTCCTAAAAAAGTTGCAATTGATAATGGCATACCCCAACAAACAAGAATTGGTAAAGCAAAAAGGCTTGTTACAAGTTGTGTTTCTATGAAAAATAATAAGTATTTTTTTGTTTTTGCTAGAAAGCTCATAATTTATGATAAATTATTTTTAGGGGAAAAGAGATATATAAATTTTTCCAAAATATATTTGAACTACCAGATTGTGGCAGCTTTTTTATTTTTTCTTTTAAAAATTCAAATATTTTTTCAAATTTGTTTAAATTTTCTTTATCTGAATTAAAATCGGCTTTATGCAGTTCGATTATTTTTTGAGCATAAAAAGTAAGCATCTCATTTGCAAGCTCTATACTTTGATTATCAGTTAAATTTAATTTTTTTAATTCTTTTTCAAATTCTACAGGATTATTTAAATTATTATTATAAAAAAAAGATAAAAGTGAGTGTGAAGATAGATTTTGTAAATTGTCATCTACAAAATTTACGATGTAACATCGTGATTTTATTGTTGGCAAAATTATATTTAAATTGTTTGTATGCAAAATAAAATTATAACCAACTGGTGGTTCTTCTAAAACTTTTAATAGTTTATTTGCACAAGCGTCATTAAAATATTGTGTTTTTTTTAATATAAAAAAAAATTTTTGATCTTGTTCTAATTTAAAACTTATTTTTTCAAAAATTATGTCTATATCTTTTACAGAATAATTTTTTTCTGGATTAATCCAAATTATAGATTCGTGTTGCTGATTTTTAATTTTTTTGCACTCAGAACAAAAACAACTTTGTTTATTTTCTGAATTTTTATTTTTACAAAAATTTTTTTGCAAAATTTTTTCTGTTTCCTGTAATAACGAATCTTCTGGACCTACAAATAATTGTGCTGGTATTAACATCATATTTTAATAAATTTATTTTTGTAAAAACAACTGAACCCTTTATAAGGGTGATACTTTCGTTAGCCCAGCTCGCATAAGCGCTGGGTTGATATATCGAACGCTATATCTGCAATTTCTTCAGGTTTTAATGTCCCATTAAGTGCGACAACGTTTTTTTTGTTTTTAAAAATTTGCTCAAAACCGGTAGAAACCTTATTCCAAAATTCTAATTTTTCTTTTTCAAAAGAAGTCAAAGTTTCATTGCGTTTTTTGATTCTATCAAAAGCAGTTTTTGCGTCAATTTTAATATAAAAAGTTAAATCAGGTTCAATATTTTGCATTGCCCATTTGTTGACACTTTTTATCATTTCCATATCAAGCCCTCGTCCATAGCCTTGATAGGCCAAAGAAGAATCGGCCATGCGGTCTGAAATTACTATTTTATTTTGATTTAAAGCTGGAATTACAACTTGGGCAAAGTGCTGCGCTCTGTCTGAAGCAAAAAGTAAATATTCAGATAGATCACAAACATACTCTTTTTCCTCATGCAAAATATGACGCAATTTTTGACCTAAAATTGTACCACCAGGTTCTTTAGTTAAAACTACGTCTAATTTTTTCTCTAAAAATTTTTTATATAAATTTAGAGAAAGCAAACTTTTTCCAGAACCATCTATGCCTTCTATCGAGATTAATAATTTTTTATGATTCATATTAAAATCGCGGGGCACCAGCTTCGCTTCGCCCAGCGCTACCTTATTTTGGCCGGCATTGCCGGCAAGAACGTAATATTTTTATTTTTTTAAAAAAATAATTTCAAAAAATTTATAAATTGTTTGTAAAGCTAAAACTGCCTGCGATGCAGGCCAGCTTGTGTTAGCGCTGGGCGAACAACGTGGTGCCCCGCTCTATTTTATTTGAGACATTTTCTATTTGTTGCTTAACTCCCTCAACAACATACCCAATCTCATCACGCTTTAATTCAGGCCAAATTGGCAAAGCCAAAATATTTTGTGTTAAATTATTTGCAATAGGACACTCAGTTTTTAATCTTGTGTCTTTACTTAAAAATTCTATTTGATCTAAACTTTTTGGATAATAAATATTTGTGCCAATCCCTAGATCTTGCAAATTTTTTGCAATCAAATCCCTATTTTCTCCCAAAATTTCTATGCAATACTGATGATAAACATGCTTGCTCTGCGTAGCTACCTGGGCGTAGCAGGGGGTTTTTATAAAATCTAATTTTGCAAATTTTTTATTATAATACTGAGCAATTTCTCTTCTTTTATTATTCCATTCATCAATAAAATTTAGCTTGTAATCAAGAATTACTGCTTGTATAGCATCAAGTCTGCTATTTACACCCTGCATTTCATAATTGTAATGAGATTTTCTACCATGATTACGAATTTGTAAAAGCTTTTCCGCTAAAAACTCATTATTTGTTGTACAGCAACCACCATCACCAAAAGCACCTAAATTTTTTGTTGGATAAAAAGAAAAACAAGCAATATTGCCCAAATTACCTGAACTTATATTTTGGCTATCAGTTGCTCCAATAGATTGGCAAGCATCTTCTATAATCCAAAGATTAAATTCTTGTGCTAGATTTTTAATTTTTTTATAATCTACACATTGTCCAAAAATATTTACGGGCAAAATTCCTTCAACTAAATATCCAGTTTCTTTGTGTATTGTTTTATTATCTTTTTTTATGCAGTTAGATTCTAGCCAAAGACTTATTTTTTCAGCATCTATATTATAAGTATCTTTATCAATATCTATAAAAACAGGATGAGCACCATGTGCAGTAATTTCGCTACTTGATGCAATAAAAGAAAATGGTGTTGTTAATACTATAGAATTTTTTTTGACATCTAATGCTTTTAGTGCCATCCACAAAGCATCTGTGCCTGAATTACAAGCAATAGTATGTGTGGCTCTTGTGTACTTTGAAAATTTTTTTTCAAAATCTGTTACAAAATGTCCACCAATAAAGGCTTGTTCTTCCAAAACATTTTTAATATTTTGCAAAATATTTTTTTTATGTTTTTTGTATTGTCTTTCAAGTGAGAAAAAATTTATTTTTTTATTCATAAAGTTTCCTAAATTTCATATTTTAAATATAGGTTTTTTTAATTTTTTTTTTTAATTCTTTACTTTTTACATATATATAAGAGTAAACTACCTCACAAATATATGCACACAAATATGATATTGTAAAGTTGTCTTTTACAAAACTTATCCTTGACATTTAAGATGCAAAAGTTAACATCTTTGATAAGAGGTCTTGATTGCGACTAACAGGAGAACATAAAAAAAGTTCAAAATTTTAGCAAGCAAGGCAGGACAAAAAGAGAAAGAGTAGGAGAGGGTTAAATGAAATTAATCAAAAATTATTCTAACGTATTTCTTCGATTAATTTTGCTAATCTTTAATATTTTTATTCTTGGTCCCTAACATAAAAAAATTAAAAATTTATTTTTGTGGTTTTATAGGATTAACTTTAACATTTTTTTAAAAAGAGAGGAGAAAAAGTTAGCTTGAAAAATTTAGAATTGCTTATTACATAGGAGGAGTTGGTATTTTTTGTTTATCCTTTTAAAAGGGAGAAAAGATGATACGAAAAAATATAAAAAATTTTTTTGTGATATGTGCCCTTTTGGGCATATCGCTTACGCACTTGGGCGCTGTAACCACATCATGGCATGATGGTTATACAATAGATAGCACTACTGTGCATTCAACAGCAAATACAGATGTTTTGTCTCTGGATGGTACGATAACAATATCAGGTGATGTTATTGTTAGTGCTCGTCTTTATGACTTGACAGTTAATGTCACAACTGCTGCTACTATTTTACAGCCTTATAACGAACATCCAAGACAAAATCAAACATATACAAATGCTGAATATGGTCAATTGATTTTTTATGCAGCTGCCGATCATACAATTACAGTAAGTTGTGGTTATGATCTAAGCTTTACAGGTTCTGCCGGAGGAGATTTAGCTGAAATCTGGAAAGATGTTGACATGGTTGTCACATTCTCTGGTCCTGGTACAACTAAATTCTTGTTAACTGATTATAATCCAGATTATAATGCTACTGGTGCATCACTTTCTTTTACTGGAACGGCTTATTCTGGTATAAGAGGTACTACAATTCATAGAGCTGGTACAAAAGCTTATATCATCATGGATCAAACTGAAGCTCAAGCCATAACAAATGGTCAAAACAAAGTAGTAATCCAAAGAAATGGTTATCATGGAATATGGGACTCTACTACATCTTCTTATGCCTATCAAGCCCGCCCAACTGAAATTTATATTGGTCCAGGTTCCTTTATAACTTATCTTTCTACTAATGCCACAGGTATAGCAGCAAGTGAAACTAATGGTGGTTATGGTTCTTTGGCAATTGACCCAACACACGAAGGAACCGGTAGAATGGTTCTTCGTATAGCAGGTGATCCAAGTCATCGTTATAATTTTAATGATGGTGGCTTGATGGTAGCTGGTCACTATGTAATAGGTTTAACGGCTGCTGATTTCCGTAATAACGTTTATTTAAATGCTATTTCTGGTTTGAAAGCAATTTTCCGTATAACAGATGGTGTTGATTATGCTCATAATACATCAGCAACATATGATCCTGCAAGTACAGCTGCAAGAGGTCTTTTAGTAATTAACGAAAATACAACTGTTCCTAAATTAGCAGCAGATCCATATGGTGAAATTGGTGACTATGATTTTGGAGCATCTACTTATAATTATTCTTTATATGGTAAACAAACACCTAATTCAACATCTTATGGTGATACACATGGTGGAAATTATTATTATTGGGCTTATGATTATGCTTGGTACAGAGCCAGATCAAATGCATTCCAAAGAACAGGTCAGCATGATTTGAACGTTCAAACTGGTTTTGTAATGGGTATTAACGGTTGGATGGATGTTTATCACAGAACATTCTTAGATTATGTTGCTGCTAATATAAATAGAACAGATAGATTTGCAGTTGAAGATATTTATGACTATATGTTAGATGCAGATTGGACGTATGCCCAAAGAACAACAGATCAATACATTAAATCTAGAAATCCAGCATCTTTTGTTGTTGATAGTTTGAATTATTATTCAAATTATAATCCATATACAGCTGATGGAACGTATTACGAAGTTGTAGATCCTCAATCAGCAAATTTTGATAGAGCAAGACATGCACACATAGTCTTCTATGGTGATGCAAAAATGTATGCACGTTGTTCAAGAAATTCTGATGGAAATGCATTTGGACAAGGCTATGGCCCATGGTTTACTGCTGCTGGTGATTTAGCTTATACATTTACTGTTGGTACAGGAACATATAATGGTGAATATGTTTCATCTACAGCTGTAACAGCTGGTGAAGGTGCCAACGTAATGGATATACAAGGTCAATTAAGTGTATGGTCAAAAGCACGTAACGAAGCTCCAGCAAGGTCTATTTATGTTGCTGGTGCATCAACTGAACAAGGTATGATGAACTTACCTACAGTTCAAATTGATTATCTTGGTAGAGAATATACAGGATTTACAACAGGATCTAATCTTGTTACAAGACCTTTAACTATGACTTCTGTAACATATGCAATTTATAACTCTCCATCGATCTTCATGAACGATAGAATGGAATTGCATAATGTAACATTTAATAACAACGACGTATTAAAACAATTTCCATTCATTTCAACTGGTGCTGATTTAGCAATTAATCCAAAATATGCATCTCCATCTATTGTTGGTGGTGAAAGAAAATTTATCACAACAAATGTATGGAGTGATTATAATTCAAATACCAGATTCTCTGAATTTATAGAATGGCCAAGAATTTGGTTATACAATTCAGAAGTTGATCTTCATGAATCAATTTGTTCTTCTGGTGTAAGATGGGCAGTACAAGAAACTGCTTATACAATCACAGGAACAGCAGCAACAGGTTCTGGTGCAAATAATACTTCAATAGTTAAATTTTATGATCATGGTGAAGATCTTGATACATTAATTAAAGGTTATGGCCGTTTATTTATGCTTGGTTCTGCTTATAACAGAATGTCCGGCGCAGATAGCAACGGAAGATATACAAACTCTGATGTAGAATCTGCATTCTTGAACGTTTATAGAGGTAACAAAGTTGCTACAGGTTTAACACCTGCAAGAACTATTGATTTATCTTTGCAACAAGCTTATGATTCTGGTGCCCCTACAACTAGAAATTCTACACACTTAATATTAATGTCTAGATTAGATTATAGTCTTGCAGATCCTGCAACTCAATATGACTTTGGTAAAGCTTATATGTCCCTTGGTTGGACAACAACTGTAGGTGATAAGACCAAATATCCATGGCAATCTGGTACAGGTATCGGTGCAGATGTAAATCAATTTACTCTTGATGCCGGAACAGTAAATCAAGCTACATTATCTGTTGACGGAGATTATGTATATTTTGGTGGAACAGATCTTGGTGGTCTTAAATGCCGTGTTCCTGTTTCTACAGCTACACAAGGTAGCGTAGTATATGTAAATCATGGTGGCAGAATCACTGCTGGTCAACCTCTATCTGCAGGTGCTGCTGATTGGACACAAAGTGGTTATGAAGCATTCTTTGATACAATGATTGCTTCAAGACTTTGGTCAACTGAAGGTCTTTCTGGAACAGTAGATCTTCCAAAAGATCAAGTAGTATTTGGTGATACTTTTGGTGCTCAATTCTATGATGTAAATACAAGTAGAATTGCATCAACTGAAAATTTACATTTAAATGTTTATAATAGTACAACAGCTTCATCTCCTAGAAAAACAGCTGATAAAGCTGTTGGCGAAGAAGTAACAGTTGCATGGAACAAAAGAGTTGATGGATCTGGATTTACTCCAATAAGAGCTTTTGGTTTACGTCGTGAACCAGAAACTCGTTGGACAAAGATTCCATCAGGTCCTGTAACAATGCCAACTAACGTACTTTATATCACAACTAATGATTTAATTGATCAACTTAAAATTGCAGGTGCAACTCAAGCCGATCCATTTGTCTTCTTAGCATCAGGTGATGGAACAAATCATGGTTATGGTCAAGTTCGTGAGATAGTTTCTGTTGCTTCAAATCCAGTTGTTCCAGGTGAAGGTGATGTTGCAGCATTGTTTGTCAATAATTCTGGTCGCATTGGTCTTGGAACAAGAGAAACAAACAAAGATTCTAAGACAGCTGCATGGACACGTCTTGGTGAAGACTTTGTAACAGTTTATGCGGATGGAATGGGTACAATTGACGTAAATTCCAACTTAGTAGTCAATGACAAAAAGGCTGTAATGCCTACTACCAACTTTGGTGCAACTCTTCTTGGTCCTAACAGTGATCAATATCCAAGAATAACATTCTTCTCATCTGATTCTTATGAAATCAGAGTTCCAAGAAATGTAGAACTTGATTTAACTGCATTCAACCAAGCTACATACCGTCAAGAAATTGCTTTTGGTGGTAAACTAAGATTGGTATTTGAACCAGGCTCAACACTTAGATTCCCAAGCATTTCAAATGCTGCATACGCATTCCCAATTCTTTATATGAATGATGATACAGAATTGGTATTTGAAGAATCTCAAGAATTTGCAAAAGATAAATATTCTTCAATTTCGAGTGCAGATGCTAACAAGATTAAGATTAAAGGTTGTGGACAAATTTGGTTAAACAAGAATGCTAAACTTTTCATCATGAATGGTGCTCAAGTTGCAGTACAAAGTGATGAAGATACACCATTAACAGATATTACAATCAGTCTTCAAAGACAAGCTGAAATGTGGATTGGTGATATTAACACAGCTGGTGGATCATTTGAAGTTGGTAACCCAACAGAACTTAGCACAGCAACAAACAAGGTCAACTTTAATTTGACTCTTAATGGTCCAGGCACAAAATTCCACATTGATCGTGAAGGCTTCTTTGGATTAGGTGTTGGAGTTATTAATAAAGATTCTAGTACTCCAAACGGTGGTGCACAAGAACTTAGAAACAATTTACATGTCAACCCATCCGTACAGGCTGATCATACATATAGATGGTTGCCAGATTCAAGTTCAGTAACCGGCTGGTTAGGAACTGCATGGCAGGTAACAGCATTAAAGAATGTACACAGAGTTTATATCAATATTACACAAGGTAATTTTGAACATAGCAATATATTTGATGGTACAGATACCAGATCTTCTTTAATGGCTATCGGTCCTGTAACAACATTTAGTGATGCAACTGGATATTATGGATTTGAAGTTACAGATCCTAAGAGTTCAATAATCTTAGGTGGCGGTAACCTCATGTATGTTGCAGATACATATTCTCCATATGTAAATATCTGGGCATTCTCAGATTATTCTGATACATCAACTGATGTCAGATTAAGAAGAGATAGCGATGGTGATATTACAGGTGATGCTTATGGCATCGTTGCCTCTGCTCCAATAATACTTCAAACCCCAGTAGCTACAACGGGTGTTTCTGTAATAGACGGCGGTGGCTTGAAGATTACTACAGCAAATCCTGCTCAGTTATTTAACTTCATCAGATATCCAATATATTCAAGTCTTGGAGCAAAATTTGTAAACATTGGTCAAACAGCATTTGAAAACTTCATGGATTATGTATTAACAGCATCATGGGACGGCGTAACTCGTGGTGGTGATATTTATAGATCTGCAAATATTCCAACAATTGGAACAAGCTCATTAAATGATGCCTTGGCTCAAGGTATACTTGGAGCTGAAGGAACAGACGCACCTGCAAGTTTTGTACCACCATTACCAAGATAGGTAAATAAATAGGGGAGAGAAATCTCCCCTTATAACAAAATTTTAGATTAGAGGTGTTAAAATTAACTTAATCAAAAAAAACAGGGAGATGTAAATGAGAATACGTTTAACTAAAATAGCTCTTCTTGGAGCTTTAGTTGCGAGTTCGCTTTCTGCAACAGAGTTTAGGTCCCCTAGTCTTTCCGAAAGAGGACCGATCAGATATCGCTTTGAAAAGTGGAAAAATAAATGGACATTAGACCTTTGGGGTGCTGGACATTATCGTGAAGCACACAAAACTTTCTTGAAACACGGCACAAAAACCCACCCTTTATCAGCATTGATTTTTAACAAAGCTGATTTTCCTCTTGTTGAAATGTTCCCAAATAAAACAATGCCGGGAAATTCAACAAATTATAATCCATTTATAGCATGGAGCGGCATGCAGGTTTCCCCTCGTGTTACATACTATGAATGGGGTGCAGATTGGGGATTGAAATGGGATTATCCTGTATGGAAAAACAAAGGCAAAATTGGTTTGAGAGCTAGAGTTCCATTTAGAAACATAGAGATGGAAAGAGAAAACATTACTGATAAAAATACAAATACAGTTGATGATGTAGTTCTTGCCAAAACTACCTTTGCAAAAACACTTGCTGATGATTCTTCTCAAGTTCCTGTTTATGTAAAAGCTTATAATTTTGGCTTTGTTAATAAATTGAGAAAATCTGACGGCACAGCTGCTGTTGAACCTGGTGTTAAATCGGTTCAAATTTTTGGTAACGAGGCTACAGGTAATCTATCAACTGGTGTAGTTAATGTTGATATGAAAACCAATATTAAAGCACCTGTTGGTATAATTTATACTGTGGGGAATACTGGTAGACCTGCGGATCCAATTGTAACTGATCCAACTAATAAGCTTACGAATAAATTTTGGACGTTTAACGCTAGTAATACAGAAAAAGTTCCTTATACAAATGTTCTTGATGATCACGAAATAATTGCAAATGGTGAGGCTAATGGAGACATGCAATCATATTCAGTTGCTCCTGGGATATCATTTTTTAATAATAATATAGTAAGTGGAAATGATTATAGTAATTTGTTAACCAATGACGATAATTTAAATTCAATGTGGTTGGTTTTTGCAAGAGACAATGGAAGTTTGACTCCTGAAGCTAATACTATTGCTACAGCAATAGATACTGCTATAGCTCAATATGATTTAACTCCAGCTGAGTGGTTATTGAAGTTTGGTCAATACGAAATGGAGACTTATCAAAGAACTGGTCTTGGCGATATAGACCTCGATCTTTTCTATACCCACCATTTTAGTAAGAGATGGATCGGAGAATTATTCTTCGGTGTCCGTTTCCCAACATCAACAGATAATAACTACTATGGCAACCCATATAAAGTACAAACAGGTAATGGCCAACACTGGGAATTAAAAGTTGGTGGTTTATTAGCATGGCAACCAATTTGTTGGTTAAACATGAAGCTTGATGTTCATGGCGGCTTTGCATTAGAAGGCAAAGAAAAGAGAATGGCAGCATATAAAGGCGCAGAAATCAAGAACATGGGTCCAAGAGTTGATGCAGATGTAGACTATCAATATTTTGTAGGTAGTTTCGACTTCAACTTCTTTCATCCAAAAGATCACAGCCTTTGTGGTGATTTAGGCTATGAATTTTATTATAAGACAAAAGATAGCATTAAATTCAAGGAATCAAGTCACTTGCCTTTTTATGGTGCAGCAATTAGTGGAACAACTTATACTTCAGACCAAAACGGTGCTCTTGATGCTGGCGTATTAGAAAGAAATACACAAGCAATCAGTCACAAAGTTCGTTGGGAAGGTAGCTGGAAGGCAACCAAATATCTCGATCTCTTTATAGGTGCATCCTTTATCTTTGCTGGTAAAGATGTTCCAAGAGAAAAAGAAATGCATGCAGGTGGTTTAGTCAAATTCTAATTTGATTTTAAATCAAAAATAAATGCATTAAGCGTTTAGTTAGGCCCTAGTACACACTAGGGCCTAACACACTTTTAGGCTGCACACAAGGCGCAGCCAACATGAATTTTATTAAAAGAATTATTTAAAGTAGATTAGAGAGTCCAAATTGATTGCGCGTTTCGTGTAACCAAGAGAGAATTAGAATCTAGCCTGTTTTGCAAGAGCGACGGCTGGGCTTGTGCTAGGTTTTAAATTTGATTTAATGATTGTTTATTATTTTGGTAGAGCTTGAATTCTATTAGCACCTAGTAGACACTAGGTGCTAACACACTTTTAGGCTGCACACAAGGCGCAGCCAACATGAACGTTATATTTATTGTTATTTATTCTAGTTTAAATTTGTTAATTTTATTTAATATGTTAAAGTCAAATTTACTGCGCGTTTTCGTGCAGTAAAGAGTGAGTTAGGCCCTAGCATGTGCTAGGGCAAATTAGGGGGATAAGTATGTCAACACATGCGTATAATAAATCATTTTTTCACATGGTTTGGTCAACAAAAGATAAAAAACCATATATTAATAAAAATATTCGAAAAAAAGTCCATGCATATATTTGTGGAATTGCTGCAAGAAAAAATTTATCGCTTCTTTGTATTGGGGGTATTTCTAACCATGTGCATATATTAATAGAATTAAATAATCATGAAATTTTTTTATCAAATATTGCTCGAATTTTAAAAGTAAATTCTTCGAAATTTATTAGAGATAATTTTATTCAAAATTTTGAGTGGCAAAGAGGTTATAGTTCTTTTACTGTTGATTCTTTTTGTGTGCCAAGAATAGAAAAATATATATTAAATCAAGAAAAGCATCATGAGAGCGTTGATTTTGATGAAGAATTAAACTATATCGTGCTTCGATATAATAAATATTCTAAGAAGAACACCTAGGTTACCCTGAGGTGCTAACACACTTTTGGGCTGCACGCAGGGCGCAGCCAACATGAATTTTATTAAAAAAATTATTTAACTAGATTAAAGTCAAACCTGTCCATCATGAGTTAGCGCTGGGCGAATGAAATGGTGCCCCGCGTATTTAGTTTATTAATTGAAACAATTATAGAGTTTGTCCCTTTATGGGGTGATTTTATGGTAGCCGGCAGCCAAGAGCAGCCGGTAATTAAATTTTTTATTCATAATCAAATCAATTTTTAACTTTCTGTTCATGCAATTTCTCTCTTTTCGATTTCTAATTACATAATAATATATTTTTTACACTAGTTGACTATTTGTATTTAGTTTAATTAGATTAAAAGTGTAATAATAAAATTATTATAGGGGATTGGGTTTTGATTTTCAGGGGGGGGAGTTTTATGAAGTTTTTAAAAAAAATCGTGATTTTTTATTTCACGATTAATCTTTTTTTTTCGAATATTTATTCTCAATTAAACTTGGCAATATTTGATAGTGCAACTTTATCTAATGTAGAAAAATATAAATATCGACCGTTTATTGATCTTGCTCAATCTGTTGGATTTAACGTTGATTATAAAGCAATTACAGATTTTATGGGCGTAGAAAATTTACAAGATTTAAATTTAGATCAGTATCATGCAGCGATTTTTGTTATAAGTCCGGAATTTTTTAGAAATTTTATAGAATGGATTGAGTCAAGAGATGATACAAAAAAGTCTATCATAACAAATCGATTTTTAGATTTGATTGAAAATTTTGGTAAAAAAAGAAATAAATTAACTTGTTTGGCTTTTGCCCCAGGCCTAAGAGTAGATAAATTAATGGGATTTTTTTCAGGAAGTGTTGGTTTGCAAAAAACTACTATTGGCAGTCAAGAGACTTTTGTAATAAAAAATTTTGATATAAATGGTCTGGAGAACCAAGAGCTTAAAAAAAATTTGCAGGAAGATCTAAAATTATTATTTATGAATATAAATAATTTTTTAAATTTGCCGCTAATTGCTAGAAGTTATAATTATGCTACAACCCTTATGCCTGCTCATAATCCAAGACAATTAATGCCAGGTGTTTCTATACAAAGAATTTTAGATAATTTGGCAAATTCTAGATTTGCATTGCCGATAAAAAAAGATGCATATGAATTATCTATTAAAAACACCTTTCCGTATGGTATTTATTGGTTTAACCCAGTAAAATCAAATTCTATTTTGGTAACAGATTCTTCTATTTTAACTTTTTCAGGAATTGCCGAAAATTTTAGAGTTTGTCCTATGAATTTTGATTTAAGAAAAAGCATGTTAGATGCACTACAAGAAATGTTGTGGGAACTCAGTGTTTTATTAAATCCAGATAAAAATCAAAACTTAAAAAAACTTTTCGATTTTATTTTTTCAAATTCAAAACCAGAACTTCCCGAAATTGTAAAAAATTATGGTGAAAAATTTAGTGAAGAAGAAATAGGTTCTAATAATTTAAGAAAAATTGGCTGGACTGAGATAGGATTTTTTAACGATATTACTAGTGAAACTGATAAACAAAAAATTGAAAGACAAAATCAAAGAAATTCTTTTATTGACTATGTTTTAAGATCAGCTGTAGATGCTTTGTGGGTGGATTTTAATCCAAATATTTATTATAGTCCTAGAGCAATTGATGGATTTCAGGAAAAAAGAGATCAATTATGGATAAGAATTCGTAATTTTACAAAACAGTTACATGATACTGCTCTTGCAAGAGGACAACAAATTCCTAAAATTTTGGTAGGTTTTGAAATTGCTAATAATTACAGAGGCGATAGAATGCCTACTAGTTGTGCGCAGGATATTTATGGTCATAAATACTCCAGTGTGCCTTCTCCATTTGATGAACAAGATTTTTGGCATAAAGAAATAATTGAATCTTTGCGTAATTTTTTAGATCTTTGGAATAATCCTGAAAATTCTAATGAAGTTCCCATTTCCGGTGTTGTTCTGGATTTAGAAATGTATTATAGAAAACCGGGAGATCCTGGAGCATTTTTTTCTACTATGGGTTTTGAACCAGCAATCACACCAGAATGGCCAGAAAATTTAGTTGAGCATTATAATTTTTTACAAGAAAAAGCAGAAAATATTGGACGTATGTTAAAAGAAAATATTATGTCTTTAATACCAGACTGTTTTATTTGTTGCTATGCATTAAACTTGTCTACTGATGGTTTTTATAAAGGCTTTTATAAGGGGTTGAGTTCGCAAGATAGACCAATACATCTTTTGACATTTAATTCAGAATTTAAAATTTATAAAAATTGGTTAAATAGAAATAATATTTTTATAAATCACTCTAGCGTTTTAATGTTATCTAAAATTGTAAACAAGCCAAGTTTTAATTTGGTAGAAAATATATTGAGCAGAAATAATGGCATTTGGTTTAATAAATTTCACAGATTGGCTGAAAAGCAAGATGGTGGGCTTGAATGGTCGCCGCTACCAGCTTCTGTTAAAATTGAATTTTGTGATTATATTAGAACTGTGAGATAAAATTTGTTTCAAACAAACTTTTATGTATAATTTTTATTAGTGTATAATTTTTTTATAAATAAAATTATTAATTTAGATTTTTTAGGGAGTTAAAATGGTCATAGAAATAGTTGCAGAAAATTTTGAAAAAGAAATTAATAAATCAGATAAACCTGTAGTTCTTGATATATTTGCAACATGGTGTGGGCCATGCCAACAAATGGCTCCTGTTTTTGAAGAACTTTCAAAAGAGATGATTGCATATAAATTTGCAAAAATAAACATTGACGATCAAAGAGATTTGGCTATCAAATACCAGGTTTCTTCTATTCCAACTTTTATTTTTATTAAAAACGGACAAGTTGTTGCACGAGAAACTGGCTATATGAATAAGGCTAGTTTGAAAAATAAAATTGAAGAGAAACTGAAATAAATAAATGATTAGCGCACGGCATTGCCGTGCGCTAATCATGTCAAACTTTTTTATCCTGAACAATATAACCCAAAGATTTTAATTCATCGCGAAGTTTATCCGAAAGTGCCCAATTTTTCTCAAGTCGAGCCTGTTCTCTTTGCTTGATTAATTGTTCTATTTCAGGTGTCATTTTTATTTTTTCTGTCTCTATTTTATCTAAAGTTAAGCCTAAAATATTTTTTAATATATATCTTGTTATTAAAATTAATTCTTGTGATTCTTTTATTTTTTCTAAATTTTTAAAAATTATGCCAAAAGCTTTGGTGGTGTTTAAATCGTCGCATAAACTGTCTATAATTTCTTTAGTGATATCAAAAATAAAGTTATTTTTTGATATTTTATTAAAATCTAGCTCTTTTAAATCTTGTATTTTGTTATCTATTTCTAAAGCATTTACGAGTTTTTCATATGCTTTTTGAGTTGCCATTAAATCATCAAAATTAAATTCTATTGGGGATTTATAATGGTGTTGTAAGAAATAAAATCGCAAAGACATGGGATCAACTTTTTCTAAAACATGCCTTATAGTAAAAAAATTGCCAAGAGATTTTGACATTTTTTCTTTGTTTATATTCAAAAAAGCACTATGAAACCAATATTTTGCAAAAGTTTTTTTATGTAAACTTTCTGATTGAGCAATCTCATTTTCATGATGAGGAAAAATTAAATCTTCTCCTCCTCCATGAATATCTATTGATTCACCTAAAATTTCTTTTGCCATAACAGAACATTCGATGTGCCAGCCCGGGCGTCCATAACCCCATGGTGATTGCCAAAATAAATTTTGGTTGTTACCTTTCCAGAGTGCAAAATCTGCTACGTTTTTTTTCTTTTCGTTTACATCTACTCTTGCGCCAGCTAATAAATCTTCTAAATTTTTGCCCGAAAGTTTTCCGTAATCTTTAAAAGACATAACATCAAAATAGACATCGTGATCTAATACATATGCATGTTTGCTTGCTATTAATTTTTTTATGAATTCTATCATTTGACTAATATATTCTGTTGCTTTGGGTTCAAAATCTGGTTTTAGACAATTTAGGGTTTGCATATCTTCATGATAAAAAGCAGTAAATTTTTGTGTAATCTCTTTGTATTTATTAATATCACCCAACTCTTTTTCTGCTTTGTTTATGAGCTTATCGTCTATATCTGTAATATTGCGCACAAAAATAGTTTTGTAGTCCAAAAATTTTAATAATCTTACTAAAATATCAAAATTTATATAAATTCTTGCGTGACCCAAATGTGAGTAATCATATGGCGTAATGCCACAAGCATATAATTTTACTTGATTATTATGTATAGGTTTAAAGATTTCTTTTTTTCTGTCTAAAGTATTAGTTAGTTTTAATTTGAACATTAAAATTCCTATCTAACTTGTTTATTGCCCTTGCCACGCCATAGCTAGCTAGAGCGACGGCGGGTCGGTTTCTTGTTTAGCTTGATCATAAATATATTGTGCTTTTTTAAATAAATTTTCTTTTTGATCCTTTGATAAATTTTTTGTATCAAGAAATTTATCAAGAATCGTTGTAAAATCCATGTCTATTTTTAGACTTATTCTTTTTTCTCTTAAAGTTGTAATTTTTTTTATTGGTATTAATCCGGCAATAAAGTGCGCTTTGCTGCAAGCAAACTGAATTTTTTGTAAATCAACTTTATCTTTTTTATTTTCTGGTATGTGATAAATAATTTTTATTATTGCATCCTGAATATCATGTTTTTCTAGTTCTTTTAAAATTTGTTCAGTTTGATCTTGCTCACCAGCAAGTTCTACTTCTATTTGAAGCATTTTTCTTGTATTTAATTTTATAAAATCAAAAGAGCATCGTTTTGATTTTGTCTCATCAATTTTGACATGGCAAAAGCCTTTGCTTTCATTTCTTTCTCCAAAATCTACTCGTTCAATAGAGCCTGAATAAACGACCGCTGGATAGCCTTTTGAGTTTAAATTTTGGTGTCTATGTAAATGTCCAAGTGCAACATAATCAAATGGTTTGATTGCAAGTTGTGATGGTAAAAAAACAGGATCATTGCCAAAGACTGCGCATTTTTCTGAGCCCGAAAATATTCCTGAACTTACCGTCAAATGTCCTGCTAATATTGCAGGGATATTTTCGTCTAATTGTGATGCAAAATTTTTTATAATATCTCCAATGGCTTGAGAAAGATATTGGGTTATTTCATCATTATTTTTTAAATTAAAATATTTTGTTGAAATAATATTGTTGCGAGTGGGCCATGGTATGCCAACTATCTGAATCAAACCATTTTTGGTTTTTAATTTTAAAATTTGTGGTTTTGTTATAACGTGAAATTCCGGCAGAGGCAAACATCCAAAAATATCAAGAGAATTTGCTTTTCCAAAACTCAATGGGTGATCATGATTTCCTATGATTATAACAATTGGAATATTATTTTTTTGTAATTTTAAAAATAGCTCAATTAAAATTTTTTGCTGAGTGGGGGTTGGCCAGGCTGTTTTATATGCATCCCCACAGAACAAAAAGAAATCTATATTTTTTTTAATTGCTAAATTTATACATTCTTCCAAGCTATTAGCAAAATCAGAAAGACGAGAATGCATTCCAGTTTTTGCATCTGTTTTGCCATAATTTTCTACGCCTAGATGTATATCTGCGGTATGAAAAAATTGAATCATAATTAATTATGTTGTTTTTTGCGAGCCTTTAGCTTTTATTGCACCAATAAAATTAAATTTTTCTTGTTGTGAAGTTTTTTTTTCTTTATTTTCTTGCCTACTTCTTGCAATGGCCAAAGAATTTTCTGGGACATCTTTATTTATTGTGGATCCTGCTGCAGTATAAGAATTTTTTTCAATTGTTACAGGAGCAATCAAAGTATTATTGCCTCCAATAAAACTATTGTCTTTTATAGTGGTTTTATGTTTTTTTTGACCATCATAATTACATGTAATTGTACCGCCGCCTATATTTACAGATTTACCTATCTGACAATCTCCAAGATAGGTAAGATGTTTAGCTTTTGAATTTTGGCCAATTGTGCTATTTTTTACTTCAACAAAATTTCCTATAACAGCATTATCATCAATGAAAACATTATCTCTTAATCGAGCAAATGGGCCAACGCTAGTATTATTTCCAATCTTGCTATCCTGTATAACTGAATGTGAACGTATGGTGCTATTATTGCCAACTGTTGTATTTTCTACAATAGAAAATGCATTTATTGTGCAATTTTCGCCTATTTTTGAGCCTTTTATTATTATGGCACCTGCACCGATAAAAGAATTTCTTCCTATTGATATATCTAAATCAAGATGAGTGCTTTGAGCAAGTTCAAATTGAACGCCATTTTGCATAAATTTTTTCATTATTTCAGATCTTTTAATCTGTTCTGCTGCCCACAATTCTTGTAAAGAATTTATCCCTCTAACTTCATCAAAATGTGCAGGGATTGTTTGAACCTTTAAGTTTTGATCGCTAGCTAATTGTACTATGTCTGTAAAATAAATTTCTCCTGTTAAAGAGTTTTTTTCTAACTGATTTATGCTTTTTTGTAAAAAATCTTTATTAATTAAATATATTCCTGAATTTATTGTATCTATTAAAGCTTCTTCTGAATTGCAATTTTTTTCTTCTACTATTTTTATTTTATTATTCTCTTTTATAACTCTTCCGTAACCTTTAGGGTTTATAACTCTTGTTGTTAAAAAAGATAAAATTGCATTTTCTTTTTTGTGTTTTTCTATTAATTCTAAAATTAAATCTTCACTTAAAAGAGGCGTATCTGCACATAAAATCAAAATATTTTTTTTATCCCAGTTTGAACTTGAGCACATAACTGCATGTCCCGTTCCCTTTTGTTCCTGCTGTATGACATGAGTAATACTTTTTTCCCATGAGTCTGGCATTTTTTCTGAAATTGTTTTTTTTATACTTTCAGATTGATGCCCCAAAACTAAAGTTACAGGGATTTCTAGGCTTTGTAATAATTTTATAGGATATAAAATCATTTCTTGACCACATATTGTGTGTAAGAGTTTAGATTTATCTCTGTTAAATCGGGTAGATTTACCTGCTGCCAAAATTATTGCTTTAGTGTTTTTTGTCATGAAATCCTCCTTTTATCTCTCATAATTTCTTATTAAAATTTTTTATTTTACATACTTTATGTTATTATTTAGCTAATAATAAAGATTTTAAGTTAAACTCATAAATTATACAAAAGCAAATTATTATTGAATAGAATTTATTTTTTTTTCAAGTTTTTTGATTAAATTCTTTAAAAGAATCCATTTTTTGTTTATTTTTTTAATTGTGTGGAGAGATGGCTGAGTGGTTGAAGGCGGCCGCCTCGAAAGCGGTTATTCTGGGAAAAACTGGAATCGTGGGTTCGAATCCCACTCTCTCCACCAATATTTTTTAACAATTTTTTATGAAAGGGATAAATGTCAAAAGTAAAAATGGGTGATAAAATTAAAGTGCATTATACTGGAAAATTAACAGATGGCACAATATTTGATAGTTCAAAAAACAATGCTCCACTTGAATTTATAGTGGGGGAAGGCAAGATAATTAAAGGTTTTGAGCAGGGTGTAATTGGTATGGAGCCTGGTGATACAAAAAGTATAATTATATTTGCTCAAGAGGCATACGGAAATTATAAACAAGAAATGGTTATTGAGGTAGAGCGAAAACAAATTCCTGTAGATATAGCATTAGAAGTTGGTCATCAATTGGAAATTCAATCCCGGGATGGGGCGCAAAATTTGCCTATTATAGTTACAATAACAAAGCTTTCTGATAATACTGTTACTTTAGATGCAAATCATCCATTAGCAGGCAAAGATTTAGTTTTTGATATTGAATTAGTAGAAATTTTATAAAAAAATGTATTATGCTCACTTAATTAAGTGTTTTAAATATTTATTTTTTAATAAGAAGGGAGAGTTTTATGAAGAAATATTTTGGTTACAAAGCAATTTTATGTCTTTTAGCATTTTTTTTATTTTATGGAGATGCTTTATTTGCAAAAAAGATAGTAACAAAGAAAAAGGAGCCAAAGAAAACAGAAAGAGTGATTGCAAAAGGAGTACCAATCCGTGTTGGTGATCAATTTTCTTTAAAAAATAAAAAATGGGATAAATATATAGCTAGGGATACAATTACTAATAGAATAATTTATGTTGATTCTTGGCGCGATTACCCAGGAGCTGTTTTTACGAGCGAATATGTTTCTAGTGATCAAAATTTATTAATTACTCAAGAACCTGTTTTTATTAAATTTCTTGCACAAAAAAATTTAGTACTTGGATCAGGATGGAGAGAATTAATCTCATCCGAATCTAGTGATGAAAATGCCCAATGGATTTTTTCAAAGGTAGGTGATGAAGAAGAATCTTCTGCGGATGTTTATGACGGTGATGAAGTTTTAGTTCAAAATAAATTAAAACCAACACAATATTTATTCTCTTATTTTGCACAATTTCCAGTTCATGATAGCATAAAATTTAAAGATAAAATGCTTACTATGCCTGCAGATGATCAATTTATTTATATTATTGAAAAAAATGTAAAAGAAGCAGCAAAAGAACCAGAGTTTGTTAAAAAAGGGCCTAGAATTATGCCTATTGAGAAAGTAAGAAAAGAATCTCTTTCACCTTTGCCAGCAAGGAAAGTACAAAAGATTACTAGCGAAAAGCTTGAAGAAAGAGAAGAAGAAAAAACTAAAGAAGAGTCAATAGTACCCCAAAAAAGAATAAGCAGGCGAATTAGTGAATTAGAAGAGAAAGAAGAAGAAATGTGGCAACCAGAACCAGAATTACAAACTCAAGAAGAATCTTTTGAAGAACAATCTGCGTATGCTGAGCCTAAAATTGAGCCCAAAAAAGCAAAAAAAACAATAACAAGAACAACAAGAGAGAGAGCAGTCAGAAGATTTGTTGAACCTGTTAATTAAGTAAAATTAAGATTTAGCAACCCGTTCATGGTGAGCATGTCGAATCATTTGAACTGGGTTGCTAACAAAATTTGACATATCTAATTTTAGCTTGTAAATTTTAGCATTATAATCTTTGATTTTCATGTGCGGGAATAGCTCAGCGGTAGAGCATTGCCTTGCCAAGGCAAGGGTCGCGGGTTCAAATCCCGTTTCCCGCTCCATTTGATATATCGATTTAATTTTGATAATTTTTTTATAAATTTATTATTTTAAATCTTTATTCTGTATAATATTTATGACAACCCACTTTTTAAGTTTTTTGTGTATTGTTTTTTATGTAAATTAAGTGTTTTTTGTTTTTATTTTATAAAGTTTTTATAAAAAGGGTTTTATTTAATGAAATTAATGCTTCAAGAAGCTTCTTCAGTTATAAAGGCTATCGAAAAAGTTTGGGAAAATTCTGGAAAACCACAAGAATTTTCTATAAAGATTTTAGAATTTGGGGAGAAAAATTTTTTGGGTATGACAAAAAAATCTGCTGTTGTTTCTATTAGTTATGACCCAAAAAAACAACCAAAACTAGAAGAAAAGGAAGAAAATAGAATTAAAGAGGTTATACAAAGAAAAGAACGAACCACTGAATTAAGACCTGTAGGACAACAAGTTAATAAAGAATACCGAAGAGAAGATAAAAGAGATTTACAGATAGCAGCTTGGAGTGATGAATATATAAAAGACATTTCTTCTTGGATATCAGATATTTTGAAAATAATGCATATAGACCTTAGTTTTAATGTAAAAATTGAAAATAAAATTTTAAAAATTTTAATTGATAAGCGAGTGTTAAAAGAAGATGAAGAAGAGAAACTGTTTTTTATTAGTTTATCACATCTTTTAATGCAGTTTTTGAAGAAAAAATATAAAAAGAAATTAAAAAATTATTATTTAATTATTCATTCTAAAACTTCTAATTCAAATGGAGCAAAATAAAATAAATTTTTTAACAAGAGATAATGAAGCAATTATTGCGCAATGTACCCCAAAAGGTAGCGGTGCTATAGCTGTTTTGCGTTTATCTGGTCAAAATACTGTTTTTGTTGCAGATAAAATTGCAAAGTTATCATCTGGTAAAAAATTACAAAACTGTTCTTCTCATACTATAAATCATGGTTATGTAATAAACCATGGATCTAAAGAGATTATAGATGAAGTTTTGTTTTTATTTATGCAAGCACCCAAAACTTTTACAGGTCAAGATACTGTTGAAATAAATTGTCACAATAATGCCTATATTATAGAACAAATAATTAATCAGGCGATTAAAGCTGGTGCTAGATTGGCAGATCGTGGTGAATTTACAAAAAGAGCTTTTTTAAATAATAAAATTGATTTGATACAAGCTGAAGCCATAAATGAAATTATAAACGCGCAAACAGAAAATGCTTTACGCAAATCTATGTCTCAATTGCATGGTAGTTTATCTTTTTATTTGCAAAATTTGCAAGAAGATATTGTTGGATTATTAGCAGTAGCAGAAAGCAGTTTTGAATTTTTAGAAGAAGAACACCAAGCTTTAGATATAAATAATATTTTTAAAGATAAAATTTTAAAAATATTATCTAACCTAGAAGAGATTAAAAATAATTTTAATCAGCAACAACAAATTAAAAATGGTATAAAAATTTCTATTATTGGTGGTGTAAATTTAGGTAAATCTACTCTTTTTAATACTTTAGCAAAACAGGATAGAGCTATAGTAACAGATATTGCTGGCACAACTCGAGATGTTATAGAAACTAGTATTTATAAAAATGGTAACTTTTGGCTTTTAACTGATACCGCTGGTCTAAGGCAAACAGAAGATATAATAGAAAAAGAAGGTATAGAAAAAGCTTGGCAACAAGCTAGTTTAGCCGATATTATTTTACTCGTTTTTGATCTTTCAAAAAACTTGAGTGAACAGCAACTTGAAATTTATAAAAATATTATTGAAAAGCATGAAAATAAAATAATTTTTGTTGGCAATAAATTTGATCGAGAAAATAATGCTGTTTTAGATAAATTAAATTTTTTGACAAATAAAAAATTTATAAAAATTTCAGCTTTAAATAAAACTGGGATTTCTGATTTAGAATCTGAGATAGAAATTAAAATTCAAGATCTTTTTGCAAAATTACAATCTCCATTTTTATTAAACCAAAGACAACATAATTTAATATTGGAATTAGAGAGTAAATTAAAATTCATTGAAAATAGTTTTGCAAAAAATATAGAATATGAATTAATAGCTTACCATCTAAAAGATATTTTAGAGAGATTATCTGAATTAACAGGAAAAAATGTTACAGAGAAAGTTTTGGATAGAGTCTTTTTAGATTTTTGTGTGGGGAAATAAATGGTAAGATTTGTATAGGGTTGAGGGGGAGAGCAATGAAATTAAAAAAAAATTTTATTTTTTTTATATTCTTTTTAAATATATTTTTTATTAAAATTTTAAGTTCAAAACAAATTCAAAAAACTATTTTTTCAAAAACTTATTCAAATTTTATAAGTTTAAGTGATTTTGGATATAAAAATTCATATGTTTGGCAAAAAAATGATTCGATGTATTTTGATGAATTAATACTGTCATGGAATGCTTTAAGGCCTTGCCAGGGTAACCTTTCTTTTTATGTTAGTGTCAAACACAATTATTGGTCAGAATGGCATAAAATAGCAGAATGGGGTTCTAATTTTCAGCAAACTTTTGTAAATTCTAAAAATCCTCTATTTCATACAAAACATGTTAAAGTTGAGATGCAGCATGGAAAGAAAGCTTCTGGTTTTAGAATAAAAGTTGTTGCGCAAAATGGTGCTAATGTAAAAAATTTAAAATCTTTATTTGCTTGTGTTTGTAATACAGGCAAATTAAATAGAATAGATGGTACTACAATAGATTTACCTACTATCAGACCTATTCGAGTACCTAAACACTCACAAATGGTTTTAGATCATCCAAGATTTAAAGATTTTTGTTCTCCGACTTCAATAAGTTTAATAGTTAATTATTATTTAAAGAATAAATATAATTTAGATAATTACATTGTAAATTTTGCCAAAAAAGTTCACGATGATTCTTATCTAAATATTTATGGAAATTGGCCATTAAATGTAGCTCAAGCTTATGATGCATGTCAGGAAAAATGTTTTTTTAAGGTAGAAAGACTTAACAGTTTTTATGATTTGTATAATTATTTAAATAAGGGCATACCTGTTGCTGTTAGTATTCGTGGGTATATTCATGGAAGAGTTTATAAAAATGGACATTTTATAGTAGTAGTTGGATGGGATAACAATAGAAAAGCAATTTTATGTATAGATCCATCTTATTCTAGTAATAATGAAACAACTAGAGCTTATAGTATTAAGAGCTTTTTACGGGCATGGGGAAATAGCACTTCGCCACACTTAAGTTATGTGCCAATTCCAAGAATATAATTTTTATTATTTTTTTATATTAAAAATCTATTAAAAAATAGCCATTTATATTTATAATAAAAGTATTAAACTATATTTTTAAAATTTTGGAGTCAAAAATATGAATGGAGAAAAATTTACAAATGCTTTTACACAATTAATACAAGATGCTTTTATTCTAGCTCAAGAAGAGCAGCATTCTACTTTGCAAACTTTACACTTATTAGCAAGTAGTTTGAAAAACGATTATTGTCTCTCTTGTTTTAATCAAGCAAATCTAGATATAAATACTTTAAATAATTTAATAAATAAAGAATTTAATAAATTTTCAAGAGTTACGGGTGCGCAGCCCAGCATAGTTTATAGCTTACAAAATTTTTTGCAAGAATGTGAAAAACAGGCTAAATCTCTCGGTGACGAATATATAAGTTTAGATGTTTGTTTATTAGAATTTAGTAAAACAACAAATTTGCCACAAAGTATAATAAATTTTTTTAAACAAAGTGATTTTACTTATCACAAGATTTTAAATTGGGTAAATAATTTAAGACAGGGGGAAACGGTGAAGACACAGGGAGCAGAATCTACACATCAAGTTTTAGAAAAATATTGTCAAGATTTAACGCAAAGAGCCTCTGATGGAAAACTTGATGTTGTCATAGGTAGAAATCAAGAAATTCGTAGAGTAATTCAAATTCTTTCTAGAAGAACAAAAAATAATCCGGTTCTTGTTGGAGATCCTGGAGTTGGTAAAACTGCAATTGTTGAAGGCATTGCACAAAGAATTATAAATAAAGATGTACCTGAAAGTTTAAAAAATTGTAAAATTCTTGTTTTAGATATGGGATCTTTGATTGCAGGAACAAAATATCGTGGTGAATTTGAAGAAAGATTAAAGGCTATTTTAGTTGCTATAGAAAAAGAAGCAGGAAAAATAATTTTATTTATAGACGAAATGCATATGTTAGTTGGTGCAGGGGCAACAGAGGGAGGCATGGATGCTTCAAATTTATTAAAACCTGCATTAGCAAGAGGTGTATTACATTGTATTGGTGCAACAACGGCAGCAGAATACAAAAAATATGTAGAAAAAGATGCTGCACTTGAAAGAAGATTTCAAAAAGTTTTAGTTGAAGAGCCATCTGTTGAAGACACAATTTCTATTTTACGTGGCTTAAAAGAACGTTATGAATTGCATCATGGTATTAGAATTAAAGACCAAGCTTTGGTAAAAGCCGCCAAACTAGCAGCAATGCTTATTCCAGATAGATTTTTGCCAGACAAAGCTATAGATTTGGTTGATGAAGCGGCAGCAAGAGTACGAATGGCAATAGATTCTAAACCAGAAGAAATGGATAAATTAGAAAGAAATATTAGACAATTAGAAATCGAGAAAGTAGCACTTGAAAAAGAAACAGATGAAGAATCTAAAAAAAGATTGGCTGAATTAGAAAAAGAATTAAGTAATTTAAAAGAAAAAAATCGTGAGGTTTTAGACTCTTGGCAGGCTGAAAAAAAACCATTAGAAGCAATTCAGAAAATAAAAGAACAAATAGAAAAAGCTAATATTGAATTTGCTCAAGCTGAACGAGAGGGTGATTATACAAAAGCCTCAAAAATAAAATACGGTAATTTAGTTAAATTGCAGGAACAACTTAAAAAGGAACAAGAAAATCTTAAAAAATCTGGTGCGCATTTAATAAAAGAAGAAGTTGACGAAGATGATATTGCAACGGTTCTTGCTCGTTGGATAAAAGTTCCTGTAGAAAAATTAAAAGAAGATGAAAGTGAAAAGCTTTTAAAAATGGAAGAGGTTTTGCATAAAAGAGTTATTGGACAAGATGAAGCGATAACAAAAATTGCTCAA
Source organism: Candidatus Babeliales bacterium (assembly GCA_041650475.1). Lineage (GTDB taxonomy): Bacteria > Babelota > Babeliae > Babelales > UASB340 > JAIPGX01. Next base: position 46,099 of record JBAZLD010000002.1, on the reverse strand, counting down.
ACAATAAAAATTCATAGATCTGGAATTGCAGATCCAAATCGTCCAATAGGGTCTTTTCTGTTTTTGGGTCCAACTGGAGTTGGAAAAACAGAGGTAGCTAAAACTTTAGCAGATTATCTTTTTGATGATGAACGTAAGATAGTCAGAATTGACATGTCTGAATATATGGAAAAACATGCAGTTGCAAAACTTATTGGTGCACCTCCAGGGTATGTTGGCTATGAACAAGGTGGGCAACTGACAGAACAAATAAGAAGAAATCCATATAGTGTAGTTTTAATTGATGAAATAGAAAAAGCTCATCCTGACGTTTTTAATATCTTTTTACAAATTTTAGACGAAGGGCATCTAACAGATTCTCAAGGACGTACAGTTTCTTTTAAGAGTTGTATTATAATTATGACTTCAAATATTGGTTCTGACATAATTTTGGAAGCTGCAGGCAAAATTGATGATAAAATAAAAATAGAAATAGAAAAATTATTACATAAAAACTTTAGACCAGAATTTTTAAATAGAATTGATGAAACGGTTTATTTCCAATCTTTAACAGAAAAAAACATTTCACAAATCGTTAATATTCAAATTGATTATTTAAAGAATAGATTAAAAGAAAAAAATATAGAATTAGAAATTACTAAAAATGCTATTTCTAAACTTGCAGAATTGGGATATGTAAAAGAATTTGGAGCACGACCTTTAAAAAGAGCTATTCAAAGTTATTTGACTAGCCCACTTGCTACTCAAATTTTACAAAATCCTGAAAAAAAGAAATTTGAAGTTGATTATAAAAAAGATCAATTTATTATTAAATAAACTTGTGATTAAATAATTTTAATTTTTAAAATTACAAAGGGCTGCAATTTTGCAGCCCTTTGTAATTTGATTATCTAATTTTTAACCAATTAATAATTTGTTGTTTTAATTCGTTTGTATTAACTTTTTCGCCACCACCCTGTATTAAATTCTTGCTTACGCCGCCCTTAAGATTAAATTTCTCTTTTAAGAATAGGCTGAATTCTTTTAGATCTATTTTGTTTTCATAAGAATTGTTTAAGTACCCAAAGAAATTTATTTTTTCTGAGTTTATTATTTTGCAAGTTAGAAAATAAAAACCAGGAGTTTTTTGTTCTAATTGCTGACAAATATCTTTTAGTTGACCATTATCAAGAAGTTCTTCTAATTCTAAAAATAAAAATGGCGTTTTGCCAGCATCAAAAATTTGTTTTTGCCAAATTGGCACTTGCAAATATAATAATTGTTTTTTAAGAGTTTTTATTTCATGTATATTTTGTGTTAATTTTTCTTGTTGTTTATTAATAGCTTGTAAAATATCTTCGGTTTTAGTTTTAAAAATTTCACACAAATTTTTAATGATACTAAAATCTTGTTGAAAAGTTTTTATTGCAACTGGGCCTGTTATAGCCGTAATTCTTCTGACTCCAGAAGAAAGGGCAGTTTCGCTCAAAATTTTAAAACAGCCAATATCTCCTGTGCTTTTAACATGTGTGCCTCCGCATAATTCTGCAGAAAAATCTGAAATTTTTATAACGCGAACTTCTTCTGGATTGTATTTTTCACCAAAAATAGCGGTAACTCCAGAATCTTTTGCTTTTTCTAATGTTGTATAAAAAATATCTAGTTTTATATTTTCCTGAATTTTATTGTTAACAAGAATTTCAACTTGCTCAATTTCATCTTGAGTTAAAGCTTTGTGATAGGTAAAATCGAAACGCAAAGAACTATCATTGACGGAAGAACCTGCTTGTTTTATGCCAGATCCTAAAATTTGTCTTAAGGCAGCTTGTAACAAATGGGCGCTAGTATGATTTTTTGTTGTATTAATTCTACTGTAATTATCAACTATACAGGTTATATTATCGCCAATTTTAATATTTTCTTCTGTTGCTTGAGCAAAAATTTTTACAGCAATAGCAGGATTTTTTTGTCTATTATCTAATTTTTTGAAATCTTCTATTTTAAAAATTTCGTTATTTATATTTAAAAATCCTGTGTCGCTTATTTGCCCGCCAGATTCTACATAAAATGGTGATTCTTCTGTAACTAACCACAAATTATCGCCTTCTTGTTGTAAAAAATTAATTTTTGTTGTTATTTGCAAATTATCGTAACCAACAAATTTGGTTGTAATATTTTCTGAAACAGCTAAAACAACATTATCAGTTTCTGTTTTTTTGCCAGATTGTTCTTGTTGTTTTTTCATTTCTTGTTCAAAGCCGGGCATATCGATATCAAAATCTTTTTCTTTAGCAATCAAATTTGTTAATTCAGGTGGAAATCCGTAAGTATCATATAACTTAAAAACTTGTTTTCCCGATAATATTTTTTTATTTTCGCTTAAATTTTTTTGAATATATTTTTCTAAAATATTTTGGCCCTGATCTAAATTAATAGAAAATTTTTCAAGTTCATTATTTAATAATCCTAAAATTAAATTTTCACTTGTTTTTAATTCAGGATAAATTGGACACATATAATTTATGAATTCATATGCAATTTTAGAAAATAAATTTTGATCATTAGAAAGTTTTTGAGCAAAAAGTGCAGCTCTTCTTATTATTTTGCGCAAAACGTATCCGCGACCTTCATTAGAAGGTGTGCATCCATCTGCAATTAATAAAGAACTTGATCTTGTATGGTCAATCAAAACATTAAAAGCAGCTTGAATATTTTTAGGACTTTTTTTGTAATCTATTTTTGTAAAATCTTCTATTTTTTTTATTAAAACTTGAAAACTGTCTATTTCAAAAACAGAATTTTTGCTTTGCATAATCATACAAAGACGTTCCATGCCCATTCCAGTGTCAACACCAGTTTTTTGTAGTGGAACTAGCGTGCCATCTGATTGCCTATCATATTGCATGAAAACTAAATTCCAAATTTCTAAGAATCTGTCACAATCACATCCAAGCGCACAAGTTGGTTTTTTGCAACCAAATTCTGTTCCTCTATCTATATGTATTTCTGTACATGGTCCACATGGTCCTGTATCGCCCATTTGCCAAAAATTATCTTTTTCACCAAGTCTGACTATTTTTTGAGCAGAAATACCAATATTTTCATGCCAAATTTTAAAACTTTCATCATCTGTTTTATAAATTGTGACAAATAGCTTTTCTTTATTGAGTTGCATTACCTCAGTTAAAAATTCCCAGGCGTAGCTTATGGCTTTTTCTTTAAAATAATCGCCAAATGAGAAATTACCCATCATTTCAAAAAAAGTTAAATGACGAGCAGTAAATCCTACTTGATCAAGATCATTATGTTTACCACCTGCGCGTACACATTTTTGTATGCTGGTAGCTTTATCATATTTTCTTTTTTCTTTTCCTAAAAAAATATCTTTGAATTGATTCATACCTGCATTGGTGAATAAAAGCGTAGGATCTTGTGCAGGAATTAGTGAAGAACTTGAAACAATTGTGTGGCCTTTTTTTTCAAAAAATTCCAAAAACTTTTCGCGAATTTTGAATGAATCCATAAGTTTCACCTAAATTTTTACTTAGCTATACCTAGCATTTTGTTACTAAAAAAGCTATTTTTAACTAGATATATTTTAGTCAAAATATTTTTTTTGTCATATGCTGTTGATTTTTAAGAAATTTGTTTTTAAAAAAAATATTTCGGATATGAATTTTAAAAAAATTATAGTCTTATTATTTATTTATAATATCATGATTAAGCTATGAAAAAGTTAAAATTATTTTTATTAATATTTTTTTTTCTGCAAGTTTTTTTAAAAAGTGAGATTGCTGAAAAAAAAAGATTTTTAGTTATGCTTGATCCTGCTGGACATGCTAACAATGTTGGTAGAAAACTTATAGAAGATTACGAAAGAACTCAAACTTTTAATTTTGCACAAGAATTGCAAAAAAGATTACGGGAAAGATATAAAATTTGGGTTGTGATAACTCGATATTTAGGCGAGGAAGTTGTAGAATTACAAAATGCATCGTTTTCTAATAGAATAAATGCAGATCTTTATATACACATAAGCATGTACAGGGAAGAAAATATTAAACCAACTATTTTTATGTACCATTTGGTTTATAACCCTTTAGTAGATTTTGCAAAAAGAATATTTGACCCCTATGATTTTATTCCAATAAATCAGGCGCATTTTGCAAATATTAATTTGACAACAAAATATGCAAATTATATGAAAAATTATCTTACACAGCCCAATTTTCAGCGCTGGTTTGATCTTTATGGATTTTTTGGAATTCCATTCAAGCCGTTAGTTGGAATTACTGCTCCTGCAATTGCCATAGAGCTTGGTATTTGCCAGGAAGATAAGTGGAAAATATTTATAGAACCCCTTGTTGAAAGTTTAAGCTTTTTGAGCGATAATTAAATATATAATTTTATATTTTTCTTAAAAATTAGGTGCTTTATGTTAATTAATTTTTTATTTTCCCCTGAATATCAGGGATATTTTTGGCTTGTTATAGCAATAATTTTTCTGTTAGCTGAAATTGGAACTCCTGGTTTATTTGTTTTTATTAATTTTTCTATAGGAGCAGTTTTTGCAGGTGTTTTAGCTTTTTTAGGCTTTTCATTAAAAACACAGTGCATAACTGGACTTGTTATTTCTATAGTCTCATTTTTTATTTTTAGACATCTTTTTGTTAAAAGATTTAAAGACAAAATAGAAACAAATGTTGATGCACTAATTGGTAAACATGCTGTTGTAATAAAAAAAATAGAACCCAATATTGCTGGTTTAGTACGAGTAGATAACGAAACTTGGCCTGCAAGATCAAAAGATAATACAACTTTTAGCGAAAAGACTATTGTTAAAATAGTAGAAATTAAAGGGAATCACGTAATTGTAAAAGACTAAATTAAATTAAATAATTTTTAAGTATTAGGAGTTAATAAATGTTTATTTTAACTGGATTCTATATATTTTTTGCGATATTGTTCTTTTTTTTGATTATCGTATTAATAAGATCTACTTATATTATAAAACAATCTGAAGTAATAATGGTAGAAAGATTAGGTAAATTTCATCAAATATTAAAATCAGGTATTCATTTTGTAGTGCCATTTATCGATCAAACAAGAAAAATTTTATGGACTTATGTTAAAGAAGATTCTACAGGTAAGCATTATAGAAGATATAGTGAATATGTAGAAAGAATAGATCTTCGTGAAGCTGTCTATGATTTTCCAAAACAAAATGTTATCACAAAAGATAACGTTACAATGGAAATAAATGCATTGCTTTATTATCAAATAACTGATCCAAGATGTGCGGTATATGAAGTTTCTAATTTGCCACAGGCTATAGAAAAACTTACACAAACAACTTTGAGAAATGTTATAGGTTCAATGGATTTGGATGAGACTTTAAGTTCTCGTGACAAAATTAATGAGAAATTACGCATAATTTTGGATGAAGCTTCAGATAAATGGGGTGTCAAAATTAATCGTGTTGAATTGCAAGAGGTTAATCCTCCAGTTGATATTAGAGTTGCTATGGAAAAGCAAATGCGTGCAGAGCGTGATCGTAGGGCTTTAATTTTAGAAGCTGAAGGTAAAAAAGGTTCTGCAATTTTGGAAGCTGAAGGTTTTAAATTATCAAAAATAGAAAGAGCTGAAGGTGATGCTCAGGCAAGACTTATTACGGCAAAAGCTGAAGCTCAAGCTATTGAAATGTTTAAAAAAGTTGTTCCAAATAGTGATCCACTACCATATTTGGTAGCATTAAATTATATTAAAGTTTTACCAGAAATTACAAAAGACAAAGAAGGCAAGCTTATTTTAATGCCATACGAATCTTCTGCTTTAATGGGATCTTTATCTACAATTAAAGAATTATTTGTTAAAAAATAAATTTTTATGACGAAAAATTTATTGAATATGAGTTTAGAAGAGCTGATTGCAGCTCTTCTAAACGTACAAGAACAATCTTATAGAGCAAAACAGTTGTATACATGGTTTTATCAAAAACATGTAACAGACTTAAATCAGATGTCGAACATATCTGAAAGCTTGAAAGAAAAAATTTTACGAAATTTTGAGATTAAAATTCCGGAAATTATCGATGTTTCAAAATCGCAAAAAGATAATTCTTATAAATTTTTGTTAAAAACTTATGATAATAAGTTAATTGAATCTATTTTGATGATAGCAAAAGACCGAGTTACTATTTGTGTTTCTTGTATGATAGGATGCCCTTTAAAATGTAAATTTTGTGCAACAGGATCTCAAATAGGTTTTGTAAAAAATTTAGATCAATCTGAAATTTTAGGTCAAATTATTACGATAAATCAATACGCAAAAAAAAATAATATCGCTCAAAATATTTCTAATGTAGTTTTTATGGGAATGGGTGAACCTTTATTAAATTTAGATAATATAGAAAAATCAGTAAAAATTTTATTAGACCCAAATGGTTTTGGTTTGTCGCGTTCAAAAATTACACTTTCAACTGCAGGGGTAATTAATAATCTTGCTGAATTTATAAATAAATACAGAATAAAATTAGCAGTATCTCTGCATTTTCCAACAGATGAGCAACGCTCAAAATTTATGCCAATAAATATAAAATACCCATTAAAAAAATTAATCGAAGAATTAAAAAAAATAGATTTGAGTAAAAGAGATTATATTACAATTGAATATTTAATGTTAAAAGATATTAATGATTCTTTAGATCATGCAAAGCAACTAATAAAATTATTGGGAAATTTAAAAGTTAAAATAAATTTAATCCCATATAATCCTACAAAAGATTTTCCAGCAATAAGTTCAACTGAAGAAATTATCAATAATTTTGCAAAATTTCTTATATCAAAAAATATTATGGTCACAGTTAGGAGAAGTTTGGGCCAAGATATTCAAGGCGCATGTGGCCAGTTCGCTTTAAAGAAAAATTAAAAAATCAAATATAAAATATCGCTATTCTAAAGCATAAAAGATTTTTAATTTAGAAGTTATAGCAAAAAAAGTTAAAATAATTTTAAAATATCTTTAGTTAAAAAAAATATCTCTAACTTTTTTTGAGAAGGGGGTTCTCATGGATAAAAAAGTTTTTCTAGCTTTTTTCTTATCTTTTTTCTTTGGATTAATTTACTGCACGCAAGAAGAAGAAAATTTGCAAGATAGTGAAACAGAAAATAATCAACAAGAAGCTTCTACCCAAACAGATGAAATTTTTTTTATGGGGGTGCATGAACAATTTTTATTGGGGATTAAATATTTAAATTTTGGGGATAATAAAGAGGCACTGAAATTTTTTGAATTGGCAGCACAAAGACATCATCTTAGAGCACAATTTATGGCAGCAACAATTTTATATAATGGAGGTAATTGTTCATCGGATGACTTAATGATGGCCTTTAAATATTGCAGATTAGCAGCAATTAGAGATCATGTACCCGCAAAAAAATTATTGGAAAAAATGCAAATAGATTTGGTTGAATATCTTTTAAAAGAAAATAAAAAACCAATATCGATAAATATAGATGAATTATTGGAATCAATGGGTATAAATAAAGAAGAAAAGGAAGATAGACCAATTCCTCCTGGAATTTATATGTAAAAACAAAAGGGGAAAATATGAAAAAAATATTTTTTGTTATGTTTTTGATTTTTTTTAATTATTCTGCAAATAATTTAAATGCTATGCAAAATACTAGAAAACATAATCGTTCTGACTCTGATTGGCAAAACGAAACAAGTCATAGGGCAAGACAAAGTTTATCACAAGAGTTATCTTTAAGAGAAGTTGTTCGTGGATTTTATGAACAACGATTACTTGAAAATGATCAAAATGAAAAAAATGCTCTAGAAGAATTGCAAAAACAAATTGAATCTACAGATGATTCAAGATTAATTTTTTATGCTAGTGTAATGTATTTTTATGGAATTGGTTTTGAAAAAGATTTATCAGAATCTTTACAATATTGTAAAAAAGCGGTGCGCATGGGTTATATTGGAGCAGATAGTTTTTTATATAAAATTATTTTTCCTGAATGTTTAATTTTTTTATTAGAAGAAAATAAAAAACCAAAATCAGTTCAGTTAGAAGCTGGAAGTGACACAAGAGATCTTTTATATGATCTCTTAGGAAGAGAGCGGGAAATACCACAGCACATACTTAATGACATGTATTCTTAAACTTTTTTAAATTTTTTTATTATCTTTAAAAATTTAGTTATAAAAAAAGCCCCAATTTTTTTGGGGCTTTTTTATAACTAAATTGTTTTTTTAATTAGTACATGCCAGGCATTCCACCCATGCCGCCCATTCCACCAGCAGGCATTGCAGGAGCAGGTTTTTCTTCTGGAATTTCAGAAACAATTGCCTCTGTTGTTAATAACAAACTTGCAATAGAAGCTGCATTTTGTAATGCTGAACGAGTAACTTTTGCAGGATCAACAACACCAGCTTTAACCAAGTCTGTATAAATTTCAGCTTTTGCATCAAATCCAAAATTTTTATCTTTAGAATTTTTGATCTTATCTATAACAACTGAAGGTTCATGACCGGCGTTTAAAGCAATTATTCTTGCAGGTTCTTCAAGAGCTCTTTTAATAATTTGAATACCAATATTTTGATCGCCTTCTAATTTAAGACTATCAAGTGCATTTTGAGCTCTTAATAATGCAACACCGCCACCTATAACAATACCTTCTTCAACAGCAGCTCTTGTTGCATGCAATGCATCTTCAACTCTATCTTTTTTCTCTTTTAATTCAGTTTCTGTTGCTGCGCCAACTTTTATTATTGCTACACCATCAGAAAGTTTTGCTAAACGTTCTTGTAGTTTTTCTTTATCATAATCAGATGTTGAAGCTGCAATTTCAGCTTTTATTTGATCAATTCTTGCTTGAATATTCTTTTTGGCACCTTGACCATCTACTATTGTGCAATTATCTTTGGTTATTTTTATTTTTTTAGCAGAACCCAAATCGTTAAATGTTATATTTTCTAATTTAATGCCAAGATCGTCAGAAATTAATCTTCCATTTGTTAAAATAGCAAGATCTTCAAGCATAGCTTTACGTCTATCGCCAAATCCTGGAGCTTTAACTGCTGCAACATTTAATGTTCCACGCATTTTGTTGACTACTAATGTTGCTAAAGCTTCACCTTCAATATCTTCAGCTATAATTAAAAGTGGTTGACCTTGTTTTGCAACTTGTTCCAATATTGGCAAAAGATCTTTCATACTGTTTATTTTTTTGTCACAAATCAATATTGCAGGCTCTTCTAAAAGAGTTTCCATTTTTTCTGGATTTGTTACAAAATATGGAGAAACATAGCCACGGTCAAATTGCATTCCTTCAACAACCTCTAATTCGCTTTCCATTCCTTTGGCTTCTTCAACTGTTATAACACCGTATCTGCCAACTTTTTCCATTGCGTTTGCAATTAATTCACCAACAAATGTATCTGAGTTAGCAGAAATTGTTGCAACTTGAGATATTTCGGATTTGTCTTTTACTGGTTTGGATAACTTTGCAATTTCGTTTACAACAACTTTTACTGCTTCGCTAATTCCACGTTTAATTTCCATTGGATTTGCGCCTGCAGTTGTGTTTTTAATACCTTCTCTATAAATTGCTTGTGCCAAAATAGTTGCCGTTGTTGTTCCATCACCAGCAACATCTGCAGTTTTGGATGCAACCTCACGAACCATTTGTGCACCCATATTTTCAAATCTATCTTTTAATTCAATTTCTTTTGCAACAGATACACCATCTTTGGTAATTGTTGGAGAACCAAATGATTTTTCTAAAGCAACATTACGGCCTTTGGGTCCAAGTGTTACTTTTACTGTATCTGCAAGAGTATCTACACCTTTTAAAATTTTAGTTCTAGCTTCTTGTCCAAATAATATTTTTTTTGCCATAATTTAACCCTTTCGGATTTTTATTGAATTATACCTAAAACTTCGTCTTCTTTTAAAATTAAATATTCTTGGCCTTCGAGTTTAATTTCTGTGCCAGAATATTTACCGAAAAGAATTTTGTCACCTTTTTTTAATGTTAATTTACGCAAAGATCCATCATTATTAATTTTACCTTCTCCTGCAGCTTCAATTATCCCAATTTGGGTTTTTTCTTGAGCTGTATCTGGTATTATAATGCCACCAGCAGATTTTTGTTCGCTTTCCATTCTTTTAATTAAAACGCGATCATATAAAGGAAGAATTTTTTTAGACATAATAAAACCCTCCGGTTTTAAAAAGTTTAACATTTTTCACAATGCAAGATTAGTATAACGCACTAACATAATACATTGTGAAGTAACACAACTTTATAACAAAATATCTTATCGTGAGATAAGAGAATAATTATATGTTAAAAAAAGAAAAAATCAACACAAAACTTACAGTGCTAGACTAAGATTTTTTAAGACTAATTTTTTAATTTTATTTAGCACTAAAACAATATAAAAAAAGTTGCTGGTTTTTTTACAGCCACCTTAAAAAAATTAAACAAAATTTTTAGGATTTTAAAAATATAAAAATAGCAGAAAAAAAATTTATATAAACTTTTCTTCTTTTATATTCCAAATTTTAGTTTTAATAATTTCTTTAAAACTAAAATTATGATTTTCATAGACTTTAAATTTTATTATTATATTTTCTTTATCATCAGAAAAAGATATGTTATTTCTATAAATTTTATAATCATTTTCAAAGCTTACTGTATTCAGACATTTACCTGTATTTGCATCCCAAATTTTAACGGTATCATCATAAGCAGCTGTAACAATTTTATTTCCATTATCGACAAATTTAGTGAATATAATTGCTCCAGTATGTCCTGTTAATTTTTTTAGTAGCGTTCCTGTTGTTGCATCATAAACAGCAGCCTCAGCTGTTACCTCTGGACAACCAGGATAGGGTTTAAAATGGTAATTATCTCTAAAGTATGCAATAACGATTTTTTTACCATTAGAAGAAAAATCTGCTTGATGACAAGCAACATCAAAATTCATTGGTTTGATAATAGTAAGTAAACATTTTCCAGTTTTAGTATCCCAAATTTTAGTAGTTCCATCATAAGAAGGTGAGGCTATCTTGCTTCCATCTGGGCTAAAAACTACATCAGCAATTTGCTCTTTATGACCAGTTAATGTGGCATAAATAATGTTTGTTTTTGCGTTAATCAATAAAATATTTTCATCATAACGCGTTTCTTCATAAGAACTCCCAATCTTATGAGGTGCTTCTACTGTTTTAGCAATAATTTCTTTGTTGGGTGAATATTGCTCAATGAAAGAACTCAAAGTTTCTTTATGTTTAGGTCTAGAGTAATTATCTTCATCTTCACATGATAGAATAATTTTTTCTCCATTTGGTGAAAAAAAATCTACCAAGGATATATCAGAATTTGTTAGATTTATAGTATTCAAGCATTGGCCGGTTTTAGTATCCCACATTTTATAAGTAGTTCCATCATAAGAAATTGAAACTATTTTGCTTCCATCTGAGCTAAAAGCTACGCCAGCAATGTGCGTTTTATGTCCGGTTAATATTGCATAAATAATGTTCGTTTTTGCATTAATCAATAAAATATTATCACCCATATAGCTTTCATAAGAACTCCCAATCTCATGAGGTGCTTTTACTGTTTTAGCAATAATTTCTTTATTGGGTGAATATTGCTCAGTGAAAAAACTCAAAGTTTCTATTATTTTAGATTTCAAAATTTTAGTACTAAAACTTAAAGAGAAAATAGAAAGTAATAGTAAAAAATATTTTTTCATAAAATGCTCCATTTAATAATGGTGGTTAAATAACTAAAATACAACTTAAACTAGATATAGTTTATTTGAATAGTAAAGTTGGTGCAAACGCTAGAAACATAATTAGGCAAATAGTTTTATCCATTTACCTAAAAAATTTTTAATTGAATTATATTTATTGATTTTAATTTTAATAAATTAAGATTTGTATAAAATTTATGCTATTTTTTCATAAATATAAACTGAGCTGCTGTTCGACCATGTCATAGGTAGTTTAAGTTCATCAATTTTTTTGAAAGCGTCATGTGCTGGTAAAGTTCTTAGGGTTGCAACTTTTAACCCTTTTTTGCATTCTTTACCCATTTTATTTGTCATATCAGACATTAATTCATCAGAAAAACAAGTTGAACACATATAAATAGCAGTTGCATCTTTTAAAGAGATTTTTGTCATATTTTCTTCGAAAAATTTTAATTTTCTATTTTCTGCTAATTTTTTATCTAATTTTAACTGTTTTTTAAGGGTTTTGGCTTTTTCGATTCTTGTTTTTGAAAGTTCTACCCCAACACTTTTTTTAACAGAAGAATTTAAATAAACTTGCAAAACTGCTTTGCCGACACCACACCCAAGATCATAAAAAACAGATTTTTTATCTAATTTTAAAGATTTAATTAAGTTCTCAACTGATTCATAGGTAATTTCTCCATATGTTGAGTTTCCACCCTTGTCACTAATAAATTTTGATTCTTTGCCGCTGATTCCAAATCCAGAAACATCTTGATATATTTTTTCTATATAAAGCTTATTTTGTTCAATTTTGGCATTATAATTGTTTTGATTTTTAATTTCATGTGTTTTTATTGAATTTGTTAAAATTCGTGTATTTGAAAATAAAATTAAAATAAAAATGGTTATTTTATATGTTTTTACCTGCATACTATCTCCCATAAAAATAAAAAAAATTAATAAAATTTATATTTATGCACAATAATCTCTTGCGGCCTATAATTTAGGGGTCTTTTTGTTTATGTGTCAATAGTTAGGCTTAAGTCAGTTTTAATTTTAATTATTAAAGATTATTGTTATGTAAAGTTGTGAGCTTGCAAAAAAACATGTAGAATAAGAAGATATTAATATTTTTTTTATTTTAAAATCTAAGATTATTTAAGTTAAGGACATTGAATGGAAAATATCAATAAAAAAATTGTAAATTTAATTGAAAATCTTGAATTATTGTTGACAGAAAGTGAAGAACAAAAAAGTTTAGAATCTAGTTTTTTTGATTCAATTTTAACATTGATTGATTCAAAAATAAAAAAAATTGAAACCCAAAATAAAAAAGAAGATACAACAGCTTTAAAAGAGATTCAATCTGATTTAAAAGAAGAAAAAAAAACAGTTATAGAGTTTTTTGATGAAGATATAAGCTTTTTGAAAGAAAATATAAAAGCAATTGATGAAGTTCGAAAAATTCAAGATAAAGAAAAGTTAGAAGAATTTTTAAGTATGCTCGTAGACTCTGATATAAATTTATCAGACAATCAAAATTTTAAAAAAGATCTTAATGAAAAGGCTAATGCAGCAAAAAAAGAGTTAGATGCGATAAAAGATCAAATAGAACAAGCTCTAGAAAAAGACGATATAAAAGAATTAAAATTAATGATTGAAGCCTTTATTGAGCAAGGCGAAGAAGCTGCTGAAGATTTTGATGATGAAGACGAAAATGATGATTTCGAAGAAGACGAAGATGGTGGATGTTGCTCCAGTTGTAAAAAATGCTCAAAAAGCAGCTGCTGTGATACCGGAGTTGATATTTTTGAAAAACTTAATAAATAATTAAAAAACGAAAAAAAATAATAAAAAATAATAAAAAATTCTCAAATATTTATTTTTAATATAATTTTTATAATATGAAGAAAGTTAAAATATTGCCAGGATGTATTTCTTGTGGGACATGTGCTTATATATGCCCAGAAGTGTTTGAAGTCAAAGATATCTCCTATGTAAAACCTGATGCAGATTTAGAAAAAAACGCTGAAAAAATAAATGAAGCTGTACAGATGTGTCCTGTAGGAGTTATAGAAATTGAAGAGTAATGGAGTTATGTAATGGAGCTACTAGAACAATTTAAAGATATATTTAGCTTTTTAAAAAAAAGAAAAAAAGAACAAGATATCTTTTTGGATATAAAAAATTCTTTTACTATTAATGGTAAGTTAATATTTGCTGGAGAACTTTTAAAAATAGCCTATCAAAAATTTGCAGATAAAACAGTCTTAATTTCTTCTACGTGCGATAAAAAAATAACATACAAAGAGCTTTTTTTTAGATCAGTTTTGATTAGTCGAAAATTAAAAGATTTACAAGTTAAGCCAGGCGATAGAGTAATTTTACATATCGAAAACTCTTTTGATTTTTATATTATTTATTTTGCAATATGGAATATTGGTGCAATAGTTGTTCCTCTTAATACCTTTTTACATGAAAAAGAACTTGCTCATGTAATAAAAGATTCTGGAGCTAAAATAGCTTTTGTTGGAAATTCTTTACAAGAAAATTGGTCTAATTTATTAAAATTAAATTTAATTGAAAAATTGCCGCATATTCTATTACAAGACTCAATTGATTGGCAACAAGCTGTACCAGAAAAAATAGATTTTAATGTTGATGTTTTAAATCCTGATGAATTATGTTTATTGCTTTATACTTCAGGAACAACTGGATTACCAAAAGGCGTTATGCTTTCTTCAAGAAACATTTTAATTAATGCAATGCAGGCTTATGCACGCTTAACTTTATGTTCACATAGAAAAAGGGAAAGGTTGTTTTGTGTATTACCTCTTTTTCACAGTTTTGCGCAAAATACTTGTATGTGGCTGCCTGTTATGATTGGTGCCAGTGTTATTGTTGTTCCCAAGATAGACAGGAAATTAATTTTGCAAGGTTTACATAAAAATCCAACAATATTTTTTGGATTTCCTGCCCTTTACGGATTGCTTTGTTTGTTAAAAACTGCACCATTGGATTCCATAAAAATTTTTGTAAGTGGTGCAGATATGTTGCCAGATAAAATAAGATCTGCTTTTGCTATGATATATGGGCGAAAAATTTGTGCTGGTTACGGTTTAACAGAAGCATCTCCTGTTGTTGCTTTTAATTATGATAATGATGCAAAAAAGACCAATGTTGTTGGAAAAGTTTTGTCTAGCATGGAATGTGATATAAGAGATGATAAAGAAAATTCTTTAAATCAGAATCAAACAGGAATTTTATGGTTACGTGGTGATAACATAATGCTTGGATATTATAATTCACCTAGCATAACTGATAAGGTGTTAAAAAATGGTTGGCTAAACACTGGAGATTTAGCTTCTATTGATAAATATGGAAATTTGGCCATAAATGGAAGAGATAAAGATCTTATAATTCATAAAGGTTTTAATATTTATCCTCAAGAGATAGAAAATGTACTTATGTCTCATCCAAATGTTATAAAGGCTGCAGTTATTGGAGTTGACGAAGTTTTATCTGGACAGGTTCCAATTGCCTATGTGGCAATAAAAGGAGTGGATCAAAATATTCAAGATAGTCTACGTCAATTGTGTTTGAATAATTTAGCTCAATACAAAATTCCACGTAAATTTATATGTTTAGATGATTTACCTATGAATTCTACAGGTAAAGTTGATAAAAAAAGATTACAGATTTAATTTTAATATTTTGAATTATAAAAAATAAGGGGATAATTGTTCATGTCGTTGTTATCGATAGAAATAATATTGTTTTTTGTTGCATTACTTTTTGCAGGACTTTTTGCCTTTTTAGAAACAGCTTTTACTGCTCTAAGATTGTTTAAAGTAAAAGAACTTCAAGTAGGATTTTCTAGATATAAAAATTTATTTATTTCTTGGGAAAAAAATCCACAAAGAATTTTAATAACAATTCTTATAGCAAATAATTTTGCACATGTTTCATGCTCTGTTTTAATAGCAGAAATTATGGAAAGAATCTTTGGAGGTATTGGTTTAGCTATAGGTGTTGCGATTGCAACCATTATGATTTTAATTTTTGGAGAAATTATTCCCAAGACTTTGGGTAAAACTCATAATGAAAGATTGTTTAAGTCTAGTTTATGGCTTATTAATATACTTTATAAGCTTTTATATCCAGTAGTTACTTTATTATTATCCATAGCATCTTTTATTTTTACAAAACTAGGTAAAGGCCATATTTTAGAGAAAGAACAAGATAATATTTCTGAAAAAGAAATAGAATTTTTAATTGATTATAGCGATGAAAAAGGTTTAATAGAAGCTGAAAAATCAGAAATGCTTCAAAATATTTTTAGTCTTGGGCAAACTGTAGTTAATGAAATTATGGTTCCAAAGTCTGACATGATTTTAGTAAATGTTGATTTTGATTTTAAGCAAGTTTTAGAAATTTTGGCTAAATACAGATTTTCCAGATTACCTGTTTTTGAAGGTAAAGAGGATAATATTATTGGTATTATGCACCATAAAGATATTTTGAATGCTATTTATTCAAATAAAGAACAAGATTTAAAAAATTTGGTAAGGCCTATTCTTTTTGTTCCTGAGACACAGAAAATAAATCAATTATTGAGTGATTTTTTAGAAAAAAAAATGCATATGGCTGTTGTTATTGATGAATATGGTGAAGTTGTTGGATTAGTGACTCTTGAAGATATAATTGAAGAAATTGTTGGTGAAATTCAGGATGAATATGAAAGTATTCGTTCAGAGATTGTGCCATTACAAAGAGGTGGATGGATAATTGATGCTAAAATTAGTTTGGAAAAATTAAGTGAACTGCTGGATATAGTTTTTGATGTTGAAGATTCGGTAACTCTTGGTGGATTTCTAGCAGAAAAATTGCAACATTTACCTAAAAAAGGTGAAAGACTTTTTTATAAAGGATATTGCTTTCAAGTGCAACAAGCTAATTCTAGAAGGGTTTTTCAGGTTTTAATTTTTAAAGAAAAAGAATCAGAAAAAGAAACAAAATAAAATATTTTATTTTGTTTCTTCAACATCATCTTTTTTGCCTTTTATAAAAGCGTTTATTAATGGATATTTTTCTCTATTATTCCAAAAATCAGTTGAGTTAACTGATTGAACTATTGTGCCATTTTGCATTAAATTGATGGAACAAAGAAGATTTTCTAGTAATAAAGTATCGTGTGATGCAACTAAAATTATATAGTTTTGTCTTGCAAGTTCTTGAATATTTCTTGCAACTGAACAAGTAAGCATTGGATCCAATGCAGAAGTTGGTTCATCAAAACAAATAATTTGAGGCTTAAGCGCAATGGTTCTTGCTATAGCAAGACGTTGTTTTTGCCCACCAGACAATTGAGCGGAATAATTATGAGCTAATTCTTTAAGTCCGTAATGTTCAAGTAATTGGATTGCAATATTTTTTGCTTCATTTTCGCTTTTTTTTAAAATTTTTTCTAACACAATTGTGATATTTCTTTCTACAGTTAAGTGTTCAAATAGATTAAAATGTTGAAAAACTATTCCAACTGTATGTTCGATATTTACTTTTTTTAAATCTAACTGTTTATTATCTAAAAGAATAGACCCGCCTGTATCAAATGTAGTTAAATTATTTAATATTCGTAGTAGAGTAGACTTGCCCACGCCTGAGGCGCCTAAAAGCATTGCTATCTCTCCATGTGCAACTTGTAGAGATATATTATTTAAAATTTTTTTACTATTAAATGTAGCTGAAATATTTTTAAGTATTAGCATCTATTTTCATCCTTTTTTCAATATGCAGAAGAATACTTGAGATAATTGTTGTCATAAAGAGATAGATAATAGTTACCATGCACCATACAGGGATCACTTTATAAGTTCTACTTATTATTAAAGTTCCCTCTTTAACTAACTCTACAACCCCAATAGTAGATGCTAAACTTGAATCTTTTAGTAATGTCGTAAATTCGTTACCAAGTGATGGTAAAACAACGCGAATAGCTTGTGGTAAAATTATATATGTCATTGTTTGTAATTTAGTAAAACCTAAAACTTGACAGGCTTCCCATTGCCCTTTGTTGATAGATGAGATTCCTGATCTAATAACTTGACTCAAATATGCACTACTATTTAATCCAATTGCTAAAACAGCACACCAGTATGCTGAAAAATTTATTCCAAATTGAGGAAGTATGTAAAATACAATCATAATTTGCACCAACATGGGAGTGCCGCGAATAAGTGTTACAAATGCAGTTACTAATATTCTTAGTATTTTGTAAATACTATTTTGCATAAAAGCTAATAATATACCTAGTATTAACCCCATTGTGCAGGCTATTCCTGCAATTTGAATACTAACTAATGCACCTCTTAATAAATAATAAAAGGATTGTTGAGTAAAATTAAAATCCATTAATTTAATCCCCATTTTTCTTTTAATTTTTCTACTGTGCCATCTTGTATCATTGTGTTTATTACATTATTAATTTCTGGAACTAAATTAGCGTTTCGCTTTGAAATTGCCAAAGCATATCTTTCTTCAGTATTTTCTATTTTTGTTATTTCATATTTATTTGAATCATTTTGTTTAAAATATGAAGATACTGTTGATTTTGCTGTAACATAAGCATCAGCTCGTCCAGATTGTAATGCAAGAAAAGCTGTAGCTGGATTTGGTAATCGAATTATATTAATATCATTAAATTTTGATAAATATAAATCAGCCGTATAACCATCATTTACAATTACATTTTTGTTTTTTAATTGTTCAATATTTGTTAAAGGCCTATCTTTAGGTGTAATGATTACTAAAGGATCACTAGTAAAATAACATTGAGAAAATAAAACTTCATTTTCTCTTTCTGTAGTAGGTGTCATACCAGCTGCTATAATATTAATTGATCCTCGTTGAATTTCGGGAATTAAAACATCAAAAGGCATATCTTTAATTATGAATTTCTTATTTAGGTGTTTGCAGACGTCTGTAATTATATCAATATCAAATCCAACAATTTTATCGTCTTTGACAAAAGTAAATGGCGAATATTCTGCATTTGTACCAATAACTAATATTTTATTAGAAGATTCTTTTTTTTGTATAAATAAATATATAAAAATTATAAAAGCAATTATTAGACCTAAAATAAAAATATTTTTTTTCATGAGTAAGCCTTTTTTTTCGTAAACTTATTAAATAATATTCCACTAAAAATAATAATTAAAAAAAATATTATTTGTTGGCTTTCAATAAGTTCTTTTGCACAATAAAAAAGTAAATAACAACAACTTAAAAAAGCAAATAAGCCGATTATAATATTTTTTAATTTGTTTTTAGTTTCTTTGTTTTTTAAATATATAAATAAAAAAGCTATAGTGCTTAATAAATAAGATATTGCAACAGCAAAATCACTCATGGATATAAGATTGTAGGCTTGTTGTGTTATAAATAAAAAAATTATTGTTAAGATTCCCTGAATGATAATCGCAATATTAGGCATCTGAAACTTATTTAATTTTATTATGTGTTTATAAAATGGCAGTTCTTTATTCTGTGCCATTGAATATAAAATCCAATTATTACTATAAAAGGCTCCATAAAAACCTCCTAAAAAAGAAGACATAATTGTTGCTTCTATAAGTCTATTACCAATAAAAATCATTAAATTGTTACTAGTTAATTTAGGAAAAATTTCTAAAAATGGTTGATTTGTTGATACACCAAATATTGCCAAAAAGCAAAATTGAATAACAAAATAAATTAACATTATTGATGCAAAAGAAATTAATATAGCTTTGGATGTATTTTTTTTGCCATTTTTAATTTGATGAGCAACAGAACAGCAAACTTCAAAACCTATATATCCAAAGATTACAAAAGGAATTGTACTAAAAAAATCTGAAAAATTTATTGGAGCAGAAATTATATTGTCAGATTTAAATAAAAATAAGCTTGAAATAACTACAAAAATCAAAGGTATAGTTTTTAAGACAGCAAATAAAAGATTTGTTTTTTCCAAAAAATTAATATTTGCAAGATTTAAAATTGTAAAAAATGTTATTAACAGTATATCTAAAAGTAAAATATTTATTTTTAAAAATAAATATTTACAAATGTATTCACTAAACTTATGAATTATTATAGTATTACCTGCTACCATGCCTATAAAATACCCCCATCCAGACAAAAAACTCCAAAAAGATCCTAATTCTCTTTTTGCATAAATATATATACCACCAGCATCTGTATAGAATGTAGATAATTTTGCCAAGACTAGAACTATTGGAAAAATAATTAATCCCCAAAACAACCATGAAAATGGAGCTAAAATTCCTCCACCTGTTTTACAAATAATTGGAGCGCCTAAGAAAAAGGCGCTCCCTACTATCACATTTATATTTAAAGATATTGCGGTTAAAATAGATATTTTATCTTTAATCATTATTTAATTTATTTTATTTTAACTATATTTTTCTTTTATTTTAAACATTACCATGCCAAGAGCAACCAATGCTAACATTGGAATAATACATAAAAATCTTTCTGCATTATTTATGCCGATTATTAACCATGTATATATAAGTATTATGCAGCATGAAAGTAATGCTAAACATGGCATTAGTGTTTTTAAATATTCTTTTCTTTTAAGCTGGATCAAAAGTAAAGAAATAAAAGTTATGATGATACATGATAAAATTCCAAAATTACCCATGGCACTTAAAACTTGTGCATTACTTAAGAAAAGTAAAAAAATGAATATTGTTAATCCTGATAATAATACGCAATATATTGGTCTATTTTGTTTATTTAAAATTTGCAAAATTTTAGATAGTGGAAGCAAATTATTATTTGCTAAAGACTGTAAATTAAAGGAACTTGCAATAAATAAGCCAAATAATGATCCTGCGTAAGATGTTAAAATTGTAGATAAAACAAAGACATTTAAGGCATTTAAAAAGATATCAGATTTTATGCCTAAAAATTTAACAAAGGCCGGTGCTTCATAAGTAATTAAATTTTGAGCACCCATGATATGCAATAAGCTTATAGTAAATATTGTGTATGCTGCTACTACAATTAAAAAGCTAATAATTATAGCTCTAGAAGCATTATTTTTGTGTCCTGCAATTAGATGACTTATATTACATGTGGTTTCAAAACCCCAGAAACCAAAAAGAGTTAAAGGTACTACATATTTCAAATTTGATATATTAGAAAAATCTAATCTGAGTCGCGGATTCCAATAAAAGAATAATAAAAAAATTACAAAAAATATTGGTAATAATTTTATTATGGTTGCTGCGTTTTGTATTTTGCTGACTACAGAGATACTTAGAAAATTTAAAAGGCAAAATAATATAACCATTATTAAGTTGAATAAAATTTGATGGCTGTTAAAAAATTCTATGCCAAGTTGAAGCCTTAAAAATTCTCTTATACCAGCTATTAATAATGCACCGTTACTAGCGTAACCTAAAAAATATAACCAGCCCGAAACAAATCCTGCGGTTTTATTGATACCTGTGCTATTATAACTGTAAAAACTACTTTGACCTGGAAAATAATTTGTTATTTTAGCAACACTTAAAACTACTGGTAAAAAAATTAAAGCTGTAATTACCCAGCCTAAAAAACTTATATTTGCGGCTTGTTTTGCCATTATTGGCACCATTATAAAAATGCCACCACCAATCATAACATTGATGTTCATAAGAATTGCAGAAAAGAGGCTGATTTTATTTTCTTGCATTTGAATGCTCCTTCACACTTAAATAAATAAAACTTGTGGGTTAATCTTGGTAATTTTATCATTTGTAACAAATATTACAAATACATGTAAAGTTTTTGTAATTTAATCAGCTTGAAAATTTATTAACCTATGCTACGATTGTACCATTGCGTTGTAAGCTGTATTATAAATGTATCGTATATGTGTGTTTTTATTAAAATTTAGTAGAGGTTTTTATGAACTCAAACAAAAATATTTCTTTAATTACAGGGCTTGGTTTAGGCTTGGCTATAACATTATTTACTGGTTGTGATTTTTTTAAAAAAGATACATCTAAAGCACAAAAAGAATCAGTACCTGTAAGTGGAGAAACAGTTTTATTGAGCATTAACAATAAACCAGTATTGAAAAAATTAGATTTTGACAAACATTTGACTCAAATGGTTCACATGCATCCAATGTTTAGAGGAGCAAGTGTAGAAACTTTACCTAAGCCCATTCAAAAACAGTTATTTAACCAGCTGGTAAAGCAGGAAATTATAGTTGCTTATGCTAATAAAAATAATTTTGAAAAAGATCCTGAATTTATAAAATCTTTTGAAGAGATGAAAGAACTTGTAAAACGTTCTTTATTAATTCAAAGATTTGAAGCTAAGGTTCTTGAAGGTATCAAAATTGCTGATAAAGAAGTAGAAGAACATTTTAATCAAAATAAAGAAAAATACATTAAAGAACCAGGTGGAGTTTTAGTAGAAGCCATTAGCTTTAAGAATGTTCCTCAAGCTTTAGCCTTTTTTGAAAAAGCTAAAAAAGATGTTGCTAATTTTGCTAAATTGGCAAAGGCTGAAAAAAATGGTGAATTTAAGGACTTTGGTCGTGTAAGTAAACAAGAAAGAGGTCCAGTATTTAGTGGAGTTCCCGAAGAAATGAAAGAAAAGGTTTTAAATATGTCTGACATTCCTTCGGTAAATAAGATGGAAATTAATAAAGTAACCTGGATATTTAAAGCTTCTGATAAAAAAGATGATGTTTATTTTAAATTAGAGGAAATTAAACCTCAATTAGAAGAATTCTTAAAAACGAATAAAGCTAGAGAGACTGTTGAAAATAAATTAAAAGATATAGAAAAAGAATTTACTGTTAATATAAATGAAGATTTTTTTAAAGAAGCTGAAAATGCAGGTCAAGAAGGAAAAGAAAATTCTGAACAAGAAGTTGCACCAAGTGCAGCAGCTTAAAATTTTTAGTACTTAATTATAGGGCGAGTATTATCTCGCCCTATTTTTTTAATCTTAAGGAGCAGTTTTGTGAATTTAAAGAAAATTATTTTAGTTATAGTTTTTATGACTACTAGTGATATATTTGCACGAGAATTAGTAGATAAAATAGTAGTGCGAGTAAATGGGGCTAATATTTTAAAATCAGATCTAAATAAACCAAAATTGGCAAAGGGTGGACAAACTTATACTTTGCAAGAGGCTATAACAGAAGAATTATTTTTTCAGAAAGCTGCAGAAAGAAAACTGCTATCAACTGAAAGCGAAATAGAAAAACAAATCGTTTCTTTAAAAATTCAAAATGGTATGGCTGATATTAAGGATAAAGAATTTGAAGAACAATTAAAAAAAGAAGGTTTTTCTTTAAATGAATATAAATATCAAATGGCAAAATTACTTGCAGTTGAAAAATTAAAGCAAACTGAATTTAATGAAAGAGTTGTTGTAACAAATCAGCAAATAGAAGAATATCACAAAAATAATCCAGATTATGCTCAGGCTGAATATAAACTTAAAGTTTGTGTATTAGCAAATGATCAAGTTGATCAAAATGGAAAAATAATAAAAAAAGAAAATTTAAAGTGGGAAGATCTTGGGTGGGTAAAAAAGAAAGATTTAAGTAAAAATTTATTATTTGTTTGTAATATGAATCAAAGCGAAACATCTAAACCCGTAAAAATAAAAACAGATTATCAAGTGATAAAATTAGAAGATAAAAAAGAAGAACACTTAAAAACTCTTAATGAAAGACGTTCTGAAATTGAAAAATTATTGCAAGATAAAAAGAAAGATAAATTTGAAAAAAATCTTGTAAAAGATTTAGAAAGTAAAGCTTCGATTATTTATTTAACATAATTTTAAATAATTTTTGTAATAGGTTTGGGGATCATGAATTTATTAAAAAAAATATTATTGTTTTTATTTTTTTTAAATTTTACAAATGTTTCAAAACCAATTAGTGAAACTTCAACTAAAGTTATAAGTAATGGTGTTGGTATGGTTTCTGGAATTTTAGCTGCCGGAATTACTTATAATGTACTTACTGATGGAAATTTACGTAATCCGAATGTTGGAGATGTATTTATTACTGGTGCTGTTGGTGCGGCAACTGGAGCTTTGATTGGTTTTTTATTATATAATATTTTGCAGCAATATACTCCGAAAACTAAATTTGCTAACGCAAAAAAAATTATAGATTCTTTATCTACTGATAATTTAATTTTTCAAAAATTTGATTCCAGTTCAGATTTTATAAAACAAATAAATTTTTTATTTGTTACTAGTTATCCATTAGTTTTAGGCAGATTCCATTATGAAAATTGTAAAAATAAATTAATTTTTGCACTTTCTATTTTGAATAATGTTGAAAGTGAAATAGCTATTAATAATGATTTAAATTATTTAAAAATTAAAATAAAAAAATTGAGAGAAAATGCAAAAATTATGTTAGAAATTATTGAAAATAACAGAAACATGATAATTGAAGATCCAGATTATAATTATCAAGTAAAGCTTTATGAAGATTATATGGCGCGCGAACGTCAATTAGAACAACAAAAAAGAGAAAATGCTCTTGATAGAAGCCAAAAATGGGCTATACATAACGAAAAAATGCGACAAAAAGAACAAGATAGAATATTAAAACAAAATTTTTTAAACAGACAAAATGGTCCTGTAAATGTAAATAATTTAAATATAAATATGTAGATATTAATAAAAAGAGGGTAGTTTTGAAACCAATTATTCTTGTTGTTGGTACACGAGCTGAAGCAATTAAGTTAATTCCATTATTTCTTGAATTAAAAAAAGAAAAGATAAATGCACTTTTGTGCGGTACATTTCAGCATTCTGATATGCTGGATCAAGTTTGTAAAATTTTTGATGTAATTCCTGATTTTAATTTGAATGTGATGAGGCAAGGCCAGGATCTTTTTTATTTAAATACTGTTATTTTGCAAAAAACAAAAGAAGTTTATTTAAAAGAAGATCCAGCCCTTATTTTAGTTCATGGAGATACAACTACAACTATGGCTGCGGCGATGTCTGCTTTTTATTTACATATACCAATTGGACATATTGAAGCCGGTTTAAGAACAGGCAATATGCAATCACCATTTCCAGAAGAAATGAATAGAAAAGTTGTTGGGCAAATAGCAGATTATCATTTTGCACCAACTGCTTTTTCTACGGCAAATCTTTTGTCTGAAGGAGTTAAAAGAGAAAGGGTTTTTTGTACAGGCAATACTATTGTTGATGCCCTTTTTTGGATGAAAGAAAAAATCGAAAAAAATCAAATAGAAATAGATGAAAAAATTAAATCTTTTGTTAAAAAAAGCAAAGCAGATAGAAAAAAAATAATATTGTTAACTGCACATAGAAGAGAATCTTTTGGTGGTGGCTTGAAAAGAATTTTTGAAGCTATTAAAAAATTTGCATCTGATCATGAAAATGTTTATATTTTTTTCCCTGTACATCCAAATCCAAATGTTTCATCTGCAGTTAAAGAATCTGGAATAGAAAATATAAAAAATATTTTTATTTGTGGGCCTTTATATTATAAAGAGCTTGTATATTTATTGTTAAATGTAAATTTTGTTGCAACTGATTCAGGAGGAATTCAAGAAGAAGCCGTAAGTCTTGGAAAAAGAGTTTTAGTGTTAAGAGATGTAACTGAGCGTTGGGAAGGGGTTTGGGATGGTTCTGAAAAACTTGTTGGAACTGATACAGATTTAATTTTGACTGGTTTAAACGAATTTTATAATCTAGATACTAATGCAAATATTGAATCTTCTATCTATGGAGACGGAAACGCTTGTAAAAGAATAGTAAATATTCTTAAGAGCAAATTTAATTTATAAAAAGAGGTATACGGTAATGAAACAAATATCTGTAGTTGGGTTAGGTTACATTGGTTTGCCTACTGCAATTTTATCTGCTCAATCCGGATATAAAGTTTTTGGTTTTGATACCAATAAACAAAAAATTGATGAAATAAATTTGGGAATTACTCCAATACTTGAAAGCGGTATAAACCAGAGATTATTTTCTGTTATAAGAGATAAAAGTTTTCAAGTTTTTTATGAATTGCAACCAGCAGATTGTTTTATTATTGCAGTACCTACTCCTTTTGAACAAGAATCAAAAAAAGCTGATCTTAGTTATGTTTTTGATGCAGGAAGTAGAATAGCTAAAAAATTAAAACATGGTGATCTTGTTATTTTAGAATCAACTGTTCCTGTTGGAACAACTGCTAAATTATCAAATATGTTACAAAATATTTCCGGTTTAACATTGGGATTAGATTTTTTTGTAGCACATTGTCCTGAAAGAGTTTTACCTGGGAAAATTTTTCAGGAACTTGTAGAAAATGATAGAGTTATAGGTGGGACATGTCATTATGCTTGCCAATTAGCAAAAAATTTTTATTCAAAAATTACCAAAGGGTATTTATATTTAACAGATGATAAAACTGCAGAGATGGTAAAACTTGTTGAAAATAGTTCTCGTGATGTTCAAATTGCATTTGCTAATACTGTTGATTTGATGTGTAAACAAGCTGGTATAAACTCTAATCAAGTAATTGAAATAGCTAATAAGCACCCAAGAGTAAAAATATTAAATCCTGGATGTGGAGTTGGTGGACATTGTATAGCAGTTGATCCGTGGTTTTTGATAGAAAGTTTTCCTGAAGTGACAAAATTTTTAAAACAGGCTAGAGATGTTAATGATAAAAAACCATATTTTGTTATAGATTCTGTTCTAAAAAAAGTTGCAAATTTAAAAGAAAAAAATATTTTGATACCCAAGGTTTTAGCTTTGGGATTAACTTTTAAACCTGATGTTGATGATATTAGAGAATCACCAGCCTTAAAAATAGTTAAAAAGTTAAATATTAAAAAGGATGTATTAGAGCTAGCTGTTTGTGAGCCTAATGTTAATACAAGCATATTACAAAAATTAGGTTTTAATAAAATTTTAAAATTACAAGATGGTGTTAAATGGGCAGATTTGATACTAATTTTAGTTGATCATTCAGAATTTGCATTAATAAAGAAATTTGAATTAAAAAACAAAGAAATAATTGATACTTGTGGTTTGATATATAAATTAGATGGATCTAGCCCTGATATTTTGATTCAGAAAATAAATAATGTAGAATGTGAAGTTTAAATTTTTTAGGTGAGAGTTGTTATGAAGCAATTATTTTTGCACAAAGGTAAGGTTGGTCTTTACGAAGTACCAATTCCACAGGTTTCTAAGCGACAAATTTTGGTTCAGGTATATTATTCCTTTGTTAGTAGTGGCACAGAAATGGCCACTATAAAAAATTCATCAAAACATTTAATTAAAAAATTTTCTGATAATGCAATTGATAATACTCAAAAAATAATAACAACAATAAAGGAAAATGGATTTGATACTTTTAGATTTTTATTAAAAAGCAAAATTAAAAATGTACATAATCTAGGATATTCTTGTTCTGGTAAAATTATTGCTGTTGGAAGGGACATTACAAAATTTAGAGTCGGCGATTATGTTGCTTGTGCAGGTTCAGGATTTGCAAATCATGCTCAATTTATAACTGTTCCTGAAAATTTGATTGTTAAATTACCAAATGATTCTATTTTAAAGCAAGCCAGTATCACAACAATAGGCGCGATAGCCATGCAGGGGATAAGAAGAGCTAATTTGGTACTTGGTGAAAAAGTTTGCATTTTGGGTTTAGGTCTTTTGGGACAACTTTCTGTTCAATTAGCAAAATTATCTGGATGTAAAATTTTTGGTGTTGACATTCAAAATGATCGGCTTGAAATAGCATCTGTTTTTGGTGCAGATCATGTTTATAATCCAATTTTATCTGATATAAAAAATGAAATAGATTATGCAACAGACAGGTGTGGGGTAGATGTTACAATTATTACAGCTGCGTCTTTGTCTGGCGAAATTATTCAGCAAGCAATGGAAATAACAAGAAAAAAGGGTCGTGTTGTTTTGGTTGGTGATGTAAAGTTAGATTTTGATAGAGATCCTTTTTATTCTAAAGAAATAGATTTTTTAATTTCTTGTTCATATGGTCCAGGAAGATATGATTCTTCTTATGAACTTGATGGAATTGATTATCCATACCCATATGTACGCTGGACTCAAAATCGTAATATGCAACTTTTTGTTGATCTTATAAAAGAAAAAAAGGTTGATGTAAAACACCTAGTTAGTCAAGAATTTGAATTTGAAGAAGCTACAAAAGCATATGAACAATTAGAAAAAAGAAATTTTTTAGGAGTAGTTTTATCTTATCATAATAATAAACAAGAATCTTTTTTAAAAGAAATAGAAGATTTACTACAAGATAAAAAGAGTTTAGACCAAAAGGTTATTCCATATAAAGCTTTGAATTCTGTTTTAAAAACGGCTGTTATAGGTGCTGGTGGTTTTGCTAAAGTAAAACTTTTACCAATTTTATCTAAAAATTATGATGTTAAAATAGATATTGTTGTAGACACAGATTCTACTAATTTGATTAATACTGCCAAAATTTATGGAGCAAAAAGAGCTTTTAATAATTATACAAAGATTCTTTTTGATGAAGATATTAAAATGGTTGTTATTGCAACTCCTCATCATTTCCATTTTCAGCAATCAATTGATTGTTTAAAATTTGGAAAAGCTGTTTTTGTAGAAAAACCTGCGGCTATTAATTTTGAACAATTAAAAGACTTGGAAAATTTTTTTGATATTAATAAAAACAGTTTTTATTGCGTTGATTTTAATCGTTCATTTGCGCCTTTTAATCTTTCTATAAAAAATGTTTTAAAGAAACGTAATACTCCTGTAGTTATAAATTATAGGATGAATTCTGGATTTATTTCAAAAAATCATTGGATACAATCCAATTTTCACGGTGGAAGAATTATTGGTGAAGCATGTCACATTTTTGAATTATTTTGTTTTTTAACTGATGCAAGACCCAATATAGTTTCTGTCGAATCTTTGCATCATTCAAGAAATGATTTAATGTCAAATGATAATGTTGTTATACAATTGAGCATGAATGATGGTTCTTGTTGTTCTTTAACTTATACTTCTATTGGTAATAATCAAATGGGTAAAGAACGCATGGAATTATTTTTTGATGGAAAATCCATAGTTATGGATGATTATAAAATTTTAAGAGGTTACGGCTTGCCTGTAACTTTTAATCAAAAAATTTATTATCCAGATAAAGGGCATAATAGGATAATAGAAGAATTTGTATCTGCCGCAAGAAGCTTAAATGGTAAATCTCCTATACCTGTTCAAAGAATTATTGATGCTACACGAGTTAGTATTGTTGCTGATAAACTTGCTCGCAGTGGTGGCGGCAGAGAAATTTTAAATTAATAGAGTTTTTCGTGAATAATAAAATAGTAGTGATAATAGGGGCAGGGCCTGCCGGTTTGACTGCGGCGTACGAATTTTTGAAAAAAACAGATATAAAACCTATTATATATGAGACTTCTGATCAAATTGGTGGTTTATCAAGAACTGTAAATCACAATGGAAACAAAATTGACATAGGCGGTCATAGATTTTTCTCTAAATCAGATTATGTTATTAATTGGTGGAAAGAGTTCTTGATTTTAGAATCTGATCAAAATAATAAAAATATATCTGATAAAAAAGATAATATTTTACTAATTAGAAATAGATTATCAAGAATCTTTTTTTTAAGAAAATTTTTTAATTATCCAATAACTTTGAATTTTTCGACATTAAAAAATCTTGGGTTTGCAAGAGTTACAAAAATTGGTCTTAGTTATTTAAAAGTAAAGATTTTGCCAATAAAATCTGAAAAAACTTTACAAGATTTTTTTGTAAATCGTTTTGGTACAGAATTATATAAAACGTTTTTCAAAGATTACACATATAAGGTTTGGGGTGTGCCTTGTGAAAGAATTGATGCAAGTTGGGGAGCTCAAAGAGTTAAAGGCTTATCTATAAGTAAAGCTATAGCTCATGCAATAAAATCTATTTTTATAAAAAATAAAGATATTAAACAAAAAAATGTAGAAACAACTTTGATAGAAAAATTTATGTATCCTAAATTTGGGCCAGGACATATGTGGGAAACGGTTGCAAATAAAATTAAAGATTTAGGTGGACAAATTTATTTAAATCACGAGGTTATTGGATTACAAACTAATTTAAATAATATTTCTTGTGTAAAAATAAAAAATAAAAATTCTGGTCAAATTTTTGATATTGAATCTGATTATGTTTTTTCTAGTATGCCAGTAAAAGATCTTATTGCTGCCTTTAATAAAGATATAGATAAAAAAGTAAAAAAAGTTGCTGCTGGTCTTGAATATAGAGATTTTATGACTGTAGGCTTATTGTTAAATAAATTAAAAATAACAACAAAAGAAAACAAAATTATTCCAGATAATTGGATTTATATTCAAGAAAGGGATGTGAAAGTGGGCAGGTTGCAAATTTTTAATAATTGGAGCCCCTACATGGTCAAAGATCAAGAAAAAATTTGGCTAGGTTTGGAATATTTTTGTAATCAAGGGGACGCTTTGTGGTCTATGCAAGATAAAGATTTTATTAATTTTGCTATATTTGAATTATGTAAAATTGGTTTTATAGAAAAAGAAGACGTGATAGATAGTGTTGTTATTAGAATGCCAAAAACATATCCTGCATATTTTGGAACTTATAATAATTTTAATGTTATTCGAAATTTTGTTGATAAATTTGAAAATCTTTTTTTAATTGGACGTAATGGAATGCATAGATATAACAATATGGATCACTCTATGCTTTCTGCTATGCAAGCAGTAGAAAATATTATCAATGGCATTAAAACTAAAGATAATATTTGGGCGGTAAATACCGAGACAGAATATCATGAAACAAAGTAAATTTATTTTACTTTTATTTTTAATTTCTTTTTTTATTAGAGCTTTAATTTTTCAATTTTATTTAAGCAAAAATGAAAATTATTGGCAGATAGATTCAAATACTTATCACGTAATCGCACAAAATATTGCACAAAATTGTAAAATATCAGCAGATGGTCAAAAGCCAAATTTTTATAGATTACCAGGATACCCATTATTTTTGGCTGCTTGTTATAAAATTTTTGGTGAAAATAAAATTTTGGCTTTATGGGTTCAAATTTTATTTTCAAGCTTGATACCTGTATTAATATTTTTTTTATCTCTAACTTTATTTCCGACTAATTTATTGCTTGCTCAAGTATCAAGTTTATATAGTTGTTTTCAGCTTGGACTTGTTTTATATTCTGGTTTTTTCATGACTGAATCACTTTTTATTTTTTTCTTTTTATTATTTGCGATTTTGTTTTTTTCTTTTGATAGAAAAAATTTCTTTCTGGCGGGAATTTTTTTAGGTTTGGCTAGTTTAGTCAGACCAGTTGGGCATTATTTAATAGTTTTATCTATTTTAATCTTATTTTTCTCTGCCCTGAGAAGCTCTAGCGATGGGGGCTTGCCACGTCGAAGCCTTGGCGAAGACGGGTTTATTAATAAAATTAAAAAAATTTTATTAATATTTGTAGGCTGGTTTATTATTATTTTTCCCTGGCTTTTAAGAAATTATTTATTATTAGGTCAAATATTTTTTCATACTCTTCCTGGTGGTCATTTTTTATATTTCAGTGCAACACGTGTTTGCATGGTTCCAAATAATTTTACTTATCAAGAATCAAGACAAAAAATAGAAAAAGAAGTAAAAGAAAATTTTGATAAACAAGAAACAAAATTAGGGCGTAAATTAACTGATATAGAGAGTTGCAATATTATGCAAAATTTAGCAATTAAATATTTTAAAAAATACCCACTTGTAACCCTAAAACATTGGTTTACAGATATTTTACGTACTAGTTTATCTTTATATTCAGGAGAACTTGTTTTATTAGAAAATAAGCGAGAACACCCTAATTATTTTTCTAAAAATCATAATATTTGGTGCATGTTTAAAAGATATTTATCACCACAAACAGATAATATATTTTTAAAAATTATAATTTATTTAGAAATATTATTTTTTGTTTTTATATTAGTTGGTTTTTTTATGTGTTTAATAAAATTTAATTTTGCCCAAAATTTTATTTTATTAAAAATATTATTATTTATATTTTTATTTTTGTTTATAGGCCTATCTGGTGGTTTTAGTAGAATGCGATTGCCTCTTGAACCATTTTTGATAATTTTATCTTTTAAATGGTGGCTAACTTTTTTACAAAATAGAGAGATATTGGGTGTTTAAAAATAATAAAAAATTTTTAATCTTATTATTT
The DNA here is from genome assembly GCA_041650475.1 of Candidatus Babeliales bacterium. Classification (GTDB taxonomy): domain Bacteria; phylum Babelota; class Babeliae; order Babelales; family UASB340; genus JAIPGX01. The sequence goes on along the minus strand of JBAZLD010000002.1, from coordinate 14,058 downwards.
ATTTTTGCTTTTATTTTTCGAATAATATTTTTTTATTTTGTAACAAGCCAAAATAATAATTATTGGACAAGTGATTCAAGCGCATATCATGAAACTGCTTTAAAAATAGCTTCAGGATATGGCATAGCTGACATTAATAATCAACCCGATTTTTATAGGCTACCCGGCTATTCTTTATTTTTAGCTACATGTTATAAATTATTTAATCAAAATAAAATAGTGGCTTTAATAATTCAAATTTTATTATCTTGTTTTATACCAATTTTAATATTTTTTTTATCTTTAAGTTTATTTTCAACAAATATTTTGCTAGCAAAATTGGCAGCAATTTATAGCATATTTCACATGGGTTTTGTTATTTTTTCTGGCCTTATTATGTCAGAAACTTTATTTATAATATTTTTTTTGCTTTTTTTAATTTATTTTTATAAACATTTTGATAATAAAAAAATTTTTTTAGCAGGTTTATTTTTGGGACTAGCTTCTTATTTTAGACCTGTTGGACAATATGTTATTTTACTTTCTATTTTAATTTTAATTTTATCTAACTTATCTATTAAGAAAAAAATATATAATAGTTTATTATTATTTGTAGGTTGGTTTTTAATAGTCTTTTTATGGCTTTTAAGAAATTTTGTTTTAACTGGTTGTATTTGTTTTCATACTTTACCAGGTAAGCACTTTTTGAATCATACAGCTTGTTATATAGTCATGCATAGAGAAAATTTAACTTATGATCAAGCCAAAACAAAATTATCTCAAGAATTAACTAATATAATAAAACAAGAAGAATCTAAATTAAAAACAGAGCTTAATAGCGCACAGTTATGTGTTTTGGCTGAAAAATTATCTTATAAATATATTTATCAAGAACCAAAATTATTTTTTATATATAGTTTAACTAATATGTTAAAAACAGCATTTTTACCTTTTAGTGAAGAACTTTTGTTTATGCAAACAAAAAATAATTTTTCTATAAAATATAAAATTAAAAATTTTTTATTACCCAAATTAAATAATCTTTTTTTAAATTTTTATATTTATTTAGAAATATTATTTTTAATATTTCTATTGCTAGGCTTTATTTTATTTATAATTAATTATTTACTAAGTTTTGAGTATTTAAAATACGCATTTTTATTAAAAACAGTTTCTTTTATTTTTTTATTTATATTCTTATCACTTGCTTCAGGTTATGCTCGATTAAGATTACCAGTTGAACCGTTAATATTTATTTTATCTATAAGTTATTGGCTAAATTTTTTTAAAAACAGAAAATTATGTCTAATAAAAAATTTTTAATTTTTATTTTTATATTTTCTTTTTTATTAAGAGCAGCTTTTTTTTATTGTTTTTTATCTAAAAATAACAATTGCTGGGTGTGTGTAGATTCTGCTGAATATATAGATATCTCAAAAAATATTTATGAAAACAAAGGTATATTAAAATCAGATGGTGATTTTAATTTTCGCAGATTACCAGGATATCCAATTTTTTTATCTTTATGTTACAAAATTTGTAATAAAGAGAGCATAAATTTTGCTTTATATATCCAAATTTTATTATCATGCTTTATACCAATATTAATATTTTTTTTAACTTTAATTTTATTTCCCAATAATATCTTATTAGCTAAATTAGCAGCTATTTTTTCTTCTATAAATTTGGGTTTTATTTTGCATTCTGGTCTTATATTGTCAGAGACGTTATTTATTTTATTTTTTTTACTTTTTTTAATATTTTTTTATAAATATCTAGAATTTTTTTGTGATAAAAATAATTTCAAAAAAATATTTCTAGCAGGATTATTTTTGGGTATTACTTCTTTAATACGTCCAACTGGCTTATATTTATTAATTTTATCTATCTTAATTTTGTTTTTATGTGCAAATATTAATTTTGTTAATAAATTAAAAAATATATTTTTATTTTTTATTAGCTGGTTAATTCCTGTTTTACCATGGCTTTTGAGAAATTATTTATTAACAGGTTTTATATTTCTTCATACTTTGCCGGGTATACATTTTTTGATATACACAGCTGCTTTTATAGATTCTGATATTAATAAATGCGAATATTTTGAATCTAAACAAAAATTATTAAATAAATGGCAAGAACTTATAATAAAAAATAAAGCAGAAAATAGCGATATTAAATCTTGTATATTGGCCGAAAATTTAGCATCAGAATATATAAAAAAACACCCATTATCATTTATTAAACATAGTTGTTTTCAAGTCTTAAAAACTATTTTTGGTCTTAATAGTGCTACTTTATTATTTATAGATTCAAAAAAATTGCCAAATTATAATTCAGGCACATCTATTTTTGATAAAATTAAACGCTTTTTAATACCAAATTTATCTAATAAAATTTTTTTAATATTTATTTATTTAGAAATAATAATTTATTTTTTTATTTTATTCGGCTTTATTTTATTTTTATTTAATTATTTAATTAGTTTTAATCTTATTAAATATGCATTTTTATTTAAAACAGTGTCTTTTATTATTTTATTTTTATTTTTGACTTTAGCATATGGCGTTGCACGATTAAGATTACCAGTTGAACCATTAATAATAATTTTATCTTTTTATTATTGGTTAAATAAGTTTAAAATACGAAAGCTCTATTGTGAAAAATAAATTTTTAATATTTTTATTTTTAATATCATTATTAATAAATAGTTTATTTTTTATTTTATTTTTAAATAAAAATAAAAATTATTATGTATGTCAGGATTCTTATCAATACGATTCTGTAGCGCTACAAATAGCTCAAAAAAACCGAATATATGACGCTGATAATAAACCAAGTTTTTATAGAGTTCCTGGATATTCTATTTTTTTATCAATATTTTATAAAATATTTAATTTTTTCCCTAAAAATTTATTTGGACATAATATTAAAATTGCACTTTATTTTCAAATCTTATTATCATGTTTTATACCAATCTTAATATTTTTTTTATCTCTTACTTTATTCCCAAATAATATTTTATTAGCAAAATTTGCATCACTATGTTCTGTTTTTAATTTAGGTTTTGTATTGCATTCGGGTCTTTTAATGTCAGATATTTTGTTTTTATTATTTTTTTTATTATTTTGTATTTTATTTTTTTCGAGCTTTAATTTGTTATTTTGTGCCAAAAATTTTTGTAATAAAAATATAAAATTATGTTTTTTAAAAATATTTTTATCAGGAATATTTTTAAGCTTAGCTTCACTTATAAGACCGGTTGGGCATTTTATAATTGTTATTGCTATTTTTTTGCTTATTTTTTCAAGTTTTAAATTTTTTGAAAAAATTAAAGCTATCTTAAGTTTATTTGTTGGCTGGTTACCATTAGTTTTTATTTGGCTTTTAAGAAATTATCTTTTAACGGGTTTTATTTTTTTTCACACCATGCCTGGCTATCATTTTTTAACTTATTTTGCTGCAGAGATTGATTCTATTGCAAATAAAATTACTCATGGTGAATCTAAAGTTAAGTTATTAAAAGAATGGGAAAATTTGATTTTAGAAAAAGAAGAAAATAATAATAAGCTTAGCGAAATAGAAAAATGCAATTTGGCTCAAAAAATTGTCAATAAACACTTAAAAAATAACAGTATTATTACTGCAAAGCATGCTTTTATTAATATTTTAAAAACATTGTTAAGTCTTAATTCTTCTTATTTATTATTTATAGATACAAAAACTTTGCCAACTTATACGGGAGAAACAACTCTTTGGTCGAAGATAAAATTTTATTTATCTCCACAAACAAATAACAAATTTTTAATATTTTTAATATTTTTTGAAATTTTGTTTTTAATTTTTATTTTACTTGGCTTTTTGTTAGAAATTTTAAATTCTTTATTTTCAATAAATTTACTTTGTATAATTTTAAAAGTTTTGCCATTTGTATTTATACTTCTATTTTTAACATTAGGTTCTGGGGTTGCAAGGTTACGGTTGCCAATAGAACCATTTTTTATAATATTAGGAGGTGATTTTTGGATTAAATTTTTTAGAAAAATTTGTAAAGGGTAGTTTTTCAAAAATTTTTAGGGGAAAGAGTATGAAAAAAATTTTTTCTTTAATTTTTTGTTCAATTTTTGTTTTTTTTGCAGCAAAGTCAATGGAGGTGATAGATCAAATTAATGTTATAAATGAACCATTAGAACAAAAATTTACAAGAGCGGTAGGTTATATTCAATTTCTAAAAGAAACGGGTAGATTTGATGGGAAATATATAATTCTTAGTGATTTAAATTTAGATGATAATTTTTTGAGAACAATAATATCAGATTTACATTTTCTTAGTACATCAACTAAAACATATAAAGATTTTTTAAATAAAATACAATTTATTGATTTAAGAAATAACAATATTCAACACTTGCCACGTGAAATTTTTAATTTTTCTAATCTTAAAGTTATTAATTTAAGAGGAAATTCTGATTTATCAGGAGATATATTTAATTTAAGTGAGAATAAGGCACCAATTACTCTTAATGGTCAAATTTATAGAAATTTTAAAAAATTAAATGAAAAATTTGAAAATTCGCGAAAAAAACCATTTGCTAAAACATGTTTTCTTGTTGACAATGAAGAGTTAGCCCGCGCCATAAATGTTAATATAGATAGAGTTTCTTTTTGTTCGGTTAATTCATATCGTGCCGAAGGTATAATTGAATTAATAAATGGAATAGTAAAGCTTGGAGTTTCAGCTATAACATCTCTTACAGATGTTGTATTTAAACGTTGTGGTTGTGTATGTAATAAGCAGGGAGGATGCACATGCCTTTGTGGAGATAAAAGTGAAGCAGCAACAGCTTTTGCTTCTGGAGCAACGCAATCGACACAGCCAAGTACAATAGCACCTACAACTACAGAAATGACTCCAACAACGCCTACTGAACCTGCAGTCGCTTAAAATTTTTATAAATTTATGGTGAAAACAGTACTTAAAAACAATAAAAAATTTTTGATATTTATATTTATATTTTCTTTTTTTATTAGAGCAACTATTTTTTACTGTTTTTTAAGTAAAAATAATAATTATTGGAATTACGATTCTGGTGTTTACCATAATGTAGCAGTTCAAATATCGCAAGGTAATGGGATAGCAAATTCCCCAGGAACTCCTAATTTTTTAAGAGTTCCTGGGTATTCTTTGTTTTTGGCTTCTTGTTATAAAATTTTTGATTTTTTACCAAAGACTTTATTTGAAGAAAATAATAACACGTTCACCCTGAGCTTGTCGAATGGGTACGAACGGGTTATCTACAAAACTTTATGGATTCAAGTTTTTATTGCTAGTTTTATACCAATATTAATATTTTTTTTATCTTTAGTTCTAATACCAAATATTTTGGTAGCAAAAATAGCTGCGATAATCTCAGCAATACATATAGGTTTTGTTTTGTTTTCTGGTCTTTTAATGACAGAAACTTTATTTATATTTTTTTTATTATTATTTTTTATTTTTTTCTTAAAAAATTTTAATATATATTTTTGCAAAAAAATTATTAATCCAAATTATTTGCAATTTTTTTTATCAGGAATTTTTTTAGGTTTAGCCTCACTTTTTAGACCTGTTGGTCAGCAATTGATAATAATATCTATCTTACTTTTACTTTGCTCAAATTTTGCATTTTTAAATAAATTAAAAGTAAGTTTTAGCTTGTTTAGTGGCTGGCTGTTAATAGTATTTTGGTGGCTTTTAAGAAATTATTTATTAACAAGTTTTATATTTTTTCATACGCTTTCAGGTATACATTTTTTTAAACATATGGCTGCACGAGTTTATGCTGAAAGCAAAAATATTTCTTACATAGATTCTTTAAATAAATTAAATATAAAATTTGATAAATATAAAAAACTTAATCTGGATGATAATTTTAAATTATTAAGTAAAAATTTTAAAAATTTAGATTTGAGCGATATAAATAATTGCAAACTATTAGAAAAATTTTCTATAGAAATTTGTAAAAAGAATTTATTTTTGACATGTAAACTCGCTTTTATAAATATGTTTAAAACATGTTTTTCTTTATATAGTGCAGAATTAATGTTTATATATTCTGGGGGCAATTTACCTGACTATTCTAATAATAGAGGTATAAAAAATATTTTTTTAAGGTTTTTAAAGCCAAATATTTCGAATAATTTTATAAAAATAGTTATTTATCTAGAAATTTTTTTATTTTTTATATTATTACTTGGTTTTTGTATTTTTATTTTAAAATCTTTTTTTATAAAAGATTATTTTTGTTTATTATACAAACTTTTTCCCATAATATTTCTGTTTATTTTTGTTTCTTTAGGTTGTGGCTTTGCAAGATTAAGGTTGCCTATTGAATCTTTTTTGATTATTTTATCTGTAAATATCTGGTTTGAAATTTTTAGGGGAAAAAGAGAAATTCATGAGTAAGAAGAAAAATATCGTAATCATAGGTGCTGGGCCATCAGGCCTCGCGGCAGCATCAGAATTGTTAAAATTAGACAATTCAAAGGTTAAAATTTTAGAAAAAGGCTCTGTTGTTGGTGGACTTTCGAGGACTACAGAATTTAATGGATGTAAATTTGATATAGGACCACACCATTTTATCACTGAATCTCAAAAAATTGAAAAATGGTGGTTGGATCTTATGAAAGACGAAGAAATACTTGGTAATAAATTTAAAAAGTTAACTAGATTTACACGAATTTATTATAAAAAACATTTTTTTAATTATCCATTACAAGCATTTAATGTTATTAGAGGTTTAAATTTTTGGGAATGTTTTAGATCAGTACTAAGTTATTTTTGGCGAAAAGTTAATCCTATAAAAAATGTTAAAACTTTTCAGGACTGGGTTACTAATCAATTTGGATATAGATTATTTAGTATTTTTTTTAAAACATACACAGAGAAATTGTGGGGGATGTCTTGTAATGAGATATCTTCTGATTGGGCTAGCCAGCGAATTAAAGGTTTTTCAATGGCCAAAGCTGTTTTTTATGCTTTCTTTGGAAAATGGTTTAAAAAAAATGCGCCTAGAACATTGTGTGATAAATTTTATTATCCAGAACTTGGTGCAGGAACTTTATGGAATAAAGTTGCAAATAATATTTTAAAAAATTCAGGACAAATTGTTTTGAATGAAGAAGTAGTTAGCATAGAACATAAAAATAATAAAATAGTATCAATTTGGACTTGTAATACTGATAAAAAGGACAATAAAAAGATGCCTGCTGTTGCAAGAAAATTGCAAGAACATTCTGGAGATTATTTTTTATCGACGATGCCACTAAGACAACTTATTTTATCACTTGATCCTGTTGCACCAAAAGAAGTTTTATCTGCTGCAAATAGATTGCTATATAGAGGGTTAATAACTGTAAATTTAGTTGTAAATAAAAAAAATATTTGTCCAGATCATTGGCTTTATATTCATGATAAAGACGTTGATATGGTTCGAATTGGCAATATGAATAATTTTTCTTCTAAAATGTCTGATAATATTAATCATACAGCATTAAGTTTAGAATATTTTACTTCTTACAATAGTGCATTTTGGAAAAAACCGGATGAAAAATTGATTAAAATAGCAAAAATGGAAATTGAAAAATTGGGTTTAGTAAAAAGAGAAGACATTTTATCAGGAATGATTTTGCGTGAGTCAGAGGCTTATCCTATTTATGATGAAGATTATCAGAATAATTTGAGTGTTGTAATAAATTATTTGTCTAATTTTTCTAATTTGCAATTGATGGGACGTAATGGTTTACACAGGTATAATAATATGGATATAGCAATGTTATCTGCTATGGACGCTGTTGATAAAATATCTAAAGATATAGAAAAAAATAAAAAAACTATTAAAAACGAAGAAAATATTTTTAATAGTATACAATTATAATGCGTGTATAATGTGTGGAATAGCTGGTTTTTTAAATTTAAATTCATCTAATTTTAATGTTGATGAAAACTTATTGCAAAAAATGCAACAGGCCCTATCTCATAGAGGCCCTGATGATTTTGGAATTTGGGCCAATCAGGAAAACCAAATAGGTTTTGCACATAGAAGACTAAGTATTGTAGATTTATCTCCGCAAGCTGCTCAACCTATGCTGGATAAGCAAAATAGTGTAGCAATTGTTTTTAATGGTGAAATTTATAATCATTTAGAATTAAGAAAAGAATTGCAAAATTTAGGATATCAATATTTTTCTAAATCAGATACTGAAAGCATAATTTATGCATATAAACAATGGGGAATAGATTTTATTCATAAATTAGATGGCGAATTTGCAATAGCTTTATTTGATTTACAAAAAAAAAAATTTTATTTGATTCGTGATCGCATAGGTGTAAAACCAGTTTATTTTTCTTTTCAAAATAATATTTGTAGTTTTGCTTCAGAAATAAAAGCTTTATTGTGTTTGCCATGGATGCAAAAAAATTTTAATTATAAAGCTTTTTATCACTATCTTACTTTTATGATTACTCCTGCACCATATACTATTTTTGATCAGATATATAAATTACCAGCGGGATTTTATTTAAAAATAGATTGTTCTAAAAAAATAAATTTTTGTGACATAAATTTTACTGAATGGTACAGCCCTCTAAAAAAATTAAGTTTAAGTGAGCAAAAAGAATTTGAAAAAGAATCCTTTTGCCTAGAAAACATAGAAAATTTATTAAAAGATGCCACTAAAAAAAGAATGATGTCAGATGTGCCATTTGGAGCTTTTTTATCTGGCGGGGTAGATTCTAGTTTAAACGTTGCTTTAATGTCTGAATATATCACAAATGTCAAAACATTTACTGTTAGTTTTTCTGATGGTCCAGAATTTGATGAATTAAAATATGCAAGACGTGTTTCAAAAATTTTTAATACAGATCATCATGAAATAATAATTTCAGAAAAAGAGGCTTTTGAATTTTATCAAAAAATGATTTACCACCTTGATGAGCCTTTAGCAGATTGTGTTTGTATTCCATTTTATTTTGTTTCAAAATTGGCAAAAGATTCAGGTGTAAGTGTAGCTCAAGTTGGAGAAGGCGCAGACGAGCTTTTTTTAGGATACAAAACGTATCAAAAATATAAAAATTTTTATAATAAATATTGGTGGCCAACCCAAAAAATTACACCAGATATTTTGAAAAAAAGCTTATATAAAATATCTAGTTTGTTTATAAGACAAAATTTAAATTACTTAGAACTTGCAAAAAATTGGGCCTATAACAGAAATTTATTTTGGGGAGGAGCAATAGCTTTTTTCGAAAATCAGAAAAATATTTTTTTGAACAAAAATTTTGATATCAAGATTTTACAAACCAGCATTGAAGATGCTGTTGTTAATAAAATTTTAGGCCAAAATTTTGGCTTAGATAGCTTTGATATAGTTAATTATTATTCATGCAAACTTAAAAAATTTGATAAAGATGCTGATTTTTTAAAACAATTAACTTATTTAGAGCTTAAGCAAAGATTACCAGAACTACTTTTAATGCGTGCAGACAAAATGTCTATGGCTGTAGGAGTCGAAGGTAGAGTACCGTTTTTAGATTATAAACTTGTTGAATTTATGCTTAATGTGCCATCTAAAATTAAATTTAAAAATAATCAGACAAAATATTTATTAAAAAAAATAAGTGAAAAATATTTGCCCAAAGATATTATCTATAGAAAAAAAGTTGGTTTTGCAGCGCCGATAGTTAGGTGGTATAAATCTGGAAAATATTTTCCAGATTATTTTAAAAAGCAGGTATCAGGTTTAAATTATTTTGAAAATGATTATAAAACAAGTGAATCAGTTTTGGCGGTACAAAAATGGGCGTTACAAAATTTTTATGTATTCAAAAATAATATAAAAAATAATTTTTAAAATTTTTTTAAAAAATTGGAGAAGTTTGAAGATCAAAATTTTTTTAGTATTATTTAGTATAATTTTTGTTTTATTTGCTACAATTTTGCATCTAAATATTGTGCAAAAAAATTTTCATCAAAAAAATATTTATCAAGATATAGATTCTAAGGCTTATATTTATCATGCTACAAATTTTTATGATACAAATAATTTTTTAGAAAAAAACGGTTCCATTCCATATTTTTCTTTAGGGTACGCTTTTTTTTTAGGGTTTTTATATAAAATTTTTGGCGTTAATAATTCTATTATTACGTGGATGCAAGTTTTAATTGCGTTATTAACAGGTTTTTTAATTTTTTTAATTACTAAAAAATTATTTGATAAAAAAGTAGCGATTATTGCTTTTATTTTTTTTACTTTTAATTTGGGTTTTTTAGTTTTTTCTCAATTTATATTAACAGAAATACTTTTAAGTTTTTTATTAGTTTTATTCTTATATTTATTTATTTTATTTTTAAATACTAAAAAAATTATTTTTATTATTTTATCAAGCCTTTCTCTTGGCATTTCTATTATTGTAAAACCAGCTGCTATTTATTTTATTTTTTTAATTTTAATATTTTTATTTATTTTTTTACAAAATAATTTTTTATATAAAATAAAAATATTGTTTTTGTTTAGCATATTTTTTTATTTGCCAATTTTAAGTTACATGTCTTTTAATAAGATTTATTTTGATCAATTTAGTCTAGCCCCCCTGGGTAATGAAAATTTATATTTTTATTTATTTCCAAAAGTTTTAGCAGAAAAAAATAAAACTGATATAAAAATAGAAACTGTAAAATTAGCGAATATGCTTACTGGTAGTAAACTATCAGGTCAAAGTTGGTTGCCAATAAAGAAATTATTTATAAAAAATTTAAAAGAAAATCCAATAATTTTTATAAAAATTTGGTTACAAAATGTTTTAAAAACTTTTTTAGGTTTGTTTTCTTCTAATTTAAAAATTTTGTTCGATCCTAATATAAAAACTGGTGAAATTTCTTTTTTTAATAAAACAGGTAATTTTTTTCAAAAAATTAATTTATATATTATTAATAATACAAATTCTTTTTATATAAAATTGATCGCGTATTTTGAGAGTATTTGGACTATTATTAGATATATTTTTTGTTTTTTTGCTTTGTTATTTTTATTTATTAAAAAAAAATGGGCAATACTACTTTTTTTATTAATTTATATTTTTTATTTTTCTATGATAACAGGTCATGATGGATGTGCTCGATTTAGAATGATGTTTGAACCTGTTTTGATAATATTAACTGCATATGGTTTGACAATGGTATTGGAGAGTATAAGAAGATGCAAAATACATATTTCTTAATTTTATGTGGTGGTGGTGGGCAAAGACTTTGGCCTTTGAGTCGAAAAGATAAACCAAAACAATTTTTGTCTTTTTTGAATAATAAATCTTTATTGCAATGTACTATCGATAGAATAGAGCCACTAGCTATTTGTAAAGAAAATATTGGTGTTGTTACTATAAAGACTCAGGCTGATTATATTAAAAATAATTTTGAAAAAAATTTGGGTTTAATAATTCATGAACCAGATTCTAGAAATACAGCTCCTGCAATTTTATATAGTTGTTTACAATTACAAAAAATAAATAAAGATGCAATAGTAGTTTTTTTAGCTTCAGATACTTTTGTTCCTGATGATAAAACTTATAGATTTTATTTAAAAAAAGCAGTTGAATATGCAAAAAATAATGACAAAATAGTAACTTTGGGTGTTATGCCAACACGTCCTGCTACTGGATATGGTTATATTCAAGCTGATACTGAGAAAATAACATGTGGAAATTTTTATGACGTTTATAAATTTCATGAAAAACCAGGATTAGAATTAGCTCAAAAATATATGCAACAAGATAATATGTTTTGGAATATTGGTGTTTTTGTTAGTAACGTATCTGTGTTTTTAGAAGAATTTAAAAATTGCGCATCAGAAATATTTGAGTCTATGCAGCAATATTTGCAAAATAAAATAGAGTATAAACAGATAAAAAATATTTCCGTTGACTATGCTGTTATGGAAAAAAGCCAAAAGGTAGTATTATTACCGTGTGAATTTGAGTGGTATGATATTGGAAACTTAGATGTTTTTTTAAGTTTGCAAAAAAAATTTTCTGATAAGAATTTGGTTAATATTATTAATATTGATAGTCAGGATAACTTAGTTCAAGTTGCATTAGATAGTTCGAATTGTAAACAAAAAAAATTAATTACTTTTGTTGGTGTAAATAATCTTTGTTTGATTGAAGATAACAATGTTATTCTGGTAGCACACAGAGATAAAGTCGAAAAAGTCAAAGAAGCTTTAGCTAAAATTAAAGAAGAATCTTTGGAAGATTTTTTATAGGTGTTTATGAAAAAGGCATTAATAACAGGTATTACAGGACAAGATGGTTCGTATTTAGCAGAATTTTTGATTGAAAAAAATTATCAAGTACATGGTCTTGTTCGCAGATCATCAAGTTCAAATACTTCAAGAATTGATCATATTTGTGAAGATTTTGTAAATTTTGACAAAATAATTTTGCACTATGGAGATCTTACAGATTCAACAAATTTAATTAGAATTTTACAAGAAGTTCAACCAGATGAAATTTATAATTTGGCAGCACAAAGTCATGTTCAGGTTTCTTTTGAAACACCAGAATATACTGCCAACGCGGATGCTATTGGGACGCTAAGATTATTAGAAGCTATTAAAATTTTGGGGTTACAAAATAAAACAAAATTTTATCAAGCTTCTACTAGTGAACTCTATGGCAAAGTGCAAGAAATACCTCAAAAAGAAACTACCCCCTTTTATCCAAGATCTCCTTATGCCGCTGCAAAAATTTATGCATATTGGATTACTGTAAATTATAGAGAAGCTTATAATATTTTTGCATGCAACGGTATTTTGTTTAATCATGAATCTGAACGTAGAGGTGAAACTTTTGTTACAAAAAAAATCACCAAAGCAATTGCTAATATAAAATATGGTTTACAAGATAAAATTTTATTAGGAAATCTTGATGCTCAAAGAGATTGGGGTTATGCAAAAGAATATGTGCAAGCTATGTGGTTGATGTTGCAGCAAGAAAAGTCTCAAGATTTTGTTATTGCCACAGGCAAAACTTATTCTGTTAAAAAATTTTTAGAATTAGCATTTAAATATATAAATTTTGATATTGAATGGGTTGGTGTGGGAGTTAATCAAAAGGGAATAGATTTAAAAACTGGCAAAATTTTAGTAGAAGTTGATCCAAAATATTTCAGACCAACTGAAGTTGATTTGTTAATTGGTGATCCAACCAAAGCAGAAAGGGAGCTTGGTTGGAAAGCAAAAACAACTTTAACTGAGTTAGTAAAAATTATGCTCGATTACGATTTAAAGCAAGTTGAAAAAAAATTAAAATTAATTAATTTTAATTTAAAAAAAGGAAAAGCTCTTGATCAAAATTTTTGAATTTTTTAAAAAGAAACTTTTTTTAAGCGTAATATTATTTTTAACAGTTTTTTTAATTTTGGCTTTTGCCGGTTTAAATATATGGTTTGGGCTTGATGATATTGGTAATGTTTTAGGTGGCTTGTGCAGAAAGTTTAGTGATATTTTTAGAATATTTTCAACTGACTGTCGAGATTTTACTACTCCCATGAATTATAAATTTTCAAGACCAAATTTTATTTCTGCATTATATCGGCCATTGCAACATTTTATTTTTTCAGAAATTTATTATTTTTTTGGTTTAAATCCATATGCTTATTATTTGACTATAATATTTTTTTTCTCACTAAATTCTGTTTTAATATTTTATATTTTATCTCTTTTTATGCCTCTAAGTTTATCTTTTTTAGGCGGTTTTATGTTTGCATTTTATAGAAGTGTATCTTGGCTTGCCTGGATTTGCATTTTACAAGATCCAATGTCTACTTTTTTTTTGTTAATAACTGTTATTTTATTTAGATTATATATTTTAAAAAATAATAAAATTTATTATTTTTTAGCAGCTTTTATTTTTTTACTTTCTTTATTATCAAGAGAATATTATGTTTTTTTACCTATCTGTGCTTTTATATTTGTTTTTTTTATTTTGACAAAAAATACAGATAAATTTTGGCAAAAAATTAAATTTTCTTTAGATAAAACATACTT
>JBAZLD010000001.1:0-141345 GCA_041650475.1 Candidatus Babeliales bacterium | reverse complement strand
TTTTTTTGTATTATTAATATAACTATTATAAAATACTTTATTTAATAATACAAAAGCCTCGATTTCCATTTGAAATAAAATTTTATAATTCTATTAAAATTATATTCAACTGTAAATTTCAATTTATATTAAATTTAATTTAGAATATAATCTTAGTATTGTCAAAAGCTTATTAGTTCCAAATATTTATGGAGATTCATTAAAAAAATGGATAAAAAAAAATATACAATTAGTTTTAATAATAAAACTATAGAACAATTAAAAAAATCACTAATAAAAAATAATATATCAATAACACCAACCGACACCGTCTTTGGATTAATTGGCAATACAACTTTGAAAAGCTATAAAAAATTGAATAATATAAAAACAAAAAGAGATAATAAGCCTTATTTAATACTTATAGATTCGATACAAAAATTAAAAAAATTTATAGATAAAACGTATTTATTAAACCCAAAAATTATAAATTTAATAAATAATTGCTGGCCCGGATCAGTTACAATAGTATTTAAAGCAAAAAAAAATCTTCCCAAATTTCTTACGTCTCCACAAAAAACAATCGCTATAAGATGTCCTGATCATGAAGAATTACAAAAATTATTATCAAATTTTAATGGTCTTTTTTCTACAAGTGCAAATATATCTAATCAACCAGTTCCATCTATAATTGAAAATATTGATCCGGAAATTTTGAAAAAAATTGACTATTTGGTAGTTGACAGAAAACATTCTTTCACGCAAACTTTGCCATCTACTATCATAGATTTATCAAATGACAAAGAAGTTAAGGTAATAAGAAAAGGAGCATTTCCTATAAATAAATTGGAAGAATATTATGGAACAAAATTTAAAAAAACAGGAGAATAGTTTTTATAAATTTTTTAATAAAAATAAAATTTTAGAAATATGGCAATTTATTCAAAAATATAAAAATATAACATTATTAACACATTTTAGGCCAGATGGAGATGGAATATCTGCTTGTGCTGCCATTAGCAAAATATTGCAAAACATGGGTAAAAACATTGAAACAATTTACCCTAACAAACCTCAATTTAAATTCAAAAGAAATCCTAAAAATTTATTTATAAATAAACATAAACAAAACCCAGAACTTTTAATTATATTAGACTGTGCTACATATAATAGAATTTATTATCCTGAAATTTTCAAACAAATTCCTATAATAAATATCGATCATCATATAAGTAACAATATTGAAGGCAAATTCAATATTATACAACCTGAAGCTTCAAGCACATGTGAAATACTTTTTGATTTTTTTAAAATTTTAGACAAAAATTTAATAGATAAATATGTTGCAGAATGTTTACTTTTTGGAATTCTTTACGATAGCCAAGTATTTCATACTCAAGCAGTAACACCAAACACATTGAGAGCATCAGCAGATTTGATGGAATTAGGCGCAAATCTATATAAATTAAAGACAGAGTTAATTTCAAACAAAAATCCTCAGATAATAGCTCTTTGGGGTAAAATGTTAAGCAATATAAAAATTAGTCCATCAGGTAAAGCTGCTTGGACATATATAACACAAGAAGATCTCAAAAAATATAATATTAAACAAGCACCACTTATAGGTTTTAACAACTTTTTATCTCAAATTTCCGGCATAGATATAACTTTATTATTTCAAGAAATAGATACAGGGCAAACAAAAGTATCTTTAAGATCAAAAAAGACTGATGTTAACAAGTTTGCATCAAATTTTGGGGGTGGTGGACACAAAAATGCCGCTGGTATTTTAAGTAACAAACCAATCAAAGAATTAATAAGAGAAATTACAAGCAAACTATAAAATAATTGATTTTAAAGATAAATATTTGTAAAACTTATTTTTAATATGATTTAATTTTATTTTTTTCGGGGGGATAAATATATGAAAAATTATGCGTTCTCATTAATAGAACTCATGATAGTTGTTGCCATCATAGCTTTTCTTGCTACAATTTCTATTCCAAAATATTTTTCTTATTATGCAAAGGCTAAACAAGCAGAAGTTTCGATAAATTTAGCATCTTTACACACAGCACAACAAGCGTATTGGGCAGAACACGGAAAATACACAAATGTTTTAGTTGGACCAGACAGCTTAAATTGGAAACCTCAAGGTAATTTTAATTACACTTATGGATTCAATTTTCCTGGAGCTCAAGAAGGCATTAATTTTTTTACAGGAAAATTAAAAG
This sequence comes from Candidatus Babeliales bacterium, assembly GCA_041650475.1. Classification (GTDB taxonomy): domain Bacteria; phylum Babelota; class Babeliae; order Babelales; family UASB340; genus JAIPGX01. Next base: position 139,132 of record JBAZLD010000001.1, on the reverse strand, counting down.
CACCTAAAGAATCTTTAGGTCAAACAAATTTAACTGAACAAAGCTTTGTGGCGCTGCTGCTGCAGATATTAACGGTAAAAATAAAATGGACGTATGGCAAATAAATCAAGACAGAACCATTGAACATACGCAAGATGGTTTAGAGTAAAATCTTTAAACTCGTTTCAAAGAAAAAATAAATAGTTGCACCTAGAGCCAAAAATGGACCAAATGGAATCATAACAGACTTGTCCTGTTTGCTAACAAAAATATAAGTAACACCAATAATTAAGCCTATAATGGAACCAAAAAGTAATGTAGCCCAAACTCCACCTGGACCTAAAAAAGAACCTATTAAAGCCAAAAATTCCATATCACCAACACCAAGGCCATCCTTTTGAGCAAAATATTTAAATAATTTTGCTGTTACCCACAAAACTAAATATCCAAATATTGCACCTAAAACACTTTGCAAAAAGCTTATTTTTATCAAATTAAAATAAGCAAAAATTAATCCTAATGGCACTAAATATATACTAAATATTTGTGGGATAACCAAATCTTGTAAATCTGTTCTTGTTGAAACAATAAGCGCAGAAAAAAATATACAATAAGAAAAAAAACTCAAAATATTTTGTAAATTAAAATTTAAATAAAAAATTTTATAAAAAAGTGCCAGCATAATAATTGCAGTCAAAATTTCTATAAATGGATAAAGCCAAGATATTGATGTTTTGCAATGTCGACATTTTGCTTTTAAAAGTAGCCAAGAAATAACCGGAATATTATCAAACCAAGCAATAACTTTTTTACAATCGGGACAAATTGATCTTTTTTCAAAAAAACTTATGTCTGTAATCGATCGGTAAGCAACAACATTTAAAAAGGAGCCCCAGCATAAAAAAGTTAAAACTAAAAATATAAAAATAAACATAATCTTATTTAAAATAATTTATCTTCATGGCTCTTCTTACATCCTTCATTGTTTTTTGAGCCTCCTGTCTTGCAATCAGAGAGCCATCTTGCAAAATTTGCATTACATATTCTGGATCTTTTTCAAATTCTTGTCTTCGGGTACGAATAGGTTCTAAAATATTTTGTAAAATTTCGTTTAGATATTTTTTTACTTTTACATCACCCAAACCACCGCGTTGATACTGTTCTTTGAGTTCTTTTACATATTCTTTGTTTGGGTCAAAAACATCAAGATATGTAAAGACAGTATTACCTTCTATTTTTCCTGGATCTTGAACTCTTAAGTGATCTGGATCTGTGTACATACTCATAATTTTTGAATAAATAGTATCTTTGCTATCAGATAAAAATATCGTATTTCCCAAAGATTTACTCATTTTAGCTTTTCCATCTATTCCGGGTAACCGCGCAACATTTTCATCTTTTGGCACCAAAGCCTCTGGTTCAACCAGAACAGGCCCATAAATATTATTAAATTTTCTAACAATTTCTACTGCTTGTTCTATATGTGGAATCTGGTCTTTACCAACTGGAACAAGATTAGCTTTTACACATGTAATATCTGCAGCCTGACTTATTGGATACACCAAAAAACCTGCCGGAATGTTTGCACCAAAACCCTTTTGTTTCATTTCATCTTTAACTGTAGGATTTCTTTGCAATCTAGCTAAAGTAACAAGATTTAGATAAAAAATTGTGAGTTCTGCTATTTCAGGAATTAACGATTGGATAAAAATTGTAGAAATTTTTGGATCAATTCCAACAGCTAAATAATCAAGAGCAACTTGCAAAATATTTTGTCTAACTTTTTCTGGATTTTCAGCATTATCAGTTAAAGCTTGCACATCAGCTATCATTACAAATTGTTTATAATCATTTTGCATTTTTACTCTGTTCTGCAATGACCCAACATAATGCCCCAAATGCAAGCACCCTGTTGGCCTATCACCTGTTAAAATTATTTTTTTGTTTTCCATTTTTTTCCTAAAATTCAATTTTTATTCAAATTTTCAGCTAACTTATCTAAATATTCAACGCTTAGTATTCTGCTCATTTTATTAAGCCTGCTTATCTCGTCCTCTAAAATTTGCATAAACTTTTTCTTTACTTTAAATTTCAAAATTAAATCTAAAACTTCTTTTTCAAAATCAAAAACTGTTTTAGTCGCTAATTCAAAAATAATATCTACATCTATTCCAAAATATTCATGCGCAACAACATTTCTAAAGTCTACAATCTTGCGCCAATATCTTTCTTTTTCTTGTGGCACCAACTCATTCTCTAAAACATGTCTTGCTGCTTCGCCAATTATCTCAAGATCTCTCAACGTTGCATCAAACACATCTTCATTTTTAATAAAATCTTCAACATTTTTTACTTTTCTTATTCTTCTTTTAATTTTATCTATCGAAACTAAGATATCTATTAAAAATAATTCTACTACTCTACTTTTAAATCTTTCTCGATTTCATGCATAATAGAAGGTCGAACGCTATCAAAATAAAATAAATCTACATTTCTTTTTAAATTTTTTTCTAAAAATTCTTTTATATCAAATCTATTATCAAAACTCTTTTTTTTGACTTGAACTAAAATATCAATATCACTTTCAATTCGGGCTTCATTTTTAGCATATGAACCAAAAAGAGCAATTTTAATTACACCAAATTCTTTATTTAAAAAATTTTTATTTTCTTTTAAAAAATTTAAAATCTGAATTTTATCTAAATTTTGTTGAATATTTTTATCCATCAAATCTCCATAAATTTTTTATAAAATTTTTATAAACCTGCTTTTACTAAATCATGAATATGAATCAAGCCGACAACCTTTTTTTCGTCTTGCACTACAACTAAACTAGTAATATTAAATTTTTCCATAGTTTGCAATGCTACTGATGCCAAAACATCTTTTTTTATAATTTTAGGATTTTGAATCATAAGATCTTTTGCTTTTTTATCAAAAATCTTAGTGCCTAAATCAAACGCACGGCGCAGGTCACCATCTGTAATTATGCCAAGTAAATTTTTTTCATTATCTACAACAATTGCAATACCCATTTTTTTACTAGTAATGATAAATAAAAGATCTTTAAAATTTATATCAGGCTCAACTAAAGGCAAATTACCATCTTTATACATAAAATATTCAACATTCAAAAGTAATTTTTTTCCCAAAGCTCCTGATGGGTGAATTTTTGCAAAATCATTTTTATCAAAGCCCTTTAATTTTGCACAAACTACCGCCAAAGCATCACCAAAAGCCATACATAAAGTTGAGCTGCTGGTAGGAGCGAGATTTAAAAAGCATGCTTCTTGCTGAAATGGCAGTTTAATAGCCAAATCTACCAAAAATTTTAAATTACCATCTGAACAACAAATTAAACAAATAAAATTTCCATGTGATTTTAATACCGGGATAACTTGTTCGAGCTCGATTCCTGTGCCACTTTTTGATATTGCAATAATTAGATCTTGAGAAGTAATCATCCCCAAATCGCCATGTAGCGCCTCTCCTGGATGCAAAAAAAATGCTGGAATATTAAGTCCAGAAAAAGTAGCTACTAATTTTTTTGCTACATGTCCAGATTTTCCCATTCCAGTAAAAACTATTCGACCATTTGCTTTTAAATTTGTTTGTAAAATTTTTTCTACCAAAAATTCTGCTTGTATGGGAAAATTTTTAATAAGATAATTTATAGATTGAGCTTCTTTTTCAAGAACTTGAATAAGCTCATAAGAAATACTTAAATTTAAATTTTTTGAATTTTTATTTTTAAATAATATAGCATCAAGCACTGTTTTCTATTTTTCTTGATTAAGCTGTTCATCTTGAATTTCTATCTCAGATTCTTTCTCTCTAACTTTCAGTTTTTTTTCAGCTTGCCCTTCAAGCTTAGCATCTTGTTGTGCAACTTCGTCTAAAAAATTCAAAAGTTCACGTTCTTTTTCTTTTGTTTTGTCATACAAAAATCTTAAATCTGCTACAAATTTTCCAGAAATGCTTTGTGCAAGAACTTTACGCATAGATGGTTTATATAATTTCAAAATTTCTAATGCTTTATCAAAATCGCTTTTATCACCATAAGTAGAAAAATAAATATAACAAATTTTATAGTCTTTAGATAATTCGACTTTTGTTATAAAAATTTTTAATAACTCTGGCTCATCCTGAGAAAGTCTTTGAATAATAGATGAAATTTCATGTAGGAAAAGAGAAGTTTTTTGTTCTCTTTTCCTATTTCCTAAAAAATTTTTCATGTCTTTTTATAAAAAAAATGGATAAAAAATTTATTTTAGATAACTTTCCATGCTCTTGAGATAATTATTTTTTATAGCTCTCATGAGTCTTTTACGTCTTTTTTGTGTTGCAGGTTCATGATAAACTAATCTTTTCATATCTCTGACAACACCTTCACGTTCAATCTTTTTTTTAAGTTGTTTTAAACTTCTTTCTACATTATCACCAACGTGAACTTCGACGTTATAAACTTTTGTCATGTTAAAAAACACCGCCTTTTTTTATATTTTTTATTGATTTAACAATTTAAATACTAAAAAAAATCTATTTTTTAGTATTTTTATAGTATTTTTGTATTATAAACTATTTTTTTTGTTATTTGAAGAGGGTATTTTGTATATTTTTTGTTTTTGGCCGGTAATGCCGGCCAACATGAGCTAGCGTTGGGCAAATATAGTGATACCCAGCGCTTTTAATTTTTTATATTATTTTTAGAAAACAAGACTAAGTGTCCCAAATACAGTGGTAGTTTTGTAAACTTTAACACCACTAATATGTGCTTGAAAACCAAGCGCAAGCTGTATTCCTGGACAAATTTTATATCCAACGCCACCCTGTACAATGTTATTTTTCCATTTAGAATTTTCTTCTAAAGTCTCTTTGCCTTTACCTGCTTCAAAAGCAGTTTTTCTGGTCTGATTTGTCTCTTTAAGCGTAATTGAATCTTTATTTTTTTGCGTATAAATATATTCAAAAGAACAAAAAAAGTTTTTTATAAAATCTTCTGCTTTCATAGAAAGATTTACATACCAAACAGGATTTGTACTTCTTCTAATATTCGTTTTCCATGGGTAAATACCAGCTTGATATATACTAGATGGAACCCTATAATCATTATAATCTTTTGAACCATAAAAAGCCGCTCCTGCTCCAAATCCTAATTGATAATTTTTTAAAAAATCTAAATTTATTGAACCTTCTACGGTAAATCCTGTTTGTCCATCACTTCCGCTTGGAATAGAAAATGCCCAATTTTGATCCTGTGTTTGGCCACTTGGTGCCCAAACACCCAAAGATATATATGGAGCAAAGGAGACTGCAGTTTCACCCTCATCATCTCTTACATCAAAAGGCAGACACCAATACAATTCTATATGTGTATCTTCAAGAACCGTTTTTTTATATTCTGCTGTTTTAAAATTTAATTCGTTACTTTCAAAAGAACCCAAGGAACCCGTTGTTCTAGATGTCGCATCACCCAATATATGTTCCGCAGGCAACTGATTTGTCATATACGTTCGCATCAAAAGCTTGTCATTTGCAGGTGCAGATGAACTAGCACTTGAAGTTTGATCATTAAATGTCGCTTTTTGTCTGATATCTACTACTCCACTTTTAACAGCCAAGCCAAAACCCCAACCAAAATCAAGTCCCAAGCGCCCACGTAAACCCAATTTTTCGTATTTTATTGGCACAGAATATTTACCAAAAAAATCATCCGAAGGATCATAATTTGCTTCAAACGCATAAGCTTTACTTATTGTTCCAGCAGCAGTTCCAGCACCAACTGTAACATTAGCATCCCTTAAAACATTTGGGTAAATACTTACCCAATCAGCAACGGTTTCATGTGTAGTATCAAACATAGCTTCTTCAGTTGCATTGTTGCCATAACCATCAAGGACTCTTCGTGCAATACTTAAAAATGGAAAATTACTGGCTGTTGTATCTAGGGGTTTTCCCCATGGACCAACTGGAGCAGTATTACCATCATTAAATTCAAAATGCTTACCTGTGGTCACAGCTCCATCTCCAAATAAAGTCGCTAGCATGTTCCAGCGACCGAAGATATCCCCTGCAGGAACTTTATTTCCATCTTTATTTCTTGCGCCAGAAGAGTGTTGATAAAAAGGGGTAAGATCTAATTTAACTCTGAAACATTTATTATTTTTGTGATAATAATAATATTTGTCTGTACCAAAGACATTATAAAAAGATACAGGATCGTAGCGATTATTTAATGGGGTTGGGCTTATAGAATTTATAAAAGATAAAAAAATAAATAATAAGAAAAATTTATTTAAGTAGACTCTAAATTTCATTTTCTACCCTTCTCTCGGCTTTTTCACAACATTTTATTCAGAATTATAAATTTTAATTACAAAATTTGTGTTTTTTTGGCACTTAATAATAAGCTTTAGATTTATAAATAACATATAAAAGATAAAAAAAACAATAATCCCAAAAAATCGAAACTACACCTACAAAAATCTTAGAAAAAGCAAAAAATATTTCTTTTTACCAACTCTTGACAATAACTATATAGATTTTGTTAAAATTAAATTACAGATATAAAATATAATTTTACAAGCAGCTTAAAACCGGATTTTTAATTTTAAATTAAAATTTTAATGTGAAGGGGTAATTATGAAAATTACAAAATCTTTACTACTAACATTTCTAACATTATTTTGTTTTTTACAAAACAAAATAGGTGCAATTGATCCTGAAGGAAAAATAAAAGAATTAGAAACAATAATAGAAAAACAAGAAGATGTTAATATCGCTAAAGTTAAATATTTAAGACAAGAAATTGAAGAATTACAAAAAACACAAGAGCAAGAAGAAGTTGAGCCTAAGAAAAAAAATGATGACTTAACATCAAAAGAATACAAAAAAATACAAGAAATAAAAGAATCTGCTCTAGAACTTTTTAGTACACCTGATCCAGAATCTTTAAAATTTTCAAGCATCTCTAAAAAGGAAATTTTAGAAAAAGCAAAAAATTTACAAAAAGAACTCAATATTTTTATTAAAGATTTAAGCTCTGAAAGTTTAACTCCAACTCCTCCACTAACGGAAGAGAAGGGTCCTATTTCTATCAAAATCAAAGAAAAAATTTCAGATGAAAAAAGTGTGGGCCCTTCTCAACCAGTAGAAAAAAAATCTGAAATGAGAGCAACTCCCGCCGACACTAAAGCTACGGGGGAGGAGCCAAAAACCCCAACAATGCCAAAGATAGAAGAAAAACCTAAAACTCCAACAACACCGCCAACAACAGGAATAGGCATGGGCGAAATGCCACCTAAAACGCCACCAACAACTCCAAGTATGCCTTCAACAAGTATGCCTTCAACCGGTGAAATGGGAATGCCAACAGCTCCAGCACCAGTAACTGGAATGGGAGCAAGTGAAATGCCTGCACCAAAATAAAATTTATTGATAAACTTAAGATTAAATATAAACTTAATTTATAATAAAAGAGTAAGTAAAAAACTTACTCTTTTATTATTTGTGTAACTAAATTTTAAATTTTTTTTAAAAAAATATGTATTGCCAATACTATCAATCACATACCCAAAAAAATAAAACGTGGTTCATAATAGGATGCTTTAAAGCAGAAAATAATATTGCCTTTGTTAGAACTTTAAATAAACAAAATAGTATCTTGGAATTTTTTGTACCTGAAGAACAAGAAATTTATTTTCTAAAACTTATGAACTATTTGTTGCAAAATAAATATTTATTAGATTATCAAAAAATGCCAAATCGTTTATTAAATAACCTTGTTTGACAGATTTAAAAGACTAAACTACTCTAACTATCTTTTTATAACCAAATTAATATATGATAATAAAAAAATGTCGTCAAAAAATAACGTCTAACAAATAGAAGGATAAGACGATGGCAAATAACAAGTATAAAAATATGTTAGAACTCATAGGTAATACACCATTAGTTAACTTAGAAATGGGAACCAAACCAACATTATTGGCAAAACTTGAATTTTTAAACCCTGGTGGAAGTTTAAAAGATAGATCTGCATTATTCATGGTTCAACAAGCAGAAAAAGATGGACTTTTAAAACCTGGTGGAACAATAGTTGAAGCATCTTCTGGAAATCAAGGCATAGCATTAGCTATGATTGGTGCAATAAAAGGTTATAAGGTAATAATTACAGTTCCAGATAGAACAAGTCAGGAAAAAATCAGTGTACTAAAAGCATATGGTGCAACAGTTTATGAATGTCCTAATACGGATTCGCTTGATGATCCAAGAGGATATCATTCTGTAGCAGAAAAGTTACATCATGAAATTCCTGGCGCTTTTATGCCTAATCAGTATTTTAATAAAGCAAATCCCTTGGCACATTACAAAACAACTGGTCCAGAAATTTGGGAGCAAACAAATGGAACAGTAACTCATGTAATCATAGCAGCTGGCAGTTGTGGCACAATCTCTGGTGTTGGCAAATTTTTAAAAGAAAAAAATCCTAACATTAAAATAATTGGTGTCGATGCAGAAACATCTGCTTTTTCAAGCAAAGAACCTAAAGCTTATAATGCCGAAGGTATAGGTATTGATGTTGTTAGTGAAACTTTTGATCAAGCTGTCGTTGATAAAGTTATACCGTTAAGCGATAAAAATATTTTTGATACAACAAGAAAATTAGCTACACAGGGAATTTTAGTTGGTCTGAGTAGTGGTGCTGTTATGCACGTTGCACTCGATTATTGCAAAAATTTAAAAGAAACTGATATTGTTGTTGTAATATTTGGTGATTCAGGGAGAGCATATTTAAGTAAAGTTTTCATGACACAAGATAAAAAAACATCAACCCCTAATATAAAAACTAAATGCTCAACTAAAAAACATGCTGAAAAAGTTTTTTAAATACCAGTCTCTTGGAAATGATTTTATAATTTTTGATTTATTTAAAAGACCAAATTTTTATTTTCAAAAAATAATTGATCAAAATAATTTTGCAAATTTTATAACTAAAATTTGCAATCGAAATTTTGGCGTTGGCGCTGATTGCGTTTTAATTTTAAAAACAAATCAAGAATTAAATTTGCCAGAAATTATAGTTTTTAACTCTGATGGCAGTTTAGGACAGATATGTTTAAATGGATTGAGATGTATCTCGCATTTTTTATATAAAAAATATAATTTTTGTTCCCCTTTTAATATTAAAATGGGAACAAAAATTTTTGAATGCTTTATCAATAAAACTGAACAGCCAACTCATTTGAATTCTCAAACAGTTACAAATAAAATAAATGAAATAAAATATTTAGAAAAAAAAACTTTAAACATAGAAAATAAAAATTTCCAAGGTCATATTGTAGACATTGGAAACCCACATTTTGTTATTTTTGAAAAAACAGATTTAAATTGGTTAAAACAAAATGGCTCAAAAATAGAAAATCATGGATATTTTATAAACAAAACAAATACTGAATTTGTTTGGCAAGATCAAGATAATAATTCTAATATTTTCAATATGCTTGTTTATGAACGGGGCTGTGGCATTACACTTGCTTGCAGTTCTGGTACCACCGCGGCTCTTTGGACACTCTTTAATTTAAAAAAAATAAAACAAAATGAAAAAATTACAATTAAAATGCCTGGAGGTCAAATTACAGGATGGATTGATTCACAAAATAATATTTTTTTACAAGCAGAAAGCTTCTTTGTTTTTAGTGGAGAATTGAATTAACTTTCAAGTTTATTTAATTTTTTTATATCTACAATATACTCATATTTGTAGTACATAATTAAAAATTTAATTATCAGGAGTGTAGTATATGAAAAGATATTTAAAAAAATTATTTATTTATTTATTTCTATTTTCTCTTTTTAAACCAGCTTTTTTTATGGATATAGAAGAGCAAGGCTCTAGAAAACATGCACGAGCTCAAGACGAAGATTATACAGAAAATAAAAGACTTAATCTAATAAAATCAGACCCTCAAAATCGATTCGATGTAGAGAAAACTGGAATTTTAAATCTTAGCAACCTCAATATAAATAATGTGCAATTTTTTGAAATTTTACAAAAAATACCAATAAATTTTCTTGAAAAATTGGACCTTACTTCTTGCATACATATAAGTCGTGCAGGATTAGAATTTTTAAAATATTGTCCAAATCTTGTTGGCATAAATTTAGCATATTGTAATCAATTAACAGGCGAAGATATAATGGTTTTGGCTAATTGCAAAAAATTAGAAACCTTAAATATATATATCTACCAGTCTAAACTATCTCCAACAATTTATGAAAGCATAGAATACTTAAAACAGCAATTACCAAATTTAAAAATAACTAGTTTTTATGCGGACAATTTTTTTTATTCACCATACAACTTATAAAAAAGAAAAACCGTTCAAAACTACATCGCACAAGGCTAAGTAGTTTTGAACGGTTTTTCTTTTTTATATTTTTTAAAAAATTTTATCTATGCATAGAAGTATAAGGCAGTAATGCCATGGATCTAGCAATCTTAATTTGACTAGACAAACCTCTTTGATGATAAAAACAATTTCCAGAAACTCTTGAAGGTAAAATTTTACCACGTTCGGTCAAAAAAATTCTTAAGAGATTAACATTTTTATAATCTATTTCTTTTTCTAATTCACTATCCATGCAAAAACGGCAATGCTTTTGAGATAAATAAGACTGTTTACGAACTTTTTTCTTTAAAAGACGTGAACTAACTTTTAATTTAAATTTAGACATTGTAATAATCCTCAAATTTTAATATCTGCTTTAACGTTTTGTATTTCTATATTTTTAATTAAAATTTTTAGTTAAATTTCGTCAGAATTTTGAAAATTTTCTTCTATTTCTTCTTTAACATCACTTAAAAAACCTTCCATTTTATGTTCTTTTATAAAAGAATCAACACCACCTGATCTTGTTGAATCAACTGGGTCTGGACGGGGATAAGTGATAGGTGAAGAAGGATCAATCTTTTTTGTAACAAAACGCATTACAATATCATGAACTTTTATTTTGAAAAAAGAATCAACTTCCTTGGTAACTTTTGTTGCCATTTTTTCTGGAACATCATATCTAACAAGAATGTAGATGCCATAATCATTTCTTTGAACAGGGTAAGATAATCTATATTTTCCCCATTTATCAAAAGAAACCATTTTGCCTTCAACCTCTGATAAAATTGTATCAAAATGTCTTTCGATCATAGAAAGTTCATCCGTTGTAAGTTGAGGATGTATCAACATAAGTGTTTCATAGCGAAACATAATAAAGGTTCTCCCAAATGTTATAAGTTAAAACTATAAAATATACTGCTTTGTACGGAGATAACAGATATTTTAAACCTAAAAATAAGTTTAATCTGTTAATGGTACCTTACAAAATCTAAGAAAAATCAAAGATTTAATATTTTAGCATATAAAAAAAGATAAGCAAATTAACCTATTTTTTGATATCTACTAATAACTTTACCAATAACTCTAAATTCATCTTTTCCGCGAACTAAAGCTATCGGGGCTTCCTTGTGATTCACAGATTCTAAAACAACAAAGTCATCCATATAATTTATTTGTCTTATACTTCTGACTTTTTCTTCGTTCTGTGTATATTCAATAGCTACAATATCACCAGAACGCGTCCAAACAGCTGGAGAAATTATCAAATAGTCATCCTTTAAAAATTTAGGAGCTAAAGAAACATCTTCAACATGAAAACAGAACATTGAATCATCATCACTTCCAACTACTGGAACATATTTATCTTTAAATCCTGCGGCAACTTGCAAAATTCTATTATTTGCAGCAGTAGGATTTGAAGGAATCTGATCAAGAACCGGCACAACTTGTACCTTTAAGTCTACTTTCTCGGATAATTCTGTTAATTGAGAAATATCCGGAAGTGCAACCCTAGATTCTATATCTGCAGATTCTTTTTGAAAGTAAAAAAGATCTGTCGGATGAATTTCAAATGCTTGAGCTAATTTTGACAAGGCATCTTCATTCCAACGTCTCGTACCATTTTTTATATGAGTTAAATAACTTTCAGACATACCGGTTTTTTCAGCTAAAACCTTAGTAGTCCAACGTCTTTCTCTCAATAATTCTTTGACTCTTAATTTAGTGGATACCATTTTTATAACCTCCGTAATGTAATAACGTTTCCAAAAAAATAATAATTAAAAAAATAAGCTTATAAATAAATTATAAATAAAACTCAAATAATTGGTTTATATTAGAAATTAAAAACATAATTTCTATTGAACTTATAATTATATTTTAATATAAAATAATCTTACAAACAGTCAAGTGGCAACAAAAAAGCAATAAAAAAAGGGCATTTTTTTAAAAAAACACCCTTTTTTTATTGCTTTAAGACTAAGAATTTCTAATTTTTTTAATAATTTATGTTATCCCAACTTTTGGTATCTATGAATAACCTTTCCAATAACTCTAAAGTGATCTTTTCCTCTAATAAGAGCCTCTGGTGGATGCTTATGATTTACATATTCCAGCACAATAAATTCATCGGTATATGTAACCTGCATAATAGCCTTTATCACTGTATCATTTCCATATTCTACAGCAGCTATATCTCCAGATCCTGTCCAAACCTCAGGTGATATTATTAAATGATCACCTTTTATAAATTGAGGAGCCATTAAATTGTTTTCTATACATAAGCAAAACATGGAATCATCACCACTATTAAAAACCGGCACAAAACGCTCTTTATAACCAGATGTAACCTGCATTAATTGATTATTATAAGGTGAAGGATTTGAGGGAATTTCTCCCATAACAGGAACAATTTTTAATTTTAAATCAACACCAGAAATTTCTGGCATTTTTACATTATTTTCCACATCATCAGTTCTGCTTCTTTTTTGAGAAAAAAGATCAACCGGATGCAAATCAAAGGCATCTGCTAATTTTTTTAAAGCATCCTCATTCCAACGTCTTGTTCCATTTTTTATATGAGTCAAATAACTTTCCGACATTCCAGTTTTTTCAGCTAAAACTTTTGTCGTCCAGCCGCGCTCTCTTAGTAATTCTTTTACTCTAAGCTCCGTAGAAGATACCATAAAAAGGCTCCTTTTTCTTAGAAAACTTTTCAATTTGAAACATAAATACTTTGTTAATAATGCCAATAAGAAAAAATATGTCAAATAGAAAAACTGGAATTTTTTTAAGATATATAATAGTTTAATTAATAATAATCAGTGAAAATTAAAAAATTAAATAAGCAAAAAATTTTAAAAAATATTTTAATGTTAAAAAATGTTTAAAAAAAAATCAAAAAAAATCTCTCTTAATATTTTTGAAAAAATTGCATGGGAAAAAAATTTATATTGTTGTGGCATAGATGAGGTTGGTCGAGGGTGTCTTGCGGGTCCTCTTGTAACTGCTTGCGTAATATTACCAATAAACACACAAAATAATTTATTAAAAGATTCAAAAAAACTTACAGAAAAACAACGTCAAACTGCTTATAATTGGATAATCAAAAACTGTTTTTATGCAACAGCAATCTCTTGTAATCAAACAATAGATAAATTAAATATCTATCAAGCAACACTAAAAACTATGCATCAAGCTTTAATAAACCTTTTTGCACAAAATCTCATACATTTAGAAAAAATAAAATACATACTCATAGATGCTATGCCATTAAAAATAAAAAAATCTTACAAATATGAAAATTTAGAAATTTTACATTTTAATTATGGAGAAACAATCTCACAATCTATTGCTGCTGCGTCTATAGTTGCCAAAGTTACTCGAGATAATTTAATGGAAAAAATAGATAATTTATTTCCTAAATTTGGACTAAAATCACACAAAGGCTATGCTAGCCAAGAACATTGTAATGCAATAAAAAATTTTGAGCCAACAATAATTCATAGAAAAACATTTATTAAAAATATTCTTTGGGATAAAGATGAATCAACAAAACAGCAAAACATTTTTTAAGTCAAATAAAAAATATTTTGCAGAAGTAATAGACAGCAATATTTCTAGTTTTTTGGCACAATCTTGGGAATGGAATTTTTTTCCTGAATTTGGATCCTTACTACAAGTAGATACCAAAGAACAAACAATATTTGGAATAGTAACACAAATCCAGACAGGGTCAATGGATCCAATGAGATATCCTTTTGCTTATAAAAAAACAGAAGAAGAATTAAGAGCTGAACAACCGCAAATATTTGAATTTTTAAAAACAACATTTAAAGTACAAATAACTGGATATTTAAAAGAAAATAAAATTTTTTATGCCCTTCCTTCAAAACCTTGTCAAATTCATGCTTTTATAAGTAAAATTGACACACAAACAGAAATTTCATTTTTCAAAAATGCAAATTTTATGTATTTGCTATTCTCCTTTTCAAATCAAATTGATAATCTAGATGAAATACTCATTGCCATATTAAACCACTTAAAAAATAAAAATATACTAGATAATGAAAAATTTGATTGTTTTTGCAAAACATTTTCCTTTTTAACAGGAAATGATTATCGCAGATTAAAGCTATTCTTAAAAAGAATACAAAATCTTTAAAATATTATATTAAACTAATTTAATTAATTTGGAGTTACTAATGATTAATTTTTTGAAAAAAAAGATAAAAAAAGTTTATGATAACTTTACAAATAAAGCCTGCAATATATTTTCTCGAAACAAACTTGATGAAACTTTTTTAAAAGAACTTTCTGTTTTATTAATCACAGCAGATAGCGGTATAAAAACAACAAATAAAATATTAGAACAACTAAAAGAAGGAATTAAAAATAAAAAAATAGAAAATCTTGAACAAGCTAAAACAGAATTAGAAAATTTATTACTTGAACATTTAAAAAAACATACAAACACACAAGAAATTCCAAAACTTTTACTTTTAGTTGGAATCAATGGAAGCGGGAAAACAACTTTTGTCGCTAAATTTGCAAATAAACTAAAAAAACAAGGCAAAAAAGTATTGTTAGTTGCTGGTGATACTTTTAGAGCTGCGGCAATAGATCAACTCAAAGAATGGTCAAAAAAGATTGATATTGATATTTTCATAGGTAAACCCAATCAGGATCCAGCATCTGTTATTTTTGATGCATGCAAAAAATTTAAAGAAGAAAATTACGATCACATAATAGTAGATACTGCAGGAAGATTACAGATTAAAGCAAACCTTATGAAAGAATTAGAAAAAATCAGAAATGTTATTGGAAAAGTTTTGCCAGAAGAGGAAATCAATACATGGCTTACTATAGATTCTATGTTAGGACAAAATTCTTTATCTCAGGCCGAAATTTTTAATGAATCAACAAAGCTAGATGGATTAATTTTAACAAAACTTGATGGAACAGGAAAAGGAGGTATAGTATTTTCAATAACAGAAAAACTTAAATTACCAATTTTATATATTACTTATGGCGAACAATTAGAAGATATTAAAAATTTTGATCCACAAGAGTATGTAAAAAATTTACTTGAAGAATAAAATAAAATTTAAAGGGGAGTTTAGAAGTATGAAATATTCGGTAAAAAATTTAAAAAAATTTTTTTTATACGTAATTTTTTTTCAAACTATTTTTTCTAGTTCTATTTATCCCAAATTAATAAATTTTAATCTTAAAAAAATAAAAAATAAAATAGAAAAAAATATAAAAGATACTGTAAACAAAATAACAGGAAAAAATAAAAAAAATTTAGATTCAAAAGAAAAAGATAAAAAAAACTTAGCAAATGCAATAAAAATAATAGATTCAGGAAGTGTATTAGGAATAGATCTTAATAAAGCAAATCTAAATAAATTTTTGAAAAAAAGTGCAAAATTTTTATCTAATAATAATTTGATATGCAATCAAACAGAATTTATAACAACTTTAGATAATTCTCTTAAAAAAGACCAAAATGAGGCTCGTAAAATTTTATATAACAAAATTCTAATATTATATAATGATCAAAGCACACCATTAATCAAATTTGCCAAAGATTTAGATCAGCAAGAATCGGATATAAACTCACTTTTACAAGATGCAAATACTTTGATTGAAAAAAAATTAGAAATAAAAGATACTGAAATTTTAAATAATTTTGATAAAACTTTAGAAAAATTAAAAATAATCAAAAATAATATAGGAATAATTTTAGATGTAATTAACAAATTATTAACTGATATTTAAAAAAATATAATAAGGGAGAAGCGTGAGTAACAATTTTAAAAAAATCTTATTACTTTCAAGTTTAATAAGTTTTTGTTCAGAAAAAATTTTTTCTATAGACAATGCACATTTTTATAAAACACCAAATTTACATAGTAGGCCAACAGATTGTAAATTCGATGGTAAAAAACATTACAGTATACAAGACTGGTATACAAAAATAGATATAAACTATGGATACGGTGATACAAAAAAATGCTGGGATTGCAATTCTGAATCAACAACCCTTTTAAATAGAATCGGTAACCAAAAAATGGCTTATTTAGATTCTGGGTTAATTGATGTAACGCCAATAACACAAGAACTTTCGCCTTATACATCTTTTTTATTACAAGCAAGAAATTATATTGCTCAAAACCCAAAATCAAAAATTTGTGAATTAGCTTTTGATGGTAAATTTGAAATTAACGAACTTAACTTAGATTTAAGACAAAATATAATTTCAGGATTATTTGTGCAACTATTAGTACCAGTAAGACAGGTCGAAATAAAACAAATAAAATATATAGATCAAAGTGATCTCACAGACCCATTTTTTACTACCCGACAAGATCTTGCGCATACAACTACATGGGAAAGTTTAAAAACAAATTTAAATACTATATTAAATAGTTACGGCATTCAAAACTATAATCAATCTATTAAAAAAACAAATTTCGGCGATATAACACTTCTTGTCGGCTGGCAAGGATATCCATGTTCAAATGATAAACCTGCAATTGATATCGGTCTTGAATTAAAACTTGGCTTACTTTTTCCAGCAGGAAGTAATTTAAACCCAAATTATATTTTTTCGATTCCAACAGGCTATGATGGCCATTGGGGAGTAACTTTTCAAGGACAAGCAAATTTAGAATACCAAAAATGGTTATATTTAGCGGCTCATGCAAGCAGCACATTTTTTATGACGGAGAGAAAAACTAAATTATTAAAAACAGATTCATTACAACAAGGGTTTATAAAATTAGCACGGGGTAGAGTAAAAAGTGATGCAGGATTATTATGGCACATAGGAATTGATGCAAAATTAGACCATATATTTAAGGGCTTTTCTGCTTTAGTTGGTTATTCTTACAATAGACAAGAAGCTGAAAAATTATCTCACGTAGGTGATTATTTTGATCAAAGTATAATTGATACAGATTTATCATTCTATCAATGGTCTATGAACACCGCTCATTTTATGATTGATTATGACTTTAGTGTTCATATGCCAAACTCAAAATTTGCACCAAGAGTAAATATTTTTTATAATTTGCCGTTTAGCGGAAAAAATTCTTTTAAAACAGATATGATAGGCGGCGGCCTTGGCTGTGATATTAGATGGATTTTTTAAAAATGAAAAATTTAGCATGAAATTTAATCAAATTTTAGAAGAAACAAAAAATTATTTACTTAAACATAATATAGAAAATGCAAAGCAAGAAGCTCTTTGGTTATTAGAAGAATTAACAAAAAAGACTGAAACACAATTATTATTAAATCAAGATTTAGATTTAAATAAAGAGCAAGAAGAAAAATTATATTCATGGCTAAAGCAAAGAGGGGAAGAAAAAAAGCCTTTACAATATATCTTGGGACACTTACCATTTTGCAATCTAGATATTTTAGTTGAGCAACCTATTTTAATTCCAAGGCCAGAAACAGAAGAATGGACTTTGTGGCTTATAGAAAAATTAAAAAAATTCGATAAAGACACACAAAATCTGAAAATTTTAGATATGTGTTCCGGATCTGGGTGCATAGCATTAGCATTAGGCAAAAACTTACCTGATGCACAAATTATTGGCACAGATATAAATCCAAAAGCAGTTGAACTTGCAAACAAAAATAAAATTCATAATAAAATCAAAAATGTAAATTTTATAAAATCTGATTTTTACAAAAATATGCAAGATCTGCAAAAAGAAAAATTTGATATTATTGTCAGCAATCCACCTTATATAAGCGAGCAAGATTGGCAAAATTTAAGTAAAACTATTATAAATTGGGAAGATAAAACTGCCCTAGTTGCAAATGACAATGGTTATTTGGCATTTGAAGAAATTATAAAAAATGCAAAAAACTATTTAAAAGAAAACAAAATGTTAAAAAAGCACAAAATTTCACAAATTATACTCGAAATAGGCAAAAATCAGGAAAATAAAGTGTTTGAATTATTAAAATACTATAATTTTCAAAACATAGATTCACAAGTAGATTTCAATAAGATTACCCGGGTCGTAACCGCCAGCCTTTGACATTTATTAAAAATTCAAATATGTTGTATGGGAAGTTTCGGTATGTTCTCTGATTTATTTATAAATCAAAAAGATTTGCTTATTGCAAATCAAACAGATTTGTTTAATACAAATCAAATGTTAAAAAATTACAAAATGTATTCTTTACGTAAAGTAGTGCGATATAATTAACTCTTAGTAAGTTTTAAAAGTTTAATAAACTAGAAAAATAAGAAGGGGTTGTATTTATGTGTTCAACACGAAAAACCTATTTAAAGATATTATTTGGGGTTTTTATTACAATTTTTGCGGCTATAACATGTTTAAGTTCTTCAAGTTTGACAAGTAACAATATAACTTATCAAAATTTTGACATGGTAAGTGATGCTATGGAAAATATAAAAACTCAATTAGAAAAAGAAAAACATACATATTTAATATGCATGAAGTATAATTTTTCTCCCGAAGGCAAATTAATTAAAAAAACAACAAAATCTCATTCTGATCAATATAGAAAAAAACCATCTTTTGAGGAAAAATTTTACACAACAGATTCAAATTTAGATACAGGTAGAGTTGTAGAATTTGTTTACAGAAGCAGTGCTAATAAACTAATTACTGAAATAACTTTTCTTAAAGGTAAAAAATCCAAAAATACTGTTCGTCATGGATTTGATAGAACAACAATATAAAGTTGACATTGCATAATTTAAAAAAAGGGGAATGTAATGAATACTTATATCTGCACAATTTGCAGTTTTATTTACGATGATGAAACTGCACCAAGGGACATTGAAGGTAAACCGGTTCAATTTGAAGATATTGAAAATATTATAGATAGCGATGAAATTAACAATCCGTGGAAATGTCCAAACTGTGGGGCAAAAAAAAGATTTTTTAAAAAAATAAATCCAGGTAAATCAATAAAAAAATTTTAATTTTAAAAAACTTATTTAAAAAAATAAACGGCTTAAAAAAAGCTAATAAAAGGTAAATAAATGGAAAATAATAACGAAAATAATAAGAGTAAAAAAAATGGTACTCGTTTTTTTTCTATATTAAAAAATATCTTTATTTTGTTACTTTTTTTGCAATTTGCACCAACTATCATTATAAATATAAAGGATCAAATTAAAAAGGCATTAATCCCGAAAACAGACGTTGCCTATTTAAATATTAAAGGCGTAATTGAAGATTCAACTTTTTATGTAAAAAAAATTCATGAATTTTTAAAAGATCCTGAAATTAAAGCTCTTCTTGTAAAAATAGAATCTCCAGGTGGATTGCCTGGCAGCAGCCAAGCAATATTTAACGAACTAAAAAAATTTAAAGAAAAAAAACCAGTAGTTTCTTTAATAGAAAATGTTGGCGCATCCGGCGGTTATTATATTGCTTGTGCAAGTAATCATATTATTGCAAATCCATCATCTTTGGTTGGAAGCGTTGGAGTTTTAATGCAATTGCCAAATGTAAAAGGCTTGCTTGATAATTGGCACATAAAATTTAATTACATTCAAAGCGGTAAATTCAAAACTGCAGGAAGCCCATTAAAAGATTCAACACCAGAAGAATTAAGTTATTTACAAAATCTTTCAAATGAAAATTATGAACAATTTACAAAAGATGTTTCTCAAAGTAGAAATTTAGATTTAAAACAACAAGAGATTTGGGCAAATGGTAAAGTATTTACTGGGACTCAGGCTATAAAATTAAAATTAATAGATCAAATTGGTTCTCAACAGGATGCAATAGATAAAATTAAAGAATTAGCAAAAATAACTACAGAAATTAGATTTATCAAACCTGCAAAACCATCAATTTTTTCAAAAATATTTGAACAAGATGACACTGATACGCAAGTATCAAATTTTTCTGAAGTTACTGCCAATTTTTTAAACGATGTTTATAAAAAATTTATGTTAAAACAAGCCGGTGAAAATATAAATCAAATATAAATTATATAAATTTGAATATAATTTTATTAAAAGGCAAAGCGTAAAAATTTATGCTTTGCCTAATTTTTTTTAATTTTTATAAAAATTTTACGAATAAATTTACAACAATATAAATAAAATTTACAAACCCAAAGATTTTATTTTTCGATACAAAGTACTTCTACTTATCCCCAAAATTTTAGATGCATGCAGATAATTATGGTTAGTCTCAGTTAAAACGAGGCTAATCACTGTTTTTTCTACTTCCTGCACAACTAAAGAATAAACATTGCCATTTTCATTTTTTCCAAAACTTTTTATGATCTTCTTCAGATCAGTCTTTAAAAATTCTTCCAAAGAAAGCGACATAATAAATTTACTCCTGTTTGTACTAGATATAGAAAAAAATATTATTTTTTTATGTTTTTATAAAATGGTTAAAGTAAAATAAGTCAAATAAGCAAAATGTTGATCCATTTTTAAATGCAAAATCAATATTATATAATAATTGGTGTAAATATTGTAATTCAGTTAAAGAAAAATTTTTCCAATCTTTTTTTATAAAATTAAAAGGTAATCTATAACTCATGGATTTAGCCAAAACAAAATTATTTTGCTTTAAAAATTTTATAACATAATAGGCTTTCCATATTTGTTCAGACCAAAAAGCCACCCAAAACATCTCAGAATAATCTTGATAAATTTTTTCCCATACAGAAAAAAAACCTTTTGAATTACGTGTAAAAAAATAATCTGACAATAAATATAAAGATGGCTGAATATCTACTATAAGTTTTATTAAATAATCATATGTCTGATCTAAATCTTTTGTATTTATAAGTTCAAGGTATAGGATCAAAAAGCAAAAAGAATCTAGTGATAAACTATTTGATTGCTTTATTATTTTATCTATAAAATTAAGTTTTTTAGAATTAAATTCTAATTCAAAAAATTGTAAAATTTGATTTAAAGAACTTTTGTCGTATTTATCCTGAATTTCTATTGAATCAAGTTTTTTTAGTAAAGAATTAGTTTTAATTGCAGCGTTTTCTTCTCGTAAAAAAAAAGCCACAAAATTGGGACCTTTATAATTAATCAAAAAATCTAATAATTCTAAATCTTTTTTATTTTTTGAATCAAATTCAAATTCTGAAAGCCAGTAAAAAGTTTGTTGCCCCAAAAAACTTTGCTGTAAACTACTATAAATTTCTTTTCTTTCCAAATTTTTTAATATTAAATTTTTAAAATCTAATGGTATAATTTTTTTATTTTTTAAAAAATCTGTTAATTTATTAAAAAAAATATTCGGGTAAGTTGAACCCTTAAAGCACAAAATGTTATTCTCTGAAAAAAAATTTTTATCTTTAACTTTTTGTAAAAACTCTATAAGTGTCATATTATTTATTGTTCAAAAAATATTTTCTAAAATACTGTTCAATTTTAGGCATAGAACGTCTCATCAATTGCCTATACTCATAATCTAAAAATCCTGTATTTAATATAGGATCTTTTGGCGTACTTAACAAAGTAAAAAAAGAAAAAACTTTTTTTTCTAAAAGTTTATCTTGAAAATCAAAAAGAGAACATTCTAACTCTATTGTAATATTTTGATCATACAACAAAAGATCTGGTGAAAGAAATTTATGAACGGGAGTTAATTTTTTTATTTTAATATTTAAAACAAAACTATTTTTTTTATTATCAGATAATTTATAACCTACACTATTAAAATAACTGTAAATAGATTCATATACTATTGGCGATAAATGCTCAAACGTTAAAGAATTTTCAGGCATTTTAATAAAAATTGGAATAGAAACATTTTTTGAAATATTGTTACATGAAAACTGTTTATATGCACATGAGTTAAAAAACAATAAATTTATTACGCAAGAAAAACTTAAAAAAATTTTTTTAAAATCAAATTTTAACATGTAAGTATTTTTTATTTGACTAATCTATTAGCCAAACTGAACATAGGCAATTTGTCATGTAATTTTGCAGATTTTTGGAATTTATTATCTAAAACTTTATTTGAAAAATTTCTATCTATTCTCTCTTTTTCAAGTTTTTCAAAAGTTTCAAAAAGATTATTTATTCCATTTATAGCTAAATTTTTAATTTTATCAAATTGTTCCCAACTTAAAACTTTTTTTTCTGCTGTACCCTGTAACTCGATTACTTTTCCAGATTTTGTTAAAACAAAATTAAAGTCTGACTCAGCTTGACTATCTTCACTAAAAGATAAATCTAATAACAAATTATTTTTAACAAAACCCAAGGATATGGCTCCAACTTGCTCTTGCAAAATATTTTTTTCTATAATGCCAGACTTTATCCATCTTTTTTGTGCCAAATTTAAAGCAAGGCTTGCTGCTGTAATACTAGCAACACGGGTACCTCCATCTGCCTGCAATACATCACAATCTATCATAATAGTTTTTTCTGGTATTAAAGATAAATCGGTAACAGATCTAAAACTGCGACCTATAAGACGAGATATTTCTACACTTCTAGAATTTTTAAATTGTTGATTAGACTCTCTATTTGACCTCTTTTTTGTAGCACAAGGCAACATGGCATATTCTGCCGTTAACCAACCAACTTTTTGGCCTTTTAAAAATGGTGGTAAACCATCTTGTAAAGTAATAGAAACTAAAACTTTTGTTTTTCCCATACAAAATAAAACAGAGGCGCTCGCATAACCAACATAATCATATTTGATAAAAATAGGACGAATTTGATCATTCGTCCTACCATCTTCTCTTTGAACGTCTCTTTGAAAAACTTCTTTTTCAAGATTCATAATTATTTCTTAATGTTATATATTTTTTTAAATTATTGCTTTGCAGGTGCAAGATCAGGAGCAATTAAATAAATTCTTCCTGTATCTTTATCATAATCAACAACCTTAACTTTCAATTTATCGCCAACTTTGTATGTTCTTGTTAAATCTTTTTGCTTGTTTTTTTCTATTTTAGAAATATGAACAAGACCATCTTTTCCTGGAACAATTTCTACAAAAAGACCAAACTCTACAAAGCGCCTAATAATTCCTTCAAATCGAGATCCAACTTCTATTTCACCAGATAAAATTTTTACCCATGAACTGGCTTTATGTGCATCTTCTACATTTTTTGCATAAATAACAACTTTGCCACTATCATCAATATCAATTTGTGTATTTGTCTGAGCAATAATTTCTTTAATTGTTTTTCCAGCAGGTCCAATTATTGCACCAATTTTATCTGTAGGAATTTTAAAAGTAGAAACACGAGGAACAAGATCAGACAACTGCTTACGAGGCTCTGTCATTACTTTGTTCATTTCATTCAAAATATGTAATCGGCCAATTTTTGCTTGTTCTAAAGCTTTGCTTAAAATTTCTTTTGTAAGCCCAACTTTATCTTTAATGTCCATCTGCACAGCCATTATACCAGACTTTGTTCCTGTAAGCTTAAAATCCATCAATCCAAAAGCATCTTCTGCGCCCAAAATATCACTTAATACGTAAAAATTGCCTGAAGAATCTTTCATTAATCCCATAGCAATACCTCCAACCATATCATTTATAGGAACTCCTGCATCCATTAAAGCCATTGTTGTAGAACAAACAGTAGCCATAGAAGATGAGCCATTTGATTCCAAAATATCAACAACAGATCTAATCGTATATGGAAATTTTTCCTGATCAGGCAACACATTTTTAAACGAGGTTTCAGCTAAATTTCCATGCCCAATCTCTCTACGCCCAACCCCACGCATAGGCTTAACTTCACCTGTTGAAAATGGAGGCATATTATAATGTAACATAAAACTTTTTTCCTGTCCCGGACCAATCAAAGACTCTATTCTTTGAGCATCCTGGGCCGTCCCAAGAGTTAAGCTCGCCAAAGCTTGAGTTTCACCTCTAGTAAAAATACTAGAACCGTGTGCACATGGTAAAACGGAAATTTCTGTTGTTATTGGACGAATCTCATCAAATTTACGCATATCTATTCTATAATTATTTTTAGCAATTTGATCAGCTAATTCTTTTTTAACAATCAAATCAAAAATAAACTGTAATATAGATTTGCTAACAATTTCTTCTTGAATCTCTTTTTTAAAATTTTCAGTTAAATCAGAAAACAATTTTTCTATAGCAACACCACGCTTAGATTTTTCTAGAACAAAAAATTTTTGAGCAAAATTGTTCGGCAATGCTTTCTTAACCTTTTCTTGCCAAGATGACCAATCAAGTGTTTGTGTTATTTCTCCTTTTTTTACACCAAGCTCTTTTTGTATTTCCAATTGCCAATCAACTTGCAATTTAATCTGTTCATGAGCCTTGAAAAATAATTCTATTAATTCTGACTCTAACATGTTATTGGCAAAGCCTTCAACCATACATATGCCATCTTTTGTTCCAGCTATAATTAGCTCAGCTTGAGCATCATTAATTTCTGGATATCCAACATTAAATTTCCATTCACCATTTATATGGCAAACCTGAACAGCTCCAATTGGACCCAAAAATGGAATAGGTGAAATAGTTAATGCTATCGATGAAGCCAATATAGACAAAATATCTGTAGGAAATTTACCATCAGCAGAATAAACTGTAGATAATATTTGAACCTCATTAAAATAATAAGTCGGAAAAAGAGGTCTTATGGGACGATCAATTAATCTAGAAGTTAATACTTCGTGATCAGACAATTTGCCTTCTCTTTTTATATATCCCCCAGGAATTTTACCTGCAGCAGAAGTTTTTTCCCTATATTCAACGGTTAATGGAAAAAAGCCCATAAAATCTTTCGACTCTTTGGTTGCCACAACCGTAGATAAAATAATATTATTTCCCTGTTTAAGCCAAGCAGCCCCATCTGCTTGTCGAGCACATTTTCCAATTTCAAGTTCTAAACCTAATGAGGGAAATTCAAATTTTTTTTGCATATAAATTACACCTTAAAAAAAAGCCCCTAAAAAGGGGCCTTTTTAAATTTTTCAAATTATTTATTATCTTTATTTATCTTTTTTTTAATCTCTTGCTGAACAAAATCAAATCTTTTTTTATCACTTTTTTCTAAATAATTTAAAAGAGAACGTCTTTTGCCAACAAGCTTCGTAAGTCCCAATTCTGAATGCTTATCTTTAGGAAAAAGCCTTAAATGATTTGATATTTCTTCAATTCTTTTTGATATCAAACCTATCTGTACCTCACTTGAACCAGTATCATTATCTTTTCTAGAGTATTTTTTTATAATATCTCTCTTAATGCTCTTATCTAACATTTCAAAAAAACTCCAAATCAAAATTATAATTAATAATAAAAATTAAACATCAATTAAATGGTAGGCACGAGCGGACTCGAACCGCTGACCCTTGCTACGTCAAAGCAATGCTCTACCAACTGAGCTACGCGCCTAAATTAAATTTATTTCAATGATATTTTTTCTAAACCAGCTTCCAAATTTTCTTCAGTTCTAGCTTTTTGCTCAAAAGCTGAAACATCTTCACCCAAATGTTTTAATCTAAAAGAAGAAATTCCTGTACCTGCAGGAATAAGTCTACCAATTTGAACATTTTCTTTCAAGCCATAAAGATAATCTACCTGACCTACAATTGCTGCTTCAGTTAAAATCTTTGTGGTTTCTTGGAAAGACGCTGCAGACAAAAAGCTTTCTGTTCCCAACGATGCTTTTGTAATACCCATCAAAATTGGTTTTGCAATAGCAATTTTTTTACCTTCTTTTGCTATTAGCCTGTTGACAGTCTGAACATGCATCTTATCAACCTTATCACCAACTGAAAAATTTGTATCTCCAGCATCAATGATTTGAACTTTTCTAAGCATTTGTCTTACGATCAATTCTATATGTTTATCATTTATTTCTACACCTTGCAATCTATAAATTTCTTGAACTTCTTTAACTAAATATTTTTGAAGTTCATCAGAACCAAGGATTCGCAAAATATCATGTCCATTAGGATCACCAGATGTTAATAAATCACCCGCTTTTACAGTATCCCCATCTTCAACATTTAAATGTTTACTTCGGGGAACGTTGTATTCAAAAACTTCACCTTCTTCTGAAGTAACTGTTATACGACGTTGACCCTTGTGTAAGCCTCCAAATTGAACCTTACCATCAACCTCTGCTATAGCAGCTATATCTTTAGGAATACGAGCTTCAAATAATTCTGCAACCCTAGGTAAACCACCTGTTATATCTCGCGTTTTCTTTTCTTCTCTTGGTAACCTTGCAAGCACGTCTCCAGCTTTAACTTTTTGACCATCTTCAACTAATAAAGAAGAATTTGTTGGTAAATAATACCTTGCAATTTCTTCATTGTTTTCGTCTTCGATTGCAAAATAAGGTTGCCGTTTTTCGTCTCTTCTTTCAAGAATTGTTTTATTAGATTGACCTGTTTCTTCATTATATTTAACTTGATAAGTTACATTTTCTATTAAATCAATAAATCTAATCTTTCCAGATTTTTCAGTTAATATTATTCTTTCAGGTCTGGATTCAGAAATTTTTTGACCAACAACAACCTTGGCTCCGTCATCAACAAAAAGCAAAGTACCGTATGTTAATTCGTATTCTTCTAATTCTCTACCATCATCAGCAATAATAGCAACTCTAGATTTTCGATTTACTATAATAAGAGCATTTTCACGATTTTTAACAACATTTACATTTTTGTAACGTATAGTTCCTGCAAATTTTGCAATATTGAAATCTTTTTCAACAAGACCACTAGCCGTACCACCAATATGGAACGTTCTTAATGTCAACTGAGTTCCAGGTTCACCAATAGATTGAGCAGCAACAATTCCAACGGCTGAGCCGACATCTACCAATTCAAGTGTTGATAAATCCATGCCATAACACTTTGCACATACACCTCTTTTAGATTGGCAAGTCATTACCGATCTAACAGAAACATGTGTAACTGCAGATTCTTTTATTTTATCAACTAAATTGCTATTTATTAATTCACCCTGTTTTACTATTAATTCACCACTAACAGGACCTATTATATCTTCAGCTGCAATTCTACCCAAAATTCTATCTTCTAAAGGTTCTATTATTTCCCCTGATTCTTTTAAATCAGTTAGAGTAATATATCCTAAATTATTACAATCTTTTTGAGTAATAACAACATCCTGAGAAACATCAATTAATCTTCTTGTTAAATATCCTGCATCAGCAGTTTTTAATGCTGTATCCGCCAAACCTTTTCTAGCACCATGTGTAGATACAAAATATTCAAAAACATTCAACCCTTCTCTAAAATTAGCTATAACAGGAGTTTCCATAACTTCGCCAGAAGGTTTGGCCATTAAACCTCTCATACCAGCCAACTGTCTAATTTGTTGTCTAGATCCTCTAGCTCCTGAATCTAACATCATAAAAAGCGGATTAAATGGAATTTTTCCATTTGCTGCTTTATTATCAAAATCTTCTAAAACAGAAATCATTTCATTAGCAATATTTTCAGTAGTTTTAGCCCAAATTTGAATAACTTTATTATAACGTTCACCGTTTGTAACTGCACCTTCTCTATAAAGTTCTTCGGCCTTTTCAACTTCTTTTATAGCTTTTTTTACAATTTCGTTTTTATTTTGAGGAATAATTAAATTATCAACACATAGAGATATTCCAGCCAATGTTGCATTTTTAAATCCTAAGCTTTTTATCTTATCTAAAGATTCAACTGTTTTTTTAGGACCAAAAGTTTTATACAATCTAAAAATTAATTTAACTATATCTTTCTTTTTTACTGCTTTATTTATCCATTCAAAATTCGCCTCTTCAGGCAAAGCTTCGTATAAAAGAACTCTTCCTACTGTTGTTTCAATAAGTTTAGTTCCTAAATTTAAACGTAATTTAATAGGGGCCTGAATATTTATTTTACCATGTTGATATGCATAAATTACTTCTTCTATATTAGAAAAAACAAAGCCAGCTCCATCAACATTTTTTCTACCTTTTGTTATATAATATAAACCTAAAACCATTTCTTGAGAGGGAGTTGAAATAGGTTTCCCACTAGCAGGAGAAAGAACATTATGAATAGAAAGCATAAGACTATCCGCTTCTAATCTAGCCCTTTTACTTAACAAAACGTGGACTGCCATCTGGTCACCATCAAAATCTGCGTTAAAAGCTGAACATACCAATGGGTGAACTTTTATAGCCTTACCTTCAACTAAAATTGGATAAAAGGCTTGAATACCAAGTCTATGCAAAGTAGGAGCACGATTTAATAAAACCGGACGATCTTTTACCACTTCTTCTAACGCTTCCCAAACTTCTGGTGTCATATTTTCTACCATTCGTTTTGCGACTCTTAAATTTAAGGCATATTCTTTTTTTTGTAATTCAACATAAACAAATGGTTTAAATAATTCTAATGCCATTAATTTAGGTAACCCACATTGATATATTTTTAACTCAGGTTCAACGACAATTACAGATCTTCCTGAATAATCAACACGTTTACCTAATAAATTTTGTCTAAATCTTCCCTGTTTACCTCGTAGCATTTCACTTAAAGATTTAAGAGGTCTCTTGTTTGAACCTCTAACAGGTTGACCACGTCTACCATTATCAATCAATGCATCAACAGATTCCTGAAGCATTCTTTTTTCATTTTTAACAATAACATCTGGAGCTTCTAATTCTATCAATCGACGTAGTCGAATATTTCTATTTAAAACTCTTCTATATAAATCATTTAAATCTGAACTAGCAAAACGACCACCCTCTAACGGCACCAATGGTCTTAAATCTGGAGGAAGCACCGGAAGAGCTTCTAATACTATCCATTCAGGTCTAATATTAACCTGTAACATTCCAGATAAAACCTTAATCCTCTTGGCTAATTTGTGTCTAATTGCAACAGATGTAGTTTGATTATATTCTTCTTCTATTTTTCTAATTTCAAAATTAAGATCCATTAAAGAAAGCAATGATCTAATTGCTTGTCCACCCATATCACACCTAAAAATTGTATCATCTGGATGTGCATTTAAATAATCTTCATATTCTTGAGGAGAAAGTAATGTTTTTGATGGATAAGGAGAATTACCCTGATTTATAACAATGTAACTATCAAAATAAATAACAGATTCCAAATCGCGAACTGTCATATTTAAAATAAGACTTAAATAACTTGGAATTCCCTTTAAAAACCATATATGGCAAACAGGGGAAACTAAATTAATATGTCCCATTCGTTCTCTTCGAACTTTGGACTGAATTACTTCAACGCCACATTTTTCGCAAGTTACACCACGATGTTTCATCCTTTTGTATTTTCCGCAATTACATTCCCAATCTTTTACTGGACCAAAAATGCGTGCACAAAATAATCCATCTCTTTCTGGCTTTAAAGTACGATAATTAATTGTCTCAATTTTCTTAACTTCTCCATAAGAAAGCGATCTAATCTTTTCTGGGGAAGCTATAGCAATTTTTATAGCATTAAATTGTGTAGTATTTATATACTCACGAAATCTTTCAAGTATTCTATTATTCACCAACTTGCTCCTTGCTAGTCTTAAATAGATCTACCTGCAAACCTAAACTTTGAAATTCTTTAACCAAAACATTGAATGATTCAGGTATTCCTGGTTCAGCAACTTCTTCACCTCTAACGATTGATTCATAAGCTTTAATTCTTCCATTAACATCGTCAGATTTTACAGTCAACATTTCTTGTAAAGTATATGCTGCACCATATGCATACAATGCCCATACTTCCATTTCTCCAAGACGTTGTCCACCGAATTGAGCTTTACCTCCCAATGGTTGTTGTGTAATTAAAGAATATGGCCCAACAGAACGAGCATGAAGTTTATCATCAGCCAAATGATTTAATTTCATCATGTAAATATAACCAACGGTAACTGGCTGATCAAAAGAATCTCCAGTATGGCCATCATAAAGGGTATATGCACCATTTGAAGATAAACCTAAATTATTTAATAACGGTATAATCTCTTTTTCATAATTAGCACCATCAAATACTGGCGAGCTCATTGCTACACCATTTT
Organism: Candidatus Babeliales bacterium; assembly: GCA_041650475.1. Classification (GTDB taxonomy): domain Bacteria; phylum Babelota; class Babeliae; order Babelales; family UASB340; genus JAIPGX01. The sequence goes on along the minus strand of JBAZLD010000001.1, from coordinate 108,735 downwards.
GAATCGTTTTGATGGCAAAACTATTCAAAACATCCTTACCATATTGTTTTTCAATATCATCAACTATTTCAGTACCATAATATTTTGACAAATTAGCTTTAACGTTTTTGTAACTAAAATCTGTTAACTCTTTTGCAAAATTATCACCCATTTTTTTACCAGCCATACCCAAAATAGTTTCCAATATCTGCCCAACATTCATACGACTCGGAACACCTAATGGATTAAGTACTATATCAACAGGAGTTCCATCTTCTAAATATGGCATATCTTCTACATTAACTATCCTAGATACAACACCCTTATTTCCATGTCTTCCTGCCATTTTATCACCAACAGAAACATGTCTTTTCATTGCAACATAAACTTTTATCATTTTTAAGACACCTGATGGCAATTCATCACCTTTTCTTAACTCTGAAAGCTGTTCTTGTTTTAATGCCGAAAGAACATGAATTTGATTATTAAACATCTCTTGATATTTACTTATTTTTTCATTTATTTTTTTATCAGATGTTTCTATTTTAAACAAATCATCTATACTCATTTTTTCTAATTTATCTTTAGAAAAAATGTCATCTTTACCACTTAATTTACCTTTTGAACTTCCAACTTTTAAATCTTTTAAAAGCTCAATTATACGTACTTTTGTTCCCTTTTCTAAAAGGGTAATATGAAATTGAAAATTTTCTTCTATTTTAGATGTTTCTTTTGTTACAAAATCTTTATATCTTTTATCTTTTCTTATTCCACTTCTAGAAAAAATTTTAACTCCAATAACTGTAGCCTCAACTCCAGGTGGAACTCTTAATGAAGTATCTCTAACTTCTCTAGATTTTTCTCCAAAAATAGCTCGTAATAATTTTTCTTCAGGAGAAACTTGAACGTCACCTTTTAAAGTAACTTTTCCAACTAAAATATCTCCAGGCTTTACTCTTGTTCCAATATAAACAATTCCATCTTCATCCAAGGCTTCTAAATCCTTTTCACCTACATCAGGAATATCACGAGTAATTTCTTCCGCACCTAATTTTGTGTCTCTAGCTTCAACAACAAACTCTTCAACATGAACAGATGTAAATACATCTTCACTAACAAGCCTTTTACTCAAAACAATAGCATCTTCAAAGTTATATCCGTGCCAAGGCATAAATGCAACAAGTATATTGCTACCTAAAGCCAATTCACCATCAATCGTTGCAGATCCACTAGCTAAAAGATCATTAACTTTAATTTTATCACCAACTTTTACTACTGGAACATAATGGATACATGTATTATGACTAGATATTCCAAATTTTTTAAGATTATAAATATCTATCGGTTTTGAAAACCAATTATAATCATTTCCAGATTTTTCCTGATGTAAACTAACTATTATTTTATCAGCAGAAACATATTCAACTATACCTAAATTTCTTGCAAGAACAGAAACGCCAGGTATTGATCCAACCTCTTTTTCTATTCCTGTCCCAACTATAGGAGCCTGGCATTTAACAATCGGTACAGCTTGACGTTGCATATTAGAACCCATCAATGCCCTATTGGCATCATCATGCTCTAAAAAAGGAATCAATGATGTAGGAACAGAAACTAATTGTCTAGGAGAAGCATCAACATAATCTATGTTTTTAGTATCGCAAAGCATAATATTTCCATCTTTACGTACTAAAATTTCTTTATCTTCTATCTTACCTTTTTTATCGGTTTTAATAGATGCCTGAGCAATGGATGTACCTATTTCTTCAAATGCATCCATATATACAATTTTATCTTCTTTAATTACACCATCAACGACAGGCCTGTATGGTGTTTGTATAAAACCTAATTCATTAACTTTTGCATATGCAGCCAAAGAAGAAATTAACCCAATGTTCTGACCTTCTGGTGTTTCTATAGGACAAATTCTACCATAATGAGAAGAGTGTACATCTCGAACCTCAAATGTTGCTCTATCTTTCGTGATACCTCCGGGCCCTAAAGCAGAAAGACGTCTTTTATGAGCCATCTCTGCCAATGGATTAGTTTGATCCATAAATTGAGATAACTGTCCTGTTCCAAAAAATTCTCTTAAAACAGCAGCCAAAGGTCTAACATTTAAAAAATCATATGGCATTAAAACAGCATAATTATCCTGTAATCTAAAACGTTCTTTAATTATTCTTTCTATGCGAGATAACCCAGAATAAAATTGACCTTGCAACAATTCGCCAACTAATCTAACAGCCCTGTTACCCAAATGATCAATATCATCTAATTCGCCTTCGCCCTTTTCTTTTAAGCCTATCAAGTATTTTATTGTTGCAATAATATCATCTTGCGTTAAATAAGTTATCGATTCATCTATATTAAGACCTAATTTTCTATTACAACGAATTCGACCAACTACCGTCAAATCATAAAATCTAGGGTTATAAAAAAGATTATCAATATATTCCTCCATAATTTTTGCAGAAGGAACATCACCCGGTCTTAACTTAGAATAAACTTCCTTAAGAGCCTCTTGTCTATTTTTAAAAGGATCATGTGCGAAAGACAAAGCAATTGAAGATTGTAAAGAATATCCAAAATTTTGAATAACACTAATAGAAAAATTACCTAATAATGTCAATTGGTTTATCAATTCTTCAGTTAAAATTGTACCCTTTTGAACAATAACTTCTCCAGTATCATTATCTATTATGTCTTGTGCCAATACTCTATTTACAAGACTATTAAATCTAACTGAAAGTTTTTTAACACCTTCTTTTAAAATCTTTTCTATCAAATTTTTATTAAGTCTTTGACCAATCGTAAATTTAGATTCAATATTTTTTGGTAAAGCATCTGACTCTAACCTTTGACCAACCAGACTATTATCAATTTTTCTAAAAAATTTCTTATCTTTTATTTCTATAGTTTCAAAATCATAGAACATTGATAAAATCTTATCTTTTTCAATCCCTAAAGCCTGTAAAAATGTTGTTATTAAAATTTTCTTTTTTTTATCTACTCGAACATATAAATGGTCATTCTGATCAAATTCAAAATCAAGCCAAGAACCTCTATTAGGAATGATTCTTGCTATATAACTTAATTGTCCTCTAAAATCTTTTATCTTCTTACTAACGGAAAACATTACACCTGCAGCTCTGTGCATTTGGCTAACAACAACACGATCCACACCGTTTATAACAAATGTTCCGTTATTTCCCAATTTAAAATTACCTTCACTATCCTCATATAAATCAACCATAATAGGAAGGTCACAAAAAAATACTTCTTGTTCTTTTATATCTCTAACAACTTTTGTTGAATTATCAGGATCAATATCCCAAGAAACAAGTTGCATTTTTACTTTTAATGACATGGAATAAGTTTTATCACTATATCGACATTCATCAACATTTATAGCAGTTTTTATTCCCACCCTTGAAAAACATTTTTTACAAAAAATATATGCTGCTGTATTTTTACCACAATGTTCGCATTTATCTTCTTTTAATCTACTACATCCGGTCTTGTTACAAGAAGAACATTTCCAAGTATATCTATTAACAATACCTTTTAAGTTTGAACAAGTACACGACCATTCACCCAATTCATAACTTATATATTGTAAAGAAATACGTTCATTATGTTCGACAGGAAAGGTATCCCTTAATACCTTTTCAAGCCCAATATTCTTTCTTTCAGATGGTAAAAAATCAAATTGCACAAAATCATTAAAAGATTTGGACTGAATCTCTATGAGGTTTGGTAAGCTAACAACCTCCTTGATTTTTCCAAAAGACTTTCTCAAAACATTTTTTTCATTTTGAATTTGAGACATTCAGCAGCTCCCAAAAAACATATTACGTTTTACGTTAATTATTAAAAATTAAACTAAAATTTACGAATCCCCCTAAATACACGCCCTTCAAACCGCTTAGAAACTAAACGGTTAACTTTTCAAAATTATCAATTTTTGATAATTTTGAAAAGTTAACCTAATTTATTTTCTAAATTTTATTATCTTTAATTATTAAGATAATTCAACTTTTGCCCCGGCGGCTTCCAAGGCTTCTTTTATTTTTTTTGCATCATCTTTATTTACACCTTGAGCAATAACAGAAGGAGTAGCTTCAACTACATCTTTTGCTTCTTTTAAGCCCAATGGAGTAACTGTTCTTAATGCTTTAATAACTTTAATTTTTTCAGCACCAGAATCTTTTAATGTAACAGTAAATTCAGTTTTTTCTTCTTCTACAGCACTACTTGCTTGACTTCCCGAAGAAGCAGCGGAAGCAGCTGCAGCTACTGGCATTGCGGCAGAAACACCAAATTTTTCTTCTAAAGTTTTTACTAAATCAGCAACTTCCAAAAGTGACATTTTTTCTATTTTTTCAACTATCTCAGCTATATTCTTTGTTGACATTAGAACCTCACGTAACAAAATTTAAAACAATAATAAAATATTAAATAAAACCAAAAACAAATCAACTATTAAACATTTATTTAAAATACATAACGTTTTTTGTTTATTTTTGCTCTTTTTCTGATATTTGCTTCAAAGTATAAAGTAAACGAATTACCATCATGTTTAATAAAACTGCTAAATTGCGAGTTGGAGCTTGCATCGTTCCCAAAAGCTTTGCCAATAAAACCTCTTTAGAAGGTAAATTAGCAAGATAATTTACATCGCTTTTAGAAAGAAACTTTGAATCAAAAAAACCCGAAATTATTTCTAATAATTCATTTTCTTTTGAAAAATCAACTAATTTTTTAGCTATTGAAGGAACTTCTTTTTGAGCAAAAACCAAACCAACTTGTCCCTTAAATGTATCACAAAAACTTTCTATAGATGAATCAATATCTTTTGCAGATATCTTCATCAATCTAGCTTTTGTAATTTTAAACAACCCACCATCTTCACGTAATTTTTTTCGTAAAGATTGCAAGTTAGCCACATCAAGCCCTTTATAACCAATTAAAAAAGTTGCATGCGAATCCGAAAACAACTTTTTTACATCCTTGATAACGGCTTCTTTTTGCTGACGATTCATTTTGAATACCTCATATTATCAATCACTTTAAACGATTTCATCAGGATTTAAAGTTATACCTACACCCATGGTAGAAGAAATTACCAATTTCTTTATAAATTTTCCCTTAGACGTAGATGGCTTGCTTGATCTAACAGCACGCAACAATGCTACAAGATTTTCAATCAGTTTTTCAGCACCAAAAGAAATCTTTCCAAAAGGAGCATGCACAACCCCACTTTTATCATTCCTAAATGAAACACGACCTTTTTTAAGATCAGCAACTATTTGAGCAACATCCAAAGTTACTGTTCCTACTTTTTTATTTGGCAACAATCCTTTTGGACCTAAAATTTTAGCGACACGTCCTACTAATCCCATCAAATCTGGAGTAGCAACCGCAACATCAAAATCTGTCCAACCACCTTCGATTTTTTCAACTAAATCTTCGGCGCCAACAAAATCTGCACCAGCTTTTTTTGCTGCCGCTTCGTGTTCACCTTTTGCAAAAACAAGAATCTTGACTTCTTTTCCTGTTCCATTTGGAAGTAAAACAGACCCTCTAACTGTCTGTTCACCTTTAGAAGCATCTATACCTAATACTATGCATGCATCAACTGATTCATTGAATTTAACTCGAGAATTTTTAATAATAAAATTTAATGCAGATTTAGTATCTGTAATATTTGCTTCTTTTAATAATTCTTCAACTTTTATATGTTTTTTACCAATCTTGCTCATAGCAAAACCCAATTCAAGTAACTAAAATTAATCAACAACACTAAGACCCATGCTTCTTGCGCTACCTTCTACTATTTTTTTAGCGGCTTCAATATCAAAAGCATTTAAATCTGGCATCTTCATTTTTGCTATTTCTTCTATCGCAGTTCTATTAATTACTCCAGCAACATCCTTTCCTGGATTACTAGAACCCTTTTGTATATTGGCTTTTTTGCGAATTAATTCAGAAACCGGGGTAGTTTTTAAAACAAAATCAAATGTTCTATCAACATATATAGTTATAAAAACTGGAACAGTTTCACCTTTACGTTGAGCTGTAGCTGCATTAAATTTTTTGCAAAAATCCATAATACTCACACCGTGCTGTCCCAAAGAAGAACCTACCGGAGGAGCAGGTGTAGCAGCACCTCCCTGAATTTGCAATTTTACACTAGCTTTTATTTTTTTAGCCATACCCTAAAACCTATTAATTTAATTTTAAATTATAACTATTTCTTAACTTGATCAAACCCCAATTCAACAGGGGTTAGTCTTCCAAAAATACTTACCATTACTGTAAGTTTTTCTCTTTCTTCGTCTATCTTATCCACAATTCCAACAAAACCCGCAAAAGGCCCGGAAGAAATATGAACTTCGCTGCCAACAGAAAAAATTTGTTCCTGTGCAGCAACAGGAAGCTTTCCGCTCATTTGAGCAAATATACGATCAACCTCTTTATCTGAAAGAGAAACAGGATTTCTACCTCCTAAAAACCTTGATACTCTAGGAATAGAAGCAACAAGCCTAAATGATTCACCCGTTAGTTCCATATTTACCAACAGATATCCTGGGAAAATTTTTTCCCTTTTATCTTTTTTGTCATCAGAAAACAAACTCACAACTTCACTTGAAGGAACCAGAACTTCACCAAAAAGTTCTTGGGCACCTTCCTCCGTAATGCGTTTTTCTAAATCTGCTTTGACGACATCCTCAAAGCCTGTATAAACCTGAATTACATACCAACGTTTCATTTTTTAACCGTAAACTTCCTGCATAAATAAACAAAATTTCACGTGCTTAAAAACTTATCAATTTTCTGATAAGCATACCAATTACTGCGTCCATACCACCTAAAATAATTGCGAAAACTATGGTTAAAAAACAAACAATAATTGTTGAGCCTATCAATTCATCCTTGCTCGGCCATGTTATTTTAAAAATTTCCGATTTAACTTCATTCAAAAAAGCAAGAACTTTATTCATTATATTCCTCAATTTTTAAACTGGCAACTACAAAATAATGTGGCAGGCCAGGAGGGACTTGAACCCCCAACCTGCGGATTTGGAGTCCGCTGCTCTACCAATTGAGCCACTGGCCTGTATAATTACTTTGTTTCCTTATGTTCTAAATGTTTTTGGCATTTGGAACAATACTTACTTAAATTTAATTTTCCAAACTTTCTCTTTTTGGAAACATGTTTCGAATAATTTCTATTTTTACAATCTTTACATTCAAGATGTATTATCGTTCTAGCCTTAGCCATATCCTACAACTTTCTTAAAATTTTTAAACCCAACCCGCGTAATGGAGCCCGCGACCGGGATTGAACCGGTGACCTCTCCCTTACCAAGGAAGTGCTCTACCAACTGAGCTACGTGGGCGCATACAAATTTAAACTGGAGCTGGCAACTGGACTTGAACCAGCGACCTGCTGATTACAAATCAGCTGCTCTACCAACTGAGCTATGCCAGCGCTCAACGTAATTTTTCAAAAACCAAAATTGGAGCGGGAAACGGGTCTCGAACCCGCAACCTACAGCTTGGAAGGCTGTCGCTCTAGCCAATTGAGCTATTCCCGCACGCCTTAAAATGCAATGTCAAAATTGGCCTACCATACAATCTATCTCACCATAACTCTTTAGAGCAACAGCGAAAGCCATTAAAGGTGTAATATGGTGGGGAGAACAGGATTCGAACCTGTGAAGGCAGTGCCAACGGATTTACAGTCCGTCCCCTTTAGCCACTCGGGAATCTCCCCTAACCTAAATAAAAACATTTCAAGCCTTAACAAACAATTAAATAATATGATAGATGTTTTATTCAATATTTCAACTTTTTTTTAAAAATTTTATGGTAATTTTTTAAAAATATTAAGAAAACAGTTTATTTTGATATTTATGAAATTTTGTTAATTTCTATAATTCTACTATATAAATCGCCTTGATCATAACCTAAAGAAATTTCTAAAATATTTTTTTTTAAATTCTTTTTATTCAAAATATCTTTTATAACATCAGGCCATTCGATAAAACACCAACTATTTTTATCACTAATACAATCATACAAAATTTCATCGAAACCCAATTGCAAAAATTCATTTAAACTATCAATTCGATATAAATCAAAGTGATAATAAGTATTATTTTGATTATCTTGAATTTTATAAATATTAACATAGTTAAAAGTAGGACTTGTTATTATTTCTTTTATTCCGCAAGAACTTAAAATTTCTTTTATCAAAGAAGTTTTACCTGCACCTAAAGGCCCACTAAAAGTCAAAATTTTATAATTTTTTAAATTTGGTAAAATATATTTTTTATTAATATCTTTTATATCTTTAAAACCAAATTTTATTTTCATATTTTATTTTACTTTCACAAAATTTTTTAAAGTTTTTTTATTTTCTTTTGCAATTTTTTGTCCTGTTTTGATAAAAATTCAGATTTGCTTTTTCTGTTTGTTTTATTTGTTTTATATGTACTATCTGCATCTATTTTAAACATCTCAAAATTACCTAAATCTTGTGTCATAAGTAGATCTAATGCCTTACTATTTTTTTCATCAAAACCTTTAAATAAATCTTCAAAATTTTCATTTTTTTCTAATTTATATGTGTGATTTTTAGATTTTTTATCTAAAATTTCTATATCTTCTAAAATAGCATTTTGAACCAAATTATAAAAATCTTTAACACTTATATTATCGGCACCAAAATTTGAACATTTATCTTTTAACTCTCTATCAAGAGTCACAACAAGCAGTTCTTTTTCTTTGTTTTTTTGAACAAAATCTAAAATCCAATTATCAGCAGAGCTGTTTTGTCCAGAATAAATAACAACAACCCCTGCATGCACCTCCCTTGTTGCATGTCTTGATAAACCACCATCAAAAACAACAATAATCTGCAAATTTTCTTTTTTGCTTTTATAATACCCCAATTGTCTTATAAATTGTTCTCTTTGTTTAATCAATTTACCTTTTTCTTTAGAAAATGCATGTCTTAAAAGATTATAACCATCTATTAACACTATCAAAAGATTTTCTCCATACTTACTTGCTTGTCCAATAAAAATTATATATGATTATTTTGTTAAATTTGTTAATAAAAATACAAGTAATTACAAGTTTTACACTTTATTAAGAAAGAAAAATGTGTCAAGGCTTGCTCCTATAAAACAAAAAATACAATCAATTAAAACAACAAAAAAAATAACTCATGCGGTGCGATTAGCTTCTAGATCTTTTTATGCAAGATTAGAAAAGCAACAAATTACTTTACAGCACTATAAACAAAGTACCAATAATTTATTTATACAACTTATTTCAAACTCACCTGACTGGAAACACAATATTTTATTTCCCCAAGATGTTTTAGACGCAAGCCCTTTAATTATAATTTGTTCTTCTACCAAAGGTCTTTGTGGTAGTTTTAATTCAAATTTGTTTAGATATTTTTCTAAAGTTTTTTTAAAAGAAGAACATCAAACTCCCAAGTTTGTAACAATAGGACAAAGAGCAACAAAATTTGTTAAAGAAAATAAATTGGGAGAGATAATAGATAATTATCAAGAACTAAAAGTAAGTAATTTTGTTACCATAACCAATAAATTACATAATAAAATAGTAGAATCTGAAATACCTTTTTCTTCAGTTTCATTTTATAGTAATTTCTTGAAAAATTTTTTCGTTCAAATTCCCCACAAAACTTTTATTATACCTCTGGTAATAGATAAAGAATCAAAAAATCAAAAACAAGATATAGATTTTATTTGGGAACAAGATAGAGAACAAATACTTAATCAAGTAGCAACACTTTATATAAAAAGTAAGATTCTTGATATTTTGTTTCAATCTTTATTAGCAGAAAATGCAGCTAGATTTGTTGCCATGGATTCTGCAACAACTAATGCTGAAAATATGCTGGAAAAATTGACTTTGCAATATAATAAAGCCAGACAGGCTATGATTACGCAAGAGGTTTCTGAGCTTTCTGTAAATTTATAGTCAATTTTAAAAAGACTCATTTTTTAAACATCTAACATATTTTAAATTTAATTTCTTAATATTTTTGCATAATTTAACTAATTTTTGCTTTTTATTAAGAATTAATTAAAATTATTTATGTTTGCAATTTAATCTTAATTTTTAAAATTTATGGAGGTTTTCAGTGAAACATTTAAGAGTCACAAAATTTTTAAAAAATATTCTTCTAACTTTTTTACTTCTTGCATCTCTTGATTTAACACAAAACTTTGCTATGGAATCAGATCCAAACGAAGAAAATCTAATTCCTTTAACAATACAATGTTGTGATAATATAAAAATTCAAATTCCAAGACATCTTGCAAAACAATTTATTGATTTAGATTTAGATAATCTATTAGATGATTATTGTGAAATCGAAAATACTATTTATATATATTCAGATTCAAATACTGTAAATATTTTATTATCTCTTATGGAAATGGCATACCAAAACATTACTCAAATATCAAACAATTTTGTTATAGAGCAACTTAGTCTAAAAATTCAGCAATTTAATTTTGATCAAATAGTAAATTTAATAAAAATTTCCAATTTTTTATGTATTACGTTAATACAAAATGCCTGTGCTCACACCATGGCATTGTTCTGTATTAACGAGAATCAATACAAAATCAATGTTTTAAATTTTTTAAACATCGATGTAAAAAGTTTTAATATAACTTTGGCAAAAGCAAAAAATGACAAAATTTTAGATTTATTTAATAAATTAAATTTAGAAAGATCAAATTCTAAATTTGATCTTTCTAAATTTAATTTATTATTTTATATGGCAATAGCTCAGATCTTAAAAGTAGAGTCACTCGATTTATGTATGAACAATCTTGCTAAAATACCTACTTCAATTAGTAATTTAACAAATCTAACTTGCTTAAATTTGTCTTGTAATTTTCTTACGACATTACCCGCTGAAATTCTTCATTTAACACATCTCAGAAAGTTATTTTTGTCAGGCAATCGAAACCTTAATCCTGAAAAAGTTCTGCCATTTATTGATAAGCTTAGACAAAATGGTTGCGAAGTATAAATTTAATTTTAATTTAAATAAAAGATAATTTTCATTCTCTCTACGAACTAATTTTTATTCTTGCCCCTAATTTTGTCAATTTCTCTTCCAATCTATCATGCCCACGCTTCCAGTGAGAGATACCTTTGACAATAGTATTTTGTTCACAAACAAAGCCTGCAATAACTAAAGCAGTGCAAGCTCTTATATCACTTGCAACAACTTGCGTACCAAATAATTCTTTTACGCCTTTAACCAAAACTTTTGAATTATTTATATAAGAAATATCTGCTCCCATTTTTTTTAATTCTTCAACATGCAACAATCTATTTTCAAAAACCGTTTCTTCAATAACACTTTCTCCTTGAGCTAAAGTTTGCAAAACCATCATGGGAGCTTGTAAATCTGTTGGAAAACATGGATAAGGCCCGGTTTTAAAGCTTACAGCTTTAGGATTTTTGCACGCTTTAAATTTAATACTATTATCAGAATTAATAATAACCTCATGTCCCATTTCAGATAATTTTTCTAAAAAAATATCCATATGATCTGCTCTTGCATCAAAAAGTTCAATCTGACCTTCTGCAATAGCAGCAGCAGCTAACAAAGATCCTGCTTCTAATCTATCTGGAATAATTTTATGTTTTACTGTTTTAAATTCTTTGACTCCAGAAATTTTTATTGTAGCAGGAGGCAAAATTTCAATTTTTACTCCCATTTTTTTCAAGACATCCAAAAAATCCATAACTTCTGGTTCTAGAGCAGCATTAACAATAAAAGTATCTGTTTGCAAACTTGCAGCAAACATAGCAATATTTTCTGTCGCACCAACGCTTGGATATTCTAAGATAATTTTGTGTTGTTTTTTAGATTGTGTATTATTATTTACGTAATTATCTGGATTATTTATATATGCATATAAATAATCATGCGTCTCTTCAATCTCTACACCCATTTTTTTAAAATTATTTAAATGCAAATCTATTGGCCTTTTACCAATCAAGCATCCACCTGGCAACGCAACTTTTGCTTTTTTAAATCTGGATAAAAGTGGTCCCATAACTAAAATAGAAGCACGCATTTTATTCATAACTTCAGGTTTAACTTCAAAATTATTAATAGTTGAAGTATCAACTTCTAAAAATTTTTTTGTAGAATCAAAATTAACTTGAGCACCTAAGTCTTTTAATAAACCAATAGTTTGTAAAATATCTGCTGATTCAGGAACATTGTATAATTCTGATTTTCCGTTTGTTAAAATCAAAGAAGCCATTATTGGTAGTGTTGCATTTTTGGAGCCACTCAAATTAATCTTACCATTTAGTCCTGAAGACTTTTCTATAATAATATATTCGTTTAACATGTTATTTATCTCACTCAACAAAAATTTTCTAAAATTTTAATTTACTTCGTAAATCTATTTGTAAAATTTTAAACTTATCTCTAAATTTAAAATAAAATATAATTACTAAAATTTGCTACAATAAAAAAAGTAATTTTAGATAAATAATAAACAAAAGTTAAGCGAAAGTGTTTTTTATGAGTATTTTAAATAAAAAAGGTCACTTGGAGGTAATTTGCGGTTCAATGTTTTCTGGAAAAACCGAAGAACTTTTAAGAAGACTAAAAAGATCAGAATATGCAAAACAAAATATCCTTACCATCAAACATCAAATAGATAATCGAAGAAAATCAACTTATATAACGTCTCATAATGGTCAAGAAAGATTGGCTTGTAACGTTAATAATGAAAAAGAAAATATAAACAAAATTTTAGAACTTGCTCAAGATGTCCAAGTTATAGGTATTGATGAAATTCAATTTTTTCCAACATCAATAATAGAAGTTATTTGTAAATTAATAGAAAAAGGCAAAAGAGTAATTGTTGCAGGATTAGATTTAGATTTTAGAGGTGAGCCTTTTGGTATTATGCCAACTGTTATGGCAATAGCCGATGAAATAACAAAGCTAAAAGCAATATGTGTTATTTGCGGCAAAGATGCTCATCATACGCAACGGCTAGTAGATGGAAATCCAGCAAAATATGATGATCCTATTATTCTTGTTGGCGCAAGTGAATGTTATCAAGCAAGATGCAGAAATTGTTTTCAGATTGATAAAACTGCGCAATTTTATATTAAAAAAAAGGAAACTCTCAAGGTAAAATAAATATTACACCCAAAGTACATTCTTTGGGCATAACAATTTATATTAATAAAAACATAAATTTATAAACCATGTCTAAAATTAAAACAATTTTTAAGTGCTCATTCTGCAATTACACTAGTTTTAAATGGCTTGGCTGCTGCCCAACTTGTAATGAATGGAATTGCTTTTTAGAAGAAAATGTAGGTGATAATTTTTCAGCACAAGAAAAATTTATTAGATCAGGAAAAACAAAACCTGCAAAATTAAAATTTCTTGATCAAATAGAAAACAGTCAATTAAATAGAATAAATTCTGGCATTGCAGAATGGGATCGAACCCTTGGTGGAGGCATTTTGCCTGGCTCTTTTATTATTTTGACAGGTGATCCCGGCATTGGTAAATCAACTTTATTGCTTCAAGTTGCAAGTAAAATAGCAATTAATCATAAAGTTTTATATTTTTCTTCAGAAGAATCTTTGCAACAATTAAAAAATCGAGCTGAAAGATTAAAAATCGAAAGCAATCCTAACTTATTATTTTCTGAACAATCAGATTTAGAAAGCATTTTATCAACAGGGCAGGAAATTAAACCTGATTTGTTAATATTGGATTCAATACAAAATTGTCATATTAGTAGTCAAAATAGCATAATTCCAGGGAGCATAAGCTCTATAAAAGAAGTGGGCTTTCACTTAATGAAGCTTGCAAAAGATAATAATATAGCAATATGCATCACTGGACACATAACAAAAGAAGGTTATATTGCAGGTCCTAAAATTTTAGAACATATAGTAGATGGTGTATTTTATTTACAAGGTGAAGATCGTTGGAATACTAGAATTTTGCGTTCAGTAAAAAACAGATTCGGCACAATAAATGAAGCTGGTTTTTTTGATATGCAAGAAAATGGTTTATATGAAATTTCAAATATAAATCAGCATTTACTTCAAGACAATTCTTATGCACCAGGATCAACGTTAATAACAAGTATCGAAGGTTCACGCCCATTAATATTAGAACTTCAAGCTTTATGCATTACTTCTAAATTTGGTATACCACAAAGAGTTATTACAGGTTTAGATCCCAAACGAGTTGTTTTGATTGCAGCTATTTTAGAAAAATATTTACATATAAAATTTAGTAGTCAGGATATTTTTTTTAAACTGAGTGGCAATTTTAAAATCAAAGATAGCTCAAGCGATTTGGGAATAGCGTTGGCCCTACTTTCCAGCTATTTTCAAAAACCATTGCCAATTAAATCAGTTGCAATTGGAGAAATTAGTTTAACAGGTCAAATTAAGGCTACAAACCAAATTAACATCAGAATTCAGGAAGCTGAAAAATTTGGCCTTGAAAAAATATTTATTTCAAAAAATCAACAAACACAAAACTCAAAAAATATAGTAAAATTTGGAAGTGTTTATGAATTATTAAATTTATTTCCAGAATAAAAAGGCGTTATCATGAAAAGAAAACAAACAAAAAAAGAAGAATTTTTTAATAGTTTATCGCATGGCATAGGCGCACTTTTAAGTCTTGCAGGTTTATTTGTAATGTTATCTTTATCTTTAGCCAAACATGATTCTTACAAAATTTTAAGCTCTGTTATATTTGGTACAAGTTTAATTTTGCTATATTTATTTTCAACACTTTATCATGCAACAACAAAAGAAAAGTCCAAAAAAATTTTAAGAATTTTTGATCATGCTTCTATTTACGTTTTAATCGCAGGAACTTACACTCCATTTTGTTTAATAAATTTACGTGGAACTTATGGATTAATTATAGTAAGCATTTTGTGGGGATTCACTTTTATAGGAATATCTTTAAAAATATTTTTTACAGGTAAATATAATTTTGTTTCAACTGTTATATATTTAGCAATGGGCTGGATTGCAATTACTTTTTTTAAACAATTCATAAACACTATTTCTCTTAATGGTTTATTTTGGGTTGTTGCAGGAGGTTTAGCCTATACGTTTGGCATAATCTTTTATGCTTTAGAAAAGGTCCCATTTTGCCATGTTATCTGGCATTTTTTTGTTTTATGTGGCAGCTTATGTCACTTTTTAGCGATATTCTTTTACGTTATATAAATTTAAATTTTTTATTTTTTAAGAGAGAGGCGTAAATGAGCGCCTTGTTCCACAAAAAATAAAAATCATCTAAACAATTTTTAATTTAAAATAACTAATTCAAAAGCTTGTTCTCTTCCTGGTACGCTTACGGATTCAAGAGTAACATCCCTTCGAATAATTTTTTTACCTTCACTTTCTCCCATCATTCTACTTTTACTTTTAACACTTAAATAAGTATCCCTGCTACTTCTTAAAAAGAGCTGTTTTAATCTATGAGTACATTCTAAATACCATTGAGCATCATGATTTGAAATAGTAGTTTTTTTAAATTCAGGAAATTTTTTTTCTGCTACAAGAAAATTACCTTCAAAAAATAAAGATTTTAATCCAATAAAATCGCCCTTACGAACTATGACAAAACGAGTCACGTCTGGAGTTGTATAAGAATAACCTAAATATAAACTTCCACCTGAACGTTCAATAAAAGCAGAAAGAACTTGATTATCAAAATATTGATCATTCGCAAAAAGATATCCTCCGATTTCTCTAGATCTAAGAGCTATTATAGTACCATTTTTTAATAATTCTAATGCTTTTTTTGTATCTTCCGCAGACACATCTCCTTGTTCAAACTTTATTTCTTTAAGATATTTTGGCGGTTTTACAGCAAAAATATAATCACTAGAACTATAAAATAAAACTATAAAAATAAATATTATTTTATTTATTGACATAAAACTCCCTTCCTACTTTTTTTGAATTAAAAAAATCTCTTTAAAAACTTAGCAGCTTCAACTTGTTTAATAACACTCATTTGACCGGTTTGCATATTTTTAATAGTAACAGTATTTTCTTCCAGTTCTTGCTCACCCAAAATTAAAACAAATTTGGCACCCATCTTATTAGCCTTATGCATAATACTATCAATATTATATTCACTATTATTCTCATAAAACAAAATATCTGTACAAATATTATTAAAATATAAATCGTTCGCTAACAAAAGTGCAAGAATTTGTTGTTCTTTTAATATAGGCACAATTAAATTTAAAGCAGGAGACTGTGATAAATTAAGTTTATCTTTTATACCTTGCAACAAAATTTCAATTTTTTCTGTGTTAATTTTGGCGCCGGCACACTCCAAGTTATTTTTAATATTTGGCTTTTTAATCAAGTTATATATTCCCCCGACAGCAAATGCATATTCTGCTTCAATCTCATTAGATAAATTTTCAGGTGAACAAAATTCAAAAACAGTTTTACTATAATCGGAATCTATGCCGAGCATAGGATCTATAATAAAATTTACACTCAAAATTTGTAAGACATCTTGAAACTCAGCCCATTCTTTCTTACACTTTTCACACAAATTTTTATTTTTTTTGTCTTGCACGCAACCTAAAAAATTTATTTTTAAAACATAATTTTCTAAATTTAATTCATGATTAAAAATATTATCAAGCATTTTTATGAGCTGGCAGTCTTGCATAATAGATTCAGCATTTACAATTTCTATATTTAAATGCGAAGATTCTTGCCAAAAATATTTTTGACCTCCCCAAAGGGTAGGCTTTCTTACTTCTGTAAAATTATTATTAATTAAAACTTTTCTTGTTTTATTTAATATAAAATTATACAAAGTTAAATCTGTTGAAACCATAAATTCTCGCTCCCAAATTTATTAAAAATTAATTATATTATATTATAATTTTTAAACAGTTTGAAATTATTAAATTACCGACAGCCAAGAGCTGCCGGCTTTAAACGGAGTATTTTATGCAAAAAACAATTTTAATTCCGGGGGGCGCAGGTTACATCGGCTCACACACAGCATACTTAATTCAAAAACTTGGTTACAAAATAATAATCTTAGACAAATTTATTCACAATCAAAAATTTGATCACACATGGGCTACTATTATAAAAGCCGATTTTGCAGACAAAAACATATTAAAACAAATTTTTACTCAAAATAATATAGAAGCAGTTATGCATTTTGCTGCATTTATCGAAGTTGGTGAATCTGTAAAAAGACCTAAAGATTTTTACGATAATAATGTTATAAAAACATTAAAATTATTAGACACAATGCTTGAATATAACGTCAAAAAAATAGTTTTTTCTTCGAGTTGTGCCGTTTATGGCAGCCCAATAAAATTGCCACTTGATGAAACCCATCCAACAAATTCAATAAGTCCGTATGGCAAAAATAAACTAATAGTAGAATATGCATTGCAAGATTATTTTAATGCTTATAATCTGCAATATGTCTCTTTAAGATATTTTAACGCCGCTGGAGCACTACCAACAATTGGACTTGGTGAACAACATAATCCTGAATCTCACATTATTCCACTCTTATTGAGAGCAATCAAAAATAAAAAAATATTTAAAATTTTTGGTTCTAACTACAATACACTCGATGGTTCATGTATTCGCGATTATATTCATGTCTTAGACATTGCTCAAGCACATGTTTTAGCTTTAAAATATTTAGAGCAAACAAAAGAATCTAATATTTTTAATTTAGGAACTGGACACGGCTATTCTGTAAAACAAATGGTTGAACATGCACAAAAAATTTGTGCCCAAGAACTTTTAATAGAAATTTGTGATGCACGAGCTGGCGATGTTGATATTTTAGTAGCAAATTATAACAAAGCTAAAAAAATTTTAGGCTGGGAACCTAAATTTTCTGATTTAAATAGTATTTTGACAAGTGCATGGGAATGGGAAAAAATTGCTTGAACTTATAAAATTATACATCTAGGGCAGCATTTAGTACCTTCTTCTTTTTCCTTAAAATACTCTTTACCTTCATCAACATCAAATTGCTCTGGTTCAATTTTATCAATTTGTTCCCGATTTTTTTGTTCTATATTTCTAGATTCATGTAAAGTTTCATAAACTTGTAATCTGGAGTTTCTTATAAATCGATTAATTGTAAGTATTGCAAAACAATCATATTTGTTATCAATATACACAGGACATGAAGAAGCTGATGATAGAGTAAAAATGGGGAGATAATCACCAATTCTGAAACCCTCCATGTTTTCTTGATCTTCATGCTTTACTACTTGCCTCCAATGCCAAATTCCTGAATCTGGAAAATCTGGTGAATTCAAATAATTTTGATAAAATATGCTAGGTTCAAAAAGCATTTTTAAACCATAAAGTTCATGTTGATGGCCCCTAAAAATTGCTTTAACTTTATCTGTAATTTTATAATTACACATATTATTTTCTAAAGCACCGAAAAAATTATAACGCATAAAATCAGCAGATATCGTTTGTATTCTTTCAACTTCTCTTAAAATACCATAATTATTTTGCGCA
Source organism: Candidatus Babeliales bacterium (assembly GCA_041650475.1). Classification (GTDB taxonomy): domain Bacteria; phylum Babelota; class Babeliae; order Babelales; family UASB340; genus JAIPGX01. The sequence continues at coordinate 90,120 of JBAZLD010000001.1, read as the reverse complement.
ATTCTTTGGTAAAAATCTGTCCACATAAAATATTGGCCACCCGATTGTAATTCAGAAAATTTCCAACGATTTTTTTTATCTAAAAAAGAATCAAAATCAAAATTTAAATCAAAGCCTCCATGACTACACATCAAATACTGTTCCCCTACATCAACTCCAATAAAAACGGCAACTGGCAAAGAATTATAAAAATATAAAATTTTATTTATGGCAGAATTAAGAGGATCATACGAAAGCAAAAATTTCCGTTCCAATTCTTCTTTAAATCCATGATAGGCCCCATTTGATGTAAGCATATGAATTTCTTCATGATTTCCATGTAAAATAAATACTCTTTCAGGATTCGCTATAGCTAATTCCAAAATCAAAGATAAAGTTTCAAGACCATAACAGTTTCTGTTTGTGTAGTCTCCCAAAAAAACAAGATTAAAATTATTATTTCTAGTTTCAAAACTATTAATATCCAAATAATTTAATCTAATTAATTGCTTTAAAATATTAGACAAAGAATCGGCACAACCATGAAGATCGCCAATAAAACAAATAGAACTATCTTCAGGAATTTTAACTTTTTCTACTTTATATCCATCAAAAAGAGTATACTTATTAAAAGAACAAAACAAAAACTCATCAATTTGTTTACTCAAATCTTCCAAAGAAACTCCGTTTGCTTTTTTATAAGATAAATTTTCAGTTGTAGATGCAGGGAGTCTATCTATTGCTTCAATGGCTTGTCTTAGACTAGTCCATCGAGCATTTAGGTTCAGAAATATAATCGTAAAAAAGCTTAAGATAAATAATTTTTTGATTTTACGCATACATTTTATTAGATTTGTTCAACTTCTTTTTTGTCTATCCAACCAATTTGTTTGCAAAATTTAATTTTATAATATCCATCTGATTCTTTATAAATTATAAATTCACTAGCTTGTGGTAAAATACTTAATTGCTGAAAATTTTTATCAGGACCAGATAAAAGTGCAGACTTTTTTTCTACAACAATCCCACGGTGTTTATGTTCTAAACTATATCTAACAATTAATAAAATGCCAGAAATAGCAATTAGTGAAAATAATATAACAATTAAAAATTTTCTTTTTGCTCGATATAAACGTCTGACATATAAAAACAAAAAGAACCATAATAATAAAAAAATTAATTGCAAATAAATTATTGGAATATAAGTAAAAATTGAAACCAATATACTTTTATATCTATAAAAATTTATATTATTTTTATCAAATATATTTTTTGAAGAAAAATCTAATTTATCAGAAGTTGGCTCAGCTAATTTTTGTTTTAATAAATAAATATTATCTAGTAATTCTTGTTGATTAAAAATTCCCCAATCCTTTTGAGCTCTACGCCAATGTAAAAGCGCATAACCAAATTTGTTTAATTTATATGCACAATTTCCCAAATTATAATTAACAAAAGCATTTTTTTCAGAAATTTGTTGATACAAATCATAAGCTTTTTCAAAATCAGACTGTTTATAACAAGAATTTGCACTTAAAAAAAGCTCTTGATCTGTTGATGCCAATAAATATGAACTTAAATTTAACACTGCAAAAGTTAAAAAAAATACTCTAAAAATCTTATAAAAATTCATAAATACTTTATTCCTATTTTTTAATTATCTTTTGACTCTAAGTAAAAAAACCAATACCTACTTCCATTAAATAATTTTTCTAATTCAATAGCAGTTTGACCAATTTTTAATTTAGATGCAAAAGCAAGTCCTGCACATTCATTTAAATAACTTAAAAAATTATCAATTTTATCTTGCGTCCAACCAAAATTTAAAAGTTTTTCATTTATTAAATCTTGATTAATATTATTTTCTTGAATATTAAATTTAACAGATAAATAATTTAAAAAAAACTGATAAAGTTTTGTAATTTGTTTTTTTTCAATTATTTCTTCTAAATTTTTTTGTAATTTATTTAAATTTTGTTTCTTTTGAAATTTATTAAGAATAATTTTATTCGCAATATTTTTAGCGCGTTTTAAATTTTTTTTAAATAAAATTGGTAAAAATAATAGAAGTAAAAAAATTATATTCGACAGTCTTGCATGTGCTAAATGTTTTAAAATTTTTCCCAAAAAACTTTTTTGTACATCAGAAAATTCGGAGATATTTTCTTCGATATAGTGTATATCTTGTTGTTTTTTTATATTATTTTTACTCAAAGATTCTTGCTCTTGTTGCTTATTTTCACTTGAATTATTAAATAAATTACCAGCGTGTTCTTTATTTTGGGGTGAATCTTTTATATTTAACTCAATAAGATCAGTTTTTAAAGTTTTATAACTTTTAGATTTTGTATCAAAATATGTAAAAACTTGTGATGGAATTTGATGTTGTCCCTGTTGAGAAATTTGTAAAACATATTCAAATGTTTTTTTACCACCCCAAAAATCATTTGTTAAATCCTGTTCTAAATTTGCTTTAGATTCATACGATCTAAAACAATTAGGTAAATTCAATTTTGGTACAACAATTTGATCCAAATTACCTTTACCCTCTACTTGCAAATTAAATAAAATTGGTTCATTAATAAAAGCCTCATTTTTATCTGTCCAAATTTTAAATTGTTTAAAATCACCAACACCATCTACAGAACCAGAATATTTGGGTAAAGGCAGAACATTAATTTGTAAATTATTAGATAAAACTTTTTTTTGTTGATAATTTTCCCCAAAAATCACAGGTAATCCAGAAAAAAAATCATCATCAAAAAAACCACCCCTTTTTTCTCTTCTTTTAATAGGAACATGAAAATTAATTACCACAGAATCTATTTCTCTTTTTCCTGTTTCTTGAGGCAATAATAAAAATTTTTTTTCTATAACATTATAAACTTTACCTTCAAATTCTTCTTTGTATTTAGCTACCTGTTGAATTTCCTTATCTATAAAACCAGAAAATTTAATATTCTCCATTCCAAGCTGTAAAATATTACCCCTGTTATAAACTTTAACGCTTAAAATTATTGGCTGACCAACAAAAACAGTTTTTGCATCGATACTTAATTTACAAAAAACTTCATAATCCTGTTCTTGAGATCCATTTTGAGTTGTTCCTCTAGCAACCGTCTCTCCTTTTCTTTTTTTAACCTGTAAAATCAAGCTTTCAGGTTCAGAATTAAAAGTTTTATTATTTTGTTTAACTTGAGCAGGACCAATTGTAAATACCCCCTCTTTAGTGCAAACCAAATCATAAATATAATTTTTTTGTGCAAAAAATTCAGAATTATATACTGTTACATTTGTAGATTGACTTGTTCCAACAACATTGAATTGATCTAACCCAACAATTTCCACATCTCCATTATTTCTATCTTGCCCACTTACAATAACTTTTATTCTAAAATTTTCCCCCACATATGCCGTTGGAATATTCTGACCAGTTTTTGCATCTAGCAAATTTTGAAGATCTTCAAATTCAAATTTTACGTCAACATCTGCAAGATAAACAAAATTATTAAAAAACGTACAAATTAAAAAACTAATCAAAAATTTAAAAATATAATTTTTAAAAAAATAATTTGTAATCATAATAAAGCCCCTTTTGATCGTATAACACCATGATTTATTATATTACCATGGTTTTTGGCTGGGATTTAATAATTTTTCCCCCTTACTTTGTTGCCAAATTAAATTTTTTTGCAATTTTGATTCATCCTTTGCAAGATCATCAAGTAAAACTCTCATCCCCTTTTCTTTTATACTAATTTGTTCTACTTTTTGCGCATCTTGTTGGCCAATTTCTTCTTGCTCTTGCTGTTGCTGATTTTCTTTCTCTTGTTTTTCTTTTTCAGATTTATTATCTTCTTTTTCAGACCCGTCAGACGGTTTTTGTTGTGTTTGTTGCTGTTCTTGTTTTTGCTTATCTTTTTGGGAGTTATTATCATGCTTGCTCATATCCTGCTCTTCTTTTTTGGATTGATCGTTATTAGATTCGTCTTGTTGCCCTTTCTCTTCTTTTTTATCTCTATCTTTAGAGCTCTTTTGTTCCCCATCTTTTTTCTGCTGTTTTTCGCCTTGATCTTGCTGTTCTTCTTGAGATGATTTGTCTTGTTTTTGTTTTTTAAGTTTTTCTTCAAGCTCTTTTAGCAACTTTTCAGCTTCTTTAAGATTTACTTTAACTTTTTTATCCTTATTATCTAATTCTAAAGCTTTTTTATAATTTTCGATGGTCCTTTTAACCTCATTTATTGCTAAATCTAAAATTTTATTATCAGATCGCTGAAAATCTTTTTTTTGCCAATCAGGTCCAAGAATTTTTAAACAATTCTTATAAAAAATATTACCTAAATTAAAATAAGAAAACTCTTTTAATCTCTTTTGATAATCAGATTTGTCATTAAGACAATTTTCTATAGCTCTTTGAAAATTAAATTCAGCCTCATTAAATTTACCCAATTTATAATAAATATCACCTAAATTATAATTTAATTCTGGATCATTTGGATTATCGACCTGTTCTTGTTCTAAAATTTCCTTTACTTTATTATAATTTTTCTGATCATAAAATTTTTTAATTTTTAAATTTGTCCAAAAAGATATGGCACTTAATTGGCTATTAAATATAATAAACAAAAATAAAAAAAATAAATTAACTAAATTTAATTTTTTCATATTATAAAATCCATTCTAATGCTAATAACACCCAAGCAGCCCCAAGTAACCATGGGTATTTATCTTGATAAAAAGAAATATTTTTATCTAAAAATTTTTCTTTTTCATATTTTCTTATTTCGTTAATTAATTGATTTAAATCAGAATCATCAAAACTAGTTTTAAAATATTTCCCATTCAAATAATCAGAAATGTTTTTTAAAACTTCTTCATTCAGTTTAGAAAGAATAATTTGATTATTTGAATCAACTTCGTTACCAATTTGTTTACCTGATAAATCAAATTTTGGGACAGGTGCACCCTGAATAGTTCCTATGCCTAAAGAAAACAATTTTATATTTTCTTGCTTTGCTTTATATTTTATTGACTCCAAATTTAAAGAAAAATCTTCGCCATCAGTAGCTAAAACTAAAAATTTATTTTTTCTATTTTTATCAAATCCAAAAACATCAATTGCTTTATTAAGCGCAGAATCTATTGAAGTTGTACCTGAAGCTATTGTTTCTACATCAACTTGATTTAAAAACATTAAAAATGCTGCATGATCTATTGTTAATGGACAAAGTAAAAAAGCAGATCCTGAAAACAAAATTAAACCTACTCTTTCAAAATCTAATTTTTCAAGCAAATTTCTAATTTTTAATTTAGTAAATTCTAAACGATTTGGCTTTAAATCCTGAGCCATCATACTACGTGAAATGTCTAAAGCAATTAATAAATCTCTGCCCTCCTGAACAACTTTATTCTCCTTTTTATCCCAAGAAGGGCGCAGTAATGCAACAAAAATTAATATTAAAGCACTAATTAAAAATATCGATTTTAATAATTTTTTAACTAAAGAAAAATTACCAAATATTACGCCTAAATTAACTTTATCACAAAGTACAGGTAAATTTTTTTTTGTTTTTAAATAATTTTTTATTATAAAAAAAATTATAATTAAAAAAACAGGCAAAAATATAAAATTATTCAAACCTGACCAATATATTCCCAAAAAATTCATAGTTTTTAATAACAAATGCTCCGCCAAATAAATAGTTTTAAAAACAATTCTAAACCTAAAATTAATAAAAATATCCAAATAAAATCTAAAAAAGCTTCATAATAATTATGAAAAATATCCGTCTCATATTCTGTTTTTTCTAATTTATCTATTTTATTATAAACATCTCTTAAATGCGCTGGATTATTTGCCATAAAAAACTGTCCCCCGGTTTGTTTTGCTATTTTTTCTAAAAGTTGCATATCAACATCAGTTCTTACTCTTTGTAACCCAAAAACTGGATGATTAATAAAACTACCCCTCGGGTTACCAATGCCAATCGTATAAATTTTTATACCAAATTGTTTTGCCAAATCAATAGCCACGTCAGGATTAATTTTTTCAGGAGTAGGCGCACCATCAGTTAATAAAATTATAATTTTACTTTTAACTTTTGATTTTACAAGCCTATTAACGGCCATAGCAAGACCAGTTCCCAAACTTGTTCCTTCAGAGTTTATATACCCTATCTCTAATTCTGATACAATTTGTTTTAAAATATTTTTATCTAAAGTTAGAGGCGATCTTGATACAACATCTTTTGCAAAAATAACAATACCAATCGGATCATCAATTCGCTTATCAATAAATTTTATAGCTTCATCTTTTGCAACTTGAATTCTTGTTCTTTTGTCGTGTAAATCATCAAAAACTTGCATACTTCCAGAAACATCCATTGTTAAAATAATATTCACCCCCTCAGACTTAATTTTAGAATTTGTATCAATCCATTGAGGTCTTGCTATTAAAAAAATTAGAAATAAAAGAGTTAATGCACGTAAAAAAAATAAAATTTTATTATGATTCAATTTTTTAATTAAATTTTTATTTTTTAAAAAAGTTCCTAAAGTATAAGAATAAATAGATTCTTTAGAAAATTTTATGCGATAAAATAAAATTATTAAATAAATGGGAATAAAAATATAAAAAATATTGTTATAAGCAAATTTTAGAACATGCATTTTTTAAACCAATCATGCACACGTTTTGTAAACTCTTCTTCTCTCTCATTCTCAATATAAGAAAAAGGTTCTCCAATGACAAGCTTGATTTCACTTATTCTTGAATTAAAAATAAACCTACCCTTAGGCAAAACTTTATCTGCACCCAAAATGGCAATTGGAAAAACTTGCCTGTTAAGCTTTTTCGCTAATACAGCAAAACCATTTAAAAATTCATGAATTTTACCATCAGAATATCGAGTACCTTCGGGAAATAACAATATGTGACTTTTATGCTTTGTTGCTAAATTATGCGCCTTTACTAAAGCTCGTGCAGCCATTCCAGAACTTTCTCTTTGTACAAGAACATGCATTCTTTTTAACAAAATTCTTAAAATAGGAACATAACCTAATTCTTTTTTGCTAATCCAAATATGAGGTCTATTTTTAAGAACAATCTCAGTTAACAAAATATCTAAAAAAGAAGTATGATTCATTACAAAAATAGCAGGCTCTTGAAGATATTTAATCAAATTTTGTTTTCCATAAATTTTAATTTGTACAAAAGATGTTAATAGTAATAACTTTGACCATAAATAAGTAAGGAAAAAATAAAATTTATTTTTATATCTTATTTTTACAGGCAAAAAAGTAAGCGGGACACAAAAAAATGAAAAAAATATGGAAACCGTTAAAAATAAAGCATAAGTCCTAATTGTTTTTAAAAAAAGTCTCATAACTTATTCATCTTTTTTTTCGAAAAAACTGTGAGTATAAATTTCATTTTTTTTCATAGAATAAAATGTGAATAAAGCAACTATTACTGCATAATCTATAAAAAAACCTAAATACTTTATTAACAATACCTTTAAGATAACAAAAAAATTAAATACCCCTGCAGCAATTATATTTTTTTCTAATTCTAAAATTCCCCATGAAAATAAAGTCCAAAAAACGAATATAATAAATAAAAAAGCTAAATTATACAAAATAATATTCAAAGATTTTTCTATCGTAAAAAACAAATCTTTAAAAGAATAATTTGAATCCAACCAACAGAAAACAATTATTAACTCAAAAATTTTCATAAATAAACCTAATGACCAGTGAGCATTAGGATAAGACGTGATTCCAAACGATAAAAAAAAGTAGATAATAAAAAAAATAAAAAGTGATAACATAAACCAAAGTTGCAAATATCTAACAAACCCGCTTTTAAAATAATAAATATCAACAAACCCATCACCCCGCCTTATAGATAATAAAAACCCTATTGACAAAAAAAACCAAATAATAGATAAAACGAGATTAATTAACAAAATAGCTACATTCCCAGCGTTAAAAGAAATTACTTTAACACTCGAATTTTTTAAAATTAAATCTCCAAAAGTTAAGAAAAAAAATGAATAAAAAATAAAAAACCACCGAAAATAATACAAAAAATTTTTTGTTCCGTAATAAAATCTATTACAAAAACGTCTGAAAAAATCTCCAAAATTTTTAGGAGATAAAATCTGTAACGACCTCACCCATTGATAAAATATTATTTGCATAAAAAACTTTTCATTAAAAAAAGAGATTAAAATCTTTGTGTTTCATTCTTACGTAATATATAGATATTGTGCTCAAGAATAATAACCATAATAAAAATAAAAACAAGTAAAAAAAACTAAGCAAAATTGTACTAAAAAGTGTATTAATAAATAAAATATGATAAATTTTTGATAACAAAAAAATTACAAAAAAATAAATTAATATTTCAATTACAGCAAATATTACACCTAAAATTATGCATACCGGTAAATAATAAAAAATAAATTTTATACCATTTATAAAAGAAAAAACTAAAGATTTTAAATTATTTTCTGAATCTAAAAAAAATAAAGTTATTATATAAAAAGACGGTAAAATTGGAAATAAAAAAAGTAATATTGTTATTACTAAAAAACCCCAAAATTTATTTAAATAAGATAAAAAATAAAAAATATCTTTAGCTTCGATTGACGGCCTTATAATAAGAAAAGAGAAAAAAATTAATAATAAATTTATGAAAACAAGAAAAAATAAACCAAGATAATTTGTTTTTAAAAAAATATTTACTCCCCCAAAAAAATAATTATTTAAAAATAAAAGTAAAAATAACCACCAAAATTTTTTTGCAAAAATAAAAATAGATCTTTTAAAAGTATTTAAAATTAATAATAAAAAAGTTTTAAACTCTTTTTTTGTAAAAACTTCTAAAGACTCGAGCCACCTTGACAATAAAATATTAGAAAACATTAAATTAATCCTAATTTAAGAAATTATATCCAAATTTACTGAAAAAACTCGCCCTGTAGAATTTTAAACAATTTTAAATTAAAAATCAAAACTAATAACTACTCCCGTTATAATAAGATAAAAATAGATTATTTGACACATAGAAAATAAATGCCTTATTATTATATTGGGAAAATAAAAAATAGCTGGGGGGCTAAAATAATGAAAGCAAATGAAAAAAATATCAAAATTACAAAAAAAAATAGTAAAATGGGAAGTAATTTAAAAATTTTAATCGTAGAATCTCCTGCAAAGATAAAGACTATTTCAAAATTTTTGGGATCTGATTTCAAAATTATGTCTACTTTTGGACATGTAAAAGATTTACCTACAAAAAAGCTAGGTATTTCTAGAGATAAAAATAATCATATCGAATTAGAATATGTTGTAATAAAAGATAAAAACAATGTTATTGCCGATATATGCAAACAAGCATCAAGAGCCGGCGAAATTTACCTGGCATCAGACCCAGATAGAGAAGGTGAAATCATTTCTTGGCATATAGGACAAGAAATAATCAAAGTTTTTAAAGATAAATCTAAAATTTACAGAATAACTTTTAACGAAATAACAAAACCTGCAATTTTAGAGGCTATCAACAATAAAAGTTCTATAGACATGCAAAAAGTTAGCGCTCAACAAGCAAGAAGAATTCTCGATCGTTGGGTTGGCTATGAAGTCTCACCTATTTTATGGAAAAAAATAGCTAAAGGTTTATCTGCAGGAAGAGTTCAATCTGTTGCATTGTTATTAATTTGCGACCGAGAAGAAGAGGTTGTAAATTTTAAACCAGAAGAATATTGGTCTATTCACGGAAATTTTAATGTTGATAAATCTAACATCCAGGCTGATCTTTATAAAATAAATAATAAGCTTTTTAAACTTTCAAATAAAGAAGATACAGAAAAAGCTTTAGAAGAAATTAAAAAAGAAAACTTTATAATTCAACAAATAACAGAAAAGGAACGGTTAAAAAACCCATTACCACCTTTTATGACAAGTACGCTACAACAGGATGCTTATAATAAATTAGGATTTTCTGTTGATAAAACTATGCTAGTAGCACAAAAATTATACGAAGGTGTACCGCTAAGCAAAAAGGATACCCCTGAAGCTTTAATCACGTATATGCGTACAGACTCTTTAAGAATATCTGATATAGCAATAAAAGCTTCTCGTGAATTTATAAAAGACAATTATGGACAAAATTATTTACCTAAAGAATCAAATGTTTATTCCAAAAAGGGAGCTCAAGATGCTCACGAAGCAATCAGACCTATTAATATCAACATAACTCCGGAAATTGCCGCAAAATATCTAACACCGGAACAAACAAAATTATATGGTCTAATTTGGAAACGTTTTGTAGCTTGTCAAATGCAATCTGCTAAATATTTTCAAAGACAAGTTTTAATTAAAGGTGAAAAATATATTTTTAAAGCAACAGGTTCAACCCTAATTTTTGACGGTTTTTTAAAAGTTTACATGGTTGAAGATGAAGACGAGAAAACAGAAGTAAAAATTCCAAAAGATATTCATGAAAATGATGCTTTAAAACTTAAAAAAATTGAATCTAAACAACATTTTACTCAACCTCCTGCTCGATATACACAGGCTAGTCTTGTTAAAGAATTAGAAAAAAAAGGTGTTGGACGACCAAGTACTTATGCAACCATTCTATCTACCATTATAAAAAGAAAATATGTAACTTTTGATAAAAAAAAGTTTCAACCTACAGAACTTGGAAAAGCTGTAAACAAAATGCTTACACAAAATTTTCCTGATATTATAAACGTTAAGTTTACCGCTCGTATGGAAGAAGATTTGGATAAAATTGCAGACGGTGCCTTAAAACGGGATGAGGTTCTAAATGAATTTTATGAAAAATTTGAAAAAGACCTTGAAAAATTTGGTGGCAAAAATGTAGCCAAAAAGGCTTTGCATGTTGATATAAAGTGCCCTAAATGTAATAGTGATTTGGTTATTCGTTTTGGAAAAACAGGTGAATTTTTAGGATGTTCCAAATTTCCAAAATGTGATTTTACGTCAAATTTCACAAAAGATGAATCTGGCAAAATTATAATGAGTGAAAAACAAGAAGAAGAGGTAATTAATATAAAATGTCCAAATTGCGGCAAAACTCTTGTAAAAAAAATAGGAAGATTTGGACCCTTTTTAGCTTGCCCTGGATATCCTGAATGTAAGTATATTCATCAAGAAGCTCTAAAAATGCCTTGCACTGAATGCGGTAGCAAGATTATAAGGCGTAAATGGAAAGGCGGAAACTTTTGGGGGTGCTCAAATTACCCAAAATGTAAATTTGCTATTTTTGGAGAAGTTGAAGAAACACCATGTCCAAAATGTAAAACGCCTTATCTTTTAGTTAAAAAAGATAAGGCGGGAAATATTACACTTTCTTGTCCAAATAAAGAGTGTGATTATAAAGAGTTTAAAGAAATTTAAATAATAATACGAAAACCTTGGGCTTGAGATATTTCATTAGATCTTAAATAATTTTCAAATTCAAAAGTATTATTTCTTGCATCAACAAGAATTGCTTTATTTCTGAAATTTTGAATTTCTGATAAATATTTTAAGTTATTGTAACTTACATCTAGTTCAACAAGATCTTTAAAACCAAAAATATTTTGCGGTACATCTTCAAGTTCACAATTTCGCAAAACTATTTTTTTTATTTTAAAATTAAGGTCCATACTAAGTATCAACCCTAAAATAGTATTAAAATCATAAACTGATCTTTTATGAATTTGAAAATATTTCGAATTAAAAACAAGAACCCTGCAATTGCAATTGTTTTTATCTTGACAATTACAGCCTTCCCCATCATGTCTATCAAATTTAACGCCGTTTCTAATATCGTCTGAAAATTGATGCCGCACTTCTCTAAAACCCCGCTTTGCTACTTGCCTAAAAGTAACTCTTTCAAGTTGCCCTTGACCTTTTCCTTCTTCTTGCATACAAAAACAAAAAGTAGAGAAAAAAAATATTGAAATTAAAGAATAAAATATCTTTTTCACGATTAACTCCTCCATAAAAAAATATTAAAATAAAATTTAATTGTAATAAATTATTTTATTTTATTTTTAAATAAATTTCAAAAAATAATACAAATTAGCATTTTATAGTATTTTTTTTAATAAAATAGATAACAAAAGCCATAAAGCTTCTCCTGTAAAAACTCCAGCCCAAAATGAGTCAAAATTTTTAAATTTTTTAGCAAATTTTGCAAAAAAACCCCCAATTATGAGTCCAATCGATAAAGAATTAGGCATTAGAATGCCGCTTAATACCATTGTTGGGTTAATTTTTAATTTTTTTAAGATAATTCCAGAAAATAATCCTAACAAAATAATCCTAAAATCGAATCCTAACGATTGAATAAGTATGGCCCTAGCTTTACCCCTTTGGGCAAACAAAGCCGGTGTGCCAGGCTGAAAATTTGTCAAAAATAGCCATAAAAAAAAACCTATGCTTGCAGAGGTAACAATTAAACCTATCCATTGGTATTTATAAATTTTTTTAAAATCTATATCACAAAGTTGCCCAATTTTATAATCAAAAAGCAAATCAGAAGAAACTGCGGAACAAATATTAAAAAATACACAAACCATTGTTATTTGCATAAAATCAAGGTTAAAAATTAACAACATAGGAATCATAATAAAAGTTGCAAATTTTCCAAAAGAAACAAGACCAACTTTACACCCTAAATAGCTAATTTGGTAAGTAGCAAAAATCACAAAAATTATTAGAAAAATTTGAGATATAAAACTAAATTTTAAATAAGAAAAAAAAGAAAAAAATAATAAACCCAGAAACAAAATAAAAATTATGTCTGATTTTTTGAAAGCAGTTTTTATATTAATTATTTTAATAAAAAAATTTGAATAAAAATTCAAATTTTTTATGTTCTTCAAAACATATTTTAAAAAAATTATTAAACTTAAAAAAATTTCGGACAATATAAGACCACTACAAAAAACTGAATTAAAATTCTCAATAGATAGTTTTGGTAAATTAAAAAAATTAAAATTATTATTTACCGGCAATAAAATAAAATATTTTAATAAGATACCGGTTAATAAGGGCAAAATAATTTTTGCTCCAGCAATAAAACCTATTGCCCAATACATAGGAGTTAAAGAAATGACAATATTATTTGCAAAAATATTGGGAAAAAGCACAAATTCTTTAGGTAAAAAACTCTTAATTTTTAAAAAACCATCCCTTAAAAAATCTATCCCCCAACCACCAAAAAAGCCAAAAAACATCTTTTTAATTTTATTTTTTTGATTTTGAGACACTATCGCTTCATAAACAACTTGGCTTACAGGAAAATGTAAATCTTTGTTGTTTATAAATTTACCAATAAAAGAACGTGCTAAAAAAATACCTAACCCTCCCGCACAAAAACATATAATTGCTAAAAAAACGCAAAAATACACAGGGTTTTTTAGTAAATTATTAAAAATTTCAGGACTCAAAAAATAAAGGGTTGGCAAAGAAAATCCCATCCCAACTCCAATAATCCCACCAACTGAACCAATAGATTGAATTAAAACTGTTTCTTTAACTTTAGAGGAATTTTTCTTTATTTTAAAGCCAAAATTTGATCGCAATTTAAACAAACCACCACAAATCAATACAATTATCGGGGCAATCCATGGCCCTATCATTGTAGCCATAGAAACATAAAGTAAAACGATAACTGAAAAAATATTAAAAATAATTCCGGTAATTAAAATAAAAAAGTTCATACAAATTTAATAAAAAATCGCAAATTACTGGTTAATAAGCTATCAATATTCTCTTGCAAAAAGTAAAAAGTCAAATACTATAAATCTTATTTTCTATTATATTAGAAATAATTTATTTTTTTATTTATATTAATATATTGAATTATTTTTTCAAAATCTTTACTATTATAAATAGAAAGAGAGCCGCAAAATGCCAAAAAAAGAATGTTCGCGGAGTAGTTTATGAACTTAAAAAATTTTAAAAATAAAGATTTTTTAATTTACTTATTATCTTTTTTGATAATAATAGCTTTTCCATTTTTCTTTATTTTTAAGTTCAACATATCAAAAACAGACTCTGCTCAATCAAACCTTAATGCTAGCATAGAACTTTTATTACAAGAAAAAAACTTATCAGGAGGTTATAATTATAATTCTATGCTCAGCTCAATAAAAAGATATAAAAGCTTAGAAAAGAATTTTTGCACAAATTTTGTAACTTTTATTAACGAAACAGAAAATTACTCCAGACTAAATAACATTTTTGAAGAATTGAAAGACGAAAAAAGAAATTTTAAGATTTATCTAAAAAATATAGATGTTTATAATAAAAAATTTTCATGGAATAGAAAAAGAAATTCTTTACGATATTATTTAAGAGTCTTAGAAGAATCTATTAAAGACACAAAATATATGATTGAAAAATTTAAATTACCAAAACAGAATTCAAAAAGCTAAGAACTTTCTTTTTATAAATATCCCAAAAATGTTTTCTTAGATGACCATGTCTGCAAACAGGACCTATCCACAATTTGGCATGATCATTATGATCATCTGCGTACATAGAAAGAGTTTGTTCTGGTGACACAACTTCATCAATACAAGAATGTATATAAAAAACTGGTTTTTTTAAATTTTTAAAATCTTTTAACAAATTCATACTATAAACATCACAATCTGCCAAAAATTTAACAAATATTCCAATAATTGGCAGAAATGGATAGGTAGGTAATCCTGAATTTAGGCTAAAAGCATTATAAACAACTTTTTTTAAATCATAAAAGGATGAATCTAATATCAAAGCATCACACAAATCTGGTTCACACAATGCGGCTTTAAGGCTTGCAGTTCCTCCCATAGAAATGCCTAAAATAATAAAAGGCTTTTTTATAAGATTATTATTACGATTTTCTACTAAGTCTTTAAAATATTGGGCAGCAGCAAGAACATCTTTGTATTCTTGAAAACCAATCGTACGAAATCTACCTTGACTATTACCGTGAGCCCTAAAATCAAAGGCAAAAACGTTAGAATTTGGAAACATATCAATAAAATCATACATAAATTCTTTACGGCTGCAGTAACCATGACAAAGAAGCACATTAGATCTAGCATTATCTCTCTTAAAAAAACATCCCGAAAGTTTTAACCCATCTTTGGTTAAAAAATTCACAAATCTACAATTTTTAGTCTTCAAAATTTCTTTATTTATCTGGCTTGCAACTTGAGATTGTTTTTTTCCACCATCCAAAATTGGATCATAATAAAAAACCAATCTTTTCATGGCTATATAAGAAATAACAATGATAATTATAAAACAAATCGGCAATAAAAATTTAATTGAAAATTTAAAAAATTTGATAAAAAATTTTTTCACAATCATTCACAAATTTACAATTTAAAACCATCAAGATACAAATTTTTACCAGAAATAAAGTGCCAATGCATATGAAAAACAGATTGACCAGCACTTGCACCATTATTAGAAATTAAATTAAAATCAACTTCTTTGTTTGTAATTTTTTGAATATCTTTTGTAATTTCCTGAACTATTTTGAGCATGTTAATGACAATATCAAAATCTTGCTCTTGCAAATGATTTATATTAATTACGTGTTTTTTAGGCAAAATTAAATAATGTCTAGGAGCTTTTGGATGTATGTCTTCAATTACAATTACATGATCATTTTCTTTAATTATTTTTGAAGAAATCTCTTTTTTTATAATTTTACAGAAGATACATTTTGAATCTAACATTTTGATTCCATTTAAAAAAATATCTTTTCTTGGTGCCGAAGGTCGGACTCGAACCGACACAGTATCGCTACCGCGGGATTTTGAGTCCCGTGCGTCTACCAATTTCGCCACTTCGGCAATTTAATACATATTTCAATATTTTTATGCGCTTTTATACATGTTTAATAGGCTACCATAAGCAGTATTATCGTCAAGAAAATAGTTTTTAAATCAAGTTGGCCATATTAAATATTGGCAAATAAACAGAAAGCAATAAAAATACTATTAATAAACCAATTATAAACATTAAAAATGGTTGTAATAAAGTTGTTAATATTTTTAATTTTTTATTCAAATCTTCCTGCAAAACAATTGCTGCCCTTTGTAACATAGAATCCAAATTTCCAGAATTTTCTCCCACATTTACAATAGCAACAAGATCATCTGGAAAAATTGCATCTCCAACTAAAATTAAAGAATTATGCAATGATTTTCCCTGAGTAACAAAATTTGTAACTAAATTAATTTTTTCTTTTAAAAAACTATTTTTAATACTTTTTTCTGCCAATTCTAAAGCTTGCCTTAATGGAATTCCAGTAGAAAGCAAATTAGAGACTATTTGTAAAAAAGCTATAAGATCATAAAATAAACAAATTTTACCAAGAAAAAAAATTTTTAATAAAAATTTGTCCTTTAAATACTTGATTTTACTGATACGAAATAAAAATTTAATTAAAATATACAAAAAAATAAAAATTATTAAGACCCAAAAAATATTAAGTGAACGAAAAAAATTACTTAATTTAATAATAAATTTTGTAGAATTTGGTAACTGTTTGTCCATCGATACAAAAAAATCAGCAAACTGAGGTACCACAAAAATAAATAACCCTAAAATTGTAAAAAGAGCGAATACTAAAGTTATTATTGGAAATAATGCAACATCTATTAAATTTTTTCTTAAAGTTAAAGTCGAATTTAAACTATCAGACAAATTTTGTAATGCAAAACCCAATTTACCTGTATCTTCTCCTGATTTTATAATATTTATCATAAAAGGGTTAAATGTTTTATTGTGTTGTCCCAATGAAGCAGAAAAGCTTTCCCCGTTACAAATACTTTGATTAATTAAATTTATAATTTTTTTAAATTTTTTATTTTTTATCTGTTTTTCAATTAACTCGAAAGCCTTTAAGAGGCCTATATTGCTGTTTATCAAAACTGAAAGCTGATAAAAAAAGAATGATTTCTGAGCTAAAGATATTTTTGTACCAAAATAAATAAATTTTTGCCAAAAATCTTGTTCATAAATTTTATATTTTAATAAGGCTATATTTTGCTTTAATAAAATTGTTTTTAAATCTTCTTGCGAATTTGCTAATAAAAACCCCTTTTTATTTTTGCCATAAGAATCCATACCCCACCAATAATATTTCTTCATAAACTCCCCTAAAAAATCTTATCCTATTTTCAATTGTCGAATTATACCAAGCTTTGATTCCAATTCATCAAGAGTTATATTTAAATTAATTTTTATTCTTTTTTTTCGAGCCGTTGTTCCTAATAAAATAACAACGTTATCTTTGGTTATTTTTAGTTTTTCTGCTAAAAATTTAATTAACTCAGCATTCGCTTTACCAGATTCAGGCGGATTTTTTAAAAAACACTTTATAATTCCCGATTTATCTAAAGTAAATTGCTGTTTACCCGAATTTGGCACAACTTTAATATCCAAAATTAACATAAAAGGCCTTTTTTTTATTTTTTTATATATTTTTACATAACTTATAATTGCAAGTTAATTTATTATAAATTATAATACCAATGTTGACATTATTATAAATTAAATTTAGCGCCCATAGCTCAATTGGATAGAGCATCAGACTACGGATCTGAAGGTTAGAGGTTCGACTCCTCTTGGGCGCAAAACTTTATACTCGGAGAGATGGCTGAGTGGTCGAAAGCGCTTGCCTGCTAAGCAAGTGTCCTGGGAAACCGGGACCGAGGGTTCGAATCCCTCTCTCTCCGCCATCCTACACCTCCGGCGCCGCTAAAGCTATGGTGGACAGGGGCAGGTGGCTACGGATGGCAGGCCAAAAAAATTCTATCATGGAGAGGTGGCAGAGCGGTTTAATGCGGCGGTCTTGAAAACCGTTATTCCCAGAGATGGGAATCGGGGGTTCGAATCCCTCCCTCTCCGCCATCCTACGTTCCATTCTATAATAATTTTTGAAAAAATTTTTTTTGCAACTTTCTTGTCTATTCAATTAATTTTTTGATACCGTAATTTTTAGTTATTATTATTAATAATTAAAAATTAGGAGAATCTTGTGAACATCAAAAAAATAATAATTAAAATATCTAAAATATTTTTTGTTTTAATAATATCTGCAATTTGTATAAGCATGTCTCCAGGACCTAAAGAAAGTCAATCTATAGAACCAACATTTGTTCCCTTAGAATCAGGCAAAATGAGATTTGAAGGTAAAATATATGATGGAAAAAGCGAAATTTCGGTAAAAGATGTTTCTTTTACTGGTCACATATCTATTTGTGGAATACGAAAAGAAACAGATAGCTCTATTAATAAATTAGAACTTACAAAAATAAAAGAATTGCACATTTTAAAACCAACTTATATAAGTAAAAAATATGCAGATAAAGAATTTATTCTTGCAAAAGCAATCACTAATGATGATATCGTAGTTGAAGGCCTTCTGATTCCAAGGCACGTAGTAATTTGCGCTGTTGAACCAGAAACTCAAATGGAAAAGGCTTGGTTTTTATATCAAATAAGTAAACTTGTTCTAACAAAAGATATTGAAAAAAAAGAACTAGAAAAAAAATCAATAGACAAAACTGAACAAAAAGCAGAAAAAAAACAAACTCTTTTTGATAAAATAACAAACACTTTAACACCATAAAATATAATTTAATTTTTTATTTTATTTGAAGTTTTTCAGTTTTAATAAACTTTTAAAAAGTTTTTTAAAAACTTTTCAAAATAAATATTTTTGATAGTATTTTCAACATTAATTTCATTTATTTAATTTAACTTTTTTTATATTTAAAAAATTAGAATAGAAAATTAAAAAATAGATTGGGAAAAATGAAAAGAATTTTATTAAATATTTTTTATTTAATTTTATCTATAAACACTCTAAAAACCAATATAAATGTTTTAAATTTAGATAAAAATACAGACATAAACAAAGAAAAAATAGATACACAGGTACAACAAAAAACTAAAAAAAAAATTGTTGTACTTACAAGTAAAGGCGGCAATGGCCATATGGCCGCATGCAGCGCATTAAAAAATGCTTTGTCCGATTATGAACTAAAAATAATTAACCCTATTCATGATTATTTTAAAAGTATAATAGATGGCGAAGATTTTTATGTATCTATGATACAAAATGGTTGGATAAGAACATGGAATTTTTTAATAAAATATCCAGTTCCATTATTTTTTAAAAGTATTGGTACATCAATAAAGAAAACTATTTTACAGATTCTTGAACAAGAAAAACCTGATATGCTTATTTCTGTAATACCAATTTTAAATCTTTATGCATCACAAGCTGCTGAAATTTATAAAATCCCATTTCTTATTATCACTTTAGATGCTGATTTAACACTTTGGCTCATGAACATGGAAAAAAATCAAAATAAAAATTTTATTCTCACTGTAGAAACAATGACAGAAAATATTAAAAAGCAGTTAGATAAAAAAAATATTCCTGAAAGTGCAATTCGAGAAGTTGGTTTTCATATTCGCAAAGATTTTTCAGAACCAAAAGATTTCAACGCTATTCGCAAAGATTGGAATATTCCTGATAACAAAAAAATAATTATGCTTATTCGTGGCGGTACAGGATCAGTAAAACTATACAGATATGTTAAAGAATTAGTTAAATTAAAAAAAAATATTCATCTTTTAGTCTGTATAGGTAAAAACACAAAATTAAAGAACCTGCTTGATAAAATAAAAAACAGCGGGCCTGTAACTTTCTCTGTAATACCATTTACAAATAAAATTCCAGATTTAATGGCAATTTCTGATTTATTAATTACTCAACCAAGTCCAACTGTTTGCAATGAAGCAATGTTTATGAAACTTCCTATTCTTGTTGATTTATCTGGTGCATGCCTTTTTTGGGAAGAGGCAACAATCGATTGGATAAAATTAAAAGGTTGTGGTAGCATATTCGACAATATGAATAAATTAAACAATTTAGTCATAAAATATCTAAATAAAAAAGAAAGTTTAAAAAATAAGATATTAATGCAACAAGAACGTAATTTTGACAAAGAGATAAGCAATATTGTTACTCAAATGCTTAATTAAAATAATTTGTTTGTGGAGAAAAATTTGTGGAGAAATTTAATGAAAAAAATTTTTTTAGTCATATCTTGTTCTGTTCTTTTTATAAATATCCTCAAAACTGAGTTAAATATAAATCTAAATATAAACTCAGAAGTAAATACAAATCCTAATAATTTAAATAAAACTACAGATACAATAAATATTTCACAAAATATTTCACAAGAAAAAACAGATACCCAAATTAACAAAAAAATCCCAAAGATAGTTATTTTAACGAGCTCTGGTGGAAATGGACATATGTCAGCATGTAAGGCTTTACAACAAGTTTTACCGGATTGCGAAATAAAAATAATTAATTTTATTCATTACTATTTTAATAATATAGTTGATGGTGACCGCTTATACGACGCAACATTGCAAAAAGGCTGGACTCGAACAATAAATTTTATTATTCGTTATCCTGTTCCACTACTTTTTAAAATATTAGGAAAATCAATACAAAAAAATTTATTAAAAATTCTTGAAGACGAAAAACCAGATTTGTTGATATCAGTAATACCATTTTTTGATTTCTTTGCTTTGCAAGCCGCTGAAATCTACAAAATTCCATTTCTTATTATCCCTGTTGATTATGATTTAACAAATTGGTTACTTGGTATGGAAAATAGTTCTAATAAAAAATTTACCATAGCAGTAGAAACACTCACAGACAGGATACAAGAACAATTAAAACAAAAAAATATACCTAACACTTATATTCACGAAGTTGGTTATAATCTGCGCAAAGATTTTTCAATCGCAAAAGATCTAACTACTATTCGTAAAGAATGGAATATTCCTGAAAACAAAAAAGTCATAATGTTAATACGCGGAAGTACAGGATCTATTAAATTAGTTAAATATGCAGAAGAATTAATAAAGCTTGATAAAAAAGTACATCTCTTAATTTGTGTAGGAAAAAATGTAAAATTAATCAAAAGTTTAAATAAGATAAAAAATGATGGTCCTGTAAGTTTTTCAATTATCCCTTTTACAAGTAAAATACCAGATTTAATGGCTGTTTCAGATTTAATTATAACTCAGCCAAGTCCAAGTGTATGTAAAGAAGCTATTTTTATGAAATTACCAATTCTTATTGACATGTCAGATGTCTGTTTATTTTGGGAAGAGGCTACTATTGATTTGATAAAATTACGAGGTTATGGAGACATCTTCTCTAACATGAATCAGCTGAATCAATTGGTCAATGAATATTTAGATAAAAGAGATTTTTTTAAAACTCAAACACAAAAACCAATGCCTGATTTTAAAACAGAGGTACATAACATTGTTATGCGATTACTAGAAAAATAACTTATTTATCAAACAAAAGAACAAAAAACAAAAGGGGAATTTTACATGAAAAAAATTTTATTAATAATTTCTTTTTTTATCTTATCAATAAATCTAATAAAACCCGATACAACAATAAATATTGCAAATTTAAATATAGACATCAATAAAAACTTAATTTCAAAAACTCAAACAAAAAAAAATAAACTTTTAATACTTTATCTCAAAGGTGGTAATGGACATATTGAAGCATGTAATAAATTTAAAGAATGTTTTCCTGATTTTGAAATAAAAGAAATAAATCCAGTTTTAATGTTTTTTAATAATAAAATTGATTTTGAAAAACATTACATTTCAATTTTTCAAAAAGGATGGACGGGTACTTTAAATTTTGTAGCAAATTATTTAGGAACACTTTTTTTTAAAGCTTCAAGCAGGTTTTTTAAAAAAAAGTTAATAAAAATGCTTGAAGAAGAAAAACCTGATTTGCTTATTTCTGTAATGCCTTTTATAAACTATCCTGCTATACAAGCAGCACAAGCTCTTAATATCCCGTTTCTTTTGATGACTCTTGATGCTGATCTAACAAATTGGCTCTTAGATATGGAAAAAATTAAAAACAAAAATTTCATTATTACTGTTCCCATAATGACAGATCGAATAAAAAAACAGCTAAGTAAAAAAAATATTCCTGATCCTGCTATTCAAGAGGTAGGCTTTCACCTGCGAGAAGATTTTTTAATGCCAAAGAATCTTGTTGAAATTAGAAAAGAATGGAATATTCCTGAAAATAAACCTGTTATAATGCTAATGAGAGGCGGCACAGGATCCACTAGATTAGTTAATTATGCTCAAGAATTAGTAAAAATTAATAAAGATATTCATGTTTTAGTTTGTATTGGCACAGATAAAACACTAGAAAAAAAAATCAATGCAATAAAAACTGATGGACATGTAAGTTTTTCAGTCATTCCCTTTACAAAAAAAATATCGGATTTAATGGCAGTTTCTGATTTATTAATCACACAACCAAGTCCAACCGTTTGCAATGAAGCAATGTTCATGAATTTACCTATTCTTATTGACTTAGCAGCAAACTGTTTTTCTTGGGAGGTAGCAACAATAGACTGGATTAAAGCTAGAGGTCATGGTGATGTATTCACTCATATGAACCAATTAAATAAGCTAGTTTTGGAATATTTAGATAAAAAAGATTTTTTTAAATCCCAGCCTTCAACTACAAATATAATTTTTAAAGAACAAATACAAAGCATTATTTCACAAATTTTAGAACATTAAAAAAGTGAGTTTGGAACTCATTTTTTTAATGTTTATTTTGAATCAAATTTTAATAATTCAGAAATTGTAACAATTTTATAATTTTGTTGTTTCAATTTCTGAATTATTATATCAGTAGCTTTAACTGTCTGCGATCTGTCAGCCTTATCTTTAGCCCCATCGCCATCATGCAATAAAATAATAGAACCCGGTTTAACAGATTTCATGACATTATTTACGATTTTTTTTACCCCTGGCTGCGTCCAATCCCAGGCAATTACGTTAAATAATATATGCGCTCTATTTTGTTTAGAAAGAACCATTGGCAAAGAAATAAGCTTTGCACCATGTGGTGCCCTAAAATAAATTATACCTGTGTATCCCAAATCTCTTATTGCTTTATCTGTAGAATCTATTTCTTTGCGAATAGTCTTACAAGATTTAAAAATCATATAATTATGTGACCAAGTGTGATTACCTAATTCATGTCCAGCTTGATAAATTTGTTTTACTGCATCAGGATAATTTTTAATATATTTTCCCAAAACAAAAAAGGTCGCTTTTACTTCATGCTTTTTTAAAACTTCTAACAACTCATTTGTATATGGCGGATTTGGACCATCATCAAATGTTAAAGCAACTACTTTTTCTTTTGTATGCACTTTTTGAATTGCTTTACCCATTATTTGCGGCGAAATAGGAATAATTAAATATCCAAAAGAAACTAGGGTTAAAAAAGTAGCAAGCGCAGCTTGTAAAATCATAAATTTTAAAATTTAAAATCTTTTAATTTTATAAATTAGGATTAAGCCTACGTCTTCGAACAGAACTCTGTAATGTCTGTAATTGTTGTTCTTGTTTTTGATTGTTAGGTTTAATTACATGCATAATTCTTCTAACAGGGATAAAATATGCATCATCGTCGCAAGAAACATCTGAAGAAATATTAAATTTTTCATGCGTTCTAGTATTTTCATAGTTCATAGCTACGTCTTTTAAAAAACTTCTGAGAATATAATCTAATCGACATATTTTATCTTGTTCACTTAAACACGAATTATTTTTAATTGCATCTAATTGAGCTTGATAACAATCATTTAAAAATTTTAATGCTTCTTCTTTTAGCCCAGGAAATTGCTCTTCAAGCATTTTTTTAAATGGCCTAAAACCGACTTTATGCAATTTTTCTTTTACAATATGTACTGCACGTAATTCACCAGTAATTTCATTTCTAACAAATGTTTCTTTCTCCTCAAACCAATCTTGTCCAGATAAATATTCAGCTAATCTATATGGTTGTCCCAAACGATCTCCGGTATGACCATCAATTTCTCTCGTATTAATAGTCAATAATAAATTTTCATTTAAGTATTTTTTCTTTAAAGTCAAAATAGTTAATATTACACCTAAATGAAATCTTGAAGATTCTATATGAGGTGATGCAGATTGTTCTATTTGCATCTGCTGTTCTTGCATAGGCTTTAAGTTACTTGCAAAAAATATTGCTACAAAAAATATAAGATTTTTATTAAAAAAATTACTCATGAAAATTTCCTTCAAAAAAAAATTTAAAATTCAATAATTTTAGTAGAAAATATTGTAAATCAATTTTTTTAAAAAATATAATTAAATATTTAGAAAGAATTTTTACAAATTTATTTTATTTCAAACAAATTTAAACACCCGCATCGAGATCTTGCAATTTATCAGTTAAATAATGCAAAAGTTTTTTATCGATAACTTTATTTATTTGCTCATCAGAAACACAAGAAATAAAATTTTCAAACTTGCCATAACTAAAAGTATTCCAAAAAAGAACTTTTTTATTTTTTAATAAACCCTTGGTTGCATGGTCTAAAAGTGCAGAAAAAGTTTTACCTGAATAAGTTCCATCAAGTTTAACTTCATATCCAATTTCTTTAAGCGATTCTTTCGCTAATAATTCTATTGCTTGTGCAGCTGGCAGGGTAGCAAGAGCATATGTATCATCTTCTCCTCCGGCAAAATTATGTTCTATATTTAAATTTAGAGTATCTAATGGAGCAAAAGAAAATTTTGGCTCAAGCTGCTTAAACCATTTTCCAGTTTCATTAACAAGATCCAAAAGTAATTTTGTTTTATAATCAACCGTAAAACTTATGCGAACAGGTATAATTTTACTTTTAATTCCAGCAACTTGTGCACCTAAAATAATGCCTGCAGCAGTTCCTGCGCTTCCTAATGTTACATAAATAAAATCAGGTTCTTCTAATAACCCACTCTTAATTTGTTCTTTTAATTCGAGCATGGCATTAATATACCCCAAATCACCAATAGAATTAGAGCCTCCCATTGGAATATAATAATACCCTTCTATTTGACATAGATTTTGTGCTTCTTCCATAAGTTTAAAATTATCATCAATAGCACAATATTTAACTTCTCTCGCAAATAACGACATAAGTTTTAAATTTCTTATTGTATAACTTGTTGGACGTTGATCATTTAGTATAAGAATAGTTTCAAGACCTACTTGTTTTGCGCAAATCGCGGTTTCAAGCGCATGATTAGATCCTGCACTACCAACAGTACAAACAGTCTTAAATCCTAGTTTTTTTGCATCAGCTAAAAGAAATTCAAGTTTACGCATTTTATTGCCACTTGGAACAATCCTGCTCTGCATATCTTTATAACCACTAACACCATCATCTTTTATATAAAAAGATTTAATTCCATATTTTGCAGCAAGCGATTTCATGTTATAAACAGGAGTTGGATAGTTACCTATACGTTCATAAGATATTTTATTTTTAAGTTCTGGATACGCATCAAAAAGATATAGCGCTTGAATGTCAAAAAATAAAAGTATATTAAAAAATAAGCCTAATAAAATTTGAAAAATTCTCATCCCTATCCCCTTCTTTTTAATAATTAAACTTCACCAATCAATATTTTGTCCCAAGGCAATATTACGCATTTTTTGTGATTTATTTTCCGGTGCAAAATATGAGCCTAAAAAAACTATTTTTCCAAACTTAGAAAGTGTCTTACCGCTTTCGATTTGCGAAACATTTGTTATATCTTTTAATATATTTTTTATTTCAATTTCTCTAACACCCAAATCGCTTAAAGCAAAACCATTAGCCAAAGCTTCGCTTACACTTGAAAATCCCAAACCGGTACATTCGATTACTTTATTATCTCCCACATACATCAAAACATGCGATATTCTATTTCCCTGATTGTCTTGCGCAAAAAATATCAAATCTGTTTTTTTTAAATCTCGTCCGTTTTCTAATTTATTAGCAGCCCTATACTGAGGTGCTGCATCTCTAGGAATTTCAAGACCGCATGACAAATAACATAAATTTGTAAGAGATGAACAATCAAGGCCGGTAATTTGATTATTAAAATTAATATCAATATAATTTACCGGGCTTTTACCACCCCAAACATATAAAGAAGCTGATCTTAAAAATAAATAAGCACTTTCAACAATTTTTTCTCTCAAAATTTCTTCAGATTCTAAATTTGCATTAGATAATTCGTAAATATCAGTATTTTGTAAATAACCAACAATATTTTTATCTATAAAAACAGCCCACCAGTTATCATCTATTTTTTGTGCTTCAAGCCTTGTACCAATTTGTAAATTTTTTAAAATTTTACTTTCAGTAGAAATATTTGAATATAATGGCGCCCAGAGATTTCTTAAAACTATGTTATATTTTGGAAACTCTGAAACTTGCATAAGTTTAGATTTTAAAATAAAACCAGGATAACTAACCCATTGGTTATTTTTCCATGCCTTTTGTCCCAAAACAGAAACTTTTACCCATTCAGAATTATCTGACAACTCTTCTACTAATATGGCATCACAAAAAGACACTTGAGTTTCTTGTCCACCAATATCATTACATAAAGCAGGTGCATGCAAATTATCAGGAGCAATTTTAGGCCTAGAGCGAACATCTGCAACAGAATCAATTACAACCATTTTTAGTAATTCACAAAATAAATTTGCTTGATTTATAATTTGATAAAATATAAAAATTAAAAAAAGTTTAAAAAAATTCTTAATTTTTGACATAAACTCCCCCAAAAATATTTATTTTAGGTTAGCAAATTCAAAAATTCAGAATCAATAATTTTAATCCATTTTTTAATAATAATTCGACTTTTCTATACGCTAATATCGAAAAGCCTTGACTTTTCGATATTTTAATATATTATAGTCATATTATGAATAGAATTCAAAAATCAATTATATTAAAAGACCTAGAAAAAAAAATTGTAATTTTAGTTGGCCCAAGGCAAACAGGCAAAACTTGGCTAGCAAAAGACATCGCAAAAGAATTTAAAAACAGTGTCTATTTGAATTACGATCAAGCTTTAGATCGTGAAACTATGAATAAACAATCTTGGCTTCCAACTACTGATCTTTTAATACTTGATGAATTACACAAAATGGATAATTGGAAAAATTATCTCAAGGGTGTTTATGACACAAAACCAGAAAATATGCGAATTTTAGTAACAGGCAGCGCACGTCTTGATATTTATAATCAACTCGGAGATTCTTTAGCCGGTAGATATTTCAGGCACAGATTATTACCATTTTCTTTAGCCGAACTTTTTCAATTAAACGAACAATTAGATATGGAAAAGTTAATTACACGTAGTGGCTTCCCAGAAAGCTATCTAGCCACAGATCAAATTGAAGTAGATAGATGGCGTTTACAATATATAAATAGCATGTTAAGTACTGATGTTTTTGAATTTGATAAAATTCATAATATAAAAGCAATGCAGCTTGTTTTTAACTTACTTAGAAATAGAGTTGGCTCAACTATTTCATATCAATCAATAGGTGAAGATTTAAACGTTTCTCCCATAACAATTAAAAAATATATTCAAATTTTAGAAGCATTATTTATAGTTTTTAGAGTAACGCCATATTCCAAAAATATTGCACGAAGTTTATTAAAAGAACCAAAATTATATTTCTTTGATACAGGACTAGTTCAAGGTGACGATGGAGTCAAATTTGAAAATTTTGTTGCAGTAAGTTTATTAAAACATATTTATGCTTTAAATGATTACAAGGCAAAAGAATATAATTTACATTATTTACGCACAAAAGATGGCATTGAAGTTGATTTTGCCTTAGTTCAACAAGATACCGTTGAAAATATGATAGAAGTAAAATTATCTGATGATACTCCAGCGAAAACTTTAATTAATTTTTCTTCAAAATATAATTATCCAGCAATTCAATTAGTCAAATTTCTACGGCATGAACAAGAAAAGAATGGAATAAAAATTTTAAGAGCTGAAAATTTTTTATCCAAACTATTTTTATAATATTTATTATTTATATTTTTATATCTAATTTTTAGAATTTTTATGAAAAACAATTTATGTGTAAAAAACGGTATAACAATTCCAGAGCATGAATTAGAAATTTCTACTAGTAGATCAAGTGGTGCTGGTGGCCAGCATGTCAATAAAACAGAAACTAAAGTTACAGTTCGCTGGAATATCAAAAATACAAATATTTTAACTTCTGAACAAAAAGAACGAGTTTTACAAAAGCTTCAAAACAAATTAACAACAGATGGTGATTTGGTTATTCACAATAGTTCTTCAAGAAGCCAGCAACAAAATAAGGAAAATGCTTTTTTATTATTGGCAAAAGAAATTCGTCAAGCTCTTTATGTTCCCAAAAAACGTATGAAAACTAAAATTCCAAAATCAGTAAAAGAAGCTCGTTTACAAAAAAAAGCACATAAAAGTTTGATAAAAAAATTGCGAAGCAAAAAAAATTATGAGTAAAAAATTATTTTTATCACATTTTAACGTATATAAAGGCCAAAATTATGCTTAATATAAAAAATATTTTACTAGTTTCTTTAGGCGGCATCCTAGGAACTTTGGCGAGATATTTTGTATATTTATCAGCAGAGTATTTTGCTTTAACAAGTTTTCCAATTGGAACTTTATTAGTTAATTCAATTGGAGGCTTAGTTGCAGGATTTTTATTTGCAATTTTTAACTCTGTAGAAATTTACAAATCTTACAAGCTATTTTGTTTTGTCGGTTTTTTAGGTGCATTTACAACATTTTCAGCTTATAGTCTTGATACAATAAATTTATTTTTTGAAAATAAATTTAAATTAGGTTTTTCAAATATTATTTTAAATAATATTTTATCTTTAGTTTTTGTTATTTTAGGCTTTTGGTTAGCAAAAATTTTATATATTTTTTTAACACATAAATAATCAAAAAATTTTTGAAACTAAAAATTTAAAATTCTTTTTAAAAAACATTAAGATTTTTAATTAAACTAACAAATTCATCAGGAGATTTTTCTAAAAAAAGATTTGAAATATCTTTATAAACTTCTCTTTGCCAAACATGATTTCGTCCATGAGGTTCTTGAGTAAAAATGGCAACCTTAAAAGGTCTAACTGTTTGCCATAAATTTTCAAATTCTTCTTGTGAACAATAACAATCATTAACACTCTGAAAAAAAAGTACTGGAATTTTTACTTGCGCAAGATATGTTTGCATAAGATCAACAGAATTAAAATTTGTACCCGATATTTTTTCAACGAATCTCACTAAAAAATTTTGAATTGATTCTTTATTTGTTAGCCACGGAATAGGAGAATGAGGATTATGCACGGTACAAACAAGAGATGGATTTTTAGCAATTTTTTTAACTACTAGTTTTAATGATGGCCAACTTCCATCCAAAATAAGTTTGTCAAAAAGATTTGGATACAAAGATAACGCTCTTACAAATACAAAAGAAGAAAAGCACATTCCTAATCCAAAAACTTTATCATAAGTTTTTCTATTTTTAACTTCGTCGATTATCGTTATTAAATCATCTTCTTCTTTTGTGCCTATACGCGAAATATTTAAATCTACGCCAAAAAGTTTATGAGATAATCCTGCAAGCCAATTTGAAGGATAAAGACTTTTCCAATTTGTAGAATGATCTAAACCTTGTCCTCTATAATCAAAAATCAAAATATCATAGTCCGGAAAAAGTTTGAAAAATGGTGCCATTTTTTCACGAGGAACAGGAAAACCTCCTCCTATTACCATGAGTTTATTATTTTTTCGATCAAAAAAAGAATAATGCAAATTATAACCATCTTTTTTAATTTCAAAATTTTGGTAATTCAACTCACTCAACAAAATTCGAACTTTTTTGGGTTTATTCAAAAAAGTTCGATCAAAAAAACAAGAATTTGTTAAATCCTGATTATTTAATTTTGCTGATTCAATAAAAGCCGTGCCAAGTGATACTTCTACAATTTTATCATCTAAACAAGTTTTAAAAATTATTTCTGAAAAAAGATTTTTATTAAAAATAAAAACTAATAATAAAAATAGTAATCTTTTTTTATTTATTTCCATAAGTTTCAATATTTTACTAACAAATATATTTTCCAAAATTTTATTTCTATTTTCTATATTTGTATAAACTAATAAAAAATTATTGTATATAAAATTTCACAAATTTTTATTACTTTTAATAGCAAGGCTTTTAATGATTTACAACATTCGAAAAATAAAATTTTTATGTTTTTGTATAAGCCTTTTTTTACTAAATATTTGTTTAGCACAAGAAACTGAAGGAATTAAAAAAATGGCACTTAACCGTCCTCAAGAACCAACACGTCCATACCCTTATAATGAAGAAGAAGTTACATATGAAAATAAAACTGCAAATGTAAAACTTGCAGGAACACTTACAACGCCAAAAACTGAAGGAACTTTCCCTGCCGTCATAATAATTGCTGGTTCAGGCCCGCACGGTCGTGATGCAACCGTTTATAAACATAAAACAATGCTCGTACTAGCCGATCATCTTTCAAAAAATGACATAGCAGTTTTACGTTTTGACAAACGTGGTTGTGGAGCTTCGACAGGAAATTTTGATATCTCAACAAGCCAAGATTTTGCTAATGATGTCCAAACCGGCATTGAGTACTTAAAAACAAGAAAAGAAATTAACCCAAAACAAATTGGACTAATTGGGCACAGCGAAGGTGGCATTATCGCTGCCATGATAGCTGCAAAATCGCAAGATATTGCATTTGTAGTAATGCTAGGATGTCAAGGAGTTAATGGTGAAGAAATTCTTTATGAACAATATGCTTCACTAGCTCGAGGTATGGGAGAATCAGAAGAAGATATCTCAACTGGTCTTAAAATTTTAACACAAGTATGTGACATAATAAAAAAAGAAGCTGATAATAAAATAGCAAAAGAAAAAATCTGTGAAATTCGAAAAAAATATTTAGAAAAATTATCAAAAGAACAGCTAAAAGCTTTTGAAAAATCTATGTTAAATGAAATGTTAGAATTTTCAATACAATATTACGAATGGCTAAAATTTTATATCACTTTTGACCCCAGACCATCACTTAAAAAAATTAAAATTCCTATATTAGCATTGTTCGGCGAACGTGATTTGCTAGTAACTATAAAACAAAATTTATTGCCATTCAAAAAAGCTCTTGAAGAATCTGGAAATACTGATTACACAATTTTGCAAATGCCAGAACTTAACCATAGGTTTCAACACTGCAAAATTGGCACAGAACATGAATATATAGATATCGAAGAAACAATTTCTCCTGAAGTTTTAAACATAATATCGAGTTGGGTAAAAAATAAAACATATTCGACTTCAAAGGTTTTTTTAAATCATTTTAACACATTAAAGGAGTGTCGTGCCAATGACATGAAATATTTTGACGATTTTGCTAATCGAGCTATGGCAGTATATAAAGTACCTGGAACTTCTATTGCCCTTATTAAAGATAATAAAATCGTATATGCAAACGGCTTTGGTTACCGAGATGTTGAAAATAAACTACCAGTAAACTCAGAAACTATATTTGCTATTGGATCATGCACCAAAGCTTTCACTGTTACGGCGCTTGGTATCCTTGTTGACCAAAAAAAACTTAATTGGGATATGCCAATTAAAGAATATCTACCCGATTTTGTGATGTACGATACGCAAACAACTGACAACCTAAGCCTTCGTGACTGTTTGTGTCATCGCTCCGGACTTCCTCTTTTTGGTTATGACAGTTTATGGCTTTTAGATGGATCGCGAAATAATTTTAAAAATAAAGCAGAACTAATTGCCAATTTTAGGTATTTGAAACCTTCGACAAAATTTAGAGAAAAGTGGCAATACAATAACTTAATGTATATCTTGGCTGGTCATATTCTCGAAAATATCTCAAGAATGTCATGGGATGCATTTATAAAAAAATATATTACAGAACCACTTGATATGCATAACACATATTTTTCTCCATCAGCTATTACAACTCTTTCCAACACAGCATTAGCCTATGAATTTGATAAAACAAACAAATTTTTTAAGCAAGTCAATTATAAAAATGTAGATTTAATTGGACCAGTTGGCTCAATGCACTCAAATGTCTTAGACATGGCTCAATGGATAATAGCAAATTTACAAAACAAAAAAATTAACATTGAAATACATAATCCACAAATTTCAATAGAACCTCAAATTTTAGAAGAATTAAAAATGCCACGTGATCAAAAATATTGCTTAGGGTGGTTCAAAAGCCCAGATGGAACTTTGTGGCATAGCGGCGGAATAACTGGATGCTCTGCATGGGTTAGCTTTATGCCTGAACAACAAAGCGGCGTTGTTGTTTTATCTAATATCGAAGGCATGCGTGAATTTAATTGTTTGTTAGCAAAATATGCCGATTCATGTATTACAAACGATCAAACTAAAATGCAAGAATGCGAAAAAACTCTTTTAAAAAAATCAAAATTAAATATTAACAATAAAGATGCTTTATCTACAGAAAAACAAATCTTCCAACAAATAACTTCAGAAGAAGCGATTAAGTTTGTTGGGACTTATCATAATAATATATTTGGTGATTTTGTTATTAGCGCCAACGACTCAACTATAACTGGCACATGGATAGATGGAACAATAAATTTATTGTACGCCAACGAAAGCACGCTTAAAACAATTGATGGCATGTTGATTCTTCGATTTAAAGGTAGTGACACAAAAATGCTTAGAATTTTTGATCTAGAAATTGATAAAAATATTGACACTTGCTTATATGAATTTATTGAAAAAGACACAGTTAATAAAGTTTTTTTAAATCATTTTAATACATTAATCGATGAATATACTTATAATGAAATTAAAAAATCTGATTTTTTAAAAAATGAATTTTGTAACTGCAAAGAACAAACAAATTCTAATTCCAAAGAATCTTGGACAGGCATTTATTTTACAGGAGAAAATACTTATTTTGAGTTTTTTAATAATAAAGATAAAAAAAAATTACAAGAAAATCTAAATGTAGGAGAAGTCGGAATTGGTTTTAGTGTTGATAGCAAAAAAGAAATTGAAAAAATAATTGAAATTTTTAAACAAAAATTTGCAAATAATGAGATTCATGGTCTTTTTGAAAGAAAAATAGATGACAAAATCACTCCATGGTTCTATTACATAGAACCTACAAATATGTTGCCACTTTTTGATACATGGGTCATGGCCTATCACGCTGATTATTTAAATTTTAAAAATATTAAAAAATTCGACAATAATATTTTTACACGACAAGAATACAACAAAAATTTTAATACTGTTCCATTTGATGAAAATAAATTATTCAGAGATATTGTAGAAATGACATTATTATTAACCAAAGAAAATATAAATAAATTTGTTGAACAGCTAAATTTACTTGGCTACACCTGCAAAGAATCGCAAGATTATGTAATTTGTAATGGCCCCGATATTGTATTTAAATTAAAAGCATCATCAAATCAAATTTCTAAAATTTTAAAATTACAAATAAGTTTAAATCGAGAAATAGAGAATAATCAAAGTTATAAACTTGGCAAATCTACACTCAGACTCGAACATAAAACAGCAATTTGGGAATTTGAATAAATCAAAACTTGGATTCTATACCCAATCGCAACATTTGTGTTGTAAAATCTGATCGAAGTTCTGCATCATAATTAGCAAAAATCGTAAGACAATTTGGAAATAAAAGATTGCAACCTACGCCTCCAGCAAAATAACAATGAGTTTTATGATCAACTGAAACAGAAAAATTATTTCCTAGATCGCGCAAATTAGCATTTATTTTTCTGTTATTTAAATTAAAATCCGTTACCCATGATGCATTGGCCTGAGGTACAACTTTTATATCTGAATTTCCCCAAATATGGCTTGCCTGAATTCCTAAATTTGTACGAATCACATGTGTATTAAATCCTATAATATTTAAATTTAGGCTGTCTGCATCATATTCAGTAACATTATTTTGTCTATTAAATAAATATGATACACGGGCAATTGGTGTTATTAAATTTAATACGTTAAAACCTCCCTGTAGATGAATTTCTATATCTCCACCTCTTGGTTTGCTATGAGCAGTACGATCAATATCATAAAAATTAATTTTACGAGAAAATTTATTCCAATCAAAGCCAAAACTAATTAAACCATCGATAAAAAACGATTTTGGTGCATAACCAGCGTAAAATCCAAATTTTATATTTTCTCCATGACCTTTATCTCGCAAAGTTGTAATACTATGCAAATCATTATACATGCCCGCAGCACCAATTCCCACAATCCAATTTTCCTGTGATTGAAAATCAATGTATCCTAACAATCCTCCTGTTTGACTATGAATGTTATTATATTTATCAAATTCACCCAAAGCTTCTATTCCAAAATTAGCCTCTAATTTACAACATTTCTCAAACATTTTATTGTGTCTGCAAAAATGATCTGTCTGATGACAAAAAATTCGTCTATCTAAAATTGAATTGCCAAAAAGTAACGCATTACGAAAATTCAAAAATGAAAAATTATCAAATTTTTCTGGACCGATTTGAGTAAGTGCATCTTGCAATTGTTGACCTCCAAAACCTGTATAATTTAAATAATCCAGTGAGTGGTAAACATTTTCCATATCAGAGTAAGCTTGTGGAATAAAAGAATCTAAATAATCAGCTACATTCCAAGTATTTCCGGTTCCTGCCAAAGGTTTATAAGAAAGAGCAATTTGACCAATTGCTTGTCGATGATTTCTTGTGGACGAACTAGTATAAAGATAACCAGGAAAATAATTTGTACCAAAATCTGCAACAAGCCTATTTTGAACAGCACCACCATTACCCCAATCTCTTATCGGACCACAAACTCCGGTCCAAAGTACATAAAATGGACCATTAACAGGATCCGTGGATGCGGGCATTTCTACATTAACAATTTCAACAGGAGGTGCACCATTAGGCAACGCAAAAATATCCGCTAATTGCTGTGGAGTTTTTCCTCGTACATATTCTGATCTCATAATCCAGGCACCGTTAGAGCTGCTAGAGGGTCCAGCAAGTAGTCGTACAAAATGCTGCTGTTGTGTTAATTTAATTTCTGATACTGAATAATTTTCAGCAAAAGGAACGGTATCTGGTTGTACGCTACTATCCCACTGCGCACAAATATAATTTACTTCATCTACTGGTGCGTTAGGAGAAATAAAACCAACAGGAACAGGCGGTTGCACCGGAAAGGGCAAACCTCCTGTTGTTTGCCATGTTCTTGCTAAAATACCAATTGGCTGTGTAACTGGTTGCGCAGTTTGTGCAGGCGCTGCTTTAATTTGCCCTGTTAAAAAACAAATTAAAATCAGAATAAAAAAATTAAAAAAATTTTTTTGATTACTACTTTTTCTCATCTTCTACTCTTTTTCTCTTTTTTTAAAATTTATTTAAATTTGTTTTTTATCGGCTTTGAGTAATAAAATCATTCCAGTGAGTATATTGCGCAAAATCAGTATCCTGATAATCATCACTAACTTGTCCACTTGCAGGAAAATAAATAGAAAGACCGCAAGCACCGCTAGCTTCTTCTCCGGAGGCTCTTGAAGGCACAGCAGCTTGTAAAAAAGCTTTTGTATTCGTTATGCAATCTTGAAGACGTTTTATAGTAATATTATACCTGGTATTTTTTGAGCTTATTCTGTTTAACTGAGCAGACAAATTATTTAAAAAAGAATATAAATCGATATAATCTGGAACATTTTTAAAAGAGAGTGCGCTTTGTTTAGCAGCTTTAATGGCATTTGTTATGGTTCTTCGATCAAACGTTTTACATGTATTAACATCATTAATAAAAGTTATAATATTATCTGCTAAATTTTGTACGTTACTTAAATCTATTCCAGACATTGCAAAAGAAACACCTTCTTTTACTCTATAAAAATCTCCATAATTTTGTACAACCCTACTAACAAAAGATTTTACGTAATCTGCATCCGACAGTGTATCAGGAACTAATCTTGATATAGATCCATAATTAAACGCCCATCCTTCGGGAGTTTTAATTTCCTGACAAGCAATTAAATAATCAGCTTGTCCAATTTTTCCGTATGCTTCTTCGATCGTTGCTAGCACAGATGTATCAATTTCAATATTTTTTGCACGCACTGGTACATTTAGGCCATTTACATAAGTAATCTGCGCTGAGAAAACAAATAGCATGCAAAAAAAATATTTTACAAAAAATTTTTTCTCCAACATAAGAATCCCCTCGTTTTTTTAATATTAAAAAATTACTAACCTATACATTTTAAGATTAAAAAATAAGTGATAAAAAAAGCAAGTTTATAAGATAAAATTGCAGATTATTCATTGTCAATATCAAAATTTTCAAAAATCTTTTCTGCAACCCTAAAATAAAAATCGTTAGTACCTTTAAGTTGATCCATCTGCCTTACAAAATCAAAAAAGCCCGTTTTGAAATTATCATAAATTTACTAAAATTTATAAAATTAATTTTAACTATTTATTAAATATAATATACCAAAGAAGCTTACTAATGTGCAAATGCACCCACAGATAAATTTCATAAATTTTACGATTTGATAGAAAACATTAAGATTTGCATAAAAATGGCAATTTTGATTCTTGCGGCTTGACTCTTTTGCACGTTTAGAAACTTTTTGATAAATTTAATTTTAACCAGAAAAAGATTAATAAAACAGTTTTATTAATCTGTTTTATTAATCTTTATTTAATTTTAATTTTTTTTGAGGGACAATATGTCAAAGATTAGGTCAAATATTAAAAATAAAAAACATTCAATTTTTTTAATTTTACTCAGCTTTTTATTAAGCTTACATATATCCATTTCTCATGTAAAAGCTTTGCAAAATACATCTGAGCAGCCCGCAATTCAAAAAACAAATATAGATTCAAATATAGAGAAACTTAAAAATAATATTTACAAAGAAATTCTTGATAACGGTTTAACTATTCTATTTTATCATAAAGAAAATACACCGGAAGTTATATTAAAAGTCATGTATGATGTGGGATCAAAAGACGAAGAATCAAGCGAATATGGTTTTGCGCATCTAGTCGAGCATATGATATTTAAGGGGACAGAAAAGCTTTCTGAACAAGATATTTTTGAAATTGCAAGAAAATTTGGAACAAATTTAAATGCTCACACTTCTTATGATCAAACAACTTATTACTTTTATACTGATAATAAAAATTGGAAAGTGTTTTTAAATATTCTTGCTGATTGCATGCAAAATGTTCGTATTGCAGATGAGCATCTAGCATCAGAATTAAAAACTGTTTTTGATGAGCTCAAATTAAGAGATGGAGATTCCCAGGGTAATTTTTTAACTGAGTTGTTATCATCAAATCACCCCTATCATCATCCTGTAATTGGGTACAAAGAAAATCTTTTAAATCTTGACCCAGAAAAGGTTCGTGACTTTTATAAAAAATATTACAGGCCAGATCGTGCAACTATAATTGTGGTTGGTGATCTAGATAAAAATGAAGTTATAAATGAAATAAAAAATTTATTCGGAGCAATTAAATCTCCAGCTAAATCTCCAGCAAAGTCTTTCCAGACTAAAAAAAATACAGATTTTTCATATATAAACAAAGATTTTTTTCAAAAAAATATTGTAGTTTACAAATCAAATCCATACACATCTGTTTATTGTGCATGGAATATACCAGGAAATCAAGACATTAAAAGTTCTTTGTGTTCTACAATTATAAGTAAATATCTATATAATCAATTAAGAAAAATTTTACAAGATGAAAAAACGCTGACCTTACATTCAAGTGCTTTTTCTTTTTCTTTAGTAAAGGCAGGTATTTTTATAAGTACATTTATGCCGCAGGAACAAAAAGGCTTTTTTAGCTCAAAAAGCATAGAAGAAGTTACTCAAATCTGCAAAGATATTATAATAAAAGAAATCGAAGATATAATTTCAAATGGAGTTCCTAAAGACGAATTTGCTCGCATAAGAAAAAACGAAAAAATTGTCTTATTACGATCATTTGATAAGTGCATTTCAATTGCTAGTGCTCTGGAATGGTCTTATTTAATTAATAAAAACGAATACCAACTATTTGATGAGCTAGCATTACTAGACTCAATTACAAATGAAGATATCAAAGCTTTTAGTTATAAATATTTAAGATCAAATTTAATGAATTTATTTACAATTAAGCCACTTAAAGATAAAGAAAAAGATGATTGGGTAAAATTGCAACAAAATATTGATGAATATGATAATTCAATATTAGCTTTAAAAGAAAGAACTTCAAAACTAGAAAAACCTGTTACAGCATATGAATTGCCTAATCCTGAGCTGCTTGATGTTACTTTTCCAAAACCAGACGCAGAGTTCGATTTAAGCAATGGTCTTCACGTTATTATAAAACAAAGAAAAGATACACCATTTATAATCTCTAACCTTTTTTTAAAAAACTTTGATAAACTAGGGCGGTATTTTAAGGAAAATGGAAAAGGACACGTTCCTGATTTATCAAGACGCCTTTTATTAGAAGGAAGTGAAGGTTACAGCAAGCAAGATCACAGAAAATTTTTTGATGATCTAGGTGCAATAAGCAATGGCGAATTTATTTCTTGTTTAGCGTCAGATTTTGATGCAGCTGCACAAAGACAAGTATATATTTTAACCAAACCTACATACCCTAAAAAGGCATTTAACAAAGATATAAAAGATTCACTTGAATTTATGGAAAAAGAATTAGAAAATGCAGGTTGTGTTGCAGCAGATAAACTTACAAAACATTTATGTCAAAACGATCTTTTAAGTCAAAAAACAATACAAGAAGAAATGTCAGAACTTAAAAAAATTAACCGTTCTGATTTATTTGAATTTCATAAAAAATATATGTCACCAAGCAATATGATTCTAGTAGTTGTTGGAAATTTTGACGAAAAAACAATTAGACAACAATTAGAAAACACCTATGGCCAATGGAAAGACTCAGCTCAAACATGCGATATAGAAAAAATCAAAACCAATTTTCCAAAATTACAAAATCCTAAAGCAAAAGATCAAAAAGTCTATTTACCAAAAGAACGCGTTGTATTAGAAGGGGGCCGTATTACAGTTAAAAAAGATGCTAAAGATTATTGGGAACTTGCTTTATTAGGAATATATGTTAACAAAATTTTATTTGAATTACGTGAACAGCACGGCATTTTTTACAATTGTTCATGTGGGCTTGTTGGATCAAGTGAAG
The DNA here is from genome assembly GCA_041650475.1 of Candidatus Babeliales bacterium. Taxonomy (GTDB): domain Bacteria; phylum Babelota; class Babeliae; order Babelales; family UASB340; genus JAIPGX01. The sequence goes on along the minus strand of JBAZLD010000001.1, from coordinate 50,844 downwards.
AACAAGAAAGCCCTGCTGGCATAAATGCAGAGATTTCTTTGGCTAATACAGAACCCGTCTTAAATTTAATTAAATCAACTTTGAATAATATTGCTCAAAATGGAGTTCCCGAGCAAGATTTTGAAAATTTCCATAACATGATTATTAATTCACTTGGAAAGTCAAATCAAACAAATAGTGAAATTGCCTATTATTTCGGGATCACCAAATCGGAAGGGCATGACTGGGATTATAACGAAAAGCTCTTTAAAAAATGCTTGAACATAACCCGCGAAGAAGTAAACGAGGTGGCAAAAAAATATTTAAATCCTGATGATTGGTCATTCGTAATTGTTGGAAGAGTTGAAGAATAAGAAAGAGGCAACTTTTAGTTGCCTCTTTTAAATTTCTAAAAATCAAATCACAAAACTTAGTGTCAAATTTTAATAGATCAACAACTTTTTATTAAAAATGTTTCTTGGCAAAAGCCCTACCCGAACCAGATTTTAAATATTTTTCAAATGCAATAGCCTTTGATTCCTCGCTAAACACAAAATATGTTTCAAGTTGCCAGGGTCCAAGCTTTGAAGTGTGAATAGATTGACCACAATTATGATCAGCCAATCTTTGCTTAAGATTGTTTGTATAACCAGTATATGTTCTGTTTGGATAGACTACTGATCTAAGAATATAAATATAATACATAAAAAAGCCTCTAAAAATAAATCGTCCGCCTTCGCTAAAGCTATGACGTGACAGGTCCGCCTTCGCCCAAGAGGCTCCGGACGGAAAAGCTTTCGCTCAAATTTTCTTTTTAAACTTTCCATACATTTTAACTAGCTGGCCTGCCCAGCTGAAGCTCTCTGAGCGAAAGCTGGGACGAGAGGATTCGAACCTCTGTAACCGGATCCAGAATCCGGGGTCCTACCACTAGACGACATCCCAATTAAAGAAAATTATTTGAAATTCTAAGAAAAAAAGTTTTTTTTATGTAAAATACTACTAAAATATAGCAAAAAAAATAATATTAATTAATATTATTTTTTCAAAATTTTTTATTTTTTACAGAAAATTTAATTTTATAACAAAAAAGGTAAATTATGTGTTTTTTTAAAAAAATTATTCTTTTATTACCTATAATTTTAAATTCTTATTCGGCCAAGCTTATTTCTATGGAAACTTCAACAAATTCTCAATCAAATATAAAAATAATAATTACAGATATAGAGAATGAAAACACTGCAAAAGAATTATATAAACCTAAAATTCTAGAGATTTTAACAAAACTCAAAGCCCAACAAATAATAGCATATTTTTTTTCTCTAAATATTGAATTTGAATATGAAGATGAAATTTCTCAAATCGAAGATAATAATAATTCCCTAGTATCAAGAGAAGAATTTGAAGGCCCTTCTCTTTGTTTTATGTACTCTTTATTAAAAGGATTAAATAACATTTCTTCTATCAAAGATAATATAGAAAATAATAATTCTATAAATAAAAATTTAATACAAATTTTAGAAAAATTAATTAAAAATTTTTTGTGCATTACAATTTTTTTAGATTCAATTGGAAATAATATTACTTTAGACCAATACACAGACCAATCCACACAAGATTTCTTAAATATGCTCATAAATAATTTTTATCTAAAAAAATTTTTAATCCCACAGGTTGATGAAAAAACTGGAAAACTTCAAGAAATACCCACAAAAACAATGACCGTAGAAAATATTATTACTTGTATAGAAATTTTACTAAATTATAATCTAATTTTAATAAAATTAAATATAGAAACAATGAAACAAATAAGCTCGGTCATGCCAACAAAAAAATTAGCTAAAATTTTAAATGGCGAAATAAAAGTTCCAGATAAATTTATATATATAGATTTTCAAGAAATATTAAATCTATACAACTGGTACATTAGATATCAAATAACAAGCAAAGAGCAAACACTTAATCTCTTAGAAGATCTTCATAATATTATTATAATATAACTATAAAAAATACTTGATAATATTATTTTTCAACCAATTTTTTTTAACAAATCCCAAGCTTTTTCTGGGATATCACCATTGATAATTTTTGAAATCCAACCACCACTATTTGGTGTATTATCACCCCTAATTTTTTTCAAAATATTTATTATTCTATTAACAATTTTACATAAACATTTTGTATCTTTATTTCCAAAAATACTCAAACTTATATTAATTAAACTTCCATTTTCTAAATCAAGAAAAGTTTCCAGATCTGCAATCGTTTGATTTAATCTTAATTTATATTCTAAATCATCTTTTATTTTGATATCTTTTTTTTGAATAAATTCTAAAACTAAATTTCTAAAAGCTACTAAATAATTATATAAATCTTGATTTTTTTTGCTATTAACAACTATTTCAAAATTCTTGTTTTTTTCTAAAGCAAAAAAATCTTTTAATATTTCTTGTTTTTCTTCTGGAAGATTTTTATATTTTTCAGCTTCATCAATATTTAATTTAATTTTGAGCAATTTAGAAATAAATAAATCTAAAATATCTATCCGTCTTTTTAATTGGCATTTTTCTTCAGACCAGCCACCATACCAATTATTTTCTAACTTATTAAATTTTAGTAATAAAGTATTTTTATAATTACTAAATATTTTTAAAATTTCTAATAATTTGTCTTTATCTACAAGATTTTTAGAATTATTTTTATATACACAATAAGCGTGCGTCAAATCACAATAATCTTCAACTATTTTCTTATTTCCCCCAAAATCAAAAATATTAATTTTTAACATCTCTACAGTATTCGAAGTCAAATTAATTTTGTTGGCTTTGCAAAATTTCTGAATTTCATTAACAATAAATTCAGAATCAATATTTCTATCATTAATTAGCTGATCATAATTTTTTTTCAAAACATAAAGTCTTAAATTTGCTAAATATTTTTTGGATAAAATTTTATTCGTAAGTAAAATCTCTATTTTTGAATTTGCAATTTTTTGCAAATCTATCAATTTTTGCAAAAATTGTTCATCATAACCAGCGAGCAGATAAGAAAGGCTTAAACTAATTTTTTTATATTCTGATAAATTTTTAGCTTTTGAATTTAAAAAATAATCAAAAATTTGTTCACAAAATATTTGTTTATAACTAATAGCTAAATCTCTAGAAAAAATAGGTTTTTGTTCATTATTAACTGCTTGCAAAGCAAATAACTTAAAAAACAAAAAAATTAATAAAAAATATTTATTATTTTTTAAAAATATATTTTTTATAAGATACATAAAACCCCCGTATTTTTATATAGAGCAACAAATTTATAAACTCAAAACTGCTGTAGTTAATTCTTTGGTATTTAATTCTTTTCCTTCTTTTTTAGACAAATCTACAATTAGTTCTTCAAATGCACTTTGAATATCTTTAGGGAAAAGCGTTTTTATAATATAATTATAAATCTTTAAATTCTTTTTAATATGATCAGAATTTTTAAATATGAACTCTATTCGCTTATTTAAAGTCTCTTTTATTTTGCTATAATCTTTGTTACCATTAATATCCATTGCCATTTCTCTAAATTCAGGGCTTTTTAACAATACATTAATTAAAACAACAAATGGAGTACTACTTAAACTTGAAGAAAGATTTACATCTTCAGATCTAATTTCAACACCATATTCCAGTTCATCAATTTTATATTGAATTTCTTTTATTTGTTTTTCGAATTCTAATTTTTCAGACTTTATTTTTTTAAAATCTTCATTCAAATAAAAATATATATCTTTATCTATTTGATCCGAAGATAAATTTAACTTATTTATCCTAGATCCTAATTCAGCAACCCTACAATTAATTAAATTAAATGTATCAGAAAGTTTATTTTTTGAATTTTTAAGTTCATCAAGCAATTCTTGCTCTTGTTTAGACAACTCTTTAATTTTTACAACATCAGTTTTATTAGTATTTGCCAATTTAGCAGTTTTATATTCATTAAAACTCTTAACCAAAGCAACAAATAAAAGTTTATAAGTTTGTATAAGATCAAGTTTTTTCTCTAATGGCTTATCACAATCCTCAAGCATGTTATTACTTTCAGTAAAAACATTGATTATTTTTATCCAAGTATCATCAATAAATTTTATTAAATCATTATCTTTAGGAAGTAAATGCTTAAAATTATTGGGCAAATAATCAGAAAGTTTTTTAGACTTATCAAAAGATTTTGAAAAAGCATTACTTAAATTTAAGCGGAACAATAACCGTAATATTTCTACTTTTTTTCTTAAATTTTGACCATTTAAAGTTGAATCTTTTAATAAAATAAATAATTTTATGGCAAATATTTTTATAGGCGAATCTTTTTCTTGTAACAACCAATCCAAATTAGGAAAATATTGTTGTAAAATACTCCAGCTACTTTCTAATTTTTCACTTAACTTGGATTGAGCTATGACCTTCAAAAACTCTGTCAAAGAAAATTTTTCATTATCTTTAGAATCTTGAACATTTTGTTCAGAAATTTGTTTTAATTTTAACTTTATTTGAGAAAATGGTTCTAACAAAGATCCTGAACCATTAAAGCCCCAATCAATTTCAAGTTCTTGATTATTGGGCAATATAATTGAATGATTAGTAGACTTTAAATAACTCAATTTTTCAAGATTTTTTACATTATTTCTTAATAAATTAACTGGAGCTGCAATAATTTGCTGCATGCAATTAGCCTGGGTAGGCAAAATAAATAAAAAAGAAAATAATATGCAAATCAAGAAAGCATATCTATTGTTATTTTTATATGACATAAAAAAACCCCCTCAAAAAAATCTTAGGTAATAAAATATTTTGTACAAAACATAATTATTTAAGAAAATAATATAACATTGATTAATAGAAACAGCAATATTAATTTATATTGATTTTACAAACAAAATCAATATTTGAAATAAAATACAATTTGAATATAAATTATTTATCTGAATATACTAATTTCTTTTCTAGTTGCTTGATTTTAGCTTTTTGCGTATTTAGCTTTGAAGCTAAATTATTTTTTTGCTCTTCATATTCTTTAATATATGTTTTCAAAGTATCCAATTCTTTTCTTTTTTCTTTTAAAGCTAATTCTAATTCAAAACTAAGCTTATTAATCATTTTTTGATCTTTTATTTTACTCTTTAAAATTTGTTTCTTCTCTAGTTCTTTTTGTTTAATCTCTAATTCAATTTTTTTCGCATTAAATTTTTCTTTATTTAACATATTTTCAAGGTTTAATTTTTGTTCTTCATAATTTTTTAACTTTTCTTGCAGATGATTCAATTTCTTTTTATATTTATTTTCTAAATAAATTTGATTTTTCTTGCTTTCTGATAGCTGATCTTTAAATATTTCTAGTTCTTTTTTGACTTGGCCTATTCTAATTTGAAATTGTAAATTATCTTTGCCTTTATTTTTTAAAATATCTTTTGTTTGATCTTTTAATTTTTCTAACACCTGTTGCGTTTTTTGTAACAAAATTTCAAGTTCAAGATTTTTTCTATTTTTTTCTTCTAATCTTAATCTAATATTACTTTCAAGATTAAAAGCCAAATTTTTATTATTAAGAGACTCTTTTTTTAATCTTTTTAACTCTGTTTCCAACCTACGAACAGATTCTTGCGTGACAGTTTCGTCTTTTATACTCAACATTTCACTTTGTTTTTTTATCCGATCAACAATATTTTTTACAATTTCATTTATTTGCTCATCAGAAACATAAGAATCTTCGTTTTCGATCAAAGAATTAATTTCATATAAAATTGCCAATCGTACTTTGTCATATATATTTGATCCAATTTCAAATTTATCAAATATATTCTGCAAAGTTGAATCCGCTTTTTCTTGAGCTTCAACTACTTTTTCTAAAATCGTTTTCTTTTTTGTAATTGCCAAATAATTAGCGTCACCAACATTTTTTGTTTGTGTAACAGTTTGATCAAACCATTCAGATTGAGATTTAAATAAATTTAAAAAATCATCAATTTCTTGCTGACTTACCTCGCCCTTAACAACTATATCTTTTATAAATCTTGTGTCCTTATCAAATTGATCTTGAATTTCATTTTTCCATTCCCAAGATACTTGTTTCCCATTTTCTTGATTCTTATCTTCTTCATTGATAAATAAACTAGATTCCGTTGAGATATTATGCTTCGCTTTTAAAGCAGCCAATTGAGCTTCAGTTTTTATTTTTAAAGCATATTGTTCTGCCTGAGACTTTATTTTTAAAGCCTCTATTTGTGCATTAGTAATTACATCTGATGCTTTTTTATTAACAGAATCTTGAGAGAAAATATTGTTAATAAAAAAAGTGAATAGAAAACAAATAAATATGCTACATAAATTTGTTTTAAAAAAATTCATACTCTTCCCCTTCTCTCTCACTAAAAATTTAAATTTAAAAAATTATTTTAAAATTTAGAAAAAATATGCTTAAAAAAGCAAGTTTGCTGTTTTTTTTAATTTAAAATTGAAACAAAACAACTCTTGGTTTATAGTTAAAATTATCAATAAAATTAAATTTTTTAAAATATAAAAATATGAATAAAAAGAAATTTTTTATAATTATAATTTTACTTATAACTCTTATATCTATCCCTTTATTAACAATTTTTCGTAATTCTATTATAAATTTTTATAATAAATTCTTTATCAAAGAAAAACCCCAAGTATGTCTTAATATTTTTGTACACGGCACATTTAATTCTGTTTTAGGTTTTTTTGATACCTACAAAGTAATAAAAGATGAAATTTCAGGAACACAATATAAAAAAATAGTCAGTCAACTAAGAAAAAATCCCTACTTTTATAAAAATCAACCAATCTTGCAAAAGGGTCTAATAAAAATAAAGCCAACATTTAATTTAATGAAAACAAATAATAAATTATATGGAGCATATCCAATAACTAAGGCATATTTATCTATTTTAGAAGAAATGAATCCTAAAGAAAAAAACGTTTTTTATACCTTAGGTTGGAGCGGATTAATAAGTCAAAGCAGAAGAAGACTTGAAGCAATAAGATTTTATAATATTCTTAGTCAAGAAATAGAAAAATACAAAAATAAAGGAATTAATCCAAAAATAAGAATTTTGGCGCATAGCCATGGTGGCAATTTAATTCTAAATTTTGCTGCAATTAAAACTTTGTTAAAAAATATTGATGAAAATCAAATTATTAACAATCAAAAAAATATTTCAGAAATAATACTAAAAATTAATCCCAAAAATGCTGACGAAAAAGAATCATTGATAAAAATGCTAAGTACTTTGCAAAAACTTCCAAAACAAAAAGATGCAGCAATTCAAAAAGGCTTCAAAAAATATGATTATTTACCAACAAATAAAGATTTAATTATTGACGAATTAATTTTATTTGGAACTCCTATACAACCAGAAACAGAAAATTTCATTTATTATAATGATATGTTTAAAAAAGTTTATAATTTTTATTCCGATGAAGATTATGTTCAATCCTTTGATTGGGTATCAACAAAAAAACTTTATAGCAAACAAAAAATTGAAAATATACAAAAAAATTCGAATTTAATTCAAGCCAAAATAATGATTGAACGCCCAGTAAAAAAAGAAATAATAAACGAAAATGATAAAATAAAATCATATGCAATAGAACAACAAAATAAAAAAAAAGAAAAGCCAGGAATCATAAAAACGTTCTTTGAAAAAATTTCATATTTAAAAAATTTATTTTTCAAAAAACATCCAGATCCAACTCACAGGGAACTTTGGTTTACAACTTGGAATCAAGAAACGTTAATTGCTCCATTGCCAATAGTAGTATTCACTCCAACTTTATTAAGTTTAATAAATGATATCGCTAATAAAAATCAAATAAAAGATTTTGATATAAATTTAAAATACACAAAAAAGAATTTAAAATTTTATATTTCAGGTCATGATGATTCTAAAGTTCAAAATAAAAAATATATTCCAAAACATGTAATAGAAAAATTAAAAGCAGAGGTAGAAAAATGGCGTCCAAAAGAAAATTCTTATCTTAAGGAATTTGAAATTACAGATAAAAGTATTCAATCTGTTAAAAATTCATAGCTTTTTTTTGTCAAAATTGTATTCTAAAAACCTGTAAACATATTTAATTTTAAAATTTGCTTTTATTTAAAATTTAGCAAGCGGAGAGAAATAGAGAAATGATGAACTTAAAATCTCATAGTAAGACTACTATTATATTGTTTTTTACTGTTTTCTTATTTATTTGTTGTTCAAATTTATTATCTAATTCGAACTTAGATTCTGTCTCAAAAAATAACTTTAATGCCAACAAAGAAAAAATAATCAACACTATTTTTATAAGTGGTAATAAACATATAAAAAATCAAGTTATTTTAAATCGATTACCATTTAAAATAGGACAACCGTTTGATGAAACAAAAAGCAATGTTGCTATTAATAATATTTATTCTTTGGGTTTTTTTAGGCAAGTAATATTAGAAAAAGAGATAACATCTGATGATAAAATAAATCTTTTTGTAACAGTTGAAGAAAAAAAATTATTAGAAAATTTGGAATTTACAGGAAACAAAGCAATAAGCACAAAAAAAATAAAAGAAGATTTAAAATTGGAAAAATTGCCAACCATAGATGAAGAAGGTTTACAAAAAATTTGCAATGGTATAAAAAAAATATACTCTCAAGAAAATTATCATAATACAAAAGTAACAACAGAAATCATTCCAAATAAAGAAAATCCAGAAAAAGCAAAAGCCGTTTTTACAATTCAAGATGGACCTAAATCTAAAATAAAACGTGTATTTTTTAAAGGTAATGAACATATTTGTTCAAGAAAATTATCAGAAATAATTTCATCAAGAGAAAATTGGATTTTAAGCTTTCTTGATAGTGCTGGACAATATGATACTGAATCATTAGAAATGGATAAACATCGAATAGAATATTTTTATAAAGATCATGGCTATATAATGGCAACAGTAGCAGATGCAGAAGTTGAATTTTCTAAAGACCAAAGAAATATACTTATTACTTTTCATATAAAAGAAGGCGATCTTTTTAATGTTAAAAAAATAAGTGTTGTTCAAGATGAAGAATTTAAAGAAAAAGATCTTTTTAAAAATATAACATTAGAAGAAAATAGACCATATTCTCAATCAAAGCTTATAGAAACTATTAATAATTTAAAAAGTCTTTATGGTCAAAAAGGTTATATTTATGCCGACGTTTATCCACAAATCAAACCGGATGAACAAACAAATCAAGTTGATATTGATTTTTATGCTGAAAAAGGCAAAAAAATGCGTGTCAACAGAATAAATATAACAGGAAATACTGTAACAAGAGATAATGTAATACGTAGGCAAATTGATTTAAAAGAAGGTGATATAATAACTTCAAAGGCGTTAAACGAATCCAAAAGCAATGTTGAATATTTAAGTTTTTTTGAGCGTGACGGCGTCAATTGGAAAATACATAGATTAACAGATGATACAGCCGACCTTGAAATGAATATTAAAGAAACAAAAACAGGAAGCTTCCAAGTAGGTATAAATTACGGAAGCGATCCACAAAATCCTAGACCATCATTAAAGGGCTCCATAAACCTTGAAAAGAAAAATTTATTTGGGTATGGATGGGATACAGGCTTTATGATCCAAGCAAATAGACATAGCTTACAAAAATTACAAGCACACTTTTTTGATCCAAGTATTTTTGATTCCACAGCTTCTGGCGACATCAATTTTTATAGAAGATGGGCGGAATATGAGCAATGGTCAAATGTTAATGTAACACCTAAAGAAGTTTCAACAGGCGGAAATATATCATTTGGATTTCAATTACCATCAATAGATAAACGTTTACAATTACTTTTAGAATTTGGAGTCGAAGACATAAGTTTTAAGAAAAAAGTTTACGCTACAACTCAGCAACAAATATTACAACCAATTATAGATAGAACATTTCAAGAAGGTACACTCAGTTATCTTGGCTTAGATTTAGTAAAAGATACGAGAAACCACCAAATTTACCCTAACAAGGGATATAAATTAATGTTTAATACCAAAACAGCGTTTCCGTTTATTAATCAACAGTACAGTTTTTTTAAAGCAGAATTAGATGCAAGTTGGTACAATGCATTAATTGGTGAGGACAGCCTTGTTTTAGTTTTACATGGAAAAACAGGAGCGGTAACTTCTTTAGGTGGAACCATCAAAAAAAATGATCAGAAAAAAATTATTCCATATAAAGAACTATTTCATATGGGTGGACAAAATACTGTTAGAGGTTTTGTCTGGGGAAGCATTGGTCCGGCTTGGATTACAGGAGATCCATTAGGCGCAAGATATGCTATTCAATTTAATGCAGAACTAGTTTTTCCTCTTATTCCAGATTACTCAATGAAAGGACATTTTTTTTATGATGCTGGTGCTGGATGGGATACTCCCAAATATGACGGTATGGAAAAACGATATCTTAAACGAGATAAATTTGATTTAAGACATTCAGTTGGATTTGGGTTAAATCTTACAAAACCAATGCCTGCAAAAATCGACTGGGGTTATAAATTAGATAGAAAGAAGAGCGCAGGAGAATCTCCTTCTGAATTTCACTTGAGTATGAATTACGCCTGGTAAAAAAACTGTTAAAAATTTTATTAAAAAAATTGTACTTGATTTTTATAAAATTTTATTTAGTATTTTCACATCGTACAATAAAATTTGCTTTATAAAACGCAATTTTTTTATATTAACAATTTTAGTAATCAGAAGGTTGTCATGAACATAAAAACAAATTTTAATTTTTTTGCGATAGCATTTGCAGTTATATCTTTTTTTAGCGTAGTTCAAATAAAACCAACTAATGCTGATCAAGACTTACACAATCAACAAGACTTAACATTAGAAAAACAAATAAAATTATTAACAACAGAAATAGATAGTTTGAATTTAAAAACAGAAGATCAAGTTTATTCTTTAAAACAAAAACAGATTGAAAAATTAGAAAAACAAGTAAAATTATTAACAACAAAAATAGATAGTTTGAATTTAAAAATCGAAGAACAAGAAGAAGTTTTAAATTTACATAAAAATCTAACAACTAATAACGTTTCTAATTTAGAAAAAAAAGAAAATTTCTCTAAATTTAACTGGAGAAAATTTTTTACAATAGTCACATCTATAAATGCTCGTAAAGCAACCCTATTAATTATAGCTCTTGGCGTAGCAACTGGCATAATAAACCCAATTAAAATTTTAAAACAAATCACTTCTTTTGCTTCAAGATGGCTTTTAAAAGGCATTTGGTTTATTTGTAAAACAGTTGTTTATAAAATCCCTACAGCGTTAGGCAGACAATTTAAAGAAGTATTAGATGCAGAGGTAACTGCATATAATGCAGACGTAGAAAAATTTGGCTATGATAAAGGCGCATATAACTGGCTTGTTAATGGGTATCAAGAAATTACTAACGAAAATGGTGAAGTAATTAAAAATTTTGATAAACCAGGCCCAGAAGCTATATTAAATTGGCTGCTGTAGGATGTATAAATTAAAAATATTTTTAATTTTTATATTTTGTTTCTTTATTAAAATAAAAACAGGTATCGACCCGCTTTCTAAAATAACAATAACAAGTAACAAAGCAACTTGTTGCAAAGATAAAAAAGATAAATCTAGTTTTATATTTAAATATGTAGAAGATGTAAATATAACTTTTGCAGATAATAGCAAAATAAAAAGTAAAGAATTAGAAATAGTTATTGATTACAAAATGCCTGAAAATTCGGTTGATAAAAATAAAAAAATCGTTCAAGACAAGCAAAATACAAAAACAGATAATTCAAAAAAACAGTCTCAAATTAAAAAAATTATATTTAATTATGGCATTAATCTTGTAAGTAAAAATAAAATAGTTAATGCTGATTCTGCTGAAATTTACCCTGAAACAAAAATATGCAAACTTTTTGGCAATGTTAAAATAGAACAAAAAAAAGAATCCCCTAAAGATCTACCAATAATAACAAATTGCAAACAAGCACTTTTAAATTTACAGTCAGAAGAATTAATTTTACAGGGTAATGCAGATAACCCAGTTAATACAGTACTACAAATAGAGGGCAAACAGGGTTTATTAAAAAAACCAAAAACTCGTTTACACTGAAAGCTGAAGTAGCATGAATAAAATTAAAGTTTTGCCTACTCAAGAAGCTCTAAAAATTGCAGCAGGAGAAGTAGTTGAACGCCCAGCAAGTGTTGTAAAAGAAATTATTGAAAATTCAATTGACGCAAAAGCAACTCAAATTTCACTTTTTATAAATAATACAGGAAAAGATTTAATTCGAATTATAGATAACGGCTGTGGGATGTCAGAAATTGATGCAAAATTGTGTTTTGCCGTTCATGCAACAAGCAAAATTTTTTCTTTAAATGATCTTGAAAACATTCAATCTTTTGGTTTTAGAGGCGAAGCTCTTGCAAGCATAGGTGCAATAAGCAAAATTACGCTTATAACTAAAGAAGAAAATAAATCTTTAGGCATAAAATTAGAATATATAGATGGCAAATTTTGCAAACAAGAAGAAGTTTCTTGTCCAGTCGGCACAGATATAATAATTAAAGATCTTTTTTACAATACTCCTGTTAGAAAAAAATTTTTAAAACGTGATGAAACAGAATGGAACCAAATTTTAAATATATTTCATGCATTTTGTTTAAGTAATTTATCAATACATTTTAAATTGTATCATAATGATAAGCTAATTTTAAATGCACCAGCAGTAGAAAATGTAAAAGAAAGAGCTAGTCAAATTTGGGGACACAATTTTACACAAAATTTAATAGAACTAACCAATAATAAAGATCCAAAAATAAAAATTAATGGCTATATCTCAACTCATAACTTTTGGAGATATAATCGTAATTATATATTTTGTTTTGTAAATAAAAGATTTATTAAAAATAAAGAATTAAGTTCTGCATTAATAAAAGGTTATTTAAACGTTTTACCTCCAGCAAGATTTCCAGCTGCTTTTTTATTTTTAGAATTAGAAAATAATTTAGTCGATATAAACGTACACCCAAGAAAAGAAGAGGTTAAATTTGCAAAACCTGCAACAGTTGAATCTATATTACAAAAAGCTGTAACCCAAACGCTTGAAAACAATTTAAGTAAACAGTTACAAAGTAATATAAAAGATAGGCCAATAGAATATAAAAGCTCTAGCACAATATTTTTTGATCAAAATAATATTCAAAATAAAAATATATCAACAAAAGAGTTAGAAATTTTACCTAGTTATTTTGCACAAAATAATTTAAGCACAAATATACAAGAAATATTAAATCAAAAAGAAAATTTAAATACCATAAATAAAAATATAAATATTGATACAAATAATAATATAAATACACAAATTCAAGAAAGCTTTAAAATAATTGGTCAACTTTTTAAAACCTATGTTTTAATAGAAAAAGATAATAATTTAATTTTAATAGATCAACATGCAGCCCACGAACGTATTTTATACGAAAAATTTTTAAAAAATTTTGAACAAAAAGTCGGAATAAAATTATTATTTCCAGAATTAATAACATTATCAGACTCACACTTAAGAATAATCTTGCAAGAAAAAGAATTTTTTCAAAAACAGGGCATAGAATTAGAATTGTTTGGTCAAAATCAAATAGCAATAAAAACATCCCCTCCAAAATTACAAAGTGGGTCTATCAAAGAAATTATATTTGAGGCTATAGCATTTATAGAAGAACATGAAAATTTAGATGCCGATACTTTTCGTAAAAAATTTAATGAGCACGTACATTCTCATATGGCATGTAAAATGGCTATAAAAGCTGGTGATATTTTAACATTTGAACAAATGAACCAATTAATTCAGGATATTCAAAAAGTTAATAATAGATTTATTTGTGTTCATGGCAGACCTACGATCTGGAACATCGAGAAGATAGAAATAGAGAAACATTTTCAACGTAAATAGCCTAAATTTGAGCAATTTCCTGCATGGTATCATTTAACTCAGTATTATTAGCAAAATTTTTAGTAAAAATTTCTATTATTATTTCTTTTATGGCTTTAAAACTAATACAAAAATTTTCACCGACTTTCAAACATTCGCAATTATCATATTTACGAACCAAATTATCTTCTAATTTTTCAAAAAAACTTTTTTTAAATTCTTCGTTTTGGCCATTCAATAAAGCTTTTAATTTTTTGTCTAAAACAAGATTAGAAGCTGAAGGAGAATCAATAAAAATTTTAATCCCTCTAATCAAAGTAATTTTTGCTTCTTCTTCTGAATTCACTTTAATCATGAGATAATTAGGTTTAACAAAATTAAATATGCATAAAGAAAATAAAAAATAAATTATTTTAATTTTAAACTTCATCATCAATCTCCTTTAAAATTTTTTCATTCAACCGTAACAGATTTTGCCAAATTCCTTGGTTTATCTATTGGTCTTCCGAGTTCTTTAGTTATTTGATAAATAAAAAATTGCATTAAACCAGTCATGGCTAATGGAGCTAACAATGGTTTTACTTTTGGAATTATAAAAGAGCAATCAGAAAGTTTTATTAGCTCATCTTGCCCTTCAAATGCAAAGGATACAAGATGGCCATTTCTAGCTTTTACTTCCTGGGCATTGGCTACTAATTTTTGATAAATTAAATCATCAATTACAGAAAACATAATAATAGGCGTTCTCTTGTCTATAAGAGCAATTGGGCCATGTTTTAATTCACCTGCAGGATAACATTGAGCAAAAATATAAGAAATTTCTTTTAATTTTAAAGCAGCTTCCATTGCAAATGGATAACTAATGTGTCTACCTAAAAATATAAAACGTTCAAATTCTGCATAAAATTTTGCCAATTTTTGGGAAATCTCCCACTTATATGTTTCTATAGATGATTCCAAAACTTCAGCTGTTACAAGCAAATCATCTTCAGCAGTTTTCATTTCTTCATCAGAAATTAAATTTTTAAAAAGAGCAATTCTATGCGCAAGCCAATAAAGAATAGATATTTGACATGAAAATGCTTTTGTTGAGGCAACAGAAATCTCTGGTCCAGCTTGCATAGGTAAAAAACCACCCGCTTCTCTGACCATGGTACTAGAAACGACATTTGTTATAACAATAGTTGGTAAATTATAAGAATTTATAAGTCTAAGAGCTTCTAAGGTATCTGCAGTTTCTCCTGATTGAGAAACAAAAATAAAAACAGTGTCAGCTTTTGGAAAAAAAGGCATATATCTAAATTCTGAAGATAAAAATACATGAACAGGAATTTTGCAAATCGTTTCAATGAAAAACTGAACAATTCTACATGCATGCCAAGAAGTTCCTGCAGCTATAAGATTAACCTGTTTTAAATTTCTTAATTGTTCAATTTCTAAACCAAGTTGCTGCCAAATTTCATCGCTGTATTCAATAGAATCAATATTATTTTTAAATTCTTTTTTTTGATCATTGCTTCCAATAAATTTGCAAAAAGAAATAGTATTATCTATCGCCTTTTTCTGCTCATAAATCTCTTTAAGCATGTAATGCTCAAAACCTTGTTTGTCTGTATTCACAAATTTAAAATCTACATTTTGTGTTTTGATTGGAATAGAATTTCCAACAAAATCATAACATTGAATAGAATCTTTGCTAATAATTGCAAAAGAACTATCTGGAATAAAAAATACTTTATTTGTTTTATCCCAAAAAGCCAAAATATCAGATGCTACGAAATTTTCGCTTTCTCCTATTCCTATAACTAAAGGAGAACGTCTTCTAATAGCAATAAGTTGATCTGGATTATTTTCCATCAAGAATACAAGAGCATAAGCACCTGTGGCCTGTTTAACAAGGTCAAGAACTGCATCTTTAAGAGAATTATGTATTTTTAATAAGGAACCAAATAAATGTGCTATAACTTCTGTATCAGTTGAAGAATAAAAATCATGTCCAGAATTAATTAATTTTTCACGTAACTCTTGATGACTTTCAATAATGCCATTATGTACTATTGCAACGGTTTTACTACAATTAAAGTGAGGATGAGCATTTTCTTGATTAGCAATCCCATGTGTAGCCCAACGTGTGTGACCTATGCCAATACAACCATCAATTAAAGATTTATTAACAGATTCTTTTAATACTGAAACACTTCCAACAGTTTTTACATAACTAAAATGTTTATGTTTACTATCAATACAGGCAAATCCAGCAGAATCATATCCTCGATATTCTAATCTGGTTAGTCCCTCTAAAATAACATCTTTGCATTGCCCCTTACCAACATAAGCAACAATTCCACACATTAGAAAAAGCCCCTTTAAACTACTCTCTAATTAAAAAATATTTTGTTTTAAACAAAGACGATACGTAAAAACAAATAAAAAATTGTATATTAACGTTTAACAAACTGAAATCTACGTCTTGCAGCTTTATGTCCGTATTTTTTACGTTCTTTAACTCTTGAGTCTACTGTTAAAAGATCATGTTTTTTTAATACAGATTTTAAAGTTTCATCATAATTTACTAACGCACGGCTAATTCCAAGTTTAACTGCATCAGCCTGCCCGACAAGACCACCACCACAAACATTAACTTGTATGTCGAAATCTTTGGCTAAACCAGAAATTTTGCAAGGATAAACCACCATATCTTTTGTAATTTTAGTGTCAAAATATTTATCGTAATCTTTCCCATTTACAATAATTGAACCCTTGCCTCTTTTTAACCATACTCTTGCAACGGCAGATTTACGACGACCAACACCATGATTATTTATTGAAGTATTAGAAATACTAGAAATATTAGTTGTTTTTTTCATAATCTTTCACTATTTTGCCCGACACAGACTTATAAAAATTTAACTATACAAAAAGTTAAAAAATACAAAACTATTGAAGAAATAGTACAAAATCCTAATCAAATTGTCAAAAAACTCAAAAAAATATTCAAAATAAAATGGAGCCGGTGATCGGATTTGAACCGACGACCTACTGATTACGAATCAATTGCTCTACCACTGAGCTACACCGGCAAAACGTCACTTATTTTTTTTCAAAATCTTCTTGGCAAACTATGCATCTTGCTACATAAGGAGAATTTTCCAATCTGACATCTGAAATAGGCTTGCCGCAATCAACACAAATACCATATTCGCCTTTTTTTAACCTATTAAGCGCATCATCAATTGACTTTAACTCATTTATTTCTGTTTGCTCAAGAGAGGTTTGTAATTTTTCCATAGATAAAGATAAAGCTTCATCCCCACTATCTAAAACTTGTCCATCTGAAATTTTTTCATTAGACAAATTTAAAAGAGCTTTCGCCATTTCGGCTCTTCTTTGTAGTAATCTATTTTCCACCTTTTCTAAAAACTGTTTTCTCTGCTTCACCCTTCGCCTTTCCTTTTAACCTAAGTCCTTTGAAAAATTTTTTCAGAATATCAACAGATTCAACTTCTTTTAAACCTTGTTTAATAATCAAATTTTTTTTATAAAAATTGCAAATTTTAACGTCATTGTAACCAAATCCAAATTCTTTGCAACAAGCTCCAAAAACTAAACCCTTTATTCGACTTAATTTAATTAAACCTAAACACATCAAACATGGTTCTAAAGTTACATAAACCCAACAATCATCAAGTCTCCAATCTTTTAATTTTTTGCAAGCCTTTTTTATAGCAATAACTTCAGCGTGAGCAGATTGGCTTTTTAAGTTTTCTACTTTATTATATCCACGACCGATAATCTCCCCTTTTTTGTTTACAACTATAGCTCCCACAGGAACTTCATTTTTTTTTAATGCAATTTGCGCTAGTTTTAATGTCTTTTGCATATAAAAAATATCTTTTTCACCATCCATTTTTTTAAATACTTTCTTTTTTAAATTTAATATTACAGAATATTATACAAAATATTAATCAAAAACAAGACTACTCAAACACAAATTTATGTAAAAAACGACTTTTAGTATATAATATATTGATATATATAGTTATACAACATAGCTTTTTTATTTTAGGGGAATTCAATGAGTGAAAAAGATATTAAAAAAAAAGAACAAATTTCTTCTAATGAAGAATATAGTGCTAAGTCAATAAAAGTTCTTGAAGGTCTACAAGCCGTTAGAAAAAGACCCGCAATGTATATAGGATCTACCGGAATTACCGGTTTACATCATCTTGTATATGAAGTAATAGACAATTCAGTAGATGAAGCTCTAGCGGGATATTGCAATAACATAAAAATTATTATTCATACCGATAATTCATGCTCAATAGAAGACAACGGAAGAGGTATTCCCGTTGATATGCATCCAACAGAAAAAGTTTCTGCCGCTCAGGTAGTCTTAACAAAATTACATGCAGGTGGAAAATTTGAAAAAGAATCTTACAAATATTCAGGAGGTCTACATGGCGTTGGTGTTTCTGTTGTTAATGCTCTTTCGAGTAAATTTGAAGTAAGAATTTATAGAAATGGCAAAGAATATCAGCAATTTTACCACAACGGTGGAATCCCTGTAGCACCACTAAAAGAAATTGATACATCAGATAAACGCGGAACTTATATTCGATTTTATCCAGATTCAGGAATATTCGAAACAACAGAATTTAATTTTGACACTTTATCTGCAAGAATGAGAGAACTAGCATTTTTGAATAAAGGTCTTACAATTTCAATAAAAGATGAAAAAACCGAAAGCGAACACAAGTTTTTCTATGAGGGAGGCATAGTCTCTTTTATAGAACATTTGAATGCAAAGAAAAATCCATTATTTTCTCAAATAATAGAATTTCATAAAGACGATGAAACTTATGTATTGGATTTTGCATGTCAATATAATGATGGTTATTCAGAGCAATTTTTCAGTTTTGTAAATAATATCAGAACAATAGAAGGTGGAACTCACGAAGCTGGTTTTAGATCTGCACTTACCAAAATTTGCAATAAATTTGGACAAAAATTAAATATTTTAAAAGAAGAGCAATCTCTATCAAGCGATGATGTAAGAGAAGGTTTTGTTGGAGTTTTAAGTATAAAAGTTCCAGAACCACAATTTGAAGGTCAAACAAAAACCAAATTAGGTAATAGTGAAATAAAAGGTATAGTTGATTCTTGGATTTACTCTTTTCTTGATACATTTTTTGAAGAAAATCCCGCAATAACCAGAAAAATAATACAAAAAGCTTTAGTAGCTCAGCAAGCGCGAACTGCAGCTAAAAGAGCCAAAGAATTAGCAAGAAGAAAAACTGTTCTTGAAAGTTCTGTTTTGCCTGGAAAGCTGGCAGATTGTTCTAATCCAGAACCTGCAATGTGTGAACTTTACATAGTAGAGGGAGATTCTGCAGGCGGTTCATCCAAGCAAGCTAGAGATAGAAATACTCAAGCAGTTTTGCCATTAAGAGGTAAAATTATAAATGTTGAAAAAGCTCGTTTAGACAAAATGCTTGCAAATAATGAAATAAAAGATTTAATTACAGCTATAGGCGCTGGTATAGGTAATGAAGATTTTAATGCAGAAAAAGTAAGATATCACAAAATTGTCATCATGACCGATGCTGACGTTGATGGTTCTCATATAAGAATATTACTTTTAACCTTCTTTTTTAGACATATGAAGCCTCTTATAGAAAAAGGTTATTTATACGTAGCTCAACCACCTTTATATAAAGTTAAAATAAGTAAAACAGAAAAATATTTAAAAACTGAATCTGAATTAAAACAATTTTTATTTGATTGGGCACAAGAAAATATAGAATTCAAATCAGGTGACAATATTATTAAACCTGCAGAACTAAAAAAACTTTTAGAACAACTTTTGACTTATGAAAAAAATTTAATTTCATCGTGCAACAATTTAGAAATAAGTTTGCAGCACTGTCATGAGTTAATTAAATTTTTAGATCATATAGATTGGAAATTAAATAAATTTGTAATCACAGATATTATAGAAAAATTAAAAACATATTTTCCTGAATATGAAATTTCTGGAGTTCGCGAAGAAAGCTTAGACAGAGAAAATGCTTTAGAGGGTCCCGTAGTTAAAAAACCATTTTTAACTTTTGTATATGGCAAAAAAAGCTGGAAAGTTGCTACAAGATTCTTTAATGCAGAAGAAACCGAAAGTTTAATAAATCTTTATAAATCTTTAGCATTTTTAGAAAATAATAACTGGACTGTTACTTATAAAAATACAGTAATTAAACAAATTGGCATTTTAGCATTATCAAATGCAATCTTGAATATAAGTAAATCTTTAATGACTATACAACGTTACAAAGGTCTTGGTGAGATGAACCCTGAACAACTTTGGGAAACTACCATGGATCCTAAGGTTAGATCCTTTTTACAAGTTTCAATTGAAGATGCTATTCAAGCAGATTTATGGTTTACATCTTTAATGGGTGATGATGTCTCTGAACGTCGAGAATATATAGAAAAGCATGCACATTTTGTAAAAAATCTAGATATATAATTTTTTATATTTATATAAATTTATTTTTTGGCTAAATAAAAAAGAGATGGTTTTCAACCATCTCTTTTTTATTTAGCTTTATTAATTATAACTTAAAAATTTTTATAAGATTCAAATCAATTTATATTATAGTAATACCAACCTGAACTATCATTCAACAACAATACACTTTAAAAAAATCACTTTCTATTTTTTAATTACCCATTTCATCTTCATCATCAGGTTGAGTAGATTCACAACTATCATCTTCCATGTTGCTATCCTGCCTACTATCATGCCTAACATATCTCCCAAGTTCTGGATCATAATATTCATAACTACCAGCATGCTGCATACTAAAACCAGAGATTGGGAATAGAAATAAACACAAAAAAATAATATTTCTAAAAATTTTAATATTCATATTTTTCTAAAAAATAAAACTATGCCCCATTAAAATTTAAATCCAAGGCCGCCAACACACCATTTTTTACATATTCATCAATCTTACCCTGAATTTCTTTTGACAATTCTTTGATAGGGTTAAAATTTAAATTTAACCATGTAAGTTTCGTTAATTTATTTATATATGTTGGAACATATATAAATAAATTAAAACTTAGATCTAGACATCCAAGTTCTTTTAAATTACTAATTTGCTTAGGCAATTTTGTAAGCTTATTATGGCTTAAAATTAGTGTCTTAAGGTTTGTTAATTTACCAATTTGTGAAGGTAGCTTCGTAAATTGATTATCAGATAAATTTAGATATATCAGTTGATCTAAGCCTAGAACATTATTAGTTAAATAATTTACAAACTTATTTTTACTAGACAAAAAGGCTGGGCCTGGAGGATCATCTAAATCTAAATTAAAATCATAAATTAAATTTTTAAAAATTTTTATGCCAAAAATTTTAGATGGTAAACTTTTAAGCCTATTTTTACTTAAGTCCAACACTTCAAGATTTCTCAGTTTGATTATTTTTGGTGACAATTTTGTTAGCTTATTATCTGATAAATTTAAAACTTCAAGGCTTTTTAAATTAAAAATTTCTTCAGGCAATGTCGTAAGTTTATTACCACTCAAAACAAGCTCTTTTATTTTTAAGATTTCAGCAATCGCAATATAAAATAAAAATTTACTTCGAGTATGCAGCTCTCCCAAGCCAGAATATCCTAAGTATAAAATATTTCGTTCTTTAAAATATTTATCAAATTTTTCATCAAATTCTTTTTCATCAATCCCTAACTTTTCTAAAATCTCTTTTTTTTCTGGTGCATTATCTATGCAAAGTTGTGCATCTTTTAAAAGCTTTTCATGACCAAATTTTCTTGAGAATTTTAGGTAATAATGAGGAAATTGCGAAGATAAAATATCTGAAAAATTAAAACCAATTAAAAATAAGATAGAAATAAAAATATTTCTAAAAAAATGCATAATGCCCCACAAAAAATAAATTTAATTTTTACGTTACATTTAAAGCCTATAAGATAAATATTTTTATTGCAAACACCCTACAGATCGCATAATCTATATTTTTAAAATAAATTTTTAATTAAAATAATTTTTCAGAAAATAGTTTACAAAATTAACATTTGAAAATATTTTGTGTAATTCTATAACAGGACTTATATAATTACACAAATATATTCTAAACAAGCTATAGATCTAATTATTTTTATAAATAAATTTTATTCACAACTTAAAAAAGCATTAATTAAAGTTTTTTTTGCCTGGCAATAAGAAAGGCCACGACTTTGTAAAAAGAAAAGCTGTTCAGAATCCAATCTACTCATTGCAGCGCCGTGTCTACAATCAACATCATCAGATTCTATTTCTAATTTTGGTTTTGAAATAACTCTTGAATCAGTGCTTAATAAAAGATTTCTATTTACTTGTTTTGCTTCAATTTTTTTCACAAATTTAGGTACACAAATAATATTATCGCATAAAAGTGTAGAATTTTGGCACAAAACGGCATTTATAGTTAAGTCGCTTTTAGTAAAGCTAGCCTGATGATCTTGTATCGTTTTAATATTAAAAACTTTATTTTTATTTTCTCTAATTATACAAAAGGCTTTTGCTTGGGAATTTTGGCCAATAAATTTAAAAATAATTTCTTTTTCATTTAGCTCAGATTTAGTAGTTGCACAAGTTTTCTTAAAAAAATAATTTATAAAACTGTTTTCTTGCAAAGTTATTTCTATTTTGCGACCAGCTAAATTATTTAAATCAGAATTTTCAGTTAAACTCTCCAATAGGTCGTCTAATAAATTAATATTAATATTTTTGTCTAAAATAATTTTTATATAATCACAAGAATTTGTTTGTTTTTGCGATAAAAATATTAAGTTTTTTAAACTAATAATTTTTGTATCAGTAATTTTTGTCCCAACTTGAAAATCTTGCTTGTTAGCTAAATCAAGTAAATTTTTATTAATTAAAATTTCAAAAAAATTATTAGTAATATTATTTTTATTATTTTGCATCTGCATTACACATCCCTCCTATTCCAGCTTGAATTAATCTATCAATCTCTAATGCATATTCAGAGGGCAATTCTTTAATTATCGGCTCTACAAAGCCATGAATAATTAGAGTTTGCGCGTCTTGAGAATTTAAACCGCGAGCCATTAAATAAAAAATTTGCTCGTCTACAATTTTATTAACTCTTGCTTCGTGCCCCACATCAACATTGTTATTAGAAACGTCTATAATTGGATAAGCGTCTGAGCGAGATTTATCATCCAAAATAAGACCATCGCACTGCACAAAAGATTTACTTTTTTTAGCATTTTTTGTGATTTTTACCAAGCCTCTATAACTTGCTCTTCCGCCATTACTACTTAAAGATTTAGATACAATTTTAGAACTTGTATTTGGTGCCAAGTGTATTATTTTTGCGCCTGTATCTTGAATTTGATTATTATCTGATGCAACAGAAAAGGACCAAACCGCAGCTTTTGCACCATTTTCTTTTAAAATTACTGATGGATATTTCATTGTAACTTGACTACCAACATTGCAATCTACCCATTCAACACTCGCGTTTTCATATGCAATTGCTCTTTTAGTCACCAAATTATAAACATTTTTGGACCAATTTTGTATTGTATAATATTTAACTTTTGCATTTTTTTTTGCAATTATTTCAACAACGGCACTATGCAAAGAACTAGCTGAATATGTATTTGCAGAACAACCTTCTATGTAACTTACAGAACTATTTTCATCTGCAATAATTAAAGTTCGTTCAAATTGACCTAATTTTTTCGAATGCATTTTATAGAATGCCTGCAAGGGCACTTTGACGTGAATTTTTGGTGGTACATAAATAAAACTACCTCCACTCCAAACGGCGCTATTTAGTGCTGCAAATTTATTGTCACTAAAATTTACGACTGTTCCAAAATATTCTTTAAATATATCAGGATATTTTTGTAAAGCTATATCTGGAGAGCAAAAAATAACGCCTAAAGATTCCCATTCTTTTTTCAAATGGTGATATACAATTTCTGATTCGTACTGAGCACCCAAACCACCTAAAGATTCTTTTTCTATTTTCTGAAGATTTTCCTGTTCAAAACTTTTTTTGATATTTTGTGGCAAATTTTGCCAATTATTTTCCGATTTATCCCATGCCCTTAAATAAAAACAGAGATCATCAAAATTTAAATTCTCTAAACTTGGCCCCCAATTTTGCATTTTTTTATTTTTAAAAAAATTAAAAGCCGCAAGCCTATAATCTTGCATCCAATTAGGCTCATTTTTTTCTTTTGAAATTTGTAAAACAATTTGCTCATTTAAACCATGTTTCGCCTTAAAAACATGTTCAATATTATCAGAACAAATAGCATTACATGAAAAACAGTTATTATTTTTTTTAATTTTTTTTTCTAAATTCATAGATTATATTATACCAAAAATTTTCAATTTGTATATAAAATGTTTTTTAGATTAATAACCGGAAAAATCAATATCGTAAGCTAATTTAATGTCCCCGGATCTAATTATTTGACCATCTTTTATAATATGAACAAAATCAGGTTTTAAATATTCAAAAGTTTTTGTATTATGTGTAATTATGAGTAGAGACATTTCTTTGTTTTTTGCCCTAATTTTGTTTATATAAGAACATATTAATTTAAGAGCATCAACATCAAGACCAGAATCAATTTCATCAAGTATTACCAATTTTGGTTCCAAAACAGCCATTTGTAAAACTTCGATCTTCTTTTTTTCACCTCCAGAAAACCCAACATTTAGCGATCTATCTATAAAATTTGGGTCTATTTCTAAATCTTTAACTTTTTCAAATAACATTTCGTTAAAAGATGCAAAATCTAGTTCATTTTCTGAACCCAAGTATATTGCATTATAAGAATTTCTTAAAAAATCCCTTATTTTTACACCTTCAATTTGAATGGGGTACTGAAAAGTTAAAAAAATACCAGCTTTTGCTCTTTGATCAACGGATAAATTCTTCAAGTCTTGCCCCAAATATGAGATCTTTCCAGAAATTATTTTATATTTGGGATGCCCCATCAAAGTGTAGGCTAAAGTTGTTTTGCCTGAGCCATTTGGACCCATAAGACCATGAATTTGTCCACAATCTAGTTCTAAATTCAAATTTTTTAAAATATGCTCGTCTTGAACACTAACATTTAAATTTTCTATTAACAGTAATTTTTTCACAAAAAACCTAATTAAAATTATATAAATTTAATAATTCCAATAATACAAACAAGTATATAATAAATACATCAATAAAAATAGGGCTTTGATAAACAAAAGCCCTATTTTTATAAATTAAAAAAATAATTTATCACTTATTATTTTAATTTATTTTTTTAATTCCTTTTTTTCATTCATTTCTTTTTTGTGCATTTCTTTTTTGTGATTTTTTTTGCTTTGTTTCTTTGTTTTGGATTTATGTTTCTTCTCGTGTTTTCTATCTTTGTCTTTTTTATCATCACCCATGCTATGACCAATTAATCCACCAGTAACTGCACCAATTGCACCACCAGCTAAAGCACCACCACCACCACCAGCAGCACCACCAATACCAGCACCAGCAGCACCACCAAGAATTACACCTCCCACAGTTTTTTCTTCTTTAGTACAACCGGCAAGCAATAAACCTGCTAAAAGAATACTAACCCCTAGCATCGATTTATATTTATTATTCATGATTATCCCCCTTCTTATTAATATTAATAAAATACTCTACATTAAAATTTTTTAATTCATATATGTTTCAACTAAATATATTCTAATATAAATTAATTACATATTTAAAGAGTTTTAGTAAAATTTTTTAAAATTCCATAAAAATTAAGCATTAATTAGACAAAATATGAGAAAAAATAATTAATAAAGCAATTATTATAGCATTCAAAAAAACGGCATCAAAACGATCTAAAAGCCCTCCATGTCCTGGTAATAATACACCGGTATCTTTTAAACCATTTTTTCTTTTAAGAAAA
This sequence comes from Candidatus Babeliales bacterium, assembly GCA_041650475.1. Taxonomy (GTDB): domain Bacteria; phylum Babelota; class Babeliae; order Babelales; family UASB340; genus JAIPGX01. Next base: position 24,890 of record JBAZLD010000001.1, on the reverse strand, counting down.
GAAATCGAAATATCACCAAAAAAGCCAGTAATAGTTAACAAAATAGAAAGAGAAATAATTGTTAAAAAACTTTTAACATAAGCAACAAATGGGAATATATAAATCCCAGGCAAATATAATATATTAAAAATCAAAATTCCAACAAAACCACCAAATAAACCTTCCCAGGATTTACCAGGGCTAATTTTAGGGCAAATTTTATGTTTACCAAATAATTTTCCAAGAATAAAAGCACCAGTATCTCCAACCCACGAAACTATAAATGGGTATAGTGGAAACAAAATATTTTGTGATCTATATGCATGATTTAAAAATATTAAAATTAAAATAGGCAAAATTGGATAAAAAAAAGAAATAAATAAATATTTTAAAATACCAGAAATAGTCCTCCTATTTGTTGATGGCAAAAGCTTAGGCCATTCAAAAAATAATATAATTAGCAAAATAGCTAATAATATAAAAGAAAATAAAAGTGCAGAGTGTATATATGCATAAAAAAAACAAAAACCTAAAATTGAACCCGAAATAACTCTTTTGAAAATCTCACTTTTAAAAAAATTAATCATGTTTGTAATCTATCTTTCTTAAAATTAATCCACAACCTTCTGCTTTTAACAATTTTTGATGCGGACTTGGGTTATCCAAAATATTTTTTAAATAATCAATAGATAAATCTGGTCTTCTTGCTACATCCAAAGCATATCCAACCATTCTACGAATTTGAAATCGTAAAAAACTTTTACCTTTAATAACCACTTGCAATAAATTGTGTTTTGAATATTTTCGCAAATCAATAGAATCAATTATACGAACAGGATTTTTTTGTTCTTCTATTCCAATTTTACAAAAAGACCTAAAATCGTGTTCTCCAATATAAAGTTTTAAAGCACGCTCAAATTTTTCTAAATCAATTTTGTTATTATAATTACAAAACCAACCAAAGCGCGCAACAAATGGCGATGGTCTTTTTAAAAAAAAATTATAGTAATAAGTTTTTTGTAAAACATTTTTGCAAGGATGAAAATTGTTATCAATTTTTTCTATTTGTCTTATTAAAATACTTTTAGGTAAAATAGCATTCCAGGCATTTAATATTATTTTAGAATCTAAATTTAATTCTGTTCTAAATTTTGCAACCTGACCAAAAGCATGGACACCGGAATCTGTACGTGAAGCACCAACTAAAGATATTTTTTGTTTAAAAGTTTTGTAAAAAGCATTTTGCATACAAGTACAAATTGTTGGCTTATCTAATTGCGACTGCCAACCACAAAAATCTGTGCCATCATAGGCAATTATTATTTTAAAATATTGCATTAAAATCCCACTTGTCACGTCATAGTCTTAATATAAGTGAATAATAAAAAATACCCCCATCTAGACAAGAAGTCTAAGACAGGGGAAATGGAGGTTATCGATCAAGTTGATGGAGTAATCATACATTAGTTAATAATAAAAATCAATCAAATTTTTTATATAAATTTTTTTTATCAAAAATATTTATATAAATTTTTTTATACAGATCAACTGTATTATCAATATCAAATTTAAATTTAACTAAATTTAAATTATTAATTTTTATTTTTTCTCTTAATGCCGAATTGTAATAAATATTTTGCATAGCCTGGGCTAATTTTGATGCATTATTAGCAGGCACAATAAAGCCATTTTCATAATCTGTAAGCACATCATGTTTTTCATATCTATGTGTTGTTATTATTGGCAAACCAAAACAAAGAGCCTCTAATAAAGAAATAGAGAGTCCCTCACTTTGAGAAGAAAGAACAAAACAATCAAAAATTTTATAAAATTTTAAAACTTCAGTTTGTTCTCCTGCAAAAAATATTTTATGAAAAATACCTAAATCTTTTGCTAATTCTTCTAATTTTGATTTTTGTGAACCATCACCAACCAAAATTAATTTAATATCGTGAGCCCGCTCACACGCGTTCGCGCTGAACTTGTCGAATGGTGTTTTAGCTTTAAGTTCATGGTGAGTCTGTGGAATCCATTTGAACGAACACTGCTTTAAAAAAATAGCAAAAGCCTTTATAAGTAGATCGTAAGATTTTATTGGCTCTAATCTACCAACTGCACCAAAAACAAAAGTATTTTGAATAAAACCTAATTTTTCTTTATCAAAACTTATTTGTTCTGCTTTCTTAATAATATTTTTATAATCTATCCCATTGGGAATAATATTTAATTTTGATTTTATAAGATTTTTATTTTTGTGATTTTTAATTATTTTTTGAAAACCATCTTTTGCTGTGTTAGAAACAGCAATATAGTATGCAGGAAAATTTAAAAATAATTTTTCCAAAAAAATTCTTAATTTACCATCATGCAAAAAATTGCTATGCAAATCACAAATAACAGGAATTTTTAATTTATTGCCAATTATTCGAGCAAAAATATTTGCTGCCCACAAAGCAGAATGAATTATGTCTGGATTGATTTTTTTTATAATTTTTTTTAATTTAAAATAAAAAAAGGGATCATACTTACAAAATATCCCATTTACTTTATAAGTATCAATCCCTAATTTTTTTATTTTATCAACATTAGATCCATCGTAAAAATATATTACGTAGTTTTTTATGTTCTTATCTTCTTTAAGATTAAACAAAAGGTTATAAAGAGCTGATTCTGCACCTCCAATTTTTAAACTTGTAATTAGGTGCAATACTTTCAACTATTTACTCAATTGTTTCTGTTGAAGAGATATCAATTTCTTTATCAAAAAAACTTTGTAATTTTTTACTTCTAGATGGATGGCGTAATTTTCGTAAAGCCTTTACTTCAATTTGACGAATACGCTCACGCGTTACTGAAAAATCTTTGCCTACTTCTTCAAGAGTATGTTCTGATGCTACATCAATACCAAAACGCATTTTTAAAACTTTTTCTTCTCTTGGAGTTAAACTTTTTAAAACTTCACGAACTTTTTCTTTCAAATCATCATTAACAACAGCATCGACGGGAGTATACTCATTTTCATCTTCAATAAAATCTTTTAAATAAGTATCATCACTATCTCCCACTGGAGTTTCTAAAGAAACAGGTTCTTTAGATATTTTGATAATATTTTTTATTTTCTTTTCATCCAAATTAAGTTCTTTTGCCAATTCAGCATAACTCGGTTCTTTACCTTCATTTTGAATATAAGAACGAGTAAGTTTATTAATTTTACTCAAGGTTTCTACCATATGAACTGGAACACGAATCGTTCTAGATTGATCAGCAATTGCTCTTGTAAGAGCTTGACGAATCCACCACGTTGCATAAGTAGAAAATTTAAAGCCTCTTTCAAATTCAAATTTTTCTACAGCTTTTAATAAGCCAATATTACCTTCTTGAATCAAATCAAGAAAATGCAAACCTCTGTTTATATATTTTTTAGCAATATTTACAACAAGTCTTAAGTTTGCTCTTGCAAGATCATCTTTTGCTAATTTATCTTTTCTTTGAGCTACAACAAATTGTTTATAAAATTTAAAAGTATTTTCTTTATTTAAACCACCTTCAGATTCAATTTTTTTTATCAATTTTTGATTTGTACGAATTTCACGATCTAACTGCTCTATTTGCTGCAAATCTGTATCAGTTTTTTTCTTGATATTTTGATAAAATTTTAATTTCTCTTCAAGAGATTTAATATCTTCTTCTCTTTCATTAATTTTTGAAACAACTTTTTCTATTTTTTTTCCAAGCTTGCGAATAAGTTTGTTAGAAAATTTTATACCCTTTATAAGATTAATTTTTTCCTGTCTATTTTGTTCAACTTTTGCAAGCATCTCTTTTTTCTTTAATTCTTTATCTAATTGACCTCTATAAGATTTAAAAATCTTATCTTCATTTTCAATGACGTCTTTTATTTCTTTTATTTTTTTTAAAAAGTTAATTCTTTCTTCCTCAAATTTTGGAGAATTATCTTCATCAAAATCAGAAAATTGAATTAAATCTTTTAAAATTACAGGATCTTTAATAAGTCTTTCTTCTAATCCCAATATTTCTTTTGTAACAAATGGGAATTGGGCTATCGCATCTATGGAATCTCTTTTTCCTTGAGCAATTTTGGTCGAAATAACTTTTTCAGTTTCTTTATTTAAAAGAGGTATTTTACCTATTTCTTTAAGATAAAGTTTTACAGGGTCATTTAATTGACCTGGTTCTGAAAAACTTTTTATTTTTACATTTTTTTCAACAATATCATCTACAGGAACCTCGGTAGATAATTCAGCTCTTTCTAAAGATTGTTGAATATAACCTTTATTTTCAAAGGAACCATCTTCTTCGCGAACTAATCTACCAAAATCATCAACACCAGCTTCTAATTCTTCTTGTGACATTAATGCAATATTTTCTTTTTCAAGAATGTGAAGCAATTCATTACCTTCTTCTTCTGGAAGTCTATGTTTACGAGAAAAAGCAATCAATTCTTCATAAGATAAAACACCGCCTATTCGTCCTTTTTCTACCAATGCATCAACCTGTTTTGTAATGTCTTTTAGTTTCTGTACACCATGAACATCCCTTTTTTCAGGTTTTTTGATAGCACTACGTGTACTACTTTTTATAATTTTTTTTATACTACTTACTTTTATTTTATCATCTGTTTTATCAATTATTTTGTCACTCTCTTTTATGGATTTCACTTCTATTACTTCTTTATTTATTTTAGGTTTATCTGTTTTTTTTATCTTGTTAGTAATTTTATCTTTTATTTTTTTTTCTTTAATTTTCTCTGTTTTTTTTATTGAATCTTTAATTTTGTTTTTTATTAATTTAGCAGTTTTTTTAACAATCTTCACAATTTTTTTATTTTTAATTTTTTTCATATTAACCCCCTGCTTTGAATATTTTTTTTAAATTTAGAAAACACACTTAATAACCTTTGTAATTCTTGAGTATTACCTTGCTGTTTTGTTTTTAATATTCTTAACTTCATATCTTGAACAATTTTTTTCCAATTTTCTTTATAAAAAAGAAACAATAACTGTTCAAATAAATCTTTAGATTCGACTGGTTCAAATTTTAAACTGCATTTTATCACCCAGTCCTTATAAGGCTCCTCTAAAATATTCAAAAGATCTTTGAATATTTCAGATTTTCTAACTTTATCTAACAAAAATTGGATATCCTGCATAAAATATGAGATTAAATCATTATCAATTATAAATTTATCAGTTTTATCCATATTATTGATTATAGCAGAAAAAATCCTTTCTTCCAGTAAAGATGCTTTTATTTCTTGACTTTTTGAATTTTTAATTTCTTCATTTTCTGTGTTTTGTTTTACCACAAATTCTCGCGATTGCACTCCTCCCATGTTTTTAACCTCAAGTATTTGCTTTTTTAATGTTTGCATTGGCATTTGCATAATTTTTGCAGCTCTTTGCAATAAAATTTCCTGTTTAAAACAATCAGATAAACCTGCAATAAGTTGAATAATTTTTTGACTTAAATCCATTTTATCCGATAAAGAAGACCCTAAAAATTTACCCGCGTAAGTATCAACAAAAAAAGAAAAAATATCTTCAGATTGTTTTAACAATAAATCTAAATTTCCATTTTTATTCAAAAAAGAGTCTGGATCTTCTTTAATTGGAAGTTTTATAATACGTAATTCCATGTTTACATTCCAACAAAGTTGAGTAAGGCGTAAAATAGCATTTTGACCAGCAGAATCCCCATCATATAAAACATAAAGCGTGTTAATAAACCTTGATAAAAGATCAAGATGATTTTGAGTGCAAGCAGTTCCCAATGTTGCAATTACATTATTATAACCATATTTGGACATTGTAATACAATCAAAATACCCTTCAACCAAAAATGCATAATTCTTTATTTGCATCTCTTTTTTGGCTAGATCAAGGCCAAATAAAAGTTTACCTTTACTAAAAAATGAAGATTCTTTGCTATTATAATATTTAGCTCTTTGATCAGATTCTTTAAAAATTCTGCCTCCAAAACCACAAAATCTTGACATTGAATCTTTTATTGGAAAAATAATTCGTTCTTCAAAAGGAGAATATAAAACAGATTTTCCTTCCATCAAAATACCAATTTCAAGCAAATCTTTTACCAAAACACCATTTTTTGATATTTCTTTTACAAAATTATTTATAAAACGAACTCCACCAGCAAAATAACCAATATTAAAATATTCAATTTCTTTTTTTAAAATATTTCTTTTTTTGAGATATTCAAGAGCGTAATTATCTGACAAAAGTTGTTTATTAGCAAAATTAGCAACAGTTTGACACAATTTAAAAAAATTTTTCTGCTGATTTCTTTTATTTATTGCTTCTTTGTTTGAAATAGATTCTTTAATATGTTCAGGAATTTGTAAACTGTATTTATCAACCAAAAAATTGAGAGATTCAATTTGTGACATATTTTCTATTTTAGCCACAAAGGATATTAAATCCCCTCCTGCGTGACATCCAAAACAATAAAAAATCTGTTTATCTGGACTAACAGTAAAAGAGGCATCCTTTTCCGAATGAAATGGACAAGAGCCTTTCCAATAACTCCCTGCAGGCTTAATCTTTACATACTCACCTATAACGTCCAAAATAGAAATATTAGATTTTACAAAATCAAATAAAGACATAATTTTAAAATAAATATTATTTTTTATTTAGCTATTATTTTATTTAGTTTTAATTTTGTTAAAAAAACCGATCCACAAAAGACCTAGTCCAGCAAAAACGAATATAACAATAGCAACTAATTGAGAATAAGATAATAAAGTTGAAAAATTGTTTAAAAAATAACAATTTTGAATGTAATCTCGGCTTCCTCTCCAAAAATCTACACCAAACCTAGCTATACTTTCTAAAAGCAAATATAAAAACAGAATTTGGCCAGGTTTATAATTGAATTTTGATCTCACATATATCAGTATAAAAATTAAAAAAGAAGCTAAACTCGAATATATCTGAGCAGGATGCAAAACAATATTTAATGGTGCTAAACTTTCTGGATTAGTAAATACAACACCCCATAACATATTTTTGTTGCATACAGATCCATAACAACATCCAGCCAAAAAACATCCTATGCGAGCGATAGATTGCATCAATGGTGCGTATGTTGATATTAAATCAAAAAATGGTAATATCTTAACCTTTTTAAAATTCAAATATATAGGGAGCACAACTAATACACCAATTATTGACCCTAAAAGACCAAAACCTCCAATCCATGGATAAAATATTTCTAATTTATTATTTGCAAAAGAACTCCATTCTTCAAGTACAAAAAATAACCTACCACCAATTACAGCAGATATAAATCCAATAAAAACAGCATTAAAAAATAAATCACTTGATATAATTTTGGGTCTTATTGGATTTTTATGAGACAAATATATAAGTAATAAAAATCCAATAGCTATCATTACTCCATAACTATTTATTGATAATTTTCCGTAAATATTAATTATACGTGGATACATAAAATTTTATTAATTTAGAATTTGGTGGCGGGGGCTGGATTTGAACCAGCGGCCTTTGGGTTATGAGCCCAACGAGCTACCAGGCTGCTCTACCCCGCGAAGAATTTTCAGAATCAATTTTTCATTACTAGTTAAATTATAAGATGCATAAAATAAATGTCAAACAGATTTTATAAGAAAATTAAATAGATTTTTTGAAAAAATTAAACAAAAATAATTATGTGTATATAAAATTTTATTCAATAATTTTATTATTCTTTACAAGATAATTAAATTTTGCACCCACAAGTATTGCAGCTACTATCCAAACACTGACTAACCCTAAAGCAACAATGGTGCCGTAAAACATAAGCAGGGTAATCGAATCTTGAAAAATATTATTTATTCCTGATCCTGCAGCTTTTCCAAATCTTCCACCAAACATGTCAATCCAGCTTTTTGCCTTAAATTTAACATCTTTACTGGTTGGAATATACATCATCTCTTTTGATGGATTATTAAGAGCGTAACTTAAACTTTTAATGGCAATCATAGCAATAAGAGCTGCCCATAACCCTTGATGTAAATACAAATTAATAGTAACAACACCAATCGCAATTGGAAAAGCTAATAAACAAAATATAAGCCCAAAACTTCTCATTAAATAACTAGTACCAACTAAAGCTAAAATTAAAGCTACAAAATTTGCATATTGGCCATAAAGCCCCATAAAAGCAGTAAAGCTTTCAGGTGTTAAAAATGTTTGTTCAGCCAATACTTTCATTTGATAATCAACTATTGTGCCTATGACTTCATAAAAAGTTGCAATTACAAAAATTCCTAGTAAATATTTTTTTGTGCATAAAAGTTTTAATCCTTCCCAAATCCCTGTCGGTTTTTGATCATTTTGAACAACAGCAAACTCATCTGAATAATCACGATTTTTAATAAAACGCATAAATATTTTTATTACAATTGAAACAATAAAAATAAACAAAGCTGCTATGCAAAACAAAAGTGGCAATCCTAATTTTTCAGAATATGTTGCCAAAGTTGGTCCCAAAATTCCACCAAGCTGTCCACCAGAAACTATTAAAGCAAAACCTCTTTTTGCGGAATCTGAATCAACTGAACTTGCAACAAAAGACCAAAATAATGCGATAAGTATCGATCCCATACTTTCTATAGAAACATAACATACCCACCCCAAAATTCTATCACAAGATTTAACGGTATTAGCAAGACCTATTGTCGGATGTAAAAGTAAAAGACCTATTATTAAAAATAAAAAGCCATAAAAAAAACTTATAATATAAAACAACTTATCTTTTTTATATACATTGACCAATTTTGAATAAATAAGAATCAAGGGAATCATTATGATTAATGTCAATACTTTGGCTTTGGGCTGATAAGACATACCTATTAAACTTTTAAAAATGCCATCTTTTAATGGGCGCAACAACCAATACGACGCAATAGTAAAAAATAGGGCCAGAGATAAAAGTCCAAATTTTTTAACTTCTTGCTTATTTAAATCCCCCCATAAAAATTGCAAAATTTTGTGCAACATAAAAACTCAAAAATCCAATTGTTCTAATATTGTAAAAAATCTAAATAGCCGACCATATATATAATAAACGGCCGGCTACTTAAAATTAAGAGCGAGAGTAAATCTATCAACTAAATTTATTCTATAATTCTATTTTCTTTTGTCAATTTGTTAAATGATCTACCTACAAAAAGAGCCGCTATAATCCAAACACCAACAAGGCCAAGCGCTATCAATGTTCCATAAAGCATAAGGGCTTCAATAGAAGCTGCAAATGTATTATTTACAGCAGAACCGGTTGCTTTTGCAGAACGAGCGCCAAACATGTCTATCCAACTTTTTGATTTAAATTTAACGTCTTTACTTGTTGGAATATACATCATCTCTTTTGATGGATTGTTAAGAGCATAACTCAAACCTTTAACAATAATCATTGATGCAAAAACTGTCCATAACATTGGATTAATGTATACATAACTGACTACCAAACCAACAGCTATTGGAAAAGTTAAAAGACAAAATGTTAAACCAAAACGTCTCATTAAATAACTTGTTCCCAACAAGGCCATAACCAAAGCAAGAACATTTGCACTTTGACCAAAAAGACCTAAAAAAGCCGTAAAAGCTTCTTTACTTGGATATGCTTGTTTTGCCAAAACTTTCATTTGATAATCCATTATTGTACCAATAACTTCATAAAATGTTGCAATTGCAAAAACACCCAAAAGATATGGTCTTGTTACAAGCAATTTTAAACCTTCAAGCATACCTGTTTTAGGTTTTTCTTTTTCTGGAACCGCCGTACTAACCGCGCTACTAGTGGTCATGAAAAACATAATCAAAATTGGTACAATAAATACGCCAACTGCAGCAATAACTGTAAGTAATGGTAGTCCTAAATTTTCTGCATATCTGTCAATTGTAGGACCAAGAATTGATCCAAGTTGTGCACCTGAGATAATTAATGCAAAACCTCTTTTGGCTGAAGCAGGATTTGTTGAACTAGCAACAAAAGACCAGAACAATGCAACTATTATTGATCCCATACTTTCTATCATTACATAAGAAACCCAACCAAGTAATCTGGAAGAAGATGCAACTTCATTTGCCAAACCAATTGTTGGATGAGTCAATAAATAAGCAACAAATAAAAAGCCTGCTCCATAAAAACTGCAAATTACATAAAATAATTTGTGCTTTTCAACCAAGTCAACCAACTTTGAATAAAGAAAAACAAGAGGGATCATAACAAATACAGAAAGAATTTTGGCTAACGGTTGATATTCTAAACCAACTAAAGATGCAAAAATACCGTCCTTTAAAGGTCTTAATAACCAATAAGACCCTATTATAAAGAAAAATATAACAGCAAGAAAACCAAATTTCTTTAATTCTTCACCAGATAAATCACCCCACAAAAAACGCAATGGTTTTGGCAACATAAAAAATATCTCCTAAATATAAAAACTTATAAATAAAAACTAATCGCTTAAAAATAAAAACTCATACTGATCGATAAATTAAATAAATCAGCATGAGAAAACATAAATTTAACACAAAACTAAAAATAATCAATTGCTCAATAAATTCAAAATTACTAATGCTTTATTGTCTATAAGTGAAAAAATACCCCCATAAACATCCATTTCTTGTTCATTTGAATTTATTTTTTTGTAAATAAATTTACTTCGCTCTTTTAATAGCGAAACAATTGGTGAATGATCAGGACCGACAACAAAATTACCATTCGGACTTTGTACCTCAATCCATTCAACTTGAAAAATTTTTCTTTCTGAAAAATCAACTATCTCTAATTCAAACGAATTATTGTCTTGATTCATAAAAAAATCAGCCTATTTTAATTTTGGCTTTTTGAAATGCCTCATCCAAAGTTCCAACCATATAAAATGCTTGCTCTGGCATATTATCGCATTCGCCAGAAACTATTTTTACAAAATCATCAACAGTTTGTTCCCGATGAACAAATCTACCTGGAATATTTGTAAATTGCTCCGCAACAAATAATGGTTGTGTCATAAATTTTTGCATTTTTTTAGCTCTGTAAACAATAAGCTTATCTGAATCAGGAAGCTCATCCATGCCCATTATAGCTATAATATCCTGCAATTCTTTGTATTTTTGTAAAACTTTTTGAACAGCTCTTGCTACATCATAATGTTTTTGACCAACAATTTCCGGTTTTAAACCACTGGAAACAGATTCTAAAGGATCAACTGCTGGATACAAACCAGCTTGTGCAATACTTCTTGATAAAACTGTGCTAGCATCTAAATGCTGAAATGTCGTAGCAGGTGCTGGATCTGTATAATCGTCTGCGGGAACATAAACCGCTTGAATAGACGTTATTGAACCTCTTTGTGTACTTGTAATTCTTTCTTGTAACATACCCATTTCAGATGCTAATGTTGGTTGATAACCTACAGCAGAAGGCATACGGCCAAGCAAAGCAGAAACTTCTGATCCAGCTTGAACATATCTAAAAATATTATCTATAAATAATAAGGTATCTTTATCTTCTTCATCTCTAAAATATTCAGCCATGGTCAAACCTGTAAGGCCAACACGTAATCTTGCTCCAGGCATTTCTCCCATTTGGCCAAAAACCAATGCTGTATTTTTTATAACACCAGAAGATTTCATTTCAAGCCAAAGTTCATTACCTTCTCTAGTTCGTTCTCCAATACCAACAACAACTGAGTACCCACCATGTTCTATGGCAACATTTCGGATTAATTCTTGCACAACAATGGTTTTGCCAACCCCTGCACCGCCAAATAAGCCTATTTTTGAACCTTTTATATATGGACATAACAGGTCTAAAACCTTAATACCTGTTTCCAATATTTCTTCGCTTATTTTTTGTTCAACTAAACTTGGAGCAGATCTATAGATTGGCCATTTTTTTTCAGATTTAAAATTTTTTGATCCATCGATTGGTTGTCCAAGAACATTAAAAATATGACCCAAAACTTCTCTGCCAACTGGAACAGTTATAGGCTCACCTGTATCTTCAACTTCTAGACCACGAGTTATACCTTCTAGCGGCTCTAAGGCTATGCAACGCACAATTCCATCTCCAAGATGTTGTGCTACTTCTAGACTTATTAACCCCGTGCCACAGGCCAAGCTTTCACATTTTCCTTGGCAGGCTATTATCAATTTATTATGAATATCAGGCACATTTTGTTGACTAAATTTAACATCGACAACCGTTCCACTAATTCTTAAAACCCTTCCCACATTAGTATGTGGCTCAGAATTTTTTTGATCTATAGAATGCATTATTTGCCTTTAAATTTATATTTCAAAAAATATCTATTTTTAATAGTTTTAAACTGAACCCGATATTGTAGAACTTATTCCAAGAGAATTGTTTTGTAAAGAATATTAATTAAAAAAGTTTTTTTATTGAAAATACAAAATTTCAATTAAAAATTAAACTTTTAAAAAAATAAATTAAAACAAACAAATTTGTTTCATAATTAAACTTTATGTTATTATAATAAAAAAATATAAAAAATTTAGATATTTATTAGATATTCAAAGGGATAATCATGATAGCAAAAATTATAGCCAAAATTCTTGGAACAAAAAACGAAAGAGAATTAAAGCGTATACGTGCTATAGTTCAAAAAATAAACTCTTTCGAAGAAGGAATCCAAGCACTTCAAGACCATGAATTAACAGAAAAAACAAATATTTTTAGAGAAAGAATTTCTAGAGGGGAATCTATTGATAGTATTTTGCCCGAAGCTTTTGCAGTTGTACGTGAAACAAGTAAAAGAAAATTAAATGAAAGGCATTATGACGTACAATTGATAGGTGGCGTAGTATTACATGAAGGCAAAATTGCTGAAATGAAAACAGGTGAAGGTAAAACTCTTACTTCTACGTTACCATTATATCTTAATGCTCTCGAAGGCAAAGGTGCACATCTGATTACAGTAAATGATTATTTAGCAAAACGAGATGCCGACTGGATGAGCCCAGTATATCACCATTTAAATTTAGAAGTTGGTGTTATACAAAACATGATGAACGATGAAGAGCGTCAAAAAGCTTATAATGCCGATATTACATATGGAACAAATAACGAATTTGGCTTTGATTATTTGCGCGACAATATGAAATTCAATCTTAAAGACTATGTTCAAAGAGATTTGCATTATGCAATAGTAGACGAAGTAGACTCTATTTTAATAGACGAAGCAAGAACGCCTCTTATTATTTCTGGAGCAAGTGAAAAAGGTAGCAATCTTTATATGGTAGCAAATCGCGCAGTTCTTCCATTAAAAAAAGAAACGGATTATGAAATAGATGAAAAAGCGAAATCCGTACAGCTAACAGAATCTGGTATTGATAAAGTTGAACATACAATGAATGTTGACAATATTTATGCCCCAGAAAATATTCTTTATTTACATCACATACAGCAAGCATTAAGAGCAAATACGCTTTTTACAAAGGATGTCGATTACGTAGTAAAAGACGATGAAGTTTTAATTGTCGATGAATTTACAGGTCGTATTCTACCAGGAAGAAGATATAGTGATGGCTTACATCAAGCCTTAGAAGCTAAAGAAGGTGTAAAAGTTGAACGTGAAAATCAAACCCTTGCAACTATTACATTGCAAAATTATTTCAGAATGTATAAAAAATTAGCTGGTATGACCGGAACAGCAGAAACTGAAAGTTCAGAATTTTATAATATATATAAATTAGGCGTTGTTGTTATCCCTACTCATAAACCAATGATAAGAAAAGACGAACCAGATATAATTTTTTTATCAAAAGAAGATAAATTTAAATCTGTCGTTGAAGATATAAAATCATGTTATGAAAAAAAACAGCCCGTTTTGGTTGGAACAATAGCCATAGAAACATCTGAACATTTAAGTTATTTATTAAACCAACATGGAATACCACATAATGTTTTAAACGCCAAACAGCATCAAAGAGAAGCTGAAATAATCAAAGAAGCGGGTGAACCGGGCAAAATAACAATAGCAACAAATATGGCCGGCCGAGGTACAGATATAAAATTAACGCCGGAAGTAAAAAACGTTGGTGGGTTAAGAATCATAGGCACAGAAAGACATGAAAGTAGACGAATAGATAATCAATTAAGAGGTCGATCTGGCCGTCAGGGAGATCCTGGATCTTCAAAATTTTATCTTTCCCTAGAAGATGATTTGGTCAGGATTTTTGGTGGAGAAAAAATAAAAAATTATATGATCAAATTAGGAATGCAACCGGGAGAGAGCATCGAACACAAAATGCTTTCTAAACGCATAGAAAAAGCACAAGAAAAAGTTGAAAAACATAATTTTGGCATTAGAAAACATTTAATAGAATATGACGATGTTTTAAATCAGCAAAGAACTGTCATTTATAATTACCGCAGAGATATTTTAGAAGGTGAAGAACAATTACAAGGTTTAATTAAAAATATAATAAACGATATAATTAGTAATTTATTTGCAATCTATTGCCCTAAATCAATATGTGATCAACAAGCTGAACTGGAAATTACAGAGTCTATAGAAAAATTAACAAGTATTCCAAAAACAAACATTCAAGAAGTTTTTTCCCAAAATAAAGATAAATATAATACTGAAACCAAGCTTGCAGATTTTTTAATTTATGAATATGAAAAATACAGAAAATTGCTTCCAGAAGAAATAGTAAAAGATGCAGAAAAATGGATTTTGTTAGAAACGGTAGATCAAGCCTGGAAAAATCATTTACAAAACATTGATCATCTAAAAGAAGGTATCGGCTTACGTGGCTATGGACAAAAAAATCCACTAATAGAATACAAAAAAGAAGCTTTTGATCTTTTTCAAGAAATGATGTATCAAATTAAATGGGATATAGCTCAAAGAATATTTAGAATGAGACCTGAAAATTTTAATTCATCTGCAATTTATGAAATTGAAAAAGAAAAAGAAAAAGAACTTGAAAATTTACAGATAGGTGTGGATGAAAGCAATAAAGCTAGTAAAACAGTAAAAAGAGAAAATCCAAAGGCTGGAAGAAATGATTCGTGTCCTTGTGGTTCTGGCAAAAAATATAAAAAATGTTGTGGTCAATAAAGCCAATAGTCCGTATAATTAAATTTTGTATAATAAAATATTTTTAATACAAATATAAAGGACAATATGCTAATAACAAAAAATATTTATAAAATAAATATGTTAATTTGTTTTATTTTATTAACAGCATTAACTTCTTGTAGAAAAAATAAAGATAATGAGTCAAAAGATAAAATAGACACGAAAGGCAATTTGATGCAAAAAATGCAACCAAAAACAATTTTTTCTTTTTTTGGTGCCCCAGGATCTGGTAAGGGCACATTAGCAGAACAAGCTGTTGAAAAATTAGGATTTTTAAGTTTATCTACAGGAGATCTTTTAAGAGAAAATATCTCTCGAGGTACAGAGATTGGTAAAAAAGTAAAAAATTATTTAGACAAGGGTCAGTTAGTTCCAGATGATTTAATAACAGATATGGTTCAAAACTGGCTTATTGAAAAAAAAGAAACTGGTAAATCTATTATTTTAGATGGTTTTCCAAGAACAAAAGAACAAACTCAAAGCCTTATAGATATAATTAACAAAAATCTTCCTGAATATAAATTAAGAGTAATAGCATTAGACATTCCTGAAGAAGAAATAATTGCAAGACTTACAGGAAGAAGAATTTGCTCAAATAAAGAGTGCAAGGCTGTATTTAATATTTCAATGTCAGGAATTGAAGAAGGCGGTAAATGCCCTAAATGTGGTGGCACTTTAATAATTAGACCTGATGATAAACCAGAAGTTATTAAAGATCGTTTTACTGTATACAAGAAAAATGAGGGTGAAATTTTAGATTTCTACAAATCTGTCGGAAAAAATATAGAGATTCTTGATATTTCACAATTAAATAAAGAACAAGTTTTTGACAAATTCATTCAACTTCTTTAAAAATACTGAGTAGCAAAAAAATATTTTATGAAAAATAATTTTATAAAAACAAAAATATTTTACTTTATAATTTTAATTTTTTTTGTAATTTCACAAAAATTAGTAGCAGAAAATACATGTAAATCAGTATCAGAACGTGAAAAAAATCTTATTATTTTAGAACTTTTGAAAACAACTCCAAAAATCAAATCCGAAAAAAACGATTTTTATTATGGCTTGTTGTCAACAGGAGTTGCTTTATCTGCTGGAATTTTGTTAGAAATTATTTTAAAAAATATAAAACAAGAAAACTTATTTCCAGCATTATCTTTTTTAATATGTATCCCAACATATGTCACATCTTATTATTTAGCCCAAAAATATCTAAAAAAAGAAATTACCGTTACTTATTCAAGTCTTGTAAAAAACATAATAAAAAATTGGAATTTATATAAAATGTATATTCCTGAAGATTTTTATGAAAAATTTAATTTATTAGTCGAAAAATACAATCAAACTCAACTTATAAAAATTTCAGAATCTGAAAGTTGTGCTCTATTAATAGATTTAATCTCATGTTTAAAATTAAATATAAAAAAAATAAAAACCTTTCAAGAAACTTTGCCTGACACGACAACATGAACAGTTTTTTTATGCGTCAAATCATTTATTACCATTTTTTGTGCAATTCGATTAAATAAAGGTGCTGTTATTTGTGATGCCCACCAACCAGCACCTTTTGGTTCCTGAATAAAAGTAACAATAACTCTTTTATAATTATTTTTTTCTATTATTCCACCAAAAGAATAAACATGATCTAATCTTGAATATTTACCATTTTTTACTGCACGAGCAGTTCCTGTTTTTCCCATAACACGATAGTCTTGCAACCCCTGATTATAATGATCACCAATATTTTGCAAAATATTTTTTAGATCTGTGATCGCTTTGTCACTGTAGAGTTTTTCATGAGCCCTTCCCGTCTTCGAAGCTTGTTCATCATAAGCTGGCAATGTCAAAACAGGATCAAAATCATAACCATCATTTGCTATAATTCCAAAAGCTTTAGCTAGCTGCATAAGTGTCGCAGAAATTTCATAACCAAAAGACATCGTGATTACCGAAGGTCGAGACCAATTTTGTGGTGGGTTTACAAAACCACTTCTTTCCCCAGGAAAATTTATTCCTGTTTTTTTACTAAAACCTAATCGAACCAAATGTTCATAAAGCTTTGGGCCCAATCTTTTTGCAATTTTTGCAATTCCAATATTACTAGAATTTTGAATAACAAAATAAAATGGCACAATTCCTGTAGATTTCCAGTTTTCAACTCTAAATTTATCTATATATGCAACTTTACCTTCACAATCTATTAATTCATCAGAAGTAGTAACATGCTCTTCTAACGCAGCTAACGCAGTAAAAGTTTTAAATACAGAACCCAATTCATAACATTCTGTAACAATTCTATTTTTTGTATTCTCAATATTTTCTATATTTTTTTTATTTGGATCAAAGTCCGGATAATTTGCCATTGCAAAAATATAACCACTTTCAGGATCTAAAATAATAGCTGATCCAGATTTTGCTTCATATTGCTCAACTGCTTTTTTAACTTCATCATAAACAAGAAATTGTAATTTAGAATCAATTGTAAGCTGAACTAATTCACCTTTTTGACCTTCTTGCAAAATTTCTTTTTCAAAATAAAAATGTCCAGATCGAGCATCTTGTTCTAATTTTACAGTAGAAGGCAATCCTGCTAATTGTTTATTAAAAATTAACTCTATTCCAGCAATCCCAACATTATCAATATCAGTAAATCCAATAATAGTCGACATAGAATTAAAAGGATAATATCGTAGTGGCTCATTTATAAAATAAAGATCTTTCAAATCAAATTTTTTAAACCAATCTAGTCTTTCCTGAGGTAAATTTCTTTCTACCCATAAAAATTTTTTATTTTTATCAAAAATTTTTTCATAAACATTTTTAAAATATTTTTTTAAAAATTTTTGAGTTTTTTCTTTTTCGCTAAATTGTCTTGGTAAAATAAAAACAGAAGTAACATCAAAATTTAAAGCAAGTGGTTCTTTATAAATATCATAAATTTTTGCTCTTGGCTGAGTTAGCTTAAGTTCTGTTTCATATTGTTGTTTTGCTAGATTTTCAAAAAAATCTTTTTTATAAACTTGAATTAATAAAAATCTTGCCAAAATTATGAAATACAAAATTAAAAAAAATATTAAGATTACAAAAACTCTTGGTTTATAATTTTTTTTTAACATAAGAATTTATCCATTTTTAACTTTTTTTAACAATTTCAAAATTATTTACAACAGTAGTATTTGTTATAATTTGAGATAATTTTATTGGTACCATTCCAAATTTTTCTGTTGCATACAATTTTACTTTTTCCTGGTCTTTTAATTTATAAAAATAAATTAACAAGTTATCTTCCTCTTTTTTTAATTCATTAATCATCTTTTGGTTTTTTTGTTTTTTATAATTTAAATTTATTAATTGATTGTGCTGATAAATCTTTATAAAAATAAAAATTAAAATTGAAAAAAAAATAAAAAATAAATATTTAATTTTACTCATTAACTATCTCTCTTTATAAAAGTTGTAATAAAAAATTAAAATATAAAATTATTAAAAAAACATATTCTATGTTAAAAATATATATACAAGTTAAAAATTTCTAGATATCATAATTTTTTATTAAGGTATTTTTGTCTAAAAATAACGAGGAGACATTTTTTTATGAATAAGTTTATGTTTTTGTTCATGCTTTTAGGCTTAGCTTTATTTTCTGGATGTAATTGGACTTCAACAGAAAAAAAAGAAGCTACACCTGCTCAAGAAGTTCCAGTTCAACCTGTAACTGAGGAAGCAACTGAATCCGAAGCCGGTGAAGTAACAGAAGAAGCAAAGACTGTTGCATCAGGTCAAGTTACAAAAATTAAAAATGAAGAAGTTTTCAATAAATTTTTTGATATGGACAAACCTTTAATTGTAAAATTTAAAGCAAAAGGCTGTGTTGCTTGCAAAGAAATGAATTCAATATTCAAAAAAATGGCATCACAACATACTGATATGAATTTTGTTACAATTGATGTAAATAAAGATGGTTTAAAATCAATTGTAGAAAAATATGAAATCAAAGGTACACCATCTTTTGTATTTATTAAAACACAAGGTGTAAAAGAAACAGCTGTTGGAAAAATTAGCGAAGAAGATTTTGCTAAAAAACTTGATGAAAATTTTAAAGAATAAATAATAAAAATTTATTCTTTAGTAAAATAGGGCCTTTTAAAAAGGCCCTATTTTTGTTTCAAACACCCATTATTTGAAATAACAATAAAATAGACAATATAAATAAAAAAATTCCCAAAAATATTTTTATTTTATTCCCCTTATTTGTAGAAAAATAAAAAAGCGAAGCAACTAAAAGCAAAATAGAATAAAATTTTAACATTGCTTGAAGACTAATAAACGGCTGCAAAAAATATATGCATACACCCAACAAAACAAATCCAAAAAATTTTTTAACTTCAAGCATCCATAGTCCGGCTCTTGGTAATAAAAAAATTGTGGTAGAAAAAGTACCAATCACTATTAATAACAACCCCATTCCCAAAGCAAAAAGAAATAAAGCTAGAAAACCTAAAATAGGGTTTGCTGTTTTGGCAACAAAACCTAAAATTACTGCTAACGCCGGAGTAAGGCATGGTGATGCTATAGTTCCTGATACCAAACCAAAAATAAAACTATAAAATAAAGATCCTCGAACATTTATATTTTTACTTTTTAGCATAAATGCAGGCATATAAATTTCATAAAAGCCAAACATTGAAAATGCCAGATATAAAAAAAGTAGAATAACACCAGCAACAATCCATGGATTTGCAAGCCATTGCCCAAAAATAATAGAAGTTGTTGCAACTATATAACCCAAAACGGCATAAATTGATGCTATGCCTAAGACATAAAATAATGAAAGTAAAAAATTGCGTAACAAACTACTTGATGCTTGAGATTGCAAAATACCAATTGTTATTGGAATCATTGGATAAATGCATGGCGTAAAGCTTGCTAAAATTCCAGAAAAAAAAGCAAAGAATAATAATTGATAAGTTCCCATAATTTCCCCCTTTAATAAAATTTTTTTAGACGCCCTTTATTAAAAATAATTTAAAATAGATAAAAAATTCAAGTTTTATATTTTTATTGCTGAAATAAAATTTTTTTTAAACCTGTTGGATCAACCCTTTCAACTTTTTCAACCTCCGCATGGAAAGGTGTCTTATCTAAAGAATAAAGCAAAGACTTACAAGACTGTTTTTTAAAAACAGCCTCATCTATATCATTTTTTAAAATTATTTTAGGTAATTTAATGAAATTTTTGGCTAAACTGATTTCCCTTTTCCAAATTTCTAGATCAGCAATATATTTGGGATTAATTTGAACAATAAGGCAATTTTCGGGCACAACAACATGTTTTTTTTCTAAATCTGTTCTATGTTTTTTTTCCCAAACTTCTTCCCCCTTTTCATTAGTTCCAGTTTTTTTAAAAGAATAATAAAGACATGGCTTTTCTGATTCAACTGTCAAATTTTCAATAGTATTAATGCTATCAAAATTTTGTTTAAAATTTTTGCAAATTATTACATTATATTCGTCAATACGTTTTTCTTGTCCTGGAAATGAAAAAAAACCATGTTCATTATTTTTTGTCGTTTGACCATCAAAAAATATTCTAAATTCTGGTACTTTGCTCCAATCCGGATTTACTTCTATTAAACCCTTGAAAGTAAAATTTTTATGATTAAAAATTACAGGTCTTTGCATTTCTTGGCAATTTAAGAAATTTAGATTAAAAAACACACTAATTATAATAAAAAATATTTTTTTAAAATGATTTTTGTTATATTTCATAAAACTACCCTAAAATTAGTCTAAATTAAAAAAACAATATAAAATTTAAGTTATTTTAACATAAATTATTTATATAATATAAATATACCTAAAAAGTTTAATTTTAAAAATTAAGTTTAGTTTATGAAAATTATTGCAACAAATAAAAAAGCCTTACACGATTATGAAATTAAAGAAAAGTTTGAAGCTGGCATAGTTTTGACTGGTGATGAAGTCAAATCTTTAAGAGCAAAACAAGTTTCTTTAAACGAGGCTTTTGCAACTATCCATGCTGGCGAAATAAATTTAATTAATTGCCATATTGCACCATATTCTCATTCTTTTTCTAAAGAAGATAAATCAAGAAGAACCAGGCAACTTTTATTACATAAAAAAGAAATTAATCGCTTAATTGGGGATATTTCTAAAAAGGGCTTAACTCTGATCCCATTAAAAATTTATTTTAATGATCGAGGTTTTGTAAAACTCGAACTTGGTTTAGCTAAACACAAAAAGGCAGAAAGCAAAAAGAAAGAATTAAAAGAAAAAGATATTAAGCGTCAGGCAGAACGAGAAATGAAAACCAAATTCAAAATTAAATAATTTTATTAATCATGATTATTGGTAGCAAAATTTTTCACAAAAAATCATGTTACAATTCTATAGAATGGGCAAAAGAAAATATAGAAATTGCCGCAGATGGTTCAATATTTCTCGCAGATATTCATGAATATACTCATGGCAGACAAGATCGAATTTGGCAAAGTGATCTTGAACAAATTAAAGTTTCTATTTTATTAAAACCTGAAATTTTGTCTTCGTACCCAGAACAAATTTTAAGCACTTTAAATATGGCTCTAACTCTTAGTATTTTTGATACCCTAAAAAACTATAATTTAGAATTAAATAAAATCGAATTAAAATGGCCCAACGATTTTATGTATCAAAATAAAAAAATTGGGGGAGTATTATTTAATCTTGTCTGGCAAGAAACTTATCCTAAAGCCATAATTTTTTCTTTTGCAATTAACGTTAATAATACTTTTACTAAATCAAACGAACTTTATAATATTGCAACAAGCTTGAAACAGATTTTAAACAAAGATATAAATAAACAAGCTTTGTTTACTAATTTAATAAAAAATATAGATAAATATTATCAAAAATGGCTAAATCTAGAATTTGATAATATTTATAATCTATGGTCAAAGAATCAAAATTATATAGGCAAAAAAATAAAAATACATAATTTTGATAAAACTATTTCTTATGGTCTATTTAAAGACGTTTTACAAAACGGCGATATGGTTTTTGTAGATGATCAAAATAATCAAGAAAAAATTATCTCTTTCTATGTTATTGAACAAATAGATTTCTGAATAAATTATTTAATAAAAAATAAGACCTGATTTTTTCAACTTCAGGTCTTATTTTTTAATTAAGATCTTTAAAAAATAAAATGCATAAAATTAAATAATTAATGCTTTTTATTTTTTTTCATAATTATCATCTTCACCTTCTTCGTAATCATCTTCACCTTCTTCGTAATCATCTTCATCATAATCATAATCATCATCTTCATCATCATAATCTTCTTCTTCGTCTTCGTCATATTTACCAAATAGAAGATTCAATTTTTCTTCAAGAAATAATTCTTGTTCATCAAACAAAACATCCATTAACATAAATAAACCTTTCTTATAAAAATAAACAAAAATTTAACTTTAAAGACCTTTATATTTCATAAATATTTTAAAAATATACTATTTCTAATTTATTTTACAACAAAATTAACTAATCTATTTGGTACAAAAATAATTTTTATAATTTTTTTATTCTCTAGCCATTTTTCTACAGCATTTTTTGCTATAGGTTCAACTTCATTTTGAGAGCTTCCAGGTTTTACTAAAATTGTATTTCTAAGTTTACCATTAACTTGAATAGCAATTTCTATTTCATCAACTTGCGCTAATTTTGGATCAAAAAAAGGCCAAGAACAATTTTCAAGTTGCTTATTTAAAATTTTTTCTAACAATTCGCTTGCAAAATGTG
Source organism: Candidatus Babeliales bacterium (assembly GCA_041650475.1). GTDB lineage: Bacteria > Babelota > Babeliae > Babelales > UASB340 > JAIPGX01. Next base: position 1,951 of record JBAZLD010000001.1, on the reverse strand, counting down.
GCACCATTACAGATAAAGATATTAAAAATTGCTCAAGAGTATTTTTATCCAGCATTAATTCTTTATTAGAACTTAGATCATTAAAATATTCCATTATTGCGGAAACGGCAGTATTTGTTTTGAAATGCTCTATTCTTTCTTGATAATCTTTTAAAAATAAATGGAATCTTTTTGAACCTTTTTCTGATATTTTTTGAACAAAATTTTCGCTATCAACTAAAAAATTCCAAAGTCTATTTAAAAAATTTTTCACACCCTTTATAGAATCTGTTTGCCATTCACAATCAAGTTCTGGTGGTCCCATAAAAAGTATATACATTCTCAGAGCATCTGAACCGTAATCTTTCACAACATCATCTGGATTTACAACATTACCTTTGGATTTTGACATTTTTTCTACACGGCCAGTTTTATCTGACTTCATGCAAACCATTCCCTGATTAAACAGCTTTGTAAATGGCTCATCAAAAGGTAAATACCCCAAATCATACAAAACTTTTACATAAAATCGTGCATATAATAAATGCAAAATAGCATGCTCTATTCCACCAACATAAAGATCTACAGGAAGCCAATAATTCATGTCTTCTTGAGAAAAGGGTTTATCCTGCAATTTTGGATTTGGATAACGTAAAAAATACCAACAAGATCCTGCCCATTGAGGCATTGTATTTGTTTCTCTTTTTGCATACCCTCCGCATTTTGGACAAGTTGTATTTACCCAATCTTTTATTGCAGCTAATGGTGATTCACCAGTTCCTGTTGGCTGATAATTTTCAACATCTGGCAATAAAACAGGTAAATCTTTTTCTGGTACTGTTACAACGCCACATTTATCACAGTGCACAATAGGAATTGGCTCACCCCAATATCTTTGTCTAGAAAAAACCCAGTCTCTTAATTTATAACAAATTTCTCTTTTTACTTTTCCTATCTTTTCTAAAAATTCTACTATTTTTTTTGTACCTTCAATTTTGGCATCTAAACCATCAAATTCACCTGAATTAATCAAAACACCATCTTCTTCTATAGCACAAACAAGATTATTATTTTCATCATAATAATTTTTAACTTGTTCAATTGGTTTTATAATTTGTTTTATTTCAAGATTAAATTTTTTAGCAAAATCAAAATCTCTTTGATCATGAGCAGGAACAGCCATTATTATTCCTGTTCCATAATTTTTTAAAACATAACTTGAAAGATATATTGGAATTTTTTGATTATTAACAGGATTAATTGCATAAGAACCAGTAAAAACTCCTGTTTTTTCTTTTATATCAGAAGTTCTATCAAACTCAGATAAAAGCTCTACTTCTTTTTGGTAATTTTTTACAACATTTAATTGTTTTTTATCTGTTATTTTTTCAACTAAATCATGATCAGGAGCCATAACTATAAAAGTTGCTCCAAAAATTGTGTCTGGTCTTGTAGTAAACACTTGTAAATCTATATTTTTATCCGTCTGAAAATTAATTTGCGCACCTAAACTTTTACCTATCCAATTTTTTTGCATCAATTTAACTTTTTCAGGCCAATCTATTTTATTAAGACCATCCAAAAGTTTTTCTGCATATTCAGTTATTTTTAACACCCATTGTCTAATATTTTTCTGCGTTACCTGAGTTGAACATCTTTCGCATTTTCCACTAATAACTTCTTCATTTGCAAGACCAGTTTTACAAGATGGACACCAATTTATTGGCATATTGGCTTGATAAGCCAACCCTTTGTTATACATTTGTAAAAATATCCATTGTGTCCATTTATAATATTCAGGATCAGTTGTATTTACTTCTTTTGTCCAATCATAAATAGCACCGGTTTGTTTTAATTGTTTTTTAAAATTTGCAACATTATCCTGAGTACTTTTTTTAGGATGAATTCCCTGTTTTATTGCATAATTTTCAGCAGGCAAACCAAAGGCATCCCAACCCATAGGATGTAAAAC